>NZ_JAFCWA010000045.1:0-517 GCF_049897325.1 Janthinobacterium sp. DSP2-3-3 | reverse complement strand
GACGGCGTCACCGTGCTGGGCACCGCCGTCGCTACCGGCGGCGCGTGGAGCATCACCAGCAGTGCGCTGGGCGATGGCGTCCACACCTTGAGCGCCAAGGCGGTGGACGCCGCCGGCAACAGCAGCGCCGCATCCAGCCCCCTGTCCCTCAGCATCGACAGCGGCGCACCGGCCGCGCCGCCCGCCCCCGTGTTGTCGGCCGCCAGCGACAGCGGCGCCTCGAACAGCGACGGCATTACGAATGTCAGCCGGCCCACCATCACCGGCCGCGCCGAGGCCGGCAGCACCGTCACCCTGTACGATACCGACGGCGTCACCGTGCTGGGCACGACAATCGCCACCGGCGGCGTATGGAGCATTACCAGCAGCACCCTGGGTAGCGGCACCCACTCCCTGACCGCCAGGGCGGTGGACGGCGCCGGCAATGCCAGCGCCGCCTCCAGCGCACTGGCCATCACCATCGATAACGCCACCGCTGCCGCGCCAACGACGCTGGTACTGAACAGCGCCAGCGACA
>NZ_JAFCWA010000044.1:0-547 GCF_049897325.1 Janthinobacterium sp. DSP2-3-3 | reverse complement strand
CCCGGCCGCCACCGGCAACGACGGCGCCGTGCAGACCGAGTTTTAAGCGCGCGCGCCATCCACCAATACCCCATTCAACAACGGAGCACTGATTTATGAAAAAGCAAACGCGCCAGGTCTTTGGCCAATATGAAACCCGCCTGGGCCAATTGAACGACACGGACAACGTGGCCAAGACCTTCAGCGTCACGCCCAGCGTGCAGCAAAAGCTGGAAAACAAGATGCAGGAATCGAGCGAGTTCCTGTCGAAAGTGAACGTCATCGGCGTGGGCGAGCAGGAAGGTGAAAAGCTGGGCCTGGGCGTGTCCGGCCCGATTGCCGGCCGCACCAACACCAAGGACAAGGAACGCAAGACGCGCGACCTGTCCACCCTGGACGGCACCAAGTACCGCTGCGAGCAAACCAACTTCGACACGCATTTGAACTATGCCAAGCTGGACGCCTGGGCCAAGTTCCCCGATTTTCAATCGCGCGTGGCCAATGCCATCTTGACGCGCCAGGCGCTCGACCGCATCGTCATCGGTTTCAATGGCGTCAAGGCCATGGC
>NZ_JAFCWA010000043.1:0-556 GCF_049897325.1 Janthinobacterium sp. DSP2-3-3 | reverse complement strand
ATCTCTCAAGGATTCCAGCCATGTCAAGGGTAGGTAAGGTTTTTCGCGTTGCATCGAATTAATCCACATCATCCACCGCTTGTGCGGGTCCCCGTCAATTCCTTTGAGTTTTAATCTTGCGACCGTACTCCCCAGGCGGTCTACTTCACGCGTTAGCTGCGTTACCAAGTCAATTAAGACCCGACAACTAGTAGACATCGTTTAGGGCGTGGACTACCAGGGTATCTAATCCTGTTTGCTCCCCACGCTTTCGTGCATGAGCGTCAATCTTGACCCAGGGGGCTGCCTTCGCCATCGGTGTTCCTCCACATATCTACGCATTTCACTGCTACACGTGGAATTCTACCCCCCTCTGCCAGATTCTAGCCTTGCAGTCTCCAATGCAATTCCCAGGTTGAGCCCGGGGATTTCACATCAGACTTACAAAACCGCCTGCGCACGCTTTACGCCCAGTAATTCCGATTAACGCTTGCACCCTACGTATTACCGCGGCTGCTGGCACGTAGTTAGCCGGTGCTTATTCTTCAGGTACCGTCATTAGCAAAAGATATTAGCT
>NZ_JAFCWA010000042.1:0-589 GCF_049897325.1 Janthinobacterium sp. DSP2-3-3 | reverse complement strand
TTTTGTATGGCGATGTGGGGGGCAACGGAGTTGAGCCGCTGGTAACGATGGGTATGGTTGGCCCGGCAATTCTTTCGGTTGGCTCATACACCTCGCTGAATCCGAGGGAGGGAATTCGAGCGTTTAGCAACAGCGGCACCGCATTATCAGGCCAATCCACCTCTGGATTTGGCGTATATGCGCAAAGCACCAGCTCGTGGGCCCTGTTCGCCAGAAGCGTGACCGGATACGGTGCCCAGATCACCAGTGACAGTTACATTGGACTTAAAGTCGCAGTGGATGGTGGTACAAAGGCGGCCATTGTGGCGGGTAGCCGTAACGGCAATGGGGTGGAGTCAGCGGGCGGCTATGGTGCCTACGATTTCTACGCTGGCGGAGTTGGGGCCAATTACGGGCCATTTACAGGAAGCCATGACGGTCTGGTCGAGTTGAATTTTGAGCCACTACAGGGCGACATCCTGGTCGATTTAGCGATTGCTCACCACGGCGGTATCTCGAATACGATTGCGATCAATGTACTGGCCACCAGGCCGCAGCAGAAAAACGTAATCGGTGTCTTCGTTGGCCAGCGCCCGCTGGACCCGGAGGA
>NZ_JAFCWA010000041.1:0-664 GCF_049897325.1 Janthinobacterium sp. DSP2-3-3 | reverse complement strand
GTGAAACAACTTTGCGCCGATGATAGTGCTGCAACCAGTGTGAAAGTAGGTTATCGTCAGGCTTGTTATTCGTAGTAGAGAAAAACCCCGCCAGCAATGGTGGGGTTTTTTTTCGTCTGGCGGTTTATTCTCCAGAGATTATTGGTAAACCGGTATTAACTTCCTTATCGATGCCCCTGCAGTGACCTGGCCAGCGCCGAGCTGGTGCAGCTGTCTGCGAATCAGCTGGTTAATATGTCAGCCTCAACGGGCACCAGGGCGTTCCGCATGTATTACCTGGTCAATTTGATGGTGATATGGCATCGAGTAATTAAATTTCACACTTTCTTAGAATAAACCTTGCTGACTGCGTATAGCTTTGCTATAGTTCGCCTCCCCAATGAGATGCTGCAGTTTGCGAAACAACGGGATCACTGGAAACGGTGAGGGTAGTAAAAAGAAGGTTGACGGATGTAGCGAAATGCTTCATACTCTTTCTTCTTCGCAGCTGACAAACACAACGCTTTGTCGATAGCGCGAGAGTAGTAAATAAGCAGTACCGAATGCCGTTCTTTAACAATTAACAGTCGATAAGTGTGGGCATTTGATGTAAGTGCAGCAGTGATCTTCGGATCACTGTAAAACTTAAAATATCAAATGTTCACAAGAAATAATGAAATAGGAT
>NZ_JAFCWA010000040.1:0-790 GCF_049897325.1 Janthinobacterium sp. DSP2-3-3 | reverse complement strand
GAACGCAAGATCGAGGTCAAGGCCACCTTGCTGCCGGATTACGCGCAGTGGATCGACGGCGTGCTGGCCGGCGGCAAGGGCGCCCAGGATGACGTGTTCGCCACGCTGCTGGTATGGCACATCGACACGGCCGAGTATGCGCGCGCCCTGGTCATGGCCGAATATGCGCTGGCGCACAAGTTCACCTTGCCCGAAACCTACAGCCGCGACATCGCCACCCTGATGCTGGACGAATTTGCCGAAGGCTATTTACACGGCAAGCTGGCCAGCGATCCGCAGCACGCGGCCCAGGTGCTGGGCACCGTCGAGCAGCTGACGGCCGCCAGCGACGCGCCCGACCAAGCGCGCGCCAAGCTGCACAAGGCCATCGGCTTGGCCATGATCGCCGTGCTGGACCTGGCCGACGAAACGGACATCGCCCCGGCGCTGGTAGCACAAGCGGAAACGGCCATGGCCCAGCTGAAACGCGCCCGCGCCCTGTCGGAGTCGTGCGGCGTCAAGAAAGATATGGACCGGCTGGAACGGCGCCTCAAGCGCGCGGCCGGTTCCACGTAAAGAGCATCCCCCGCAGCACGGCGGCACGGGGGGATTCTGGCCAACCCTTTGACCTGATGAACCCCGTCCACCGCCCCATTTTGAAAGCGCCCCGTATGTCCTTCATGGCCCTGCCCCCGTCCATCCCTCCCGGCACCACGCCCGCGCCGCCAGCGGTTGTCCCTGGCGTCATCGAGAACGACGGCTGGTTTCCCGACATCCTGCTCACCGACATGCGCGACGCCATGCGCCTGGA
>NZ_JAFCWA010000039.1:0-825 GCF_049897325.1 Janthinobacterium sp. DSP2-3-3 | reverse complement strand
TGAGGTACCCTGACTTTTTCGGACACTCTTGTTTGGCAAACTTCACCAACTGGAGAACATATGAAACGCTCAACAACATACACGCCAGAGCTTCGAGAAGAAGCAGTAAAGCTGGTCTTGACACAGGGACTGACGCTGGAAGATGCGGCGCGACGCCTGACCATTCCCAAGGGAACGCTGGCTAATTGGGTGGCAGCGGCGAGGCGCGGCACGTCGCCCAAAGTGGCCCCTGGCAGCCGTTCTGTGCCCGAACTTGAGGCCGAGGTAACAAAGCTTCGCAAAGAACTCGCAGAAACCCGCATGGAGCGCGATATTGTAAAAAAAGCGGCAGCGTACTTTGCGCGGGAGTCGCTGCCAAGTACGCGGTCATAAAAACGATGCGACCAGACTATCCCGTCACCGTCCTGTGCCGTGTTTTTGATGTGTCGCGCAGTGGTTTCTATGCCTGGGCAAGCGGCAAGCGTTCACAGCGTGCGCAGGACGATGTACGCCTGAAGGTCGCTATCGAGGCAGTGCACGCGCAGAGCCGACAGACGTATGGGCCGCTGCGCATGCAGCCGGAATTGACGGCGCAAGGCTTTCCGGCGGGCCGAGACCGCATCGTTCGGCTGCGTCGGGAACTCGCCTTGCGCTGCAAGCAAAAGCGCAAATTCAAGGCTACCACCAACTCGAACCATGACCTGCCGGTGGCCGAGAATTTGCTGAACCAGACCTTCTCCCCGACCCGGCCCAATGAAGCCTGGGTGACCGATATCACCTATGTGGCCACGGGCGAGGGCTGGCTCTACCTGGCCGGCATCAAGGACGTCTTTACTTGCGAACTGG
>NZ_JAFCWA010000038.1:0-1035 GCF_049897325.1 Janthinobacterium sp. DSP2-3-3 | reverse complement strand
ATAGGGAAGCCGTAGAGAAATCGAGTCCGAATAGGGCGATCAGTCGCTGGGTGTAGACCCGAAACCAAGTGATCTACTCATGGCCAGGATGAAGGTGCGGTAACACGCCCTGGAGGTCCGAACCCACTAATGTTGAAAAATTAGGGGATGAGCTGTGGGTAGGGGTGAAAGGCTAAACAAACTTGGAAATAGCTGGTTCTCTCCGAAAACTATTTAGGTAGTGCCTCAAGTATCACCATCGGGGGTAGAGCACTGTTATGGCTAGGGGGTCATTGCGACTTACCAAACCATTGCAAACTCCGAATACCGATGAGTGCGAGCTTGGGAGACAGACGTCGGGTGCTAACGTCCGGCGTCAAGAGGGAAACAACCCAGACCGCCAGCTAAGGTCCCAAAGATTGGCTAAGTGGAAAACGAAGTGGGAAGGCTAAAACAGTCAGGATGTTGGCTTAGAAGCAGCCATCATTTAAAGAAAGCGTAATAGCTCACTGATCGAGTCGTCCTGCGCGGAAGATGTAACGGGGCTAAGCCAGTCACCGAAGCTGCGGATATATCTTAGGATATATGGTAGGAGAGCGTTCTGTAAGCCTGCGAAGGTGTCTTGTAAAGGATGCTGGAGGTATCAGAAGTGCGAATGCTGACATGAGTAGCGATAATGGGGGTGAAAAGCCTCCACGCCGTAAGCCCAAGGTTTCCTGTTCAACGTTCATCGGAGCAGGGTGAGTCGGCCCCTAAGGCGAGGCAGAGATGCGTAGCTGATGGGAAGCAGGTTAATATTCCTGCACCGTCGTATGATGCGATGGGGGGACGGATCGCGGAAGGTTGTCCAACTGTTGGAATAGTTGGTTTCTGTCTCATAGAAGGCGCTTAGGCAAATCCGGGCGCGCAATTCAAGGGGATGGGACGAGTGAACTTGTTCACGAAGCAATCGGAAGTGGTTCCAAGAAAAGCCTCTAAGCTTCAGTCATACGAGACCGTACCGCAAACCGACACAGGTGGGCGAGATGAGTATTCTAAGGCGCTTGAGAGAACTCG
>NZ_JAFCWA010000037.1:0-1166 GCF_049897325.1 Janthinobacterium sp. DSP2-3-3 | reverse complement strand
TCGGTTTGGCCGTAGGGCAAAAATATTGCTTGTAAACCTGCCAAGAAAGGCGTTTACTTTCAATATTTGGACGCGCAAATGGCAAACGAACCGATCTCGTTGGTGGCAGCATTCGATGACTTGAACGACCCGCGTGCGCGGCAATGCGCCTATCGACTCGACGAGTTGCTGTTGGCGGCGATTTGCGCCGTCATCAGTGGCGCAGAGAGTTGGACGGCAGTTGTCGAGTGGAGTGAAACGAAGCTCGATTGGCTGCGCCAACAGCTGCCGTTTGCCAACGGCATCGCCTCGCACGACACCTTCGGGCGGGTATTTTCGCTGCTTGATGCAACGCAATTCGAGACTTGTTTCGTCAGATGGATGGGGGCGATATGTCCGGCGCTTCCAGGGCAACACATTGCCATCGACGGCAAGTGCGTGCGCGGCTCGCACGATGGCAAACACAGTGCGATTCACCTGGTGTCGGCATGGAGCAGCGCCAGCGGCTTGACGCTGGGACAGGTCAGGACTGCCGACAAGAGCAATGAGATCGCCGCGATCCCGGAATTGCTGGCGACGCTGGACATCAAAGGGGCCATCATCACTATCGACGCGATGGGATGTCAGCACGACATCGCGGCCAAGATCATCGCCAGCGGCGCAGACTATGTGCTGGGTGTGAAGGACAACCAACCCGGTCTGGCCGAAGCGGTCAAGCTGTGGTTCGATGCCGCCGAGGCAGGCACGTTAGAGCGTCCGTTCTGGGACCACAATCACACTGAAAAAGACCACGGGCGCATTGAAACCCGACGCTGCCTGGTGACTAACGATGTTACTTGGCTAGACCAGCAAAACCAGTACTGGGCCGGCGTGCAAAGCCTGATCATGATTGAATCAACGCGCGAAATCATCGGCAGAAACAGCACCGGTACCGCCAGTGTCGAGCGGCGCTATTACCTCAGCAGTCTCCCGGCGAAAGCAGCTCATCTCGCGCACACCATCCGGGCCCACTGGGGTATCGAAAATAGCATGCACTGGGTGCTCGATGTCGCGTTCCGTGAGGACGATTGCCGCATCCGGGTCGGTGAAGGAGCACAAAACTTTGCCATCTTGCGCCGAATCGCCCTGAACTTGCTGAAAAATGAAAAGTCGACCAAGGTCGGCATCGCTACCAAACGCTTAAAAGC
>NZ_JAFCWA010000036.1:0-1318 GCF_049897325.1 Janthinobacterium sp. DSP2-3-3 | reverse complement strand
AAGTTGGAATCGCTAGTAATCGCGGATCAGCATGTCGCGGTGAATACGTTCCCGGGTCTTGTACACACCGCCCGTCACACCATGGGAGCGGGTTTTACCAGAAGTAGGTAGCTTAACCGCAAGGAGGGCGCTTACCACGGTAGGATTCGTGACTGGGGTGAAGTCGTAACAAGGTAGCCGTATCGGAAGGTGCGGCTGGATCACCTCCTTTCTAGAGTTTGCACGAACTGGGTAACTGGTTCACGCATCAAATGTTCACACTTATCGGCTGTTAATATAAAGAACAGCATTTGGGGCTGTAGCTCAGCTGGTTAGAGCACCGTGTTGATAACGCGGGGGTCGTTGGTTCGAGTCCAACCAGCCCTACCAGTTTCTGTAGTCTGGAAATACCCTAGGGGGATTAGCTCAGCTGGGAGAGCACCTGCTTTGCAAGCAGGGGGTCGTCGGTTCGATCCCGTCATCCTCCACCAAAAGTTCAAACGTAAATCAGTGCAGATAGTGTGCCGGGATTTAGGTTTGGTCTTTTCGAGATCAAGTGCTGTATGTTCTTTAACAATCTGGAAGAAGTAAAGATTATTTATTGATTGGTTTGCCGTAAAAGGTGAATCGATGGGTAATGATTGTATGTATCAACAAACAAGCAACAACGTTGTACTTTCTTATCCCTGTAGCGCTCTTTCATTATGCAAATGATGAGAGGCTAACGTTATAGGGACAAGCGAATAAGTGCACATGGTGGATGCCTTGGCGATTACAGGCGATGAAGGACGTAGTAGCTTGCGATAAGCTGCGGGGAGTGAGCAAACACACTTTGATCCGCAGATTTCCGAATGGGGCAACCCACCCTTTTAGGGTATTGCAACCTGAATACATAGGGTTGCAAGGCGAACGCGGCGAACTGAAACATCTAAGTAGCTGCAGGAAAAGAAATCAACCGAGATTCCCAAAGTAGCGGCGAGCGAAATGGGAAGAGCCTGTACGTGATAGTCGGACTGATAGAAGAATCCTCTGGAAATAGGAACCGTAGCGGGTGATAGTCCCGTATTCGAAATCAGACCGGTGATACTAAGCGTACGACAAGTAGGGCGGGACACGTGACATCCTGTCTGAATATGGGGGGACCATCCTCCAAGGCTAAATACTCGTAATCGACCGATAGTGAACCAGTACCGTGAGGGAAAGGCGAAAAGAACCCCGGAAGGGGAGTGAAATAGATCCTGAAACCGTGTGCATACAAACAGTAGGAGCGGACTTGTTCCGTGACTGCGTACCTTTTGTATAATGGGTCAGCGACTTACATTCAGTGGCAAGGTTAACC
>NZ_JAFCWA010000035.1:0-1347 GCF_049897325.1 Janthinobacterium sp. DSP2-3-3 | reverse complement strand
TGGTTCATCGCACTTTGCCGGGGAACGCATCCTTGATTTTAAGGAAGAAGTATGCCGAGTCCCGGAAACCGTAAGCCATCCGCTTGATAACTTTGATGCGGTTGTTGACACCCTCGAGGATGGACGAGTTCATGGGGTAGATGGAGGAAGCGAGAATGCCTCGGACGTATTTTCGTAGCCGCTTTGCAAACTGGATCACCGATGCGATCTCGCTCTCGAGGGCGAGGCGCATCCACCGTTTCCATCGGTGCGCACCCTCGCGAACGGATGGCGCGAACCATATTTCCTTGAGTTCGGTTTTGAGCAAATAGACTGTAGACAGAGGGGCGTTGGCCGCGAGCAGTTCGTTAAGTTTGATAGCATGTTCATCATCAAGGTTATCGCGATTGCGCAGCAGCAGCCAACGGCTACGCTTGATGACTTGGCGCTCTTTAGGGGCGTCGCGCAGCGCGTTGGCTTGGTCAACGCGCACCCGGTCGACTACCTCACGGCCAAAGCGCGCAACGACGTGAAAAAGGTCGTAGACGACTTCAGCGTTGAGGCATTGCGCACGCACTTCGAGATCCATTGCCGTGTTCATATCCATCGCCACGGCCTCGATTTGGGCGCAGCCTTCTGCGCCTAACGCCTCGAAAAATGGACGGATGGCCGCCCGGCTATTGCCTTCGCCAACCCAGAGCACGCGCATGCGTTGAGCATCGAGAACGACCGTGGCATAGCGATGGCCTTTGTGCAAGGCGAATTCATCCATGACGAGGCGCCGCACGTCGCTGGCCGCGAACTGGCCGTGCAGGTGTTCTAACCGCTGTTGGTCAATGGCCTTGATCGTGTGCCAGTGCAGGCCTGTCAATTGGGAAACGTGCTTGATCGGCAGCAGCTGTACCAACGCCTCGACCCAGATGCGGACACGGTGGGTCATGCGCGATCGCCGGTCCAGCCAAGCGATATGCTCGGTGACGCGAGCATCGCAGTGGTGGCAGTCCAGGCGTCGGATTGGCACCCTCAGCCAAACCCGCCGGTCCAAAATATCCCGGTCCCGGATGCGTCGCCAGCGCCGTTCATGAACCAGCGCACAGGGCTGGCGACAACTACCGCAAAGTGTATCGGCATTCGGACAGGCATTGAGAACGATGAGCAGCGAATCATCGTCTTGTTCGACGACGGAATCGACAAGATACCCTTCCCAAAATGGAAGGGACGACATAACATTGAACATGGCGGCGAGAGTGGTAAGGTAATTGTTTTGTTTGGCGACATCAATTTACCAATTCAAAACCCTCGCTGCCACCCCCTTCCAGCAAAAACGTCAAGTCCATCTTCCCCCACCAAACGCGAAGAACCTTTTTT
>NZ_JAFCWA010000034.1:0-1404 GCF_049897325.1 Janthinobacterium sp. DSP2-3-3 | reverse complement strand
ATCAACAACACGCAACATGTACTTTCTCATCCTCTGTACCTGCTAAGGTTATAGGGACAAGCCGTACGGGCAATTAGTACTGGTTAGCTTAATGCATTACTGCACTTCCACACCCAGCCTATCAACGTCCTGGTCTCGAACGACCCTTCAAAGAGCTCAAGGCTCTGGGAAATCTCATCTCAAGGCAAGTTTCCCGCTTAGATGCTTTCAGCGGTTATCTCTTCCGAACTTAGCTACCCGGCAATGCCACTGGCGTGACAACCGGTACACCAGAGGTTCGTCCACTCCGGTCCTCTCGTACTAGGAGCAGCCCCCTTCAAATTTCCAACGCCCACGGCAGATAGGGACCAAACTGTCTCACGACGTTTTAAACCCAGCTCACGTACCACTTTAAATGGCGAACAGCCATACCCTTGGGACCGGCTACAGCCCCAGGATGTGATGAGCCGACATCGAGGTGCCAAACTCCCCCGTCGATATGAACTCTTGGGAGGAATCAGCCTGTTATCCCCAGAGTACCTTTTATCCGTTGAGCGATGGCCCTTCCATACAGAACCACCGGATCACTATGTCCTACTTTCGTACCTGCTCGACTTGTCAGTCTCGCAGTTAAGCACGCTTATGCCATTGCACTATCAACACGATGTCCGACCGTATCTAGCGTACCTTCGAACTCCTCCGTTACACTTTAGGAGGAGACCGCCCCAGTCAAACTGCCTACCATGCACTGTCCCCGATCCGGATAACGGACCAAGGTTAGAACCTCAAACAAACCAGGGTGGTATTTCAAGGTTGGCTCCACGAGAACTAGCGTCCCCGCTTCAAAGCCTCCCACCTATCCTACACAGATTGGTTCAAAGTCCAATGCAAAGCTACAGTAAAGGTTCATGGGGTCTTTCCGTCTAGCCGCGGGTAGATTGCATCATCACAAACATTTCAACTTCGCTGAGTCTCGGGAGGAGACAGTGTGGCCATCGTTACGCCATTCGTGCAGGTCGGAACTTACCCGACAAGGAATTTCGCTACCTTAGGACCGTTATAGTTACGGCCGCCGTTTACTGGGACTTCAATCAAGAGCTTGCACCCCATCATTTAATCTTCCAGCACCGGGCAGGCGTCACACCCTATACGTCCACTTTCGTGTTTGCAGAGTGCTGTGTTTTTATTAAACAGTCGCAGCCACCAGTTTATTGCAACCCTTTCACCCTCATGGAGTAAACCATTCAAGCTACCGGGGCGTACCTTTTCCCGAAGTTACGGTACCAATTTGCCGAGTTCCTTCTCCCGAGTTCTCTCAAGCGCCTTAGAATACTCATCTCGCCCACCTGTGTCGGTTTGCGGTACGGTCTCGTATGACTGAAGCTTAGAGGCTTTTCTTGGAACCACTTCCGATTGCTTCGTGAA
>NZ_JAFCWA010000033.1:0-1486 GCF_049897325.1 Janthinobacterium sp. DSP2-3-3 | reverse complement strand
TGTTGATTTGCTAGATGATGGCATCACACCGCTGGGAAGCGGCGTGTTGTTTAGGCTGAGGGGAGCTGTGCGGCACAGTTCCAGGGCAGGAAGTCGCCAACCCGGTTGACCGGATGCTCTGCGATATTTGCCAGTACATGGCGCAGCCAAGCCTCGGGGTCAACACCGTTGAGCTTGGCGGTGCCGATCAGAGAGTAGATCGCGGCCGCCCGTTCGCCACCGCTGTCGGCGCCGGCGAACAGGTAGTTGCGCCGGCCGATGGCGATACCGCGCAACGCCCGTTCGGCGGCCGAGTTATCGATCTCGATGGCGCCGTTGTCGCAGTAGCGCGTCAGCGCCGGCCACAGGTTCAGCGCATACAGGATGGCCGCCGCCGTGTCCGACTTGCGGGACAGCTTTTCCAGAGACGTGCGCAGCCAGCGCTCCAGGTCATCGAGCAAGGGGCATGCTTCTGTCTGCCGCACTGACTTGCGCTGGTCCGGCGGTTTGCCACGGATTTCGGCTTCGATCAGATACAGCTCGGCGATGCGCCGCAGCGCTTCGGTTGTCAGCGGCGATGGCCGTGCTGCATGCAGGTCGTGGAACTTGCGCCGCGCGTGCGCCCAGCAGGCTGCCTCGTGGATATCGCCGTTTTCGTACAGCGCGTTGAAGCCGGCGTAGGCATCGGCTTGCAACACGCCCTTGAACTGGGCCAAGTGGCTTTGCGGGTGGATGCCCTTGCGATCCGGCGAGTAGGCGAACCACACCGCCGGCGGCGTGTTGTCGCCAGCTGGCCGATCATCACGCACATAGGTCCACAGGCGCCCGGTTTTGGTTTTGCCGTTGCCAGGCGCGAGCACTGGTACCGGCGTGTCATCGGCATGCAATTTAGTGCCAGCCAGTACGTGTTTACGGATGGCATCGACCAGCGGGCGCAGCAGCGCGCTGGCAGCGCCGACCCAGCTGGCCAGCAGGGCCCGGTCCAGCTCGACACCTTCGCGGGCGTAGATCACCGACTGCCGATACAACGGCAGGTGATCCGCGAACTTGGCAACCAGCACATGCGCCAGCAGGCCGGGACCGGCGATACCGCGCGCAATCGGCCGGCTTGGGGCAGGCGCCTGCACGATGGCGTCGCAGCAGCCGCAGGCCAGTTTCGGGCGCACGTGACGTATCACGCGGAAGCTGGCCGGCACGAACTCGAGTTGCTCGGCCACGTCCTCGCCCAGTTGATGCAGCTTGCCGCCGCAGGACGGGCAGGCTTCATCGGGAGGCAGGTAGCGCTGTTCATCACGCGGCAGATGCTCAGGCAAAGGCTTGCGTGCCGCCCGTTTGCGCGGCGCCTGGTCTGCTGCCGGCATCTCCCGTTCGGCCTCGGCGTCGTCGGCCTGCAAGTCTTCAAGCTGCAACTCCAGTTGTTCGATCTGGTGGTCGAGTTTTTCGGACTTGCGGCCGAATTGCATACGTCGCAGCTTGGCAATTTGCAGTTTCAGATGCTCGATCTCGG
>NZ_JAFCWA010000032.1:0-1553 GCF_049897325.1 Janthinobacterium sp. DSP2-3-3 | reverse complement strand
GCGTCCTTGCTGAACCAGCAGGGCACGGTCAGCGCCGGCAAGGACCTGACGGCGAAAGTGAGCGTTGACCTGAACAATGCCGGCCTGCTGTATGCAGGCCGCAACCAGCAACTGACGGTGGGCGGCGTGCTCAACAACACGGGCTCCATTGCCTCCGTCAACAACACCCATATTACCGCCGGCAAAGTCACCAGCAGCGGCCTGCTGGGCGCCGGTGTGAAAGCCGATGGCAGCCTGGGCACGACGGGCGATCTGACCATCAACGCGGATGGCGTGCTGCAAGCGAGCGGGCAGAACCTGGCGGCGGGCAGTGCGGTCTTGGCAGGTGCGTCGGTCAATCTGTCTGGCAGCCAGACGGGCGGCTCAACTATTGCGATCACCGCACGTGATGGCGATGTACTGACGAACAAGGCGTTGATTTCCGCCAGCAATGTGCTGTCGATCACGGCCAACGCGAACAATGCCCAGTCGCTGGTGAATACCCAGGGTCAGTTGGTGGCCGGTCAGCTGCGATTGAATGTGGCGAATCTGAACAACGCCAGCGGCGACATCGTGCAGACGGGCACGGGCGACACCGTCATCACCACGGGCGAGCTGGACAACACAGCCGGCCGCATCGCCGTCAACAGCGCTAACCTGGCCCTGAACGCGACGGTGTTGACGAACATCAATGGCAAGCTGGAGCACGCAGGTGCGGGCGTTCTGTCCATCAACGCAGGCCAGTTCAACAACCAGCACGGCAAGATCACGGGCAATGGCAAGGTGGACATTACCGCTGCTGCGCTGGACCACCGCAATGCCACCACGGTTGCTAGGCAACTGAGCGTCAACGCTGGCAGCCTGGACAACCGCGCCGGCAGCCTGACGCAGGCGGGAACCGGACTGATGACGGTAACGGCCACGGGCCAGATCGACAACACGGGCGGCAAGATCGAAGGCAATGGTGACGCACTGGTCAAAGCGGGCACCTTGCTGAACAACACGGGTCGCATCGTGGCGGTGCAGGATGCCGAGCTTACTGTGGGCCGCCTGGACAACACCGAAGGCACGGTAGCGGCTGAGCGTAATCTGCAGCTGTCCGGTGGCGACATTGATAACACCAAGGGGCAATTGCAAGCCATCGCAGGCAACGCCACCTTGAACATTGCGAACTTGAGCAATGCCGCCGGCAGCGTGTTTGCTGGTGCTAACCTGGACACCACGCTCGATACATTGAACAACACGGGCAGCCTGTATGCGGCCAGAAATCAATCCATTACAGCCAGCGGCGCTATCGTGAACACGGGCGTGATCGTGGCGCAGGGCAATAACCACATCACGGCAAAGTCTCTCGACAGCAGCACAAGCAGCTTGATCGGCGCTGGCATCCAGGCCGATGGCAAGCTTAGCACGGCTGGCGACTTGATGGTCAACACCGCGCAAACGCTGGCCGCACATGGCCAGGTCCTGGCGGCAGGCAGCGCCAAGCTGACCGGCGCCACGCTCGATATCGGCGGCAGCCAGACCAGCGCCGCCAATATCGGCCTGACGGCAACACAGGGCGACGTCAGCAC
>NZ_JAFCWA010000031.1:0-1567 GCF_049897325.1 Janthinobacterium sp. DSP2-3-3 | reverse complement strand
GCGAAGTACCAGGTGGCGCCGATCTGGCGCGACTTCAAAATGGCGCGCGTGCGCTGGTCGCCGTTGCGATACCAGACCTTTTGGTAATCGAACAGCGAATCCTGGAAGGCGTCGAGCAGCTGGATTTTCTGTTCTTCGCTGAAATCGTTGCGGGTCGGCTTCTTCTTCGGCCCGGCATTGCGGTTCGCCAGCTTGGGGTTGAGATCGACCTCGTTGCCGCCCGGCTGCTCATAGCGGCGCACGCGCGCCGCCTGCACGATGGCGCGCATCAGCAGATCGATTTCCTTGTAATCGCTGCCGCTCTTGACCTCTTTTTCGATCAGCTTCACCAGGCGCAGCTCGGCCGCTGCCTCGACGTGCTCGATGGCCTGGGCCTTGTCCCATTCGTCGCGCAGCTTCCAGCTATTGATGGTGCTGCGCTTAAGTCCGAGGTGGCGGGCGATGGACGAAATGCGCCAGCCCTTCCAGTACAGAGCGCGCGCGGCACGGCGCGGCTCGGATTCGGGCACGGCCAGTTCGGCGATTTTCTCGTCGGGGGTTTGTTCGCTTGTTTTCTCGATTGTCAGCATGCCGCCAGCGTAGGCCGCGCGCGCGCGGAGCGGGGAAAGGCAAAAGTCGCTATGGCCCATAGCAACCCGCACCGCATTGAATCGCAGCGCCAAGACGTTGACCATGGCGTTATCCGATCAACCGAGAACGCCCACCATGTCCAAATCGAAATTCTTCCGCGTCGCCACCGAAGGCGCCACCACGGACGGCCGCAACATCGACCGCGCCACCATCGAGCAGATCGCCGCCACCTACAACCCGAAAACCTACGGCGCGCGCATCTGGCTCGAGCACATTCGCGGCATCCTGCCCGACAGCCAGTTCAAAGCCTACGGCGATGTGATCGCGGTCAAGGCCGAGGAAGTGGACACGGACAGCGGCAAGAAACTGGCCCTGTTCGCGCAGATCGAACCCACGCCGGAGCTGGTGGCCATCAACAAGGCGAAACAGAAGCTGTACACCAGCCTGGAAATTCAACCCGACTTTGCCGACTCGTCGCAGCCCTACCTGGTCGGCCTGGGCGTCACCGACAGCCCGGCCAGCCTGGGCACCGAGGCGCTGCAATTTTCCGCCGGCCGCAAGCAGCAAAGCACCAACCTGTTTACGTCCGCCGTCGAGGTGACGCTGGAATTTGACGAGCCGCAGGGCATCAAGCTGGCCGACGCCGTGAAAAACCTGCTGTCGCGCTTTTCGAACAAATCCGGCACCGACGCCGCGCAGTTCGCCGACATCAGCGAAGCGGTGCAGGCGCTGGCCGGCCACGTCGTCACCGTCAACGACAACTACACGGGCACCCTGGCGCGCCTGGAGAAAACCGAAACGGCATTGAAGGTCACGCAGGACGAGCTGGCCGCCTTCAGGGCGCAGATGGACGAAGCGCCCGGCAACGGCCCGCGCCACCCGGCCGCCACCGGCAACGACGGCGCCGTGCAGACCGAGTTTTAAGCGCGCGCGCCATCCACCAATACCCCATTCAACAACGGAGCACTGATTTATGAAAAAGCAAACGCGCCAGGTC
>NZ_JAFCWA010000030.1:0-4423 GCF_049897325.1 Janthinobacterium sp. DSP2-3-3 | reverse complement strand
CGCCAGCGGCGCCACTCGCGCCTCGGCAATGTTCCGCCCGCGTTGTTTGCTGAAAAATTCAGCAAACAACCACAGGCGGCTTGAAACAAGAGTGTCCGCTATTGACAGTACACCTCACCCGTCGCTCTAACTACCCTTAGCAGTATGTGAGCCGTCGCGTCCACAGCCCCGAAAATCCTCAGGAAAGACAGTACTAGCGTCCCACAATACCCCGGCTAAATCAGCGTCTTCCAGTCGAGAACATTTTAACTTTGCCCCTCGGATGTCGGCCCCCTGAAAGCTCGCGTAACCCACATCAGCACTTTCGAAGTCTGCGTTGCGTAGATCGGCCCCGTCAAATTTTGCGGCCATCAGGCCGGCTCCTACAAACGAAGCACGCATCAATTTTGAGTCGCAAAACGATGCTGTCATCAATTTTGCGGCGTCAAAATTACTGTCAGTGAGGATTGAATTATTGAATAGCGCCCCCCGAAGATTCGCTCTTTTGAAGCTGACGCCCGCCAAGTCTTCGTTCTCTAATATTGCGCGATGAAGTTCGACGTCATCGAACACAGCAGTCTTTAGGGACAAAGCATCGATCACCATTTCCTGCCCGGTTTGACACATAACTTTAATCATTAACGATTCCCCCAATCGGTAGGATCAACTTTGATATTCTCAACTGGCTTTGCTTGACTTACTTGACTAGGAGATGCAGTTCCTGCGGTTTGCGCAGGCTCCTTTCCGGCGACTCGTCCTGCAACATACCTGTGATTTCCTTCCACAATGATCTTCCCATCAACTTTGATTGCCGGCGCCACCATACCTGCCTCAATCTTTTGGACGTAATTTGCGATGACGGGAAGCGAAACAGCGGATTGAGCCGTTGTCATCGGCGCCCCTTTTAACGCCGCCTGAATAGAAGCCTTCGTTACGACGATAGCTTCCTTTGCGACAGCCGGCCCAGGCGCACCTACAGCCATCGATGCAACCGTAAGAACTCCAGTTGTTTTTTCCATCAACTGACCGTACCAAGCTCGAACCCCCATTTCCAGCTGAACCATTGGCAAGTATGAGGGCATATTGCCGCTCAAACTTTGTCGACCATCGGGATCAACGTATTTGTACGGACTATTGTTCGCGTAGGCATACCGGTTGAAGCTGCCGCCGGTATTCGCATCGGTCGTCACCGGATCAACGCTCAAGAAACGCCCAGCCACGGAATCATAATACCGCTGCTGCATATACACCAGCCCCGTCTCGTTGTCGTGCACATGGCCAGTGAAACCCATGCGCGGCGTTGTGCCAGCCACCAGCAGACCATAAGGCTCATATTTGCTGCGACTGACGATCGCGCCCGCCGCGTTGCTGATCGCCACCGGACTGCCCAGCCCGTCAGTGTGGTTGTACTGCACCACACCATTCGTCACCTCGGCCAGCAAGCCATTGTTCAAATAGATGTATTTCGTCCTCAACGCCGCTTGCGGACCTCCGCTTTGCGCCGCGTACCACAGTTGCCCAGCCGGGCTGTACACCTGCATGCGCTGGCTGCCGTCCATGCCGTCGATGCGTATGCGATGGCCCAGGCCGTCGTACTGGTAATTTGCCTTACCCACAGCAACGCGCAGGCGATTGCCGATATCGAACACAAAGTTTTGCCCGCCGCGCTGCGTGATGTTACCTTGGCTGTCGTAGCCATAACTGTAGCTGTAGCCGCCCGGGCCGATCAGGTTCGTCAGCCGGTTGGTGTTGACGTCAATGTGGTGAGTCAGCGTGCGCATGTTCTGGCCAGCGATGCTGCTGCCAGTCAGGTTGTCGAGCGCGTCGTAGCTATACGCGGCCCGCCCCCACAGGCCCGGCGCTGTCACCGTCGTCAGCCGGTCGTGCACGTCGTACTCCATGACGCGCGTGTCCCTACCCTCCTGGTAGTCAGCGATCGAGGTCGGATTACCGTTCGCGTCGTAGTCGTACACGTCCCAAATCACGCCCGTGTCGGCCGAGTGCCAGGGCTTGCCGCGCGCATTCTGGATTAGCCGGTGTACCACGCCATTGCCGTACGTAAAGCCGGCGATCGCGCCGTTCGGGTGGTACGTGATGTTTTTTGCATACGCACCCACCTGACTGGCCTCGCCCAAGGCGTTCGGCGCATACGCGACGATACTGCCGTCGCCGGGATAAGTCAGGCTGCTGACCGCGCCATGCCCGTCGTAGCTGCGGCCGAGCTTGTAGCTTGCGCCGTTATAAGTCAACGTTTCGCTCTCAAGCAGGCGCCGCTTGTTGTAGTCGCTGGTCCATTTCGCGCCGCTGGAATCGACTGTCAGCGGCAACCCGTCGACCGTATACGTACGCACAATGACCGGACTGCCGTCGCCATGGTCGGTCCTCGTCAACTGGTTCAGGTTGTCATACTGGTAGCTGATCTTTTTATTGACCGGCACGCTCTGCGTGTCGCAGCTGGCCGTATCTGGTAACGCCAGGCCGCTGGCCCGCCACGTGAGGTTGTTGGCACCGTCATAGTCCTGCACGGTAGCGCCCGCTTCCGGCTCGATAGTTTTGCACAGCCGTTCATGTTCGTCATACACATACCGGCGAATGTTGTACAGGCCGTCGCCGCCGCGCGCCACCGACACCGGCTTGCCATAGCCGTCGCGCTGGATCTCGATCACTAGATGGTCGCTAGGCCATATCTGGTAAGCAGCCGCCTCGCTCGGTTGATCCAGCGCATGAAACAGAAACACCGTCGCGTTGCCGCTTGCGTCGAAGCTTACGCGGCGGAAACCGTCCACGTACTCGTTGCGGGTATTCAACTGTCCCAGCTCGCTGCTGGCGGCGCTCTCTGCAACACGACCTAGTGCATCGTAGGTAGTGCTTACGCCAGTCACGGCCGTGCCTATGTCGTCGATGTCGCGCTGTGGGTACGACTCGAACGTCACTTGCCCGTTGGCGTTGAAGCTACGCGCCACTACTTTGCGCGTTGCCAATTCCTGCGCGCTGTCATAGATCCGTGTCATCACCGGACGCCAGATAGCGTCGTAATAGTTGACCGTCCTGGCGTTGCCTGTAATTACCGTCTGGCGCCAGTGGCCGGCAGCGATGCCATATTCGGCAGTCCAAACTTGCTCAAACGTCAACGTCGTCGGGTACCAGCCGACGCTGTCTCCTTCCGGCTGCGTGATCAGGTTCAGCCTACCTGTTGCGTCGTAGCCATAGCGGGTGGTGAAGCCGGCGGCATTCGTGGTTGAGGTGATCAGGCCAATATCCGACACCACAGCCGTTTCGGCGTTGCCGTCCGGGTAGATTGCCGTCTGCGCGACGCCGCGCTTATAATTCAGATAGGTTATAGTCTGGCCCTTGCCGTCGCTACGCGTGGCAAGAGTGCCGTCGGCATCATAATAGGTCAGGCTCGTATCCAACTTGCCAAAACTGCTACGCGTTTCCAGGCTAGCGTGGGTATTATAGGTATTGCTGATCATCACCTTACCGGTAGCGTCGTCGGTCACCGTGGCGACCTGACCAAGCACCCACAGGGAAAAATTGTCGTAATAAGTTGTCGTTTCCCCGCGGCTGTAACCCAGGCCACTCGAACGCACCACTGACAGCGGCCGCGCAAAGTGATCATATCCGCTCGCGCCGTTTGCTACTTCCCATACAAAACTGACACCCTGTTGTTCGGTAATTCTCTGATCCACCGGTAGGAAGCGCGATGACATCAGTCCGTCACCACGCCACTGATCACTGATACCAGCGTACTCTGGATATGGGTTGGCGGAGTCGGGCTGGCGGTAACGCGTTTCCACGCTGCGCAGTGGCGTACCGCCAGATTCGGCCTGCAAATCAACCAGGCCGAATTCTGTTTTAAGTAACTGGCCCTCATTGCGCTGGAAACGGTTGCCGAAGGTGTAGCGCGTAACGTCGTTGTCCGGCCCCTTGACGTTGACGATCTTGCTGTCCGCGACATTGCCCGCGTCGTCCCAACTGGCGTTCGGCTGGCCGTAAAAATATTTCCAGCTTTGCGTGCTGACGGCCGGCCCGGCAATAACTTTTTCAGTCAGGGAATAAACGTCGTAATACCGCGTATAACGCAGATACTGGCTCGTCTGGTCCATGTCCCATGTGCAGTCGCGCGGCACGAAAGAACGTCCGTGAGTGGTCGGTGTCAGGGTGAAGGTGCCGACCGCGCCGGACGGATGCGTAATGGACGCAGCCAACACTAACGGGTTGAGTACTGATGCAACATCGCAACTACCGGAGGCGACATAGGAAAGATCATGTGACAGTGAGGCCAGACCACCGTAAGCGTAAAGCCAGCTCCGTCTTGAACCGGGTGTTGATTTGCTAGATGATGGCATCACACCGCTGGGAAGCGGCGTGTTGTTTAGGCTGAGGGGAGCTGTGCGGCACAGTTCCAGGGCAGGAAGTCGCCAACCCGGTTGACCGGATGCTC
>NZ_JAFCWA010000029.1:0-7311 GCF_049897325.1 Janthinobacterium sp. DSP2-3-3 | reverse complement strand
AAACAACTTTGCGCCGATGATAGTGCTGCAACCAGTGTGAAAGTAGGTTATCGTCAGGCTTGTTATTCGTAGTAGAGAAAAACCCGATCAGAAATGGTCGGGTTTTTTTTCGTCTGATGGTTTCGTTTGATGCGGCGAAATTCACCCTACAATGGCGGTATGCGCATTCTGATCATTGAAGACAACCCCGATATTCTCGCCAATCTCTACGCTTATCTAGAGCCGAAGGGCCATGTGCTCGATTCGGCCATGAATGGTTATGCCGGCCTGGCCTTGCTGGCCCAGCATGATTACGATGTGCTGGTGCTCGATGTCATGCTACCCGGCCTGACGGGCCTGGAGCTGTGTCGGAAGCTACGCGCTGAATTAAAAAATAGCACGCCAGTGCTGATGCTGACGGCGCGCGATACCCTGCAAGACAAGGTCGCCGGTTTTGACAGTGGCGCCGATGATTATTTGGTCAAGCCATTCTCGCTACTGGAATTGGAAATCCGCCTGAAAGCCTTGCTGCGCCGCGCGCGCGGGCAAACGACGGCCGCCGCCGTGCTGGCGGTGGGCGAGCTGCGTTTTGATACTGAAAAATTCGAAGTCCGGCGCGCCGGCCAAGCATTGATTTTGACCAAGACCGGTTACATTATCCTGAAATGCCTGATGAGCGAAGCGCCCAAGCTGGTGCCGCGCGAGATGCTCGAGCATGAAGTCTGGGGCGATGACCGGCCTGACAGCGATGCCCTGCGCACGCATATCCATGCGCTGCGGCAAGTGCTCGACAAACCATATGCCTTTCCCATGCTGCGCACCATTCCTGGCATCGGCTATAAATTACTGAGTAGCGATGCGCCCATTTAAATCGCTGAAGCGGCGCATCATCGTCGCTTACCTGCTGTTCGCCGCGGTGGCGAGCGTCTTTTTTGCCATTATCGCCGCCATCGCCGTCGAGGGCATCGAAGTACGCCTGGTTGACGAGCGCCTGAAAGAAGTGGCGGCCTGGGCTTCACCCAGGCATGCGGCCGGTTTGTCTGTCGAGATGCCGGCCGGTTTGAGCTTTCATCACGCCGAGGAGACCCCGCTGCCCTTGCGTGGCCTGGCACCCGGCATGCACGAGAAAACCGTCGACGGCGTCGATTTGCACGTGCTGGTCGGCAGCGATGTGCATGGCGAATTCGTTGTCATCGATCATGCCACTGAATATGAAAAGATCGAGTTGGTGGTGTACAGCATGTTTGCGCTTGGCTTTATCGGTTTCCTGATTTGTGCTTCGCTGCTGGGCGCCTTCATCGCCAATCGCTTGATCACGCCGATCATGTCGTTGACGCAGGCCGTCAAGGCCGGCCAGGCGGCCCTGCCACTGCAGGACAGTGCCGATGAATTGGGAATACTGGCACGCGCTTTTGCTGCACGTACGACGGAGTTGACCGAAGTTCTTGACCGAGAGCGCTTTTTTACGGGCGATGTCAGCCATGAGCTGCGCACGCCGCTGACCGTGATCACGGGGGCGGCGGAAATTCTGATGGAGCAAGGCGCACATGAACCGCTGGTGCGCTCCGCCTCCGAGCGTATCTATCGGGCTGCGCGTGAGGCGAGCGATTCCGTGACGGTGCTGCTGCGCCTGGCACGCGCCCCCGAGTTGCTGGAGTGCGCGTCACTCTCCTTGGCGGAACTGGCTCGCCAGGAATGCCTGCGCTGTCAATCGTATACGGCCGGAAAGCCGCTTACTCTCGTGTTTGCGGGCGGCGAAGATTTTCTGGTCAACGCCCCGCGTGAATTGCTGGCGGCCGCCATTGGCAACCTGGTGCGCAACGCCTGCCAGTACACCTTGCAGGGTGAAGTGATCGTGCGCCTGGCCGGACGTGGGCTGATCGTTGAGGACACGGGGCCAGGTTTGCCGGAAGCGGCGCGCGCGCGCCTCTTGCATCAACCCATACCGGCCAATCTGGGCGGCTCATCCGGCACAGGCTTGGGGCTGGGTTTGGTTCAGCGCATCTGCCTGTATCTGGGCGCGGAGCTGGCGTTCAATGTTCGCCCCGCTGGTGGCACCATGCTGCGGATTGATTTCATTTAAGCCGGCTTTTTGCGAGCACTTAACGAAAACTTAACGTCCTGTTGACGCGTAATTCATGCTGATACTTGTAAGCTGATTCTGGAAACGCGTATTGCATCGTCCGTGTTGTGCACAGCGGGCAGCGTCATGTTCTCTTCATATTGACACTGTACGATGACTTCCATGGTTGCCGTCCTGTGCGGCCTCTCCCTTTCATCTCATCAAGTAATGTGTGCACCCATGCTGGCCAAGCTTAAACTCGTTAAAACTCCCAAAGGCATCGATAGCGTTCTGATGCTATCGGCCATGCTGATCCTCTGGATCGGCAATTACAGCAATCTCGACCTGGCGCTCGCCGACAGCATGTTCGACGGGGCACGTGGGCAATTTGCCGGTGCTGACAGCGCGTTGGCGGGCAGTTTTCAGTTTGGCATGACCTTGCTTGGTGCCGCCGTGATCGGCTTGGCCGTCTGGGATACCTTGCGCCCGTTGGACTGGCTTGCATCACGCCGCAGTGCCTTGCGTGTCGTGGCCTTGTCGGTCGTCTTCGTGCCGCCAAGCATCTATTTGCTCTCATCCTTCAGCGATGTGCCCTGTCCTACGGATTTGCTGCGCTATGGCGGACTGGAACCGTATGCGCGGATGCTGGAAACATTGCCCGCCAGTGCGTCTGCCATGGCTTGCCTGCCCGCCACCCAGGCGAACACTGCCTGGTGGATGCTAGCCTTGCCATTGTTCTGCCTGCCGGCACGGCCACGCACGGCGCTTCTGCTCGCCGGTGTCATGCTGCTGTGCGGTTTGTCTGCAGGCTGGCAGCAACAGTTGCAAGGTACGCAATTTTTCACGCATACGTTGTGGTCTGCCTGGATCGCCTCTTTCCTGATATATCTGCTGCATAACTTGTTCCGGGCCGAGGACGCGTTGGCCTGAAATACAAAAGTACGTCACAATCTGCCTGTCAAGTTGTCGGTTCATATAAAAACAGGAGCGCCATGAACGAGCAGATTGCGAGAGAAGTGGTATTGGTCCGGGCTATCGAAACGGCCGACCAGAAAAAAGAAGTCCTCAGCGAGGATGACCGCATGTATGCCAGCCGCAGTGCGCGTGAGCTTGCGCAATGGCAAGCTTCGGGCAAGCAGGCCGAAGTCACGGGGGACGACTTCCTGCAGCAGCGCTCCGAGCTGATCATCAAGCGCATCACTGAGCGCATACCCGCCTTCGCGGCCTTCGCGAAGCGGCGCAGCGGTATGAAGACCCTGGCGCTGACCTTGCCATTGCTGGCCCTGCTGCTGGGGGCCGGGCTCGACCGCATCACCGATCCGCATCGCGTCGACCTGCTGTCGGCGCCCTTGCTGCTGATCATCGCCTGGAATGTACTGGTTTACCTGGGTTTGCTGATCTGGCTATGCATCCCCTCGCACTCTCTCGGCTGGCCGAAAGCGGGGCTGGTGCGCCACCTGAGCGTGGGCCGCCTGGCCTTGCCGCGCAAACTGCCGCACGCCTTGTCCTCGGGCTTGCTCAGTTTCATGGGGGAATGGGCGCACCTGAGCGCCAAGCTGACGGCCGCGCGCCTGGGCCGTACCATCCACCTGAGCGCCGCCATGTTTGCTATCGGCGCCGTCGCCTCGCTGTATGCGCGCGGCTTCCTGTCGCAATACGCGGCTGGCTGGGAAAGCACCTTTCTGAATGCCAGCCAAGTGCACAGCCTGCTGTCGACTTTGTTCGCACCGGCCATCGCCCTGTTTCATTTGCAAGGTTTTTCGCTGGCGGAAATCGAAGCGCTGCGTTTTCCGCAAACGACGACCGTGGAAGGCGGCGCGCGCTGGGTGCATTTGTATGCGGTAACGATTTTCCTGCTGGTGGTCGTTCCTCGCCTGATCCTGGCCCTGGTCAACAATTGGCGCGCCGCGCGCCTGGCAAAGCACTTTCCGCTGGATCTCGATCAACCGTACTTCCGCAAGCTCAATGAAAGCATCGGCGTGGCCACGGGCGGCATGCTGCGTGTCTTGCCGTACAGCTTTACTGTCGATGAGGCGCGCCACAAAGGCTTGGGCCAGCTGTCCATCATGCTGTTTGGCGAGCAGGGACGCATGATGCTGCGTCCATCGACGTCGTATGGCGAAGAGCCGCAGGAGGTCTTGCGCGGCACCGACTTGAATGATCCGCAAGTCAATATCACGGCCGTGCTGTTCAATCTGACGGCGACGCCGGAGAAGGAAAATCACGGCGCCTTCCTCGATTACCTGGTGCAATCGTCCGCACGCGGTATCGCCGTCCTGATCGATGAGTCCAGCTATCTGGAGCGTGCTGGCGAGCAGGTGGATAATGCCGCCCGTTTGGCGGAAAGAGTCGCCTTGTGGCAACAGTTTTGCCTGTTCCATCAAACCCCGGCCACCCTGGTCAATTTGCTTAATCCTGCCTTGCACCCGCTCGATGCCGGTGTCGGCTTGAAAGTATCGGCAGCAGCATGAGTGTGAATGTGAATAAAGATGTTCAGGATGATGCGGTGCAGATTCAGTTTGCGCTGATTTCGCATACGAATAATGGCAAGACCACCCTGGCGCGCACCCTGGTGGGCGTGGATATCGGCGAAGTGCGCGACGCCGCTCACGTCACCGTGTTTGCGGAATCGCATACCTTGCTGGCGACGCCACAGGGTGATGCCTTGCAACTGTGGGATACGCCCGGCTTTGGCGATTCCGTGCGCCTGCTCAGGCGCCTGGGGCAGTCCGGCAATCCCATCGGCTGGTTCCTGCGCGAAGTGCTGGACCGTTATCGCGACCGCCCGTTCTGGCTGAGCCAGCAAGCGCTGCGCACGGCCAAGGACGCAGCCGATGTGGTGCTGTATTTGGTGAATTCCTCGGAGCATCCCAGGGATGCGGGTTACTTGCCGGCGGAAATGAAAATCCTCGAATGGCTGGATAAGCCGGTGGTGGTCTTGCTCAATCAGATGGGGCCGCCACGTCCGGGCAATGAGGAACACGGCGAGCAGGCGCGCTGGCGCGACCATTTGCAGCAGTATCCCATCGTGCGCGACGTTTTGGCGCTCGATGCCTTTGCCCGCTGCTGGGTACATGAGCGCGTGTTTTACGAAGCCGTGGGTAAGTTGTTGCCGCAGTCGCAGCAAGCCGGTTATGCGCGTTTGTTTGCTACCTGGCGAGCGCAGAATACGGCGCGTTTCCAGCAGGCCATGCACTTGCTGGCCACGCAGCTGGCGGTGGCAGCCCAGGATCGCGAAGCCATCGAGCCCGTCTCCAAGGGCTTGCTGAAATCGGCTTTGCAGGTCGTAGGCATAGGCAAAAATGCAGAGCAGCAACGCCAGGAAAAGGCGATGGCCAGCCTGGTGGCGCGGCTCAATACGCACAGCGGTGTCACCACGCGTGAACTGTTGATCTTGCACAAACTCGACCCTACCGATGCGCATAAGATCAATGCGCGGTTGCGCGATAATTTCGCCGTGCGCGCACCGATCGACAAGGCGCAAGCGGGGCTATTGGGCGCCATGATTTCCGGTGCGGCGACGGGCTTGTCGGCCGACCTGATTTCCGGCGGCCTGACCCTGGGCACGGGCGCCTTGCTTGGCGGCGTGGTCGGGGCACTGACGTTTGCGGGTGCAGCCTGGGGTTTTAATTCCGGCACGGACCGGAACGAGCCCACCATGCAATTTACGGATGCCTTCCTGCGTACCTTGGTCGTGGCGGGCGTGTTGCGTTATTTGGCGGTGGCGCACTTTGGCCGTGGCCGCGGCAACTTTGTGGAAGGCGAGGCACCAGCATTTTGGCAAGATGAGGTCGAGCAGGCGGTAGCGCGCCATGAGGGTGCATTGGATGAGTTGTGGAAAGAGGTGCGCCGCGAGAAGTCCCATGAACTGGCGGCCGAACGTGTGCAGCCCATCATCACGGCGATCACTGCCGATGTGCTGGCGCGTCTGTACTCGGACGTGGCGCAGCAGATGTAAATACGGGCTTCCATCGTCTATTTCCAACAGGGTTTCCAATGAACACACATAAAGTCGCGGTCATCGCTGGTGACGGCATCGGCAATGAAGTTATGCCGGAGGGCTTGCGTGTGATTGAAGCGGCCGCCCGCCGTTTCAATATCGACCTGCAGTTCACGACGATGGCATGGGCCAATTGCGACTACTACCTCGAGCATGGTCAAATGATGCCCTCTGACTGGTTTGCCCAACTCAGGGATTTCGACGCCATCTATTTTGGTGCCGTGGGCTGGCCAGACAAGGTGCCTGACCACATCTCCTTATGGGGTTCCTTACTAAAATTTCGGCGTGAGTTTGATGCATACGTCAACTTGCGTCCCGTGCGCTTGATGCCCGGCGTACCTTGCCCGCTAGCAAATAAAAAGCCTGGCGATATCGACTTTTATGTGGTGCGTGAAAATACGGAAGGAGAATATTCGTCCGTGGGCGGGCGCATGTTCGAAGGGACGGAACGCGAGACGGTGCTGCAGGAATCCGTGTTTACGCGCAAGGGCGTCGACCGCATCCTGAAGTATGCGTTTGAGCTGGCGCAAAGCCGACCTAAAAAACACCTGACATCGGCCACCAAGTCGAATGGCATTGCCATCAGCATGCCGTATTGGGATGAGCGGGTGGAAGCGATGGGCCCAAGCTTTCCCGATGTCCGCTGGGATAAATATCATATCGACATCCTGGCGGCCCGCTTTGTATTGAGTCCCGAGCGCTTTGACGTGGTGGTGGCTTCGAATCTGTTTGGCGACATCCTGTCCGACCTGGGCCCGGCCTGTACGGGCACGATTGCCATCGCGCCTTCGGCCAATATCAATCCGGAGCGCACCTTCCCTTCCGTGTTTGAGCCGGTACACGGTTCCGCCCCCGATATCTACGGCCAGAATATCGCTAACCCGATCGGCATGATCTGGTCGGGCGCCATGATGCTGGACTTCCTCGGTAATGGCGACGCCAATTACACGGCGGCGCATGACGCGATTGTGCGCGCCATTGAGCAGGTACTCGAGCATGGGCCACGTACACCCGACATGGGCGGCAACGCCAGTACGACCGATGTAGGCATGGCGGTGGCCGAATTGCTGAAATAAAGCTTGCCGCCCATGGGCGGCTTTGCTATAGTTCGCCTCCCCAATGAGGCGCACTAGTTTGCGGCACAAAAGGGACAGTCTTCCGGGGCTGGGCAGTAAAAGAAGGAGTTGACGATTGTGCTGAAATGCTTCATACTCTTCCTTCTTCGCAGCTGACAAACACAACGCTTTGTCGATAGCGCGAGAGTAGTAAA
>NZ_JAFCWA010000028.1:0-7832 GCF_049897325.1 Janthinobacterium sp. DSP2-3-3 | reverse complement strand
GATTTCATTCAACACGCCATCAGAAACCCGTTTGATCGCCTGCACCTACCACTGCGGATAGCCATGATAATTTCAACCCGATACATACCCGCAAGATTCGATGCCATGACCGTCTGGCCCCTCATCCTGGTACGGCCGGCCTCGCGTGGCGACAGCGCGCTGCTTTTGCACGAAATGGTGCATTACCGCGAGCAGCGCAATTGTGGCGTGTTGCCATGGCTGTTGCGTTATGCCATGTCGGCGCGCTTCCGCCTGGGCGCTGAAGTGCGCGGCTACCGCGCACAGCTGGCTGCCGGCGGCATTTCTCTGGAGCGTGCCGCCGCATTACTCATGCGGTACGGCGTCGATATCACCCATGCGCAGGCGGTTGCTCTGCTCAAGGCATCCAAGGATTGAACCGATGACGAACCTGCGAATCATTTACGATAATGCCGCCGACCGTGCCGCGCTGACGGCATCAAGTCAGGCCGGCGCGCTGGGCGTGGCCAACTTGCAGCGCGAAGGCAAGCATGACGTGCTGCGTTCGCTCGGCCTGGCCCTGACCATCACCGCCACCTGGCCCGCGCCCGAGATCATCGGCTGCGCGGCTCTGCCATTTTGCAACCTGACGCCGACGGCGACGATTCGCGTGCGCGGCTACGTCGAGCCAGGTGACGCCGTGCCCGATTTCGATACGGGCGTCGTACCGGCATGCGAGTACGCCAAGCTGGGCATGTGGGACTGGGGCGCGCTGCAGCTGGGCGTGAACGCCTTCAGCTACGGCGGCGGCACGTATGCGCGCTGCTGGCTCCCGATGGTCAGTATAAAGAAGCTGATCATCGAACTGGCCGATCCGGACAACCCGGCCGGCTACATCGAGGCGGCGCGCCTGGTGATCGGCCCTTACTGGAGTCCGGAGCAAAACGCCTCGTATGGTGCCGGCGTCACGTCGGTCGACACCAGCACCCAGTACCGCAATGGCGCCGGCGGGCAAACAGTAGGACGCGGTGCGCTGTATCGCAAGCTCACGCTTGCGCTCGATCATATGACTCCGCTGGACCGAGCCGAGGTGTGGCGCATCGTGCGCGGCAACGGACTGTCGCGTCCGTTGCTGATCAGCCTGTATCCAGACAGTGACGACGGCGAGCTCGAACAGGCGCACCAGGTGTATGGCCGCATCGCCAGCAATTCCGCCATCACCACCCCGTACTACCAGGCATATGCCACCAACATCGAAATCGAGGAAATGTAATGGGCGACTTTTTTTACTATGGCCAGAAGGATACGATTCGGCGCCTGAATGAGCTGGCCGGGCGCGGCGCCGTCGTGGCGTCGTATGCGCCAGCCGTGGGGCGGTCGCCGCTTGGCGGGCCGAATGGCTTTATGAATCCGGCGTGGTTTGATCCAAATTTACCCCTCTACACCAACGTACCCCTAGCAGTAAAAGCTGTTGGTAAATTTGGATACTCATTTCTTCACGGAGGCCAGCCTCAAGCTCTCTATAAGATAGCAACATTGCCTGTATCAGGTCTTGGCACCTATGCATCCCTGCGCATAGACGGGGTGCTTGGCGGCTGGGGATCGACCTACCTGTCAGCAATGACTGTGACCATGGGAAATCGCAACGGTTTTTCGGTAGATTGGTCTTCCAGCCGTTACCCCCCAATTGACGCAAGATTCCTTGTCCTCCAGGAAGCAGATGGAAGTCACTCTGTTTATCTATTTTTTCGTCCATCGTCATTTGCGCAAGCCGCGTTCAACTTGCAGGGTACGGGTTGCCAAACCTACGCGACCCCTTCTGCTGTTGGTTCAGTACTTGGCACGCTTGTATGGGATAGCGGGGCAAGTGTCGCAGAAGCTGGTTATATTGCCCCGGTATGGCGTGGCGCCCAGACAGGTGTAGGTACTCTAACCAATGAATTTCTTGGGGTAGGTGACGGCGCTATTGCTACGTCCTTCCTAGCAGCGGGTGCAAAACATGACGAGCATCCATCCGGGGCAGGAAAAGAGGTTCTAGGACTAGGTGTAGGTGGAGTATCTAATTCTGCACACGCCGGCCGCTTTGGGTTTTTAGCTGGGGCAGGTAATGGCGTAGTGTTCAAGGAAGGATACAAATTGGCTCTTAGAGCTTACGACACAGGCTCTAATGTGTGGTCAGCTGACCTGTTGAGTATTAAGGGCGATGGTGCTGTGTACATGCCGCTACTTAAAGCTGGCAGCTCAGACCCCTCAACCTTGCGTCACAACATCTGCCGTGGCACAGGCCAAGCAGCGGAAATTATATATTTTGGGGTTGACGGTGCTCCTGCACCAAGTGTTGGTATTTTAGCCGCTGACGGCACGGGTGGTTGGGCTGCATCGACTGCTGTCCTCTACGTAGGCAAGAACAGTGTAACAGGCCGGAGTATTGCCAGCGGTGGCACGATTACAGGTCAAGGCAGTGACGTAGCTGAGTATTTTTGGAAATGCCCATCCTGCGCCAGTGTGGCTGCGGGGCAGGTGGTTGGTATCAACAATAAAAATCAGATTACGGACTTGTGGGCTGAGGCGGTGATGTTTGCTATCAAATCCACTGATCCCTCGTTTGTTGGCGGCGACATCTGGTCGAAAAATGTTGGCCAGCGCCCTACGCCAAAAGCTGGTGCGGCCCCGACAGAGCCAAAGCGTCGTGCAAATGTAGTCACGCAGCAGCCAGTTCCCGGCGCTAATCCACCGGAATATGAGGACGTGGTAACGGATCCAGGTGACACCGATGACGATTGGGCAGAAAAGCAGACCGCCTACACCGCCGCGCTGGCCGCCCACAACATCGCCGTGCAGCAGGACGCCGAGGCCATGGCCGTCTTCAATGCCGCCCTGGAAGTCGAGCGCCAGAAGGTCGACCGCATAGCCATCGCCGGCCGCGTGCCGGTCAACGTGCAAGGCGCCCAGCCGGGCGATTACATCGTGCCGGTGCCGGACGGCGTCGGCATCAAAGGCATTTCCATTCGGAAGGCGGATCTCCCGAATTCACAGTACCTCGATGCCGTCGGGCGCGTGATCTCGATTGAACCCGACGGCCGGGCCTATGTGATGGTCAAGGTCGTGTAGCACAGCAGCACTCCACCACAAACCCGCTTCGGCGGGTTTTTTCGTTTCCGTTGTCGGAAATACTGTCTCACCTTTCCCTAGAAATTAGACAGCCATGCTCGTAATGTCAGCGCTAGCTGCTGCTCTAGAGCAATCCACCCACATACCCAACACGAAAGGCCAATATGGCTGAACCTGCAAGCAGCACCGTCGGCATCGCCATCGCCGCCGGCACTATCACCCTGACCGGGTCCATCCTGGGCGTGCAGTATGACGCGCTGCTGGCCGGCCTGGCTGGCGGCCTAGTTTCTCTGTCCTACCTGCCGCCCATGCGCGGACCCCAGATCGCCGGCAGCGTGATCGGCTCGTCGCTGATCGCGGGCTGGTTCGCGCCGGTGGCCAGCGTCACAGCCGCCAATTATTTCCCATTCCTGTCGAGCGCCGGCGAATCGGGTATTCGCATCGCCGCCGCAGCCGGCCTGGGCCTGTGCGCCCAGGTCATCATCCCGGCCGCATTCGCCTGGTTGCGCAAGAAAGGAGACGTGCCATGAACATTTTGTATTTGATCGACATGGCGGCGGCGGCCATCGTGCTGGCGCGAGGGCTGTTCGTCGAGCTCAACCACATGCGGCCTGGCACGGCCAGTCCTATCCGCATCACGTGGATAGCGCTCACGGCCGGTGCCGCCGCCGTGCTGCTGTTCGGCGTGACACCGGCCTGGCCCGAGGTGCTGCTCCATTGTGGCATCGCTGCGCTAGTCTGCGTCGACCGGCGCTCAACGTTCTGGAAGGGATCGTCATGCAACTGAGTAAAAATTTCTCACTGGCCGAACTGGTCGCCTCGCAGGTGGCCACCCGCAAGGGCATCGACAACACCCCTGCACCCGCCATCGTCGCCAACCTCACGCGCCTGGCCGCGCTGCTGGAGCAGGTGCGTGCGCTGGTGGGTGCGCCCGTCGCCATTTCCAGCGGATACCGCTCGCCGGCGCTGAACAAGGCCGTGGGCGGCGCGGGCAATAGCGCGCACGTGCAGGGCCTGGCTGCCGATATCAGCACAGCCAAGCTGGCGCCCAAGGCCCTGGCCATGCTGATCCGGCAAAGTGGCCTCGTCTTCGACCAGCTGATCTACGAGGGCACGTGGGTGCATATAGGCTTGTCGACGGGCGCGCCGCGGCGCCAGGTGCTAACGGCCAAGTTTGCGGGCGGTGGCGTCAGCTACGTGGCGGGCATCGTATGAGCGCCCTGGGCGCGCTGGCTGCTGGCGCCGTCAGCGGAATCTGGAAGGTGGCGGCCGTGCTGCTGGCTGCCGCGTTGCTGGTAGTAGCCAGCAGCGCCGGTACCAGCTGGTGGCTGGCCGCCGGCGACCGTGACGCCGCGCGTGCTGCGCTGGTGCAAGAGCAGGGCGTCAGCGCTGCGCTGCGCGCTTCGATCAGCGAGCAAAACCGCGCCATCGATGGAATGGCTGCGGCCACGCTGGCGGCGCAAGAGCGCGGCGCGGCGGCACAGGCGGCGGTCGCTGCCAAGGGCAAGAAGTATGATGCGGCCTTAGCGCAGATCGCGGGCGCGCGCGCCGCGACCTGCGACGAGGCCATGCCGGCCGTTAGGCAGATGCTGGAGGGCCTGCGATGAAACCCCAGACGGCGCGACAAATTATTCCAAAAATTATTCTGGCGGTGCTGCTGGTTGGTTGCGCCAGCGCGCCGCCAGCGCCGCAGTTGGTCGAAGTTCCCGTCTTTACACCATGTGTAAAGTCAGTACCGCAGCGGCCGGCCTACGAATTCGACAAGCTTGTGCCGATGGCTACGGATGGAGAGATTGTCCTGGCGCTGGCGCGGGACTGGCCGCGCGGCCGGAAGTATGAAGTGGAACTGGAGGCGGTAATTGCGGGCTGCGTTTTGCCAGAGGCAAAAGCAGAGCGCTGAGCGCATGCGCAAGCCCGCCTTCTGTGCAAGTGCTGGACCTGCCGCCCCGGCCGGTGCGGGTGGCGCCGAAGGAGGCGCTGCAGCCGATCCCGCCGGCGGGCTACTTCCTGACGCGGTGGCGCGAGATATTCAAGCCTTGATTTTGCAGGCGGAAGAAGTGGCCTCAACTGGTCGGGCGTGCCAGGCGTTTGTGAGGGTGAATGGATTAGGGGAATAGAGCTGTCCGCATGAGCCAGTGCAGACGTCTGCACTGGCTAAGCGCTACAGGACGTTCGCCTTTCAATCGCATCCGGTAGCGACCATACCGAGGTAACTCTGCGTTCTGCTTGCCGTAGAACTACTCTCAATGCGACATCCATGGGTACGTTGTGACGGCGCATATAGACAATTGCATGAACTGCGCCAAGCACCGCCTCCATATCAATCGCCGAATTGATAATTGCCTCCGACAGAAAATCGATTCTTCGGTTTGAATGCGTGAAATATTTTGGTAACAAATCGCTTTTCACTTTACACCCCATGGTCACAAGGATTGCCAGCTCAAGAAAATATCCACTCCGCAATCATCGTGATATGCGGCAATGCAACAATTATATGGCGGTAAACTGGCCGGAATTGTATTGAATTGTCACCGACCGTTTAGTCATGCGTCCGTTGACGTAACCGGGCGTAAAATGGTGTCTTCAAGAGGTAGTAGGGCGTCAATTGCACCAGTGTGGATGAGTTCGAGTGCCAAGGCCTTTGCTTCAATCTGGGCAGCTCGCTCGGCCCCAAAATGCGTTAGGGTAGGTATTTCAATGATACGGGAGAGTTTTACGCCATTCCGCGAGGTGACCAATATTACGCCCAAGTACGACCCTGCTCCCGTCGAATAAACGCAGACTTGATACTCATAGCCTTTAATTTGATGCTTACCAGCCATAGTAGGTGATCCTCTAATATAGAGAACGACTATACAGGAAGATCGCTTTAGAGATTAACTGGATTCCATTCAAAATAGTTCTGCGTCAAGCATGTGTGTTCGCTCTGGTCGATTCGTCCGTACATTTTTTACTGTATAGCATGTATCGACTAGCTGGCGCCGCCCCGGTGCGCCAGTTTCAGAGCATCGGCACCGAAATCACATCGCCCAGCCGCTCACCCAGCGCCGCCCACGCCGCCCGCTTCTCATCTGCATAGTCGTGCAGCATGTAGTGCCTGCGCACGTTGCTACCGGTAGGGTATGGTTTTTGCGGCGGCCGATCAGTTCGGAAATGATGCGTGACAACTACTCGTTAGGATCGGGGGAGCAGGGCGGGCTCTTCTAGTTACAAATTCCGCCTTCTCGTCGTTCATTTTCGCCATTATACTGTATTTATATACAGTGCATTCGGAGTGCGTGATGAAGGTATGGGCGAGGCGACGGCGAGAGGGCGGGGCGGTGCTGGGAACACCCGCGCCGGTGGTCGAGGGCGCCATATTATTGGAGCTGCTGGTGGTTGAGGTCACGCTGGAGGGGAATCGACGCCCGTCAAAAGTAGCGCGCTTGCAGACGATAGGCGCGCCGCGCATTCTGGCGCAGCTTGCCAGGCCCAAGCTGGTGCGAGCACAGGGATGGAATCTGGTGCTGAGTGGCATTGAGGCAACGAGGGATGAGTCTGGCCATGCCCGCGAGGTCGCCCAGACCTGGGTGTGCAAACTTTTCGTACCGGAGAAAGCGGTCGGATTCAGGGTCAAGGAACTCTATCGATCCGGAGTAGCGCTACCGAAAAAACTTGCGCGCGAGAGCGGTGGCTCGCGCGGGTCGCTGGCTGTGGCCGACGACTACTCAAATGTGCTAGAGCGGCATACCACTTGCGCCGAGCTGCGCAGTCATCAGATTTCCACGTTTCCTGAGGGGCGTTTGATAGACTGTCACATCGAGTGGATGTCGGAAGAGTCGTTCGAGCTGGGAGGCTTGCAGTTGCGGGAAGCATTTGAGAGCCGGCCCGAGCAGTTGGAGCGAGGCGGGTGGATGATCGACATCGACTTCAAGGAACGCGAGCTGTCGAAGAGCGACGCGCGCATGCTGCGATAAAGTTACTCCAGCACCCCTTTTAGGCCTATCGCCCTTTTCATGCAAAGATTACCCGATGACGCCCAGCCAGCTACGCGCTGTGCTTGGTCGACCAGAACGATGACTTCGCAGCCGGCAGCCTTACTGCCATAGTTCAGCTGCAGATATTCGCCGAGGTGTTGATAGCTGGCGGGCGTGCCGTAGCGGGCGGCGAGGGCGAAGCTGTTCATCCCGATGATATCTGGCGTTTTTTTGTCGCCATGGTTGCCTGCTGCGCAGCCTGCCGCAGCACACAGCAAGGTAAGCGAAAGCAACTGGCGCATGATTGATGACCTAGCATTGTTGGGGCAATGGATGGTAGCGCGCAATGTTGGGGTAACCCTTGCGGAAGTTCAGGCTGGGGTTAAAAAATTGGCAGTCTGACCCAAGAAACTGACGATCCAGCAAGGATGCAGAGAGGGAATTACAAGTGCGTCGGAGATTTTTTGCGGAACAATGCCAGTTTTGCGGAACTGGCGGTAATGAGAGAAATAGTGAGTACTATCTCTGAAAATGGCGTGTGCGCTGGTGCCCGGAGCCGGAATCGAACCGGCACGCCCTTACAGGCGGGAGATTTTAAGTCTCCAGTGTCTACCAGTTTCACCATCCGGGCAGCGCGGCGAGATTCTAGCACAGGTGATGCCCTAAATGCCATCTTGTGCCTGAGCGAGGCAGGGCGATTGCATGAAGCATCAAGTCGGTAAGCCCAAGACCTTGGCAAGATAGTCGGCACTCCAGCCCGCTTTTAAGCGTTTGGTAGCGATGCCGACCTTGGTCGACTTTTCATTT
>NZ_JAFCWA010000027.1:0-9340 GCF_049897325.1 Janthinobacterium sp. DSP2-3-3 | reverse complement strand
TACTGCTTATTTACTACTCTCGCGCTATCGACAAAGCGTTGTGTTTGTCAGCTGCGAAGAAGGAAGAGTATGAAGCATTTCAGCACAATCGTCAACTCCTTCTTTTACTGCCCAGCCCCGGAAGACTGCCCCTTTTGTGCCGCAAACTAGTGCGTCTCATCGGGGAGGCGAACTATAGCAAAGCGCCCCGGTAGTAGCAAGGCTTTTCCGGGGCTTTTGCATCCAACTGCTACAATTTCGCCCCCTCAGCGCAAATCCGCGTCCATACATAGAAGATTCACCATGAAACAACAAGCTCAAGGATCAGGCCTGACCCTGAAACGAGCTGGCTTTACCACTGGCTTCGGCGTGCTCGCCGCCACCCTCGGTTCCGCAGTCGGTCTCGGCAATATCTGGAAGTTCCCCTACCTGACGGGCGCCAATGGCGGCGCCGGCTTCCTGCTCATCTATCTGCTCGCCACCTTATTGGTGGGACTACCCGTGATGATCGCGGAAATCACCCTGGGACGCCGGGCCAAGGTCAACCCGATCTCCACCATGGAGCAGCTGGCACCGAAGGGCAAGCCCTGGTGGCTGGTTGGCGTGATCGGCATGATCGCCGCCTTCCTGATCGTCGCGTTTTATTCGGAAGTGGTGGGCTGGGTGTTTGCCTACATCGCCAAGGCCATCGATGGCTCCATCCTCAGCAGCGACAAGCTGGTGACGGAAGCGGCCTTCGCTTCGCTGATCAGCAATCCCCTGCAATCGCTGTTCTGGCAATGGGGCGTGCTGCTGTTTATCGGTGGCATATTGATGCTGGGCGTGACCAAGGGCATCGAGGCAATCGCCAAGAAACTGATGCCGCTGCTATTTCTGTTACTGCTGCTGCTATGTGCGGTCAGCCTGTCGCTGGATAAAGCGGGTGAAGGCCTGGCATTTTTGTTCCGCCCTGATTTCAGCAAGCTGACGGCTTCCGTCGTGCTGACGGCCATGGGCCTGGCCTTCTTCAAATTGTCCGTCGGCATGGGCACGATGATGACCTACGGCAGCTATTTTCGGGATGACCAGAATATCCCTGTCACCACCTTGCGCGTGATGGCGGCCGACCTCGGTGTATCGATGCTGGCCGGCATCGCTATCTTCCCTGCCGTGTTTACGTTTGGCTTTGCCCCCAGTGCGGGACCGTCGCTGGTGTTCATCACCATCCCTGCCGTGTTTTCGCAAATTCCCATGGGGCAAGCCCTGATGGTGGTGTTCTTTATCCTGGCCGCCGTGGCCGCCACGGGTGCGATGCTGTCGCTGATGGAAGTGCCCGTGGTGATTTTCCATGAACGCTACGGCTGGACGCGTACCAAGGCCACCATCGTAACCATCATGCTGCTGGCCGTGCTCGGTTCCTTGTGCGCCCTCAGTAACAGCACCTTGGCAGACTTCAAGCTGTTTAACTTGAATATGTTTGATCTGTTCGACTTCGTCTCGTCGAATATCTTCCTGCCGGTGGGCGGCATCGCGATTGCCTTGTTTACAGGCTGGGCCTGGGGCAAACAGCATTTCATTGAGGCGATCAGCAATCACGGCCAGTTACAGAACAAGACCCTGGCGCATGTGCTGCTGTTCCTGCTGCGTTTTGTCTCGCCCGTGCTGATCCTGATCGTGATGCTGAAGGGTTTACAGGTCTTCTAATCAGAGAACCCGGGTGTAGGTCTGGCGCACCAGCACCCGGTCGCCGCAATCGAAATGCCACCATTCGCTGTTGATGCCAAAGAAGCCCGCCTGGAACATGGCGTCGCGCAACAGGCGGCGATGCGCCACCTGCTCTTCGGTAATTTCCCCCTTCTCCAGCAAAGTCAGCTCCAGCGCCGGGTGCGAGCGCTCACTCAGATCATCAAAGCTCGTGCCCATGTCCAGTTCCTGACCGTCCGGCCCCACGATGGTGATGTCGAGCGCCATGCCGAACGAGTGAATCGAGCCGCGCGCCGGTTCGGCGATATAGCCGAGCAACTCCGTTCCCTGCAACGCATCCCACAGTTGCTGCTGCACCCGTTGCGGGCGCAGAGCGTCGAGCACCAATAGATGATGATCGGGGCGATGCGCGGCCAGCCAGGCCACGGCCTGTTCCAGGGCAGCGGCCGCATCGCGGTGCAGCCAGGCACAATCGATGGGGCTATATAAATCGCGGCCGACGAAATTGTCGGGCGTAGCGTAGCGCAAGTCGACGGCGATGCCGGCGATGCTGCTCAAATGGCGAAATTGCGGATCGCTGCCGACCGCTTCCAATTGCAACCTTGCAACAGACATCAGACTCCTCTTTCCAGGCAGTTGCGCGCCGCCACGCCAATGCTGTCGGCCAGGCGCCGCGCGCCATGCGACAGCGGCGAGTGGCTCGCCGTCAATAAATACAGTTGGATGGGGATGGTGGGCGCCCAAGGACGGCGTTGCAGCCGCTCGGACGAGCCGGAGGCGGCCGTAAACGGGTCGACCACGGCCATGCCGGCACCCGCTTCCACCAGCGAACGGGCGATTTGATAGGTTTGCACCACGGTACTAAAGACGGGGTGCATATCCTGCGCCTCGCAGGCGGCAACCACCAGTTCGCCCAACGGATCGTTGTCCGCATGGCCGATCAGCTCGCCGCTGAGGCCATGCGCCGTCAAGGGCGTGCCGCAATCGGCAACATGCCAGGTGCCGGCCGGGGCGATCACCGTCATGACACCGTGCGCAATCGCTTCGGCCACGATGCCCGGATGGCGCGGGTCTTGCAGAGACACGGCCAGGTCCGCTTCACCCAGGCGCAAGGTATTGACGATTTCGCCCGTGTGGTGGGTAGCCAGCTGGCAACGCGTGTGGGGAAAGTCACGCCGCCACTCCGTCATGGCAAACGGCAAGACGCTGATGGCGATCGTCGGCGTGGAGACCAGGCGGATGGTTTCCACCGCATGCCCCTTCAGGCTGGCTGCCAGGCGGCGGATTCCCAATAAATCGCGGTTGAGCTTTTCCGTCTCCACAAACAGACGGTGCGCCTCGGGTTTCGGGTACAGCTTGCCCCGCACGCGCTCGAACAGCGGCATGCCCAGTTGCAACTCACAATGCTGCAAGACCTTGGTCACGGCCGGTTGCGAGATATGCAGCACTTGGGCGGCGCCGCTGATGGTGCCAACTTGCATGATGGCGTGAAACACTTCGATATGACGCAGCCGCATGAGCTATTCCTTTACCTTGCTTTGGCCGCCTGGGCCGTCAACGTTCAGCATATAAGAAAAAGTCATGGGCTGGAACGGCCATGCTACTTTGCTACAACAGCAGGTGTTGCAACCGCTGGGGCCGGCGTCGTCAGCACTTCCAGCAGGGCCGCCGTTTCGCCATCGGGCGTGCCGTCAAACAGCGTATTGCGGTATTTCATCTGGAAGGCGATCAGCACATTGCGCGTCGCTTCGTCGAAGATGCCCGTGTTCGGCGTCGCATAGCCGTGCTGCGCCAGCTTTTTCTGGAACCAGACGGCGTCCGGTACTTGCTGCTCAAAAATGAGGCGCTGCGCGGCCACGCGGTTGGCATCGGGCCAGACGATCAGGCCCGCATCGGCCAGTTGGCGCCATGGAAACAACGGACCTGGGTCTTGCTTGCGTTGCGGGGCGATCTCGTTGTGGCCCAGGATATTTTCCGGCGCGATGTTGTAACGCGCCTGGATATCTTTCAGCAACGGAATCAGCTCATCGATTTGCGCCTGCGGGAAGGGATACCAGAGGCGGCCTTCCGGCGTGTCCCTGTAGCCTGGGTTGACGATCTCGATGCCGATCGAGCTGACATTCAACTGTGTATAAGTCTTCCAGTTACTCACACCCGCGTGATTGGCCTGACGCGATTCGTCGACCAGCACATAAAACTTCGGCTTGTCCGTGTCGGTCAGTAAATAATGGCTGCTGACCACTTGTTCCGTCAGGATCTTGATCGAGCGGGGCAAGTCGCTGACCGTGTAATGGATGACGATGAATTTCACGCGCGGACTCTGGCTGCGCGCCGTCAAACTATGGTCGAGATGCGGCGCGGGCGTGGTACAGGCGGAGAGCAGGGCCACCAGCAGGGCGAGGGCGATTTTTTTCATGAAAGATCCGTGTTCGGGTTAATAAATTGTTTAGTTCTTGCTAGCGGCCCTGGCCGCCACCTTGGCCGCTGCCTCATGCGAACGGGCAACTTTTTGCTCCATTGTCAACGATACAGGCAAAGCGGCACGCATGGCAGCCGCGATGGCCGGGTGCAATTGTGCCGCACGCCCCGCCAGCACCACGGGACGGGGACCGTAGCGTGCCGTCAGGGCCAGCGCCAATCTTGCCAGTTCCTGCCCCGCGCGCTGCAAGATGTCCAACGCCAGCGGGTCGGCATCCGCACTGGCGGCCACGGCCAGCGCCAGCCGGCCGATGGCGCCCCGGTCCTGGCCATACATGAAGGCGCGCGACAGCGACCAGTCGCTGCCGCCCAGATGCGCAAACACGGCCACGGCCATGGGAGACCCTTGCCAACTACCGGGCGCCTCGTCTTCGCAGCGCCAGATGTGGCGCAAGGCTTCGCGCGCGATCCAGTAACCGCCGCCGCCATCGTCGAGCAACACGCCGCGCCCGCCTGCACGGTGAAACACGCCGGCCGCATCGATCCAGGCGGCAATCGAGCCCGTGCCAGCGTAGACCAGATACCCTTCGCCCGGTTCAAAACTGTCGCGATAGGCGATCTCGATATCGTTGCATAAACTGACGTCAGCGGCGTCCAGCGCCAGCAAGGCGGCCAGCGTTTGCGCCAGCACAACATCGTCGCCGCCAAAGCCCGTCAAGCCCGCCACCACGGCACGCGGCTGGCAGACGGCCAGCACGGCCTGGCACAGCCGGGTAAACGTGGCGTACACGGCTGCGCGGCCCGCATCGCTGCTCATTTGCAGAGCAGACAAGCCTTCCACGGCGCCGTCGGCCACGATGACGCCGTCAACGGTGGCCAATGCCCAACGCGTCTGCGTGCCGCCCGCGTCGATGCCCAGGCCCAGCACGGGCACCGCATGATGGACTGTAGGGATGGAAATCATGGCATGAGTGTAAAGCCAAGCTGGGCTTGCAGGCATGAAAGCTTGCGCATGTTTCATGCCTGCAGGTTATGGGCTACCGTTAAACGGTCAACAATTACTTGGCGGGGGCCGTAAACGGTGCACGCACGGTGACGCGGGGGCTTTCATTGCCGAGACGGTCCACGGCGCTGACGACCACCGCATTGACTTTACCGGTGGCGTCATCGACCAGGGTCAGTTCGCCCTGCACGCCCGTAACCACGGTAAAGCGCCAGTCTTCGCCATAACGGGCCCAGACGGCGTACTGGGCCACGGGTTTGCCGCTGCCCGCCGTCAATTTGACGTTCAGGCTGGTGGAGTCGCGGCGCAAGGCCAGTACCGGCGTACCCGGTGCTTCCTTGCCCAGCCATGGCGTGGCGGGAATCAGGGCAGGGCTTTGATACACGGTCGCCTTGAGTTGCTCGCTGACACCCTTGCGGTTCTGCATCAGCGGCGCCATGCTGAAATGCACTTGGCCATTCGCGCCGGGGCGCGTGCGCGTCACTTCGATCTGCTTGATGATCTCTTGCGGCGTGAAGGACTTGGCGGAATTGTCGATCCGGCTCGTGTATAGGCCCGGCCACACGTGGCGGCCATACGGGTTTTGCGCCAGCCAGTAGTCGAGCAGCACGCCAAACGCTTGCGGCGCCTGCGCCACGGGCCAGTACAGCTGCGGTGACAGGTAGTCGAGCCAGCCCTTGGCCAGCCACAGTTCCGCATCCGCATACAATTTATCGTACTGGCTGAAGCCGACGATGCCGGCAGGGCGGCGGTCGGGACGGCCGATGCCGAACGGGCTGATGCCGAAGCGCACCCAGCTCTTTTCGCGGTGTATGCCTGTATACAAGGCTTCGATCAGCTGGTTGACGTTCTGGCGGCGCCAGGAAGGACGGTCCAGCTGGCCACCGGCCAGCAGATATTGCTGCCAGGAAGGCTCATCGGGAAACGGCAGTTCACGCTTGGCGCCGCCATTACCTGCGTCCAGCGCGGCCGTCTCGGCACCGGCGCCGGAGCCAGGCGCGTCGATCGGATACGGATAAAAGTAATCGTCGATGTGCACGCCATCGATATCGTAGCGGCGCACCACGTCCAGCACCACGTCCGTTGTGTGCTTGGAAGCGGCGGCGTCGCCCGGATCCATCCACAGGTAACGGCCGTATTGCTTGACGGACGCCGGGTTGGTGGAAGCAAAACTGTCGCGCGCCAGCGGCGACTTGGCCGTTGCATGACGGGCCCGGTAAGGGTTGAACCAGGCGTGCAATTCCAGGCCGCGCGCATGCGCCTGCGCTACCCAGAAGGCCAGTGGGTCATACATCGGCAATGGCGGCTGGCCTTGCTTACCGGTCAGGTATTCCGACCATGGCTCCAACTGCGACGGGTAAATCGTGTCGGCGCTGGGCCGCACCTGCAACACAATCGCGTTCAGATTCAAGGACTTGGCGCGGTCGAGGATGGCCAGCGCTTCAGCTTGCTGCTTGGCTACCGGCAAGTTGCTGCGGCTGGGCCAATCGATATTGGCGACCGTCGAGACCCAGGCGGCGCGGAATTCGCGCGGCGCCGGCGGCGGCACTTCGCCCGTGATGTGCTGCACGGGCGGCACGGCCGGCAAACCCGCGTCGCCCGGCGTCACTGCGGAGGGCATTTTGGTGCTGGTACAGCTGCTGAGTAATGTGGCGGTGGCCAGCGCGGCCAGTACGCCGGCCGTGGCGCCCAGGCGTTTTTTGAAAGTAGACAACAAAACAATTCCTTGCAGTGGTAAAGCGCAGGTCTATCGGTGCGGGCATTTTACTGTGCGCCCGCCATCCTTGCGGGCGCACAGTTCAAAAGAATCAGGCCTCGGCCTTCTTGCCGAATTCGGGATCGATCTTGACCAGCGCGGCCATGATGAAAGCAGGAATGGTGGCGATGCACACCCAGATGAAAAAATGCTGATAACCGAGCATTTGCTGGATCCAGCCGCTGGCCATGCCCGGCAACATCATGCCCAGGGCCATGAAACCCGTACAAATGGCGTAATGGGCCGTTTTATGCGCGCCGTCGGAAACCATGATCATGTACAACATGTAGGATGCGAAACCGAAGCCATAGCCAAATTGCTCCAGGGCGATGCCGCCGGCGATCACATAGATGCTGCTGGGCAAGGCGCTGGCCAGATAAACAAAGACCAGGTCGGGCAAGTGGACGGACAGTACCATGATCCACAAACAGCGTTTCAAGCCGAAGCGGGAAATGATGAATCCGCCCAGCAAGCCACCCAGGGTCAGGGCGATCACGCCGATGGTGCCGTAGACGAGGCCCACCTGTTCCGTGCTGAGGCCCAGGCCGCCCTTGGCAACGGGGTCGAGCAGGAAGGGCGCGGCCAGCTTCAACAGCTGCGCTTCACCGAGGCGGAACAGCAGCAAGAAGCCCAGGATGACGAGAATATCCTTCTTCTTGAAAAACGCCGCAAAGGTGGCGATGAATTCCTGCAGCGGAGAAATACCGGCGCCCTGGATGCTGGGGCGGTCATCCTTGGGTTTCGGCAAGACAAAGTAGTGATACAGGAAGAGGGCGATGAACAGGCCCGCCAAAATGGCAAACACGACAGACCAGGCCAGCTGCACATTGCCCGTCGCATGCGTCAAATAGCCGGCAAGAAACACCAGGCCACCTTGGCCGGCGATCATCGCCAGCCGGTAAAACGTGCTGCGCACGCCGACAAAGGCCGCTTGCTGGTGCTCTTCCAGCCCCAGCATATAGAAGCCGTCAGCGGCAATATCATGCGTGGCGGAACTGAATGCCATCAACCAGAAGATGGCTAGGCTGATCTGGAAAAAGTGCGGCAGCGACGTTGTCAGGGCCACCAGCGCCAGCGCGGCGCCGATCACCAACTGCAAGCCGACGATCCAGAAGCGCTTGGTGCGGTACATATCGATGAAGGGCGACCACAGGGGCTTGATGACCCACGGCAGGTACAGCCAGCTGGTGTACAGGGCGATATCCGTATTGGAAAAACCGTAGTTCTTGTACATGATCACGGACAAGGTCATGACCACTACATAGGGGATGCCCTGGCCGAAATACAGGGAAGGGATCCACAGCCACGGCTTATTTGCGCGCGCCGGGGCGGTTTTTTTCACTAGCTCCATACATCCTTCATTGTCTCCCAGACAGAAGAATGCCGCGCCATCGGATTACGCCGCCAGTGCCGCCCGCACACTGCCGTCCGCGCCGGCCAACAATGCCTGTGCCTGGTTTATGTTGATTTTTTTGATCAAGGCAACTATAGCCACCTTGACGTGATAGTGGCATTGCTCCAGCACGGTCCTGGCCTGCGCCTCACTGGCGCCGGTGGCATGCATGGTCAGACGCACCGCCCGCCAGATCAGCTTGGCGTTGGTCGGCTTCAAGTCTACCATCAAGTTTCCGTAAGTTTTATGCAAACCCACCATCAGGGCGCTGGAAATCGTGTTCAGGGTGATTTTTTGCGCCGTGCCCGCTTTCAAACGCGTGCTGCCGGAAATGACTTCCGTGCCCGTGTCGAGCACGATACCGCATTGCGCCTCATGCGCCACGGGGGCGCCCACGTTGTTGGCGATGCCGATGGTCAAGGCGCCCGCCTTGCGCGCAGCCAGCAGCGCGCCCAGCACATACGGCGTGGCGCCTGAGGCAGCCAGCAAGATCACCACATCGTTAATCTGCGGCTGCAAGGCCAACAAGTCAGCCTCGCCTTGCTGTAAATCATCTTCCGCCCCTTCGACTGCCGTAAACATCGCGCCCGCGCCGCCAGCCAGGATGGCGACGGCCCGCTCGGGCGGCCAGGAAAACGTGGGATTGAGTTCAACGCTATCAAGTACGCCAAGGCGACCCGACGTACCGGCGCCCACATACAGCAGGCGTCCGCCAGCGGCGATGCGGGGCAGGGCGGCCGTGATGGCGGCCGCGATCTGCGGCGACGCCAGCCGCACGGCTTCGACGGCCCAGAACTGGTCATCGACCAGTGCCGCCACCAATTGTTCCACCGGATACAGATCCAGATCCGGATGCCGCAGGCTCGGGGTTTCAGTTTTCAACATGATTTCAGAACATGGTTGAAGATGAAACCAGTTTAATACCGATGTGCAAGATCAGCCATGAAAGCTTGGCGTGCAGGCATAACGGCAGCTTATGGCTAGTGCAGGTGAGGTGTACTGTCAATAGCGGACACTCTTGTTTCAAGCCGCCTGTGGTTGTTTGCTGAATTTTTCAGCAAACAACGCGGGCGGAACATTGCCGAGGCGCGAGTGGCGCCGCTGGCGG
>NZ_JAFCWA010000026.1:0-14299 GCF_049897325.1 Janthinobacterium sp. DSP2-3-3 | reverse complement strand
AAGACCAGCTTTACTGCTTCTTCTCGAAGCTCTGGCGTGTATGTTGTTGAGCGTTTCATATGTTCTCCAGTTGGTGAAGTTTGCCAAACAAGAGTGTCCGAAAAAGTCAGGGTACCTCAGATCTTGATGGCCTGACTGCTGCGATGAAAGCCACTTACGCGGAAATTATCTCTGCTGCGGCGCCGATTATTCGTGAGGCTTTCGACCCAGCAGCTATCTAACCACAGCACGCTCCCATAACCCGCTTCGGCGGGTTTTTTCATCTCCACCACCTGAAAGGCATTCATGGCCATTGAAACAACCGCCGCTGGCGGCGCACTGATTAAATTTTTTGGTATCCCGGTCCTGGCCGGCGCTGCCGCAACCTCACTGGGATTCATGTTCATGTGGCCAAAAAACAAAAAGGAGGCGTTCACACGTTTTTTCGTATCCACGCTTTCGTCCATCCTGTTCGGTCCCGCCCTGGTCGTCGCTGTGCGCTCTTGGTGGCCGACCTTGTTCGATAACGCAAAGGATGTGGCGGTGCTGTATGACAGCGACCCGGCACTGGGCTTTCTGTTTATCGCCGCGCCGCTGATGGTAGCCGCCGGCTTGCCCGCCTGGTGGGTGCTGGGCGCCACGGTACGCTGGCTCGACAAGCGCCGCGACAAGGACATCGGTGAGCTGGCACGCGACGCGGCCGCCGTCGTCAAGGATGTGCGGGGTGGCCTGTGAGCGCCGTCACGCTGGCCCAGCTGGTGGCGATCATGCCGCTGGCACGCGCACGCGCGGAGACCTTCCTGGTGCCGCTGAACGCGGCCATGGTGGAATTCGGAATCACAACGCTGACGCGCCAGGCGTCGTTCCTGTCCCAGGTCGGGCACGAGTCTGCCCAGCTGCGCTATGTGCGTGAGCTGGGCAGCGGCCAGGCCTACGAAGGGCGCGCTGACCTGGGCAACTCGCAACGCGGCGACGGCGTGCGCTTTCGTGGGCGCGGCCTGCTGCAGGTGACCGGCCGCGCCAACTATGCCGCCTGCGGCAAGGCCCTGGACCTGGACCTGCTGGCCCAGCCCGAGCTGCTGGAGCAGAGCATCAACGCCTGCCGCTCGGCCGGCTGGTTCTGGCAGACGCGCGGCCTGAATGCCCTAGCTGACGCTGGCGACCAGGAACGGGTGACACGCCGCATCAACGGTGGCGTGAATGGCATGGCCGAGCGCCTGGCCTTGTACCGGGAAGCTCGCAAGGTGCTGGTGTGATCGCGCCGGCCAAGCTGGCGAGCATGGTGCCTGGCTGGCTGTACGGCGCCGTGCTGGTATGTGTGCTGGCCGGCGCCGGCATGCTGTACCAGCGAGCGCAGGGCGTCGCCCAGGGCCTCGCGGCCGTGCAGGCGCTGTGGGATACCGACAAGCAGATCCGTGCGGCGGCGGAAATTAAAGCGGTGGCGCAGCGGGCCGCCGAGAATCTGGCGCAAGCCAGGCAACAGGCCGCCAGTGCGCTGGCCATCAAGAAAGCCTACGATGATGAAATCAACGATGTGCTCGCTCGCCTCGCTACTGCTGAGCGCATGCGCAAGCCCGCCTTCTGTGCAAGTGCTGAACCTGCCGCCCCGGCCGGTGCCAGTGGCGCCGAAGGAAGCGCTGCAGCCGATCCCGCTGGCGGGTTACTTCCTGACGCGGTGGCGCGAGATATTCAAGCCTTGATCCTGCAAACGGAGGAAGTTGCCGCGACGGGCCGCGCATGCCAGGCATTCGTGCGTGAAAATGGCATGACGCTATAGAGGGATGGCTGATTGTCACTGCGCTAACAGCAGCAATCAGCCGGTGGCACCTGGTGAGTAGGCTTGGATTGCCTCATGGGAGGAATTCAACTCTACCACTAGGAGGTACACATTTTGGCATTACCCATCATCCCCTGGATAGGCGGCAAACGACGCCTGGCCGACCGTATCATCCCGCAATTTCCGCCGCATTCCTGCTACGTCGAGGTTTTCGCCGGTGGCGCCGCGCTGTACTTCATGCGGCCGCCGGCCGAGGTGGAAGTGCTCAACGACGTCAACGGCGAGCTGATCAACCTGTACCATGTCGTCAAGAATCACCTGGAGGAATTCGTGCGCCAGTTCAAGTGGGCGCTGTCGAGCCGCGAGGTGTTCAAGTGGCTGCAGGAGACGCCGCCGCATACCCTGACGGATCTGCAGCGTGCGGCCCGCTTCTTCTACCTGCAGCAGCATGCCTTCGTCGGGAAAGTCGATGGGCAGACCTGGGGCACGGCCACAACTGCACCGCCAATCAACTTGCTGCGCATCGAGGAGAATCTATCAGCGGCGCATCTACGCCTATCGAATGCCTACATCGAGAACCTGGACTGGTACAAGTGCATGGAGCGCTATGACCGGCCGCACACGCTGTTTTATCTGGACCCTCCGTACTGGGAGACGGCAGGATATGGCGTGGAATTTGAATTCGCTCAGTATGAGAAGATGGCCGAGCTGATGGCCCGGCTGAAGGGCAAGGCTATCTTGAGTCTGAACGATCACCCGGATATTCGGCGAGTATTCGCCCGTTTCCAGATGGATACAACTGGGATCCAGTATAACGTCGGCGGCGGCGGGAGAGCCGTAGAACGGAAAGAGTTGATTATTTACAGTTGGGATAGGGCGTTGGAGCCAGCAGGACTGTTCTAATGCATTTTTGGCAGATGGTGGCCAGTGCAGACATCTGCACTGGCCACCATCTGCTGCCGTTCAGTTGCAGGTAGACGCTCTGCTGCTGCTGCTGCTGCTGCTGCTGCTAATCGACACCGTTTGTTGTACGCTCGATCAGATACATTGGATGTTAAAATTGAGGTAAGTTGCCGTGATGAATGTATTGTTTGATTTACTCAATATTTTCTCAGGTCAAATAAAACATTATAAAATTTCTTGAATTTTATGTTTTTTTGCAATTTTAACTGTGTTTGGGTCGAGAAAATGAATTATGGAAATTTAAAGGTAATCAGGAAATTTGGTGAGTTAGCAGCTATTTCAGTGGTTCTCGTTGCATGCGGAGGCGGTGGTGGCAATGAAAGTCAAACTCCTCCCACTCAAGTATCGCCGCCAGTTCCGGAAGTTCCGCCGACAACGCCCGTGATTCCAGTGGTTCCACCGACGACGCCTGTGATCCCAGTGGTTCCACCGACGACGCCTGTGATCCCAGTGGTTCCACCGACCACGCCCGTGATTCCAGTCGCGCCACTTGATGTAGTGATCTTTGAGGGAGATAGCCTCGCATCAGTTACCAGTATAAACTACTGGCCAACCTCGATTGCGGGGGCTTTGGATGCGTCGGTCCGGCGATATGTGAATGCTGTTCCTGGCACTACTACTGCTCAAATTAACGCACGTTACATGGCTGGAGTTTATGCTTATCGTCCGATAGTCACCAGCTATGGCGTTCTCTTTTTCTGTGCTGGTACTAACGATCTACTCGCAACTTCGCTGTCTGCAGAAGAAATACTTGCAAACCTTAAGAAGGAATGGACCCAAGCTCATATTGATGGTTTCAAGGTTATTGCATTTACAATGCATTCCTCAAGCCACAATAATGAAAAAGTCAGGCTTGAATTGAACGCGCTGATCCGCGCTAATTCTTTGGCCTATGATGAAATTATAGAGCTCGATAAATTATTCCCAGATATTGACGACAAGAGTCTGTTAATAGATGGTGTACATTTTACTTCGGCGGGGAATGCACTGGTGGCTAATGAGGCTGCGAAAGTCTTGGCACGTCTAAAGTCTAAGTAATGTAACGCGCGGTTGCGCGATGTCGTCCTTACAAGCGCCGCGGCCTACTGCAGGTCGTCGGCACAACTAAGCCGCCTGCGGCACGCCATCGTCTTGTACTTGCTGTATTGTCTCAGCAACTACTGATCGTTCACATCATCCAATGCATCGGTGGCAAACGACGCCAGCCGACCAAATCATCCCGCAATTTCTACCGCACACCTGCTATGTCGAAGTCTTCGACGGCGGCGCCGCGCTTTACTTTATGCGGCCCCCGGCCGAGGTCGAGGTGCTGAACGACGTGAACGGCGAACTGATCAACTTATATCGGGTTGTAAAGTGCCACCTGGAGGAATTCGTGCGCCAGTTCAAATGGGCGCTGTCGAGCCGCGAGGTGTTCAAGTGGCTGCAGGACACGCCGCCGCACACCCTGACAGACCTGCAGCGCGCGGCGCGCTTCTTCTACCTGCAGCAGCATGCCTTCGGCGGCAAGGTCGAGGGGCAATCGTGGGGCACTGCGACAACCGCGCCGCCGCTCAACCTGCTGCGCATCGAAGAGAATCTGTCGGCCGCGCACCTGCGTCTGTCCGGCGCCTACATCGAGAACCTGGACTGGTACAAGTGCATGGAGCGTTACGACCGGCCGCACACATTGTTTTACCTGGACCCGCCATATTGGGAGACGGCTGGCTACGGCGTTGAATTTGAATTCGCTCAGTACGAGAAGATGGCCGAGCTGATGGCCAGACTGAAGGGCAAGGCCATCTTGAGCCTTAACGATCACCCGGATATCCGGCGCGTTTTTGCGCGCTTCCAGATGGACACGACCGGCATTCAGTACAACGTTGGTGGTGGCAGCAGGGCGGTTGAGCGCAAAGAGCTGATTATCTACAGCTGGGATAGGGCGGCTGAGCCTGCAGGGCTATTCTAGATATTGATTCAATGAGCCAGTGCAGACGTCTGCACTGGCTTAAGTAAATGCGTTGTTTTCTTCGCATCGTGCTTCATGTGACATTATTACGTTGCCAAAATAATCGCCGAGTAGAAATAATGGCGCTTTATTTTTAATGTTGAAAAATAATAATACTTACTTAATAAAAAAATTATCAGCTTTATTTAGGAAATCCTCATAAAAATCTATTCCTAAATTTGCTATTTCAATTATATTGTCAGGATTTACGCTCTTCCCAAGATGCTGTGCAGGTGCGGGATAAGTTCTTCCACGGTTAGTTACTTCCAGTAATCTGACACGTGAAGGCCTGGAGGTGATATGCACATCACTACCAAACTCAGCCTTGGTTATATTTCCGTGAGCATCAAAAATAATTTCTTTGATTAATAATGGTGCGCCATGTCTGACAGGGTTGAGTGCCATGAACCCGGGTTCTTTGCTCACAATTTCAGCTATGGTATGTTCATCAGATCCGCGTGCGTTAATAAGGTAGCTAAGTAATTCATCTTTGGTGCGAAGTTTTAGATAGCTTCCTTGCCAACCGTTTCATTTTGGACTTTTGCTGTAATGTGATAGGGATTTTGTCCATACACGCTCTATGTGATGAAGATATTTCTTCCAATGTGATTCAATATCAATTAATGACTTAGCTGTTCTAATTAATTCACATTGTTCTTTTGCAAGGTTGAGTTCCAAGCATAATTGTTCACAGTGTTGCATAAATCTCCTATTTTTAAATTTTGTTCAATCGTATTGCTAGGAAATTATAACTTGGGAAGGTTAGCAGCCCGTCGCTTCGCCCCCATAGTTCAGTTGCAGGGAGCAACCCTGGTGCTGGTAGCCGTTGGGCGTGCCGTAGCGGGCTGTGAAGGAAAAACTGTTTTCGCCGATTAAGATGGTGTGGCCAGTGCCCCTATGGCCTAGTGTGCAGTTGCGGGCGGCGAGAAAAATGCTGGCCCAAATTGTCTGCAGATAAACATGGTTGATACGATAAGGATCGGCGTGGCCTGATTGAGCCAGCTTACAACGCACGCTAGAACGTGAATTGTGCAATGCAAACAGTGTCCGCATCGGTTCTTTCGAGGAGTGTATCACGCGTAGATGTTAGCATCGCACGTAACCTTGATGGCCCAGCCGATGCCGGTGCGTTGGAAAATTTAAAAAACCGTTGGAAAATGCAAAAAAAGGGTTACAAGCCGAAGCGTGTAACCCTTTGATTTTCCTACTTATTCTGTGGGGTGGCTGATGGGGCTCGAACCCACGACAACAGGAATCACAATCCTGGACTCTACCAACTGAGCTACAGCCACCACTGTCTTACTTGCCTGTTTAGCTGTTTTGCTGAACAGGTGCCGAATTATACAAAGAACTCGGCGAAGTGGCAAATCTAAATGCAGTCTTTTTTAAAGAATCGAAAGATTGCATGAAAACGGTCGCTATTACTCACACCACTCACACGGACAGGTGTTCGACGGGCGGCTGCAAGTCCAGCAAACCGGCGAAGGCTTGCGCCAATGCTTCGACACTGGCGGTCGTGTAGCCCTGCAGTCGCGGTGCGTCGTTGTTGGTGCGGCGCAAGCTTGCAGCGTCCAGCAAGCGGGCCAGCTGGCGCGCCACGGCGTCGCCGGTGTCGACCAGGGTGATCTGTTCCTGCGTATGCGCGCGCACCGTGCGTGCTATGGCGTCCTGCACGAAGGGGTAGTGCGTGCAACCGAGCACCAGGGTGTCGACGCCTAGCTCCAGCAGGGGCGCGATATAGCGTTCCAGCATGGCGCTGGTGGCGTCCAGCGGGTCATGGCCCAGTTCGCACTGCTCGATGCGGTCGGCCAGGCCGATGCAGGGTTGCAAGATGAACGTGGCGCCGGTGGCGGCGCTCACCTGTTCGCGCAGGGCTAGCAGCTTGTCGCCGCGCAAGGCGCGCTCGGTGGCCAGCACGCCGATCTTGCCATTGCGGCTGATGGCGGCTGCCGGTTTCAAACCTGGTTCGACGCCGACGATGGGCAGGTCGGGATAGCGCGCGCGCAGCGCCTTGATGGCGGCGATGGTGGCCGTGTTGCACGCCACTACCAGCGCTTTGGCGCCTTGCAGCAGCAGATAGCTGGCAACGGCCAGTGAGCGGTCGATCACCTGTTGTTCCGTCTTGTCGCCATATGGCGCATGGGCGGAATCGGCAAAGTAAATCAGGTCTTCCTGCGGCAGCTGCGCGCGGATATGGCGCAGCACCGACAGGCCGCCCACGCCGGAGTCAAAAATGCCGATGGGGGCGTCCGGGCGGGCAGTGCTTGCTGTAAAAGTCATAGGGAACCGTTGAGGATAAAAAACGCCGCGCTGATGTTGCCGCGCGGCGTCTATGGTAGTGCTTGTTTAAGCGATCGTCACGGGAATCTTGCTAACGCTATTGAGTTGCTCGATCTTCGCTTGCCATTCTTTCGGCCCCGTGTTGTGCACCGAGGTGCCTTTCGCATCCACGGCCACCGTCACCGGCATGTCGACGACGTCGAATTCGTAGATCGCTTCCATGCCCATGTCGGCAAAGCCCAGCACCTTGGCGTGCTTGATGGCTTTCGACACCAGATAAGCGGCGCCGCCGACAGCCATCAGGTAGGCCGACTGGTGCCGCTGGATCGATTCGATGGCGACAGGGCCGCGCTCGGCCTTGCCGATCATGGCGATCAAGCCCGTTTTTTCCAGCATCATGTCGGTGAACTTGTCCATGCGCGTGGCGGTCGTCGGACCGGCCGGGCCGACGGCTTCGTCGCGCACAGGGTCGACCGGGCCGACGTAGTAGATCACGCGGTTCTTGAAGTCGACTGGCAATTCTTCGCCGCGGGCCAGCATGTCCTGGATGCGCTTGTGCGCGGCGTCGCGGCCCGTCAGCATCTTGCCGTTCAACAGCAAGGTCTGGCCCGGCGTCCACGAAGCGACTTCTTCCTTCGTCAGGGTGTTCAGGTCGACGCGCTTGGATTTTTCCGTGTCCGGCGTCCAGTGCACTTCCGGCCACGACGACAGCGATGGCGGCGTCATGTAGGCAGGGCCGGAGCCATCGAGCACGAAGTGGCCGTGGCGCGTGGCGGCGCAGTTCGGGATCATGGCGACAGGTTTCGACGCGGCGTGCGTCGGGTGCATCATGATTTTCACGTCGAGCACGGTCGTCAAGCCGCCCAGGCCTTGCGCGCCGATGCCCAGCGAGTTGATCTTGTCGCACAGTTCGATACGCAATTCTTCCAGCTTGTTTTGCGGGCCGCGTTGTTTCAGCTCAAACATGTCGATGTCTTCCATCAACACTTCCTTGGCCATCAGCATGGCTTTTTCAGCTGTGCCGCCGATGCCGATGCCCAGCATGCCAGGCGGGCACCAGCCGGCGCCCATGGTCGGCACTGTTTTCATGACCCAGTCCACCAGCGAATCGGACGGGTTCATCATGATCATCTTCGACTTGTTTTCCGAGCCGCCGCCCTTGGCCGCGACTTTCACATCGACGGTATTGCCTTCGACCAGTTCCATGTGCACCACGGCTGGCGTGTTGTCCTTGGTGTTCTTGCGGTCGAAATGCGGGTCGGCCACGATGGAGGCGCGCAGCTTGTTGTCGTCGAAGTTGTACGCGCGGCGCACGCCTTCGTTGACGGCGTCGGTGACGGTGCCGGAGAAGCCTTCGAAGCGCACGCCCATGCCGATTTTCAGGAAGACATTGACGATACCCGTGTCCTGGCAAATTGGACGCTTGCCTTCCGCGCACATGCGCGAGTTGGTCAGGATTTGCGCGATCGCATCTTTTGCCGCCGGGCTTTGCTCGGCCGCGTAGGCGCGCGCCAGGTGCTCGATGTAATCAGCAGGGTGGTAGTAGCTAATGTACTGTAACGCTGCGGCGACGGATTCGATCAGGTCTTCTTGCTTTATGACAGTCATGGTGTTCTCGCGGTGGATAAGAAGGGTAAGACTTTACTGATTACTGCATCAGATAGACAAAGCCCATGACCGCCGCTGGCAGCCATGGGTTTTTGGTTCAATGGGGGCGTGCCTGGTTTTGCGTGACCGTCATGATGCGGTCCGTGTAGGCAATCGCCATCGCCGACAGGATGAAGACCATATGGATCACGGTTTGCGCGATGATCACTTCGATCTTGTACGAGTTGGCATTGATGAAGGTCTTCAGCAGGTGGATGGACGAGATACCGATGATGGCCATCGCCAATTTCGTCTTCAGCACGGATGCATTGACATGCGACAACCATTCCGGCTGGTCCGGGTGGTCATCGAGGTGCATGCGCGAGACAAACGTTTCGTAGCCGCCGATGATGACCATGATCAACAGATTCGAGATCATGACCACGTCGATCAAGCCCAATACCACCAGCATGATGGTCGCTTCATTGAGCTTGGTCGGCAGGGCGCTGCCTGGTACGGCCACAGCCGTCAGCACGTGTTGCAGGGCCGCGTCATTGCCGAATACGGCGCCGATCAGGTCCGACAGTTCCACCCAGAAGTGAAATACGTACACGCATTGGGCGAGGATCAGGCCCAGGTACAGCGGCAGCTGCAGCCAGCGCGACATGAAGATGAAGGCGGACAGGGGGTGCAGTTTGCTATGTTTGGGTTTTTGTGAATGGTCGATCATCTGGAGTTTCCTGGGGGTAAATACCAATTTTTGGTATGCCCGACATTTTACACTTGCTGCTGATCACTGCGCATGCCCTCGATTTGGATTATTGGCCTTGATGAAACACAAATTGGCATCAAGTAGTTAGCGTGTTGTCAGTTTTTCCGTCCAGAATGCTGGACGGCGCGCCCTTGACGCCCATCGCCTGTGGCGATTATGGTTAGAATGGATCGAGGAAAACGCTGCATGTAAGGCGTCAGTAAGACATCAGGAATATGGTGTTAGCAAACAATTACTACACTGGAGACTAGCATGGCCGCTATAGAGAACCAAGGGCAGGGCACTGAGCAGCAGGGACCGGAAGAGTCGCGCGTATTTCAACCGTCGGCAGCGTTTGCCGCACAGGCAACGATTTCCGGCATGGACGCTTACCGCGCCATGGTGGCGGATGCCGAACGCGACTACGAAGGCTTCTGGGCCAAGCTTGCGCGTGAAAACCTGAGCTGGAAAAAGCCGTTCACCCGCACCCTGAACGAAGACAACGCCCCATTCTACAAATGGTTCGAAGACGGCCAGCTGAACGTGTCCTACAACTGCCTGGACCGCAACATTGAAAATGGCCTCGGCGACAAGACGGCCATCATCTTCGAAGCGGATGACGGCAGCGTTACCAAGGCAACGTATACAGAATTGCACGAAAAAGTCTGCAAGTTCGCCAACGGCTTGAAAGCCAAAGGTATTACCAAAGGTGACCGCGTCATCATCTATATGTCGATGTCCGTCGAAGGCGTTGCTGCGATGCAAGCCTGCGCACGCATCGGCGCCACGCATTCCGTGGTCTTCGGCGGTTTCTCGGCGAAATCCTTGCAGGAACGCATCATCGACGCGGGCGCCGTGGCCGTCATCACGGGCGACGAGCAACTGCGCGGCGGCAAGAAGCTGCCATTGAAATCCATCGTCGACGAAGCGCTGGCGCTGGGCGGCTGCGATTGCGTCAAAAACGTCATCGTCTACCAACGCACGGGCAGCGACTTGCCGATGGTGGCCGGCCGCGACACGTGGCTGCACGAGCTGGTCGAAGGCCAGAGCGCGCAATGCGAACCGGAATGGGTCGATGCCGAGCATCCACTGTTTATCTTGTACACCTCCGGTTCGACGGGCACGCCGAAGGGCGTGCAGCATTCGAGCGGCGGTTACCTGCTGTGGGCCGCGCTGACGATGAAGTGGAGTTTCGACATCAAGCCGGACGACGTGTTCTGGTGCACGGCCGACATCGGCTGGGTGACGGGCCACAGCTACATCGCGTATGGCCCGATGGCCGTGGGCGCCACGCAAGTGGTGTTCGAAGGCATCCCGACCTACCCGAACGCGGGCCGTTTCTGGGAAACAATCAAGAAGCATAACGTCAGCATCTTCTACACGGCACCTACGGCCATCCGTTCGCTGATCAAGGCGGCCGACGTGGACCCGAAAGTCCATCCGAAGAATTACGACCTGACCAGCCTGCGCCTGCTGGGTACGGTTGGCGAGCCGATCAATCCGGAAGCGTGGATGTGGTACTACAAGCACATCGGCGGCGAGAAATGCCCGATCGTCGATACCTTCTGGCAAACGGAAACGGGTGGCCACATGATCACCCCGTTGCCTGGCGCCACGCCGATGGTGCCCGGTTCTTGCACCCTGCCATTGCCGGGTATCATGGCCGCCATCGTTGACGAGGCGGGCCAGGACGTGCCGAACGGCCAAGGCGGCATTCTGGTGGTGAAGCGTCCATGGCCATCGATGATCCGCACGATCTGGAACAACCCCGAGCGTTTCAAGTCCAGCTACTTCCCGGAAGAGCTGGGCGGCAAGATGTACCTGGCAGGCGACGGCGCCATCCGCAACAAGGACACCGGCTACTTTACGATCACGGGCCGCATCGATGACGTGCTGAACGTGTCGGGCCACCGCATGGGCACGATGGAAATCGAATCGGCCCTGGTCGCCAACCCGCTGGTGGCCGAAGCGGCCGTGGTGGGCCGTCCGGACGACACGACAGGCGAATCGATCTGCGCCTTCGTGGTGCTCAAGCAGGCGCGTCCGACCGGCGAAGAAGCCAAGAAGCTGGCCCTGGAGTTGCGCAACTGGGTCGGCAAGGAAATCGGACCGATTGCCAAACCGAAGGAAATCCGTTTCGGCGACAACCTGCCGAAAACCCGCTCCGGCAAAATCATGCGCCGCCTGCTGCGCGTGCTGGCCAAGGGCGAGACGATCACGCAAGACGTGTCGACCTTGGAAAATCCGGCCATCCTGGATCAGCTGAAAGAAACGTCTTAATTGACAGGCCAGTGCCTCCGGAAGGGCCGTGCGCACCACCGGCGCGCATCCTTCCGGCGGGCCTGGCCAAACTTTTACCCCCGGGTAAATAACTTTGGCAGTCTGTAGAATCTTTGCTATAATCTGCGGCTTCGCGACAAGCGATATGCAGTACACAATGTGAGCAAGCAAGACGCGCGCATTGCCTTCAGGAGAGATGGCTGAGCGGCTGAAGGCGCACGCCTGGAAAGCGTGTATAGGGTAATACTCTATCGGGGGTTCGAATCCCCCTCTCTCCGCCACGGATAGTAATTAAGTAAGATCAGGACGTCTCAGGAAGTCCCTCAAAAACCGCTTAGAGCCTTGATTCTAAGCGGTTTTTTCGTTTTTCGGCGTCTCAGGTCGTGTCAGCCCATTTCAATGCATCGCGCTTTTTTTAGGGTAGGTGATGTGGAATCGGCGGCATACCCTTGATCGTCTACTCTTTTAATTTGCACCATCTTGTCTATAGTGTTCTTTCAACACGTTGACGTGGAGGTGCATCATGCTCAAGATCATTGCTCCGCTGACTGACGCTCGTATCAGGAACGCCAAGCCACGCGAGAAGTTGTACAAACTGTTTGATGGCGACGGCTTGTACATCGAGGTGACACCAAGCGGTTCGCGCATCTGGCGCTTCAAGTTCCGACAGGCCAACGGCAAGGACAACCTGCTGACATTCGGCCCATATCCGGAAATCACGCTGCAGCATGCTCGCGAAAAGCGCCTGGAGACCCGCCGCCTGATTCTGCAAGGGATCGATCCCGGCAAGCACCGCGATGACGCCAAGCGGCGATTGAAGGAGCGCGCCGCCAACACATTTGAAAAGATTGCCCGTGAGTGGCACGCCAACAAGGTGCCGACCTGGAGCGAGCGCACCGCCAAGAACGTCCTGCAACGGCTGGAGGCAGATATCTTCCCGGCCATTGGCCGCAGGCCCATCGATGAACTCAAGCACCTCGATGTAATCGCTGCACTGCGCAAGATCGAGGAGCGCGGCGCAAGCGAAATCGCCCATCGCCAGAAAGCGGTATGTGCGTCAATTTTCAGCTACGCGATTCAATGCGGATTCACAGAGAGTAATCTGGTCACCGATATGAAGGATGTGTTGAAGACCGTCCGCGCCGGACACTTCGCCGCTATCAACGCTGACGAACTACCGCAGTTTCTGGCCATTCTGGACCGCAACGAAGCACGCATGTTCGCGCCGACCCGCATTGCGCTGCGGCTGATGCTGCTGTGCTTTGTGCGCACCAGCGAGTTGATCGAAACGCCCTGGAGTGAAATTGACCTGGAGCGCGGCGAGTGGATCATTCCATGGCAGCGCATGAAGCGCGGCAAGCTGACCGTCAATCCGGATATGACCAACCATCATGTATGCCTGTCGCGCCAGGCGCTGGAGCTGCTGCGTGAACTGCATGCGATCACGGGCCGCAGCAGGTACCTGTTCCCGAATCAGCGCGACCACGAAAAGCCGATCAGCAATAACACGATACTGGTGGCGCTTGGACGCATGGGATACAAGGGCAAGATGACCGGCCATGGCTTCCGGGCGCTGGCCATGAGCACCATCAAGGAGCGCCTTGGCTACCGGCATGAAGTGTAAGCGTCGGCCCACCGCCGTCTACCCTTGGGCACCGCACGATGCCATGATTGAATTTGGGACACAAATTGATTGTGTCCACAAATTTATTTATGGACACAATAATTCAACCAGTTACAACCAGGGCGAAACGCGGGCCGTATCGCCGTCACAGCGATGAATTCAAGCGTGCCGCTGTGGCACGTACGCAGGTCGATGGCGCCTCCGTTTCGCTGATCGCCCGTGAGCTCAAGATCAATACCAATCAGTTGTTCAGTTGGCGCAAGCGTTTCGGTGACGGGGCGCTTGCCGGCGGCAATGCGCCAAGCCAGCTGGTGGCCGTCACGGTGCTCGACACCTTGCCCGCAAGTGCACCGGTCGCCAGCACCGTACCCGGCGTTATCGTGCTCAGCGTGGGCCACGCCCAGCTGCGCCTGGAGGGCCAGGTCGATGCGGCGACGCTGACACTGTTGCTGGCGCGACTGCTGCCATGATCGGCTTGCCAGCAGGTACCAGGATATGGTTGGCAGCTGGCGTCACCGATATGCGTGCAGGCATGAACGGGCTGGCCGTCAAGGTGCAGGCGGCGCTGGCCGAAGACCCGTTCAGCGGCCACGTGTTCGTGTTTCGGGGGCGGCGCGGCGACATGCTCAAGGTGCTATGGTGGAGTGGTGATGGTCTGTGCTTGCTGTCCAAGCGGCTTGAGCGCGGCCGCTTCGTCTGGCCGCAGGCCGCCGATGGCAGTGTCGCACTGACGCAGGCACAGCTGTCGATGCTGCTCGAAGGCATAGACTGGCGTCGGCCAGAGCGCACCTGGCGCCCCACGTCGGCCTTGTAAACGTCGCGTACCTCGCGTAAACTCGGTCCATTTTCAACCCTGCCGACCTGCCCAACGACATCGATGCCCTGAAGGCATTGCTGTGGGCGCGTGAGGTCGAAGTGGCGGGCTTGAAAGCGCAGTTGAATACCCGCGCCTCCGAGATCGAGCATCTGAAACTGCAAATTGCCAAGCTGCGACGTATGCAATTCGGCCGCAAGTCCGAAAAACTCGACCACCAGATCGAACAACTGGAGTTGCAGCTTGAAGACTTGCAG
>NZ_JAFCWA010000025.1:0-14624 GCF_049897325.1 Janthinobacterium sp. DSP2-3-3 | reverse complement strand
GTTCGTTTGCCATTTGCGCGTCCAAATATTGAAAGTAAACGCCTTTCTTGGCAGGTTTACAAGCAATATTTTTGCCCTACGGCCAAACCGACCACTAATCCTTCATGCAATCGCCCTGGCCTCCGTCGAGAGCAACGTCGACGCGAACGTTGAACCCTGCCCAGTCGATCGATTCCCAGCGTAGCGCGATGTATTCGCTCGGGCGCATGCCCTTGTAGAAGGCAAACTGAAAGACGTTCCTGGCTCGGCCCTGGGCAGCATCGAGGATGAGCCATCCATGGCAGAACTGACATGGATCGATCGAAACGTGCGATGAAGAGCCGGCAACGAGCAAAATTCGAGCACCGCTCAGCATCGAGCAACTGAAGGAAATCCAGGCACGCAACACGTCGCCCGACGTGCTCGCGCTGCTGTGGGAGGTGTGCGGCGCCTGCGTAAAATTGCAGCGACGGCTGACGAGTTGGATCGCAGCCTGGGGCCGACTGGCGGTGAAGTGGGGATGATCCGTGATAGGGCCAGGCGGCGAGCCGCGCTAAGCAGCCTTGGCGATTTCCTTGAGGAACTCGACAAAGCTGTCCGCATGGCGCTCAAAACGCCATGCCCCTGCGCCGTGCTCGGCCGTATAGACGGGCGCGTCGCCATTTTCAATTGCGGAGAGATCCAGGCAATACGGATCGGCGCCCGCATCGGCAATCACCACATAGTGGGCTGGCCAGTCGGCGATGACTTCTTGGTCGACGGTATTGTAGGAGTACCCGTGCTGCGCCTTGATCAGCCCCGCCGCGCCATACAGATTCAGGCCCTGGAAATACCGCTTGCTGTCGATATACACGCGCAGCGGCGAATAGCGGGCCAGGAAGCGCTGGTATTGTTCAGGCAAGGTCCAGCGCTGGTCGATGGCTGCCAGGTCGGCATTATCCGCAATGACCAGCCAGTTCGACGGGCTGGCCAGGTCCTGGTCTTTCTTGCGCTCGGCCGCCAGCTTTTTCTCCAGTTTTGCAGCCGCTTTTTCCAGTGCCGTACGTGGATCGTCCAGCGACGCATGCGTGGCCGGTGGCGCAACTCCCGCGCCGTCCGGGTAGCCGGCGCGCTGCCAGGCAAGCACATCATCGAGCCTCAGGCTCTCGGCTTTCCAGTAGTCGGGAACGGCTGGCAAGCCGGCGTCAAATGGCTGGCGGCTCAGCACGGCCAGGCTTTTCACGGCCTTGGACTTCACCACCAGGGGCAGGGTAGCAGAGTTGGCGAGTCCCACCACGGTCTCGTAAGCATCCTTGCCCTGGCTTTTCATTAGGCCATCGATGCCCCAGTAGGCAAGCTCCGGCATTGTGACGGCCCATGTAAAAAAGTCTTTCATCTCCTGCGGCTGCATTAGGCCCACGATGGAGTTGACCAGTGAGCTGCGCCAGTGCAGCAACTGGCCTTCGCGCGCATAAGCGCTCAGTATCTCCAGTACCGCCAGCCGGTCGGTTTCGCCGTGTTTCTTGATCAGTCTGTCCTTGAGCGTGGCAAACTTGCTGCCATCGGCTTCGTCGAATAGTTTGCGGTGCAGTGCTGCCAGTGGTGTGATCGCCATCGTGTTCCTGATTATTCTGTGTTGTCTGCTGATTTTACAAGTAAAGTGATTATTCAAAAAAATAGTGTTTAAAAGTCAATATCATCTGCGTTCGATATGCATGCCTGCACAGAGACGTTGCAGTGATCTGATAGTGCAGGCAGATAGAACTGGTAGGATGATGGCTGCAAGTTTGTGCCTCATTGCCGTCCTTTGAAAAAGCCTTATCTTATTGTTGTCCTTCGGGGTTCGCTGGACGTTGCGGCACCTCAGTAAGCAGTCGGCGCGCTGCGCGAAATAGGCTCGAAAACGAGGGCGAATTTTGGGCGAAAACGTAGACTTTTCCAGACTTTTCCAGACATTTAGAGAGAAGTGAAAATGGCATTCCTACTATGTCTACAGAGGTTTGTGAATGTTTAAGACAGGAATCAAGAATTTCTGTATAATCTGCTTTTGCGCCAATAGGAAATGCTATGCGTCTACTTCAAAAAGCACTCACATTCGATGACGTGCTGCTCGTCCCAGCCTACTCCAACGTTCTACCCGCCGATACGTCCCTCAAAACTCGCCTGACCCGCAATATCACCCTGAATATTCCCTTGCTGTCCGCAGCCATGGATACGGTGACGGAAGCACGCCTGGCGATCGCGATGGCACAGGAAGGTGGCATCGGCATTATCCACAAGAATTTGAATCCGAAGGACCAGGCACGTGAAGTGGCCCGCGTAAAACGTTTCGAAGCTGGCGTGCTGCGTGATCCGATCACGATTCCGCCAGAAATGAAAATCCGCGACGTGATCGCGCTGACGGAACAATACGGCATCAGCGGTTTCCCCGTCGTCAAGGGCAAGGAAGTCGTCGGCATCATCACCAACCGCGATTTGCGCTTTGAAAAGGAACTCGACGCCGAAGCCTCCGCCAAGATGACTCCGCGCGAGAAACTCGTGGTCGTCAATGAAGATGCCGATACGGCCGAAGCCAAGCGCCTGATGAACAAGCACCGTCTCGAGCGCGTGCTGGTCGTCAACGACGCCTTCGAATTGCGCGGCCTGATCACCGTCAAGGATATCCAGAAGTCGACTTCCCACCCGTTCGCGTCGAAAGACAGCCAGGGCAAGCTGCTGGTCGGCGCCGCCGTCGGCGTCGGTGCCAAGGATGAAGAGCGCATCGACCTGCTGGTCGCCGCCGGCGTCGACGTGCTGGTGGTCGACACGGCCCACGGCCACTCGCAAGGCATCCTGGACCGCGTACGCTGGATCAAGACCAAGTATCCGCAAGTGGAAGTGATTGGCGGCAATATCGCTACCGCAGCCGCTGCCAAGGCGCTGGTGGAATACGGCGCCGATGCGGTCAAGGTCGGCATCGGTCCTGGCTCGATCTGCACAACGCGTATCGTCGCCGGTGTAGGCGTACCGCAAATCACGGCCATCTCGAATGTCGCCGAAGCATTGGAAGGCACGGGTGTGCCATGTATCGCCGACGGCGGTATCCGCTACTCGGGCGATATCTCGAAGGCGCTGGCAGCCGGTGCTTCCACCGTGATGATGGGTTCCATGTTTGCCGGCACGGAAGAAGCGCCAGGCGAAGTGATCCTGTACCAGGGCCGCAGCTACAAATCGTACCGCGGCATGGGTTCGCTGGGTGCGATGTCCGATGGTTCGGCAGATCGTTACTTCCAGGACGCCACCATGAAGGCCGACAAGTTCGTACCTGAAGGTATCGAAGGCCGCGTGGCCTACAAAGGCAGCGTGCTGGCGATCATCTTCCAGTTGGTGGGCGGCGTGCGTCAATCGATGGGTTACTGCGGTTGCGCCACCATCGACGAACTGCGCGAAAAGGCGGAATTCGTGGAAATCACTTCGGCCGGCATGCGCGAGTCGCATGTCCATGATGTGCAGATCACGAAAGAAGCGCCAAACTACCGTTCAGAGTAATTAGCGACAGACCAGACCGGCGCCTAGTGCGCCGGTTTTGTAATGACCTCAGATAAAGTCCCCATCATGCATTCTAAAATCCTCATTCTCGATTTCGGTTCCCAAGTCACCCAGTTGATCGCCCGCCGTGTGCGCGATTCCGGCGTGTTTTCCGAAGTCTTCCCGTATGACGTCAGCGACGAATTCGTGCGCAACTATGGCGCCGCCGGCGTGATCCTGTCGGGCAGCCACAACTCCACCCTGGACGGCGACTCGCCGCGCGCGCCGCAAGCCGTGTTCGAGCTGGGCGTACCGGTACTGGGCATCTGCTACGGCATGCAAACCATGGCGGCCCAACTGGGCGGCAAGGTGGAAAACGGCCTGGTGCGCGAATTCGGCTACGCCGAAGTACGCGCCCGCAGCCACACCAAGTTGCTCAACGGTATTGCCGACTTCGTCACCGACGAAGGTCACGGCATGCTGAAAGTGTGGATGAGCCATGGCGACAAAGTGCTGGAAATGCCGCCAGGCTTCAAGCTGATGGGCAACACCCCGAGCTGCCCGATCGCCGCCATGGCTGACGAAGAGCGCCAGTTCTACGGCGTGCAATTCCACCCGGAAGTGACGCACACGGTGCAGGGCAAGGCCATGATCGGCCGTTTCGTGCATGAAATTTGCGGCTGCAAATCGGACTGGAATATGCCCGACTACATCAGCGAAGCGGTGGAGAAAATCCGCGCGCAAGTGGGCACCGATGACGTCATCCTGGGCCTGTCCGGCGGCGTCGATTCCTCGGTGGCCGCTGCCCTGATCCACCGCGCCATCGGCGACCAGCTGACGTGCGTCTTTGTCGACCACGGCCTGCTGCGCCTGGACGAAGGCAAGATGGTGATGGACATGTTCGCCAAGAACCTGGGCGTGAAAGTCATCCGCGTCGATGCGGAAGAGCAGTTCATGGGCCACTTGGCCGGCGTCACCGACCCCGAGCAAAAGCGCAAGATCATCGGCCGCGAATTCGTCGAAGTGTTCCAGGTCGAGTCTGGCAAGCTGGTCAACGCCAAATGGCTGGCGCAAGGCACGATTTACCCGGACGTCATCGAATCGGCCGGTAAAGGCAAGAAAGGCCAGACCATCAAGAGCCACCACAACGTGGGCGGCTTGCCGGACACCATGAAGCTCAAATTGCTCGAACCCTTGCGCGAACTGTTCAAGGACGAAGTGCGTAAGCTCGGCGTGGCCCTGGGCTTGCCGCATGACATGGTCTACCGCCACCCATTCCCGGGCCCAGGCCTGGGCGTGCGCATCCTCGGCGAAGTCAAGAAAGACTACGCCGACCTGCTGCGCCGCGCCGACGCCATCTTCATCGAAGAACTGCGCAACACGCCATACGAATTCGTTGCCGGCCAGGCCGTCGATCCGGACGCGCTGCCAGCGAACTGGTACGAAGCCACCAGCCAGGCCTTCGCCGTATTCCTGCCCGTCAAATCGGTGGGCGTGATGGGCGATGGCCGCACCTACGAATACGTGGTGGCCCTGCGCGCCGTGCAGACGCAAGACTTCATGACGGCCCACTGGGCGCATCTGCCGCACAGCCTGCTGGGCAAGGTGTCGAACCGCATCATCAATGAAGTGCGCGGCATCAACCGCGTCGTCTACGATATCTCGGGCAAGCCGCCAGCGACCATCGAGTGGGAATAATCTCCCATCCGGCACCGTAAGGTAACGCCGGGTCAATGAAACAGCCAAGCCCCTGATATTTCAGGGGTTTTTTTTCTGGCAAACGCAAGCAACCGATGGCAGAGCCAAGCACGTTCTTTGTGGGTATGTTTTAGCCTTGCAACGCGGCGGCGGACGGTCGCATGACGGCGAGCGGTAGGCCGAAACGGCGAAGCACCTGTATCTGGTGCCGGCGCGATATCGGCCCGGTTATATAGGCGCTAGCCTGTCAAGCCACGGCGTCCTTCGGCAGTTTGAGGAGCAAGGCAAGTAGCGCAGCCAGTTCGGGTCGCATGTCCCTGCGGTCCACGATCATATCGATTGCGCCGCACGCCAGCAGGAACTCCGGTCGCTGATAGCCATCGGGCAGAGTTACGCCCAAGGTATTTTTGATCACCCTGGCGCCGGTGAAGGCGAGTAGCGCCTTCGGCTCGGCAATTACCAGGTCGCCGAGGAAGCAGAACGAAGCCGACACGCCACCCGAGGTGGGGTCTGTCAGCACGGAGATGAAGGGGAGCTTCTTTTCCGCCAGGCGGGTCAGCATGGCCGTCGTCTTGGCCATCTGCAGGAGCGACATTAATCCTTCCTGCATGCGTGCGCCGCCGCTGGCGGTGAAGCAGATAAACGGCAGATGCTGCTCGATGGCTGCCTGGATGCCACGAACAAAACGTTCGCCGACCACCGACCCCATCGAACCGCCCATGAAGTCGAATTCAAAGCAGGCCACGACCGCCGGTACTGACAGGATAGCACCACGCATGACGACAATCGCGTCGGTTTCGCCAGTAGCTTCTGTAGCGACACGCAGGCGTTCGGTATAGCGCCTGCTGTCTTGGAATTTCAGGCTGTCGACGGGCAGCACTTCCTGGCCGATTTCGTGTCGGCCACCAGCATCTAGCAGGGCGTCTAGTCGTGCCCTGGCTCGAATGCGCAGATGATGCTCGCATTTCGGGCAAACATGCAGGTTCGTTTCCAGGTCGGCGCGATACAAGGACGCCTCGCAGGACGGGCATTTGATCCACAGTCCGGGCGGCATCGACTGGCGCAGTGCGACGCCATCACGCTTGATACGTGGCGGTAGCAGCTTTTCGAGCCAGTTCATACGGTTGCCCGGATCATGCGAAACACATTGCTCAGACACAGGCCGTCGCTGCGGCCGGACAAATAGCGTTCGCTCAACGACTGCGGTCCGAAATGCTCAATGTGCCGGAAGCCGAACTGGCGCAAGAGGCGTTCAAAAATCTCGGGGTCGAAATGGCTCTGGAGAGGTTCGCCCTGCGCTGCCACTCCCGCCGCCATCATCTCCAGGCCGGTGCGCTCGCTCAGCGTGAGCAATTCAGCTTGCATCAAGTAGTCGAACACGATACCGCTGCCCGGCGCGCAGGAGGCGATGTAACGCAAAGTATGCAGAACGACATCCTCAGTCAGGTACATGCTCACCCCCAGCCAGGAGAAGGTGACCGGTAGAGCAGGATTGAAGCCCGATGCGAGCAACTCTTGCTCCAACGTTGTTTGGCTGAAATCAATCGCAACATAGCGCAGGTGGGCAGGTTCCTCGATGCCAGCCGTTCTCAGACAGGCGCGTTTCCAGCGCTGCATGGACGGCAGGTCGACTTCGAACAGATGGACATCCGGAGTCGAGCCGGTGCGGTAGGCGAAGGTATCGAGTCCGGCGCCCAAGATGACGTACTGGCGCACCCCTTGGCGCTGCGCTTGTCGCCAGATGTCCTCGGCCAGCCGGCTGCGCACCGCCATAGTGACACGCATCACGTTGGAAACTGGATTGCTGTGGCGGCCGGGATCGGCACGCATCTCTGCCTCCTGGGCCGGCCCCAGGATCGTCAAGGCCAGCGGGTCGTCCAGAATCAGCGGCATGTCGAGCAACTGGTGCGCGGCCCGCAGCGTGGCGGTCATGCGCGCACTCGGTTTAGGGCTGTCGTCGCGGCCGCCATTCTGGTTGGCGGGCGGCTGGTGCAGCTGTATCAACGCCTGCTGCATGAAGACGCTCAATCGGATATCGATATTTGCCGACAGTCCGGGTTCGCGACCAAACGCGCTGCGGACTTTTCCATCGAGCGCCGCGTCATCGCCTGCATAGGAGGCGCGAAACAGCGCGGCCCAGCGACGCGCCAAATCCTGCATACCAGTGTCATGCGGCGCCGCGCCGGCGGCCATCTGCTGCGTGGCCTGCGCGATGAGCGCTTCCCAGTCGCCGGCATGGTCCAGCATGCGCTGACGTACCTGACACAATTCGCTTGGTGACAGGTAGCTGGCGAACAGGTCGGCGCGCCGTGCGATATCGACGTCTTTCAGCACTTTTGGATGATCGATGGGTGCTTGTGCGGGTTGATGCCGATGCATATGCGATCCTTTCAAATGGACAGTGATGCAGGGCACTCTAAAGCCTTACCTCACGTCAGGCTCAAGCAAAAAAATCGTCAAGCGTCGCGCCGATAGTGCCGACTGGAGCGTCAAGCGGGGCAGGCAAGTCGTTACATTAAGCCAATGCCCTGTTTTTACAGGGTTTTTTATGGCAGCGGGCATGGATGTCATTACCTGCTCTGCTGTCACAAGGCCGTGTGTTTATTTACTAGTGGTAATTTGATAGTTAAATAATAGTTACTAAAAAAGTAAAGTTCTCAAGAAATAAATAAAATTGCCATGAGGAAATAATTATTTTATAATCTACTTAAGAAAATAATTACGTAAGGCAACATATGCACCTGCGCTTGACGCCATGGTGCGGTGTATTTTTGTTCAGCGGCACCTTGTGTGCCGCCGTGTCCGCGCAGACCCGTCCCGACATCGCACCGCCCCCTTCCAATACGCCTGGCAGCAGCCAGCGCGACGATGCCAGCCAAGAATTGATCCGCCAGCAAGAACGTGAGCGCCTCTTGCGCCAGCAGCAGGAGCGTAATCCCGACGTGCGTCTGCTCGAGGCGCCCGCAGCCGTCTCCGCCAATCGCCTGCCCACGGGCGAATCGCCGTGCTTTACTATTAATCACCTGGAATTGCGGGGCGAGGACGCCGCGCAGTTTCAATGGGCGCTGGCGGCCGCCGGCCGCGATGACTTGGGAGCGCCTGACTCTGCGCTGGGGCGCTGCCTCGGCACGCAGGCCATCAATGTACTGATGGGAAGGCTGCAAAATGCCATCATCGCGCGCGGCTATGTCACGACGCGCGTGCTGGCCGAACCGCAGGATTTGAGCCGTGGCACGCTGGCCTTGAGCGTGATACCGGGGCGTATCCGCCAGATCGGCTTCGCGCCCGGCACGAATCCCCGCGCCACTTGGTGGAATGCCGTGCCGGCGCGGCCGGGCGACTTGCTCAATGTGCGCGATACGGAACAGGCGCTGGAAAACTTCAAGCGCGTGCCGACTGCCGAAGCCGATATCCAGATCATGCCGGCCGAGGGCGGCAACGCGAAGCCGGGCGAGAGCGACCTGCAGATCCAGTGGAAGCAGGGCTTGCCGTTTCGCCTGGCGCTGGGCCTCGACGATGGCGGTTCGCGCTCGACCGGCAAGCTGCAGGGCAGCGTGACCCTGTCGTATGACCACTGGCTGACCTTGAACGACCTGTTTTACCTGAGTCTGAACCAGAACGTCGACGGCGACCGTAATGGCCCGCGCGGCACGGGCGGCATGGTGGCCCACTATTCGATTCCCTACGCCTACTGGCTGCTGGCCTTTACGGTCAGCGACAGCCATTACCACCAGTCCGTGGCCGGCATCAATCAGGACTACAACTACAGCGGCGCCAGCCAGAATCGCGAAGTAAAACTGTCACGCCTGGTGTACCGCGATGCGTCGCGCAAGACGACGGTTTCCCTGCGCGGCTGGCAGCGCGCCGCACAAAACTTCATCGATGACACGGAAGTGGAAGTGCAGCGCCGCCGCATGGCAGGTTGGGAAATCGGTATCGGTCACCGTGAATTCGTGGGCAAGGCCACCTTTGACCTCAACCTGCAATACCGGCGCGGTACGGGCGCGATGGATGCGCTGGCCGCGCCCGAGGAAGCGTTTGGCGAAGGCACTTCGCGCATGCGTCTGCTGCTGGCCGACGCGGCCCTGTCGGCGCCGTTCACGCTGGCTGGCCAGCCGCTGCGTTATTCGGCCAGCTGGCGCATGCAGCACGACCGCACGCCGCTGGTGCCGCAGGACCGCTTTGCCATCGGTGGGCGCTATACCGTGCGCGGCTATGACGGCGAAAGCAGCCTGTCGGCCGAACGGGGCTGGCTGCTGCGCAATGAAGTCGGCGTGCCGCTGGGCAGCAGCGGCCAGGAAGCGTATGCGGGGCTCGACCATGGCGAAGTGGCGGGGCCGTCCGCCGAATGGCTGATCGCGCGGCGCCTGACAGGCGGCTTCGTCGGCTTGCGCGGCCAATGGCTCGGGGTGCAGTACGACGCCTTTGTCGGCTGGCCCGTGCGCAAGCCCGAGCTGTTCCGCACTGCCAGCCATACGGCCGGTTTCAGCCTGAACGCCAGCTATTAAAAATAACAAGGTGAGACGCCGCCATCCGCCAGCCGTTCTCTTCTCCCCTTATCGCATTAATTGATTGTCATTAGGACATTTCATGAACAAGAACCTGTACCGCATCATCTTTAATAAACGCCGTGGCCAACTGATGGTCGTCGCCGAAAACGCTTCTTCGCAAGGCAAGGCGGCCAAGGGCGAGGGCAGCTTGACGAATGGCGTGTTTGAAGGCGATGGCGGTGGCGGGCTAAGTTTAAGTGTGAATGGCAAGTTGCGGCCGCTGGCCTTGGCGATGTTTGGCGCGCTGGGCATGGTGAGCTTTGTGGCCGGCCCGGCCATGGGGCAGATCGTGGCCGACCCGAATGCGCCGGGCCGCCAGCGCCCGACCGTGGTGCAAAGCGCGAATGGCGTGACGCAGGTCAATATCCAGACACCAAGCGCGGCGGGCGTGTCGCGCAATACCTACAGCCAGTTCGACGTGACGGCAAATGGCGCCATCCTGAACAATAGCCGCGGCAATGTGCAGACCCAGACGGGCGGTTGGGTGCAAGGCAACCCTTGGCTGGCAGGCGGCAGTGCGCGCGTCATCCTCAACGAAGTCAATTCTGCCAACCCGAGCCAGCTGCGCGGCTATGTCGAGGTGGCGGGCCAGCGCGCCGAAGTCGTGATCGCCAATCCGGCCGGCGTGGCCATTGACGGCGGCGGTTTCATCAATGCCAGCCGGGTCACGCTGACGACGGGCACGCCTATCCTCAACGGCGGCAACCTGGACGGCTACATGGTGCAGCGCGGCGTGGTCAGCATCAACGGGCGCGGCCTGGACACGTCGCTGAGCGACTACACGGCCATCCTGGCGCGCGCTGCGCAAATCAATGGTGGCATCTGGGCACAGGAATTGAAAGTGGTCACAGGAACTAACCAGATCGATGCGGCGCATGGCGTGGCGGGCGCTGCGTCTGGCGTGGGGCCGGCCCCAGCCTACGCGCTGGACGTGGCGCAACTGGGCGGCATGTATGCGGGCAAGATCACGCTGGTCGGCACGGAAGCGGGCTTGGGCGTGCGCAATGCGGGCGTGATGGCGGCCACGGCCGGCAACCTGGTGCTGCAATCGAACGGTTGGCTGAGCAACAATGGCAACATCCAGTCGGCAGGTAGCGGCAGCCAGACCAGCATCGCCGTCACGGGCGACGTGGCCAACAGCGGTACCGTGTATGCGGGCGTCGACAGCCAGGTGCAGGCGCAGGGCAATATTGCCAACAGCGGTGTGATTGCGGCCCAGGGCAATGTCCAAGTGCAAGCCACAGGCGCGGCAGCGCGCATCGATGCCACCGCTGGTTCCGTGCTTGCGGCAGGCTTGAATCTGGCCAATACCTTGGCCGCCAGCGGCAAGTTGAGCGTTTCTGCCGGCGACACCATTGCCGTGCATGGCACGGCGGTCGCGGGCGGCGACAGCAGCCTGTCGGCGCGCCAGCTGGACCTTGCTGGGGCGCAGGTTTCTGGCAGGAACGTCAGCTTGGGCGCCAGCGCCGGCGACCTCGACGCCAGCCGGGCGCAGGTCAGTGCCCGTGAACGCCTGCAGCTGGATGCGGCGCGGACCGTGCGCAGCGATGCAGCGCAGCTGATCGGCCAGCAACTGGGCGTGACTGCGCATGACTTGTCGAACGTGGGTGGCCAGATCATGCAACTGGGCAACAGTGATCTCGCCATCAGCTTGCCGGGTGCGCTGGACAACACGCGTGGCGTCATTGCCACGAATAGCCACGCCTTGCGCCTGCATGCTGCCAGCCTGAGTAATCAGGATGGGCAGATCCAGCATGCGGGCACGGGCGCGCTGGAGATTGGCGCAGCGCACATCAACTTGCAGCGCAGCAGCATCATCAGCAATGGCGCCTTGGCGCTGACGGGAGAGCAGGTCGACCACCGCAATGCCCGTACGCTGGCGGCGAAATTAAGTATCAATGCCGGTAGCTTGGACAACCGGGGCGGCAGCCTGGCACAGACTGGCCAGGGGGTAACTGGCGTGCAGGTGCGTGACGGGCTGGATAACCGGGATGGCGCGCTGGGAAGCAATGGCACGATGACTGTGCAGGCAGCTGGCGTGCAAAACCAGAAGGGCCGCATCGTCGCCAGCGGCGACCTGGCACTGTCCACAGGCGCGCTGAACAACACCGAGGCGACCCTGGCCGCAGGCGGGGCACTGCGCCTCGATACTGGCGACGTCGACAATACGCGCGGCCAGATCCAAGCAGTGGGCGGCGACGCCAGCCTGTCCATGGCAAAGCTGAACAATACGGCCGGCAGCGTGTTTGCCGGTGGCAATCTTGTCACCCGGGCCAGCGAAGTGCTCAATAGCGGCAATGTGTATGCGGCCGGTAACCAGGCGCTGCAGGTGAGCGGCGCCGTCAGCAACAGCGGCGTGATCGCTGCGCAGGGCGACAACCGCATCGACGCCAGCCACATCGACAGCACGGCCGGCAGCTTGCTGGGCGCCGGCATCCGCGCCGACGGCAGCCTGGTCGGCAACGGCCAGTTGCAACTGACGGCCACGCAAGCGATCACCGCCCATGGCCAGACCCTGGCGGCCGGCAAGACCAGCATGCACGCCACTGCCATCGACCTGAGCGGCAGCCAGACGGGCGGCGCGGCGATCTCCCTGAATGCCAGCGCCGGCAATGTCGTCACCGATAATGCACTGGTGACGACCACCGGCTTGCTGTCCGTGGCGGCGGCCGGCAGCGGCCAAGCCCTGTCGAACGTGCGCGGCACCCTGAGCGCGGGGCAGCTGGACCTGACAACAGGATCGCTCGACAACCGCGGCGGCACCCTGATTCAGACGGGCAATGGCGACACGGCATTGCAAGGCAGTACCCTGGACAACACGGGCGGGCGTATCGCCGTCAACAGCGCCAACCTGGCGCTGCATGCCGACAAGGTGACTAACCGCGACGGCAGCATCGACCACGCGGGCACGGGCAGCTTGCACATTGAAGCAACGCGCTTCGATGACGAGCGGGGCAAGATCACAGGCAATGGCCTGGTCGATATCCAGGCGGAAACGATCGACCATCGTCATGCCGTTACTTCCGGGCAGCAGGTAACCTTGCAGGCCGGCCAGCTGGACAACAGCGACGGCACCCTGCAGCAGACGGGAGCGGGGCAGATGCGTGTGGATGTGGCGCAGACGCTGGACAATACGCGTGGCAACATCGCCGGCAATGGCGGCCTGCAAGTACAGGCGGGCGTGCTGGACAACAGCAAGGGCCGCATCACCTCGGCCGCCTCGGCGGATATCGTCAGCAAGGGCGCGCTGAAGAATACGGATGGCGTGATGGCCGCCACGCAGGCGCTGCAGTTGGCAGGTATCGGAATCGACAACACCCGAGGCATATTGCAGGCGGACAATTTACATCTTGATGCGGCGACCTTGCTGAACCAGCAGGGCACGGTGAGCGCCGGCACGGACCTGACGGCGCGCCTCAGCGCAGACTTGAACAATGCGGGCCTGCTGTATGCGGGCCGCAACCAGCAGCTGACGGTGGCGGGATTGCTGAACAATAGCGGTTCGATTGCGTCGGTGAATCACACGAATATTACTGCTGGCAAAGTCACCAGCAGCGGCTTGCTGGGTGCGGGTGTGAAGGCTGATGGCAGCCTGGGCACGGCAGGCGATCTCACCATCAACGCCGATGGCGTGCTGCAAGCGAGCGGCCAAAACCTGGCGGCGGGCAGTGCCGTGCTGACGGGCGATTTCATTGATCTGTCAGGCAGCCAGACCGGCGCCGCGAACATCGCCATCACCGCGCGCAGCGGCGATGTACTGACGAATAAAGCCATCATCTCGGCCAGCAATCTGCTGGCCATTACCGCCAACGCGAATAACGCCCAGTCGCTGGTGAATACCCAGGGTCAGCTGGTGGCCGGTCAGTTGCAATTGAATGTCGCCAATCTGAACAACGCCAGCGGCGACATCGTGCAGACGGGTACGGGCGACACCGTCATCACCACGGGCAAGCTGGACAACACGGCTGGCCGTATCGCCGTCAACAGCGCTAACCTGGCTTTGAACGCGACGGTGTTGACAAATATCAATGGCAAGCTGGAACACGCGGGCGCCGGCCTCCTGGCCCTCAACGCGGGCCAGTTCAATAACCAATACGGCAAGATCACGGGCAATGGCAAGCTCGACATCACGGCGGCTACCTTGGACCACCGCAATGCGACGACGGTGGCGAATCAGCTGAGCGTCAACGTCGGCAGTCTGGACAATCGCAGTGGTAGCCTGTTGCAGACGGGCAGCGGCTTGATGAGCGTCAACACGACGGGCCAGCTGGATAACACGGGCGGCAAGATCGAGGGCAATGGCGATGCGCTGGTCAAAGCCCAGGTATTACTGAACAGCAAGGGTCGCATCGTGGCAGTGCGCGACGCGGAGTTGAACGTGGACAGCCTGGACAACACAGACGGCACGGTCGCGGCAGGGCGTCATTTGGCATTGAGCGGTGGCGATATCGACAATACCAAAGGGCAATTGCAGGCTGTCGCTGGCGATGCGACCTTGAAGGTTGGCAAGCTGAACAACACCGCGGGCAGCGTGTTTGCCGGCGCCAACCTGAATGCCACGCTGACGAGCCTGAATAATACCGGCAGCCTGTATGCGGCCGGAAATCAATCCATCACAGCCAGCGCCGCTATTGTGAACACGGGCGTGATCGCGGCACAAGGCAACACGAGCCTGACGGCAAAGACACTCGACAGCAGCGCAAGCAGCCTGATTGGCGCGGGCATCCAGGCCGATGGCAAGCTGGGCACGGCCGGCGACCTGACGATCAGCACTACACAAACGCTGGATGCGCATGGCCAGGTCCTGGCGGCAGGCAGCGCCAAGCTGACCGGCGCCACGCTCGATATCGGCGGCAGCCAGACCAGCGCCGCCAATATCGGCCTGACGGCAACACAGGGCGACGTCAGCAC
>NZ_JAFCWA010000024.1:0-16239 GCF_049897325.1 Janthinobacterium sp. DSP2-3-3 | reverse complement strand
GTGAAACAACTTTGCGCCGATGATAGTGCTGCAACCAGTGTGAAAGTAGGTTATCGTCAGGCTTGTTATTCGTAGTAGAGAAAAACCCCGCCAGTAATGGTGGGGTTTTTTTTCGTCTGATGCTTTGGCAGGTTTTACAGCATACAGGCGTAAAAAAAGCAGCGCTACGCGCTGCCTTTGTCATTTGTTGATCAAGCAGACTTTATCCCAGTCAAGGGCAAAGCGGGCCAGAAATTTCTTGAGCCTGTCCGCATCATTCGGCTTGGCTTTCGCGGCACGCGAGACGGCATACAGCGTGCGGCCTGCATCGGACATGCTGTTCGACTGCTGACGCGCGCGGTGGCACAAGTAGGTGTTGCAGCTGTTCCAGATTGATACATGGACGGCCGGATGTGGGGCATATAGGCATGGCATGGCATTTGCTCTTCTTGGATATTCACTAAAAAAACCAAGGAGACCAGCATGACCTATTCCATCCGTACCCTGCTCGGCGTGGCAGCCGCCGGCGCCGTTGCCCTTACTTCCCTGCTGACCTTGCCGCACGCCTATGCGCATGGCAATGTCACGCCGCAAGGCGTCGACACCACGGGCTTGCCCAAGGTGGGCGACAAGTGGCTCGAGCAAAACCCATATCGGGGCAACAAGCTGGCTTTAACGGTGGGCACGTCGGCCTACAACCAGAATTGCGCACGCTGCCACGGCATCGAAGCCATCTCGGGCGGCATCGCGCCGGACTTGCGCCAGCTCGACCGCGATTGCTTCGGCATCAAGAATGAGACAAAGAAACAGGCTTGCTACAAGGAGACGGATAATTACTACCTCACCACCATACGCCACGGTAAAGTACGTAATGGCGCCGTGTACATGCCGCCGTTCGAAGGCGTCTTCAACCAGGAAGCCATGTGGGCCATCAAGACCTATCTGGAAACCCGCAGAGAATCGAACTGATCACGAAGGAGTCCCATGCGTTCATTTCAATTCCGGGGCGCGCTTGCGATGATCTCGCTCGCCTGCCTGGCGCTGTGCGCAGCCGCGCCGGCGCGCGCCGACTGGCAGAAAGTGCAGCAGTCGGGCAGCTTGAAAGTGGCTGTGTATAACGAGTTTGCGCCGTTTTCCGACAAGGGCACTGGCATCGATATCGACATCGCCGAAGCGCTGGCGAAAAAGCTGGGTTTAAAACTGAGCTTGCTGCCATTTCCCGCCGGCGAAAACCTGAACGACGATTTGCGTAATATGGTGTGGAAGGGCCATTACCTGGGTTACGGTCCTGCCGACGTGATGCTGCATGTGCCGGTCGACAAGAAGCTGATGGCCGATAACGACAAGGTTGAAATCTTTGCGCCGTATTACGTGGAAACCGTGCGTCTGGTGCGCAGCGCGCAAGCCGTGCCGCAATTCGATGGCGTCGCTTCGCTGGCCGGCAAGCGCATCGGCGTGGAAAAGGTCTCGATCGCGGCCATGCTGATGCTGGGTGAAGAGAATGGCAAGTACCGCGATGACGTGCGTATCTTCGACACGGCTGCCGAAGCCTTGCGGCAATTGCAGGCGGGCCAGCTCGACGCCGTGCTGGCCAACCGTTCGGAAATCGAATCGCTGCTGAAAAGCGATCCCGCTTTTCCCTTGAGTGAAGTGGCGTTCGCCCGCTTGCCGCGTGCCGGCTGGGCTGTGGGCCTGGCCGTCAGCCGCCAGCAGCTCGATGTGGGCAAGTTGCTGCAGGCAGCCATGAACGAGATGGCCACCAGCGGCGAGCTGAAAGCCATTTTTGAAAAGTATGGCGTGAAGGAAGCGCGGCCCTGAAGTCGCTTGCTTTAGTTGAAAAGCCCGCGCATCGGAAGAGGCGTGGTCTTTTTATTAGAAGGAATACTGGGCGCTGACACCTAGCAGCCAGTTACGGCCTGGCGCCGCTTCATAGTAGCGCTTGTTGCTGTCGCCGACGATGACGGAGCCCACGTAGGTCTTGTCGAAAAGATTGTTCAGACGGGCAAATTCCTTGAAGCGCCAGTTGCCCACGCTTTGTTTTGCATTGAACCGCGCATTGAACACCGTGTAGCCGGGTGCCGGCTTTTCGCTGTTGCTGTCTTCCGCGTAGACCTGGTTGCTAGCCACACTTTCCAGCGCTGCGCCAAAACGCTCCAGCGTGTCTTTCCAGGCCAGTTCTGCAAACAGGTTGGCGCTGGGCACGCCCGGCAAGCGACTGCCTTCGTGCACGCTGCCAAACGCCTGGTCATACACGGCGTGCAGGCTGGTCAGCGCCACTTTTGTCGTGAAACCATACGGCAGGCTGGAGTCCAGCGACACTTCCATACCCTGGCGCAAGGTTTTACCTGCATTGCGATAGCTGGTGCGCCCGCCGCTGGACTTGTCGACTACGAGTTCGTCGTTGGTCTTGATCTGGAACACGGCCGCATTCACATGCGTGTTGCTATTGATTCTGGCCTTGACACCCGCTTCCAGATTGGTGCTGGTGGCCGGTTTCAGCTGGTAATTGAAGCCGCCGCCCGTGCCCGAGTAAAACAGTTCGTTCAAGGTGGGCGCTTCAAAGCCGCGCGCGGCGCTGGCGTAGACGTTGACGTTTGGCGTGAGCTTGTAGAGCAGACCCAGCACCGGCGTCGTATGGCTGAATTCCAGGCTGCCGCTGTCATCGCCATTGCCGAGGAAATGGTCGTCGACCGCCACTTTCATTTTGCTGTAGCGCACACCTGCGCTGAGCAGCCATGGTCCGCTTTGCCATTCCATCTGGATATAAGGATCGAGGCTGGAGACGACATCTTGCTCGTCGCGGCGCAGCTTGCCTTTTACGCCAAAGCTATTGCCGATGAAGTTCTCATAGCCGGTGCGGTCATCGCTGGAGCGGCCATAGTCGATGCCGATGGTGGTGCTCAGCTTGCCGCCGGCCAGCTGGTTCACGTGCAGCCAGTTGGTATCGATACCATAGAACTGGCGCTGGAAGTCGACCACGCCGCCTGAATGCTTAAGTAGACCATCCACTTTGGTATTTTGGAATGCCTTATTAAATGCCTGGTACTGGATCACCTCGCGGTTGCCGCCATACGCCATCACATGCAGGCGGTCATCGCCGAACGCCTGTTCATAGGTGGTACCGATTTGCTGGTGGTCGATGCTCTTGCGCGTGTTGTAGCGTTCGGCCAGGGTGCGCTTCGGGTTTTGCGTATCGCTCGCGTCGATTTCACCGGCGCGCGGGTCGCGGGAAAACGTGGGCCAGGTGAGGCCCAGCGGATCTTGCGTATTGCCCTGGTGCAGGCTGTTGGCGACGATGGTCAGCTTGCTGTCTGCAGTGGGCTTGACGGTGATCTTGCCGAAAGCCTGTTCACGCGTGGCGGTGCTGTGGTTGCGGAAGCCATCCGTGCGGAAGCGCGAACCGTTGAGCACGTAGCCGATGCCGCCTGCCTGGCCTTGCGCCGTCAGGTCCACCTTGCTGGTGCCGTAGCTGCCGCCCGTCACGTTCAGTTCCACGGATGGGGGATGTTGGCCATCCCTGGAAAACAGCTGGATCACGCCGCCCGAGTGGTTGCCGTAGATGGCAGAAAACGGTCCGCGCAGCACTTCGATGCGCTCGGCCGTATCGAGGTTGAAGGTGGCGGCCTGGCCTTGGCCGTCGGGCATGCTGGCAGGAATGCCATCGCTGATCAGTTTGACGCCGCGCACGCCGAAGGCCGAGCGGGCGCCGAAGCCGCGCGACGAGATTTGCAAGTCTTGCGCATAGTTCTGACGGTTCTGCACGACCAGGCCCGGCACGGCGGCCAGCGCTTCCGACGCGTTGACGCGGATTTGTCCATCCTGGATGCGGGCGCTGTCGACGACGTCGATGGAAGCCGGCACTTCCTGGCTGGGGTGGGCGATGCGGCTGCCGCTGACGACCACTGTGTCCATGAGTTGCCCGTTGGCCAAGTCAGCGGCCTCGGCGGCGAAGATGTGGGGGGCGAGGGTGGCGCTGCCGGCGACAAACAGACTGGCAATGGTGTTCAGGCGGAAACGATGCTGCATGCGGATTCTCCAAATGAATAAAAGCCGGCTTGAGCGGCGTGTGCGGCACAGGTCTGCCTAGTCTTATCAAGCAATATGCCTGCCATGTCTCCATTGGTGGGCTGAAATTATACGCTTGTCAGTGGCACGGCGTTTGCATGCAGCAATGGTCAGATGCGCCGATACCGCGCGCTTTTCCCTCGTTTTGCCATTGAAAAGGTGATTATGCCCAACTTCTTCTCGCGCTTGCGCCAGGTGTGCTGGCTGTTGCCTGCGCTCGCCAGCAGCGCCATCCAAGCCGCTCCGTTTGCCTATGTGCCCAATGAAAAATCGGGCACCCTGAGCGTGATCGACACGGCTACCGACCAGGTGGTGCGCCAGATCGCCGCCGGCACGCGTCCTCGCGGCATCGCCGCCGACCCCACCGGACGCCAATTGTTTGTCACGGATGCCGCCAGCAGCACCTTGTTGCTGATCGATAACGCTGGCGGCACGCCCGTGCACAGCGTGGCGCTGGGCAAGTCGCCCGAGGGCGTCAGTGCTTCCCAGGACGGTCACTACGTGGCCGTGGCCGTCGAGGAAAACAATAGCGTGGCCTTGCTCGATGGTCAGACGGGCACATTGCTGGCCGACATCAAGGTGCAAGGGCGCAATCCGGAACATGCCGTCTTCAGCCCCGATGGGCGCTGGCTGCTGGTCAGTGCAGAAGAGGCTGAGCAAGTCGATGTCATTGATGTGGCGCAACGCCGCCAAGTGGCTTCCATTGCCGTGGGCTTGCGTCCACGCGGCATCGGTTTCAGTCCGGACTCGGGCCGCGCCTACGTGGCGTGCGAACTGGTCAATGCCGTCTACGTGATCGACATGACCGCGCGCAAGGCGATTGCCACTATTCCAGCGGGCAAGAATGCCAACGGCATCGCCGTCCATCCCAGTGGCAAGCAGCTGTATGTTTCGAATGGCACGGATGGCACGGTGATGGTGATCGACACGATCAGCAACAAGGTGACGGCAAGCATAGCCGTCGGCAAGCGCCCGTGGAACATGGCCATCACGCCCGACGGCGCCAAGCTGTACGTGGCCAATGGCCGCTCGAACAGTGTTTCCGTCATCGACACGGCCAGTGCGCGCAAGGTGGCCGATATTGCCGTGGGTGAATTGCCATGGGGCGTGGTGATTCGCTAGCGGCACAGCAAAGGTGTTACAGACTGGTACACCTGTTCCATTGTGCAGCGGCGCAGGGAACGGACGGCGCTGGCCCGAATTGGAACAGGATAGTCTTGCCTTGTTCAAAACGCACACACAGTCCCCTGGGCTGAACGACCGGCGTGCGGTGGCGATCAAGCGCATCGATCTGGCCGCCATGCCCTTGTAACAAGGGTAAAACCGGCTAAGTTGGTAGTGGGACGGCGAGCTGGCACGGCATTTGCGGAAGACTCCGTGTACTCACCCCATCTGTAACAGACGTTTGATTTTAATTAAATCAATTCCATTCTAATTAACCTGATAGAGGACGACATGAATCTCGCAGACATCAGCAAACTGGGCGTAGCCAACCCCTTCAAACAACGCTATGACAATTACATCGGCGGCAAGTTCGTTGCACCAGTAAAAGGTGAATATTTTCCCAACATCACACCGATCACCGGTTTGCCGTTTTGCGAAATCGCCCGTTCCACGGCGGAAGACGTCGAGCTGGCGCTGGATGCCGCGCATGCCGCCAAGGATGCCTGGGGCAAGACTTCACCTGCCGAGCGCGCCAATATCCTAAACCGCATCGCCGACCGCATCGAACAGAACCTGAGCCTGATCGCCACGGCGGAAACCATCGATAACGGCAAGCCGATCCGTGAAACGATGAATGCCGACATTCCGCTGGCCATCGACCATTTCCGTTACTTTGCCGGCTGCATCCGCGCCCAGGAAGGTTCCGTCGCGCAAATCGATGCGGAAACGTATGCCTATCACTACCATGAGCCGCTGGGCGTCGTGGGCCAGATCATTCCATGGAATTTCCCGATTCTGATGGCCGTGTGGAAACTGGCGCCAGCCCTGGCCGCCGGCAATTGCGTCGTCTTGAAACCGGCCGAGCAAACCCCCGCCTCCATCATGGTGTTGATCGAACTGATCGGCGACCTGCTGCCACCGGGGGTGTTGAACATCATCAACGGTTTTGGCCTGGAAGCGGGCAAGCCGCTGGCGTCGAGCAAGCGCATCGCCAAGATCGCCTTTACGGGTGAAACGGGCACGGGCCGTTTGATCATGGGTTACGCGGCGCAAAACCTGATTCCCGTCACCCTGGAGCTGGGCGGCAAGTCGCCGAACATCTTCTTTGAAGACGTGATGGATGCCGATGATGATTATTTCGATAAGTGCCTGGAAGGCTTCACCATGTTTGCGCTGAATCAAGGCGAGGTGTGCACCTGTCCATCGCGCGTGCTGATCCAGGAATCGATCTACGAAAAATTCATCGAACGGGCCTTGAAGCGCGTGGCCGCCATCAAGCAGGGCAACCCGCTCGATGCCAGCACCATGATCGGCGCGCAGGCGTCGCAGGAGCAGCTGGAAAAAATCCTGTCCTACCTCGACATTGGCCGTCAGGAAGGCGCCGAAGTGCTGGCTGGCGGCGAGCGCCACACGCAGGCGGGCGACCTGGAGGGCGGTTACTACGTGCGTCCAACGGTGTTCAAGGGCCACAACAAGATGCGCATCTTCCAGGAAGAGATTTTCGGGCCAGTCGTGTCTGTGACCACCTTCAAGGATGAGGCCGAAGCGCTGGCGATTGCCAACGATACCTTGTACGGCCTGGGTGCCGGCTTGTGGACGCGTGACGGTTCGCGCGCCTTCCGCATGGGCCGCGCCATCCAGGCGGGCCGCGTGTGGACCAATTGCTACCACCTGTATCCAGCCCACGCCGCGTTCGGCGGCTACAAGCAGTCGGGTATTGGCCGCGAAAACCACAAGATGATGCTTGACCACTACCAGCAAACGAAGAATTTGCTGGTGAGCTATAGCCCGAAAGCGCTGGGCTTCTTCTAAACCGGCAACAGGCACCGCACCTGTCTATCCAGGTGCGGCGCGCAGAAAGGGATGCCATGAGTGCAGCAATTGCCCGGGTGGTCGCCACCGATGCGGCGCTGGAAATGATGGACAAGTTGCGCCAGCGTCACGGCCCGCTGATGTTTTTCCAGTCGGGTGGCTGCTGCGACGGCAGTGCGCCCATGTGCTACGCGCTGGGCGAGTTCGATGTCAGTGATACCGATATTTATCTCGGCAATTTGAATGGCACACCGTTTTACATGGGGCTCGAGCAATTCGAGTACTGGGAGCATACCCAGTTGATTATCGATGTGGTCGATGGCAATGGCGGCATGTTTTCACTCGACAACGGCACGGGCAAGCGCTTCCTGACACGCTCGCGCCTGTTCACCGATGAAGAGTGCGCGCTATTGCATGCCCAGCCGCATGAGCACCGCAAGACCTGATACACACATACTAATAAAACAGAGGGAGATGATTGTGCAGAAAAAAATCATGGGGATACTCGTCGGTTTGGGTTTTGCTACGCTGGCCCAGGCGGCCGACGTGGGCAATGTCACCAATGCCATGCTCGACAGTACTGCGAAGAATCCGGCCAGCGTCTTGTCGTTTGGCATGGGCACGCAGGGCCAGCGCTATTCGCCGTTGACGCAGATCAATGACAAGACCGTGGCCAAGCTGGTGCCGGCCTGGTCGTTCTCGTTTGGCGGCGAAAAACAGCGGGGCCAGGAATCGCAGCCATTGATTCATAACGGCAAGATGTTCGTCACAGCATCGTATTCGCGCATCTTTGCCGTTGACTTGAAAACGGGCGCCAAGCTGTGGAAATATGAGCATCGCTTGCCGGACGGCATCATGCCGTGCTGCGACGTGGTCAACCGCGGTGCCGCCCTGTACGGCAATTTGGTGATTTTCGGCACGCTCGACGCCTACTTGGTAGCGCTGGACCAGAATACGGGCAAGATCGTCTGGAAGGAAAAGGTCGACGATTATGCGGCCGGTTACTCGATGACGGCCGCGCCGCTGATCGCCGAAGGCTTGTTGCTGACGGGCGTGTCGGGCGGCGAATTCGGCATCGTGGGCCGGGTCGAGGCGCGCAACCCGATGACGGGCGACCTGGTGTGGAGCCGTCCTACCGTGGAAGGCCATATGGGCCACCGCTACGACAAGGATGGCAAGGCCATCGATAACGGCGTATCTGGCACCGTGAACAAAACCTGGCCGGGCGACCTGTGGAAAACCGGCGGCGCTTCGACCTGGATGGGCGGCACCTACGATCCGCAAACCAAGCTCGCGTATTTTGGCACCGGCAACCCGGCGCCGTGGAACAGCCACTTGCGTCCCGGCGACAATCTGTACTCGTCGTCCACCGTGGCGCTGGACGTGAAAACGGGACAGATCAAGTGGGCGTATCAAAACACGCCGAACGATGCCTGGGACTTCGACGGCGCCAACGAGTTCGTCACCTTTGACATGGATGGCAAGCGTTACGGCGGCAAGGCCGACCGCAACGGTTTCTTCTATGTTATCGATGCAACGAACGGCAAGCTGCAGAACGCTTTTCCGTTTGTAAAGAAAATCACCTGGGCCAGCAGCATCGACCTGAAGACGGGACGGCCGAACTACATCGCCGCCGGCCGCCCTGGCGACCCGACCAAGGGAGAAGAGGGCAAGAAAGGTACGACCGTGTTTGCCGCGCCCGCTTTCCTGGGGGCCAAAAACCAGATGCCGATGGCGTACTCGCCGCAAACCAAGCTGTTCTATGTGCCCGCCAACGAATGGGGCATGGACATCTGGAACGAGCCGATCAGCTACAAGAAGGGTGGCGCCTTCCTCGGTGCCGGTTTCACCATCAAGCCTTTGTTTGACGATTACATCGGCGCCATGCGCGCCATCGATCCGAAGACGGGCAAGATCGTCTGGGAAATCAAGAACAACGCGCCGCTGTGGGGTGGCGTGATGAGCACGGCCGGCAATCTGGTGTTCTACGGCACGCCGGAAGGCTACCTGAAAGCCGTCGACGCGAAGACGGGCAAGGCGCTGTGGAAATTCCAGACGGGCTCCGGTGTCGTGGCGCCACCCGTCACCTGGCAGGATGGCGACACGCAATATGTGGCCGTCGTTTCCGGCTGGGGTGGCGCGGTGCCGCTGTGGGGCGGCGAAGTCGCCAAGAAGGTCAACTTTCTGGAACAGGGCGGTTCCGTGTGGGTCTTCAAGCTGGCATCGAAGTAAGGGGTGAAACGCCCGGGCCACTCGGATGGGTGTCTCCCCGTCTGCCGGGCGCTTTCTTTTTTCTGACGGCCCAGGCCGTCAGTTTTTTGTTTACCTGTACCTCGGCTATGCATACTTTCGGTCAAAAAATGAACACCGTGCGTGGCGATTGATCCGCTGTTGCACACGTCGACACGCCATTTTTTTCTTTTCCCCTCTGAGCCGTGCTGGGCACGCTTATTGCCAAAGCTTGAGGTACATCAAGCTTTGGTGTGCACACTAAAAACAGAGAAGAAAGAGGAGAAAAAAATGAAGCTATGGATCAAGCTGGGGAGCCTGGGTGTCATGACAATCGCAGCGATGGGGCAGGCGCAAGCTGTCGATATCAAGGCTGGTGACTGGACGGTGTCGGTGGGCGGCATCGTCAACGCCTATTACACGCAAGTGTCGTGTTCGGGCGATGCGGTGGGCGGGCTGGCGCTGGGCGGCCAGGCGCTCGGTTGCGGCGGCGAAAAGGATCGCACCACCATCGGCAACGGCTTGCTGCCGAATGGCTTGATCACTTCCGCTTCGTCGCGCCTGGGCGAGTACGACGTGAAAGCCTTGATCGGCATCTACAACTCGACGGCCACCGACAGCGCCATCAGCCAGAACAGCGTGGTCGATGTGCGCCAGGCATTCTTTACCTTTGGCAATGAGCAGATGGGCACCTTCAAGCTGGGCCGCGACTATGGCATCTTCGGCGCGAATGCGATCCTGTCCGACATGACGTTGTTGGGCTCGGGCGCACCGGTGCAGGCGACGCAGCGGGGCCGGGTGACCCTGGGCCATATCGGCGCCGGTTATACCTATCTGGGCAACTATGGCCAGATCATGTACAGCACGCCGAAGTCGGGCGGTTTTGGTGCCGACGTGGCGCTGGTCAGCCCCGTTTCCGATACGCCCATCGTGGCAGGCTCGACCTATTCTTCGAAGTCGAGTCCGCAAGTGCAAGCGCAGCTGACGTATGTGCAGGAAGGCTTGAAAGCCTGGCTCGGCGTGAAGTCGCAAAAATTCACCTCGAAAACGCCAGGTGTCGATGACCTGATCATGCGTGGCGTGGAAGTGGGCGGCTCGTACCAGATGGGGCCGGCCGGCGTGCTGCTCAACTTCCAGGGCGGCAAAGGGCTGGGTATCTTGTCCGATGCGGACCAGGGCGATACCAAGTCGAAGAACTGGCTGCTGCAAGGCACTTACAAGACGATAGACAAGCTGAAGCTGGGCTTGTCCTACGGCATCAGCAAGAACGACGATAACACGGCCGGTACGGGCGGCTTGAAGTCGAACGCCAACCTGACCCTGGGTGCGTATTACTCGCTCAACAGCGCGATCACCCTGGTGGGTGAATTGGGTCAGACGCGCTCGAAAGGTTTTGCCGGTGGCGAAGCGAAGATGAATGGCGTGTCCCTAGGCGGCATTATTTTCTTCTAATTAATGAACGCGGCGCCTTGCGACAGGGCGCCGCATGGAGCGCAATACATGCGGATAATGCGGCTATTCATCGGATGCTGGCTATTCCTGTTTATCCTGGGACAGGCGTGGGCGGGCGTGCTGACCAAAGCCGAGCTGGCACGGCGCTTTCCTGCGCCCCTCATCGTTGGCGACAAGGAGGCCGACTTGCCCGTCTGGCCCTTGTTCCGGCAAAACGCCACGGCCACCGAACTGGTCGGCTACGTTTTTGAGTCGTTGGACCTGGCCCCCATTCCCGGCTTTTCCGGCGTGCCCGTCAATTTATTGATCGCCATCAATCCGCAGGGCGGTTTTCTGGACGTGGCCGTGCTGTCGCAGCACGAACCCGTGTTTCTCGATGGCCTGGGTGAAGCACCGCTGTTCCAGTTCGTCAAACAGTACCAGGGTCTGTCGCTGAAACAGAATATCGCCATCGATGCCAGGAAGAAACGCGCGCCAGACGCCACCCATGCCGATATCGACGGCGTGTCGAAGGCCACGGCCTCCGTGCGCATCATCAACCAGAGCGTGCTGGCGTCGGCCTTAAAAGTGTCGCGTAAGAAACTCGGCTTCGCGCAAGGCCGCGATCCCGACCAGATTGCCCGTATCCGCATGGAGGTGTTTGAAAAACTCAGCGCGGCGCAGATGCTCAAACAGGGCTTGATTCAGCATGTACGACTGAGCAACAAGGACGTGGAAACCTTGTTTGCCGGCAGTCCCGGCGCGGGACTCGATGTGGAAGCCGCGAGCGCACCGGACAGCGTGTTCATCGACCTGTACCTGGCGTATGTGTCCGTGCCCACGGTGGGACGCAATCTGTTGACGGAACGCAGCTGGAACAAATTGCGCAACCGGCTCGACGAGGGCGACCACGCCATCCTCGTCATGTCGCGCGGACGCTACAGCGTGCTGGGCGACGATTTCGTGCGCGGCACCGTGCCCGGCCGACTGTTATTGAAACAGGATGGCTTGCCCATCGACATGCGCGACCTGGACCTGGAATTGAACTTGTCGGAGGGGGCAGCGTTGCCGACGGAAAATGTCGCTGTCTTTCGCATCATCAGCCAGGCGGGACTCGATGCGGCCAGTCCGCTGGCATTTTCTCTCCCCATCACGCGCAACAAGGGTATCGTGTATCCGGAACGCATCGCGCGCAATGTGGATTTCAACTACCGCTTGCCGGCCGATTTGTATACGGCGCCGCAAGGCGACGATGCCACCTGGCGCGGCACGTGGAAGAACCGCAAGGCTGAGCTGCTGCTATTGGTCGCCGGGCTGGCGCTGCTGTCCGGCGCATTGGCGTGGCAGAAACGCCTGGTGCGCGATGGCCGGCAATTTACCGGGTTCCGCCGCCTGTTCCTATTGTTTACCATCGCTTTCATCGGCTACTACGCGCAGGGGCAGTTATCGATCGTCAACATTACGGGTGCACTCCAGGCGCTGCTGGCGGGCCGCAGCCTGGGTTTTTTTCTGTTCGACCCGATGACGGTGATCCTGTGGGCTTTCGTGCTGCTCAGCCTGCTGCTCTGGGGGCGCGGCACGTTTTGCGGCTGGCTGTGTCCATTCGGGGCGCTGCAGGAATTCACGGGCAAGCTGGGCCAATGGCTGCGCTTGCCGCAGTGGAAGATCAAACCGCGCCTCGATGGGCGCTTGAAATGGATCAAGTATGGCTTGCTGGCGGCCATTCTTGGCAGCAGCATGTTTTCCAGCCAGATCACGGAAAAGCTGGTGGAACTGGAACCGTTCAAGACGACGATTACCTTGAACTTCGTGCGCGCCTGGCCCTTCGTCGCCTATGCCGTGGGCTTGCTGCTGCTTAGTAGTGTCTCCTACAAATTCTTTTGCCGCTACCTGTGCCCGTTTGGTGCGGCGCTGGCGCTGCTGGGACGATTTCGCCTGTTCAACTGGATTCCGCGTCGCAAGGAATGCGGCACGCCCTGCCAGACTTGCCGCCACCGTTGCGAACATCACGCCATCGCGCCGAGCGGGAAAGTCGATTACGGCGAGTGTTTCCAGTGCATGGATTGCGTGGTGATTTACGCCAGCGATGAAAAATGCGCACCCTTGATGCTGGAAATCAAGCGTGCCCGCACCATTCCCATAGTCCGGGCCACGGCAGAGGAGGGCAGCAATGCAGCGTAGAACGTTTATTTCCGCAGCCATCGGCAGCGTGGCCGGCATGGTGGGCTTGTCTTTGCCTGGCAGCATGGCGCGCGGCACTGCCGCGGCGTCCGGCGTGCGGCCTTATCAAGGCGCCGCGCTGGCATTTGGCACGACGATCGCCGTTACTGTAGTGCACCACGATCAGCACCAGGCCGAACTGGCCATTGAAGACGCCTTGCATGCGGCCAAGAATATCGACCGCCTGATGAGCATTTACAGTCCGGCCAGCCAAGTCTTCCAACTGAACCGTGATGGCCGACTAGGCCGGCCGCACGCGCATTTGCTGGCCGTGCTGGCGCAGGCGCAAGCCTTGTCGCAATGCAGCGATGGCGCGTTTGATATCACGGTGCAACCCTTATGGCAGCTGTTTCGCACGGCGGCAGACCAGGCAAGCTTGCCGACGGAGACATTGCGTCGTGCCGCGCAAGCGCGGGTAGGCTGGCGGCAACTGGCGTGGGATAGGCGCGAAGTGCGTTTTCTTCAGCCAGGCATGGCACTGACCTTGAATGGCCTGGCGCAAGGCTACGCGGCGGATATGGCGCTGGCGGCCGTGCAGGCACGCGGCATACGGCACGCGCTGCTCGACACGGGCGAATTCATTGCGCGTGGACAGCGTTCCGTGCGCCGTCCCTGGACCTTGGGCATCCAGGACCCGCGCGACGGCGAAATCCTGGCGGCCACCCTGAAAGTGGAGGGGCGCAGCGTGGCCACGTCGGGCGACTACGAATGCACGTTCACGCCCGACTTCGTACATCACCACATCTTCGACCCATCGAAGGGCGATTCGCCGGGCGAACTGGCCAGTGTCACCGTGCTGGCACCCACGGGCTTGCTGGCCGATGGCTTGTCGACGACCTTCATGGTGACGGGGGCCGCGCGTGCGCATGCGATGGCCGAGCACATGCAGGGCGTTGACCTGATGACCATCGACAAGTCGGGGCAGCGCAAGATGTCGCCCGGCTTTGCCCGTCTACTCTAGGCTATTTCAGATGCGGTACCTTGCGATAGATCGTGTTGCGCGATACGCCCAAGGCCCGCGCCGTGGCCGAGACGTTGCCGCCGTGGGCATCGAGTGACTTGAGAATGACGCTTTGTTCCATCTCTTCCAGATTGGCGCCGGCGGCGATCATGCGGTCCGTGCTGGCGCTGGCGGCACTGGCTTGCGTCATTTCAATATCGTCGAGGAAATCATCAGGCATGTGGCGCAAACAGATTTCATGCTCGTCGCCTGCCATGACGATGGCCGTGCGCAACAGATTGGTCAACTGACGGAAATTGCCTGGCCACTTATGCTGGTGGAACATGTGCAGGATGTCAGGCGCCACCGTATAGCGCGTGTCGGGCGCTTCCGTCACGAGGATTTTTTTGACGACCGTATCGAGGTCCGTGCGTTCGCGCAACGGCGGCAGTTTCACTACCAGGCCATTCAAACGGTAATACAAGTCTTCGCGGAACAGTCCCTTGGCCATGCGTTCGCGCAAGTTGTGATTCGTGGCGCAAATGAGTTCCACATTCACGGTGATCGATTTGCTGCTGCCCAGCGGTGTGACCATGCGTTCCTGCAGCACGCGCAACAGCCGCGCCTGCAAGCCAAAGGGCATGTCACCGATTTCATCGAGGAAGAGGGTGCCGCCATTAGCTTGCAAAATCTTGCCGATGGCCCCCTTCTTGCGCGCGCCCGTGAATGCCCCGTCTTCATAGCCGAACAGTTCAGACTCGATCAGGGTTTCCGGGATCGAGGCGCAATTGACGGCGATAAACGGTCCCATGGCGCGCGGCGAGTCGTTGTGTATGGCTTGCGCCAGCAATTCCTTGCCGGTACCCGTTTCGCCCATGACGAGGATGGGGATGTCGCGTCCCAATACCTTGTTGACCTTTTCGATCACCAGTTCCAGTTGCGGATCGCCCGTGCGCAGATAGCGCAGACCGGACAGGCGGCGCGCCGCATTGGCTGCATGGCTTGCCGACGCGGGAACCTGGGCCGGCACGGCGTTAATATCGCTATGGTCGGTGCTGGCAGTAAAGCCGTGCTGGAAGACGCTATTGGACAGGCGCAACTGCGCGCGCCCATACACGCGCACGCCACTATGCATGCACAGGTTCAGCAGACCGGGTGCGGCCGTGCGGTAATGATCGTACAGAGCGGAAACGGGCAAGCCGAACAGGGAACTGAAGGTATGTGATTGCAGCGCGGCAAATGACAGGCCCAGCTGGAACAAACCATTTTTGTTGGCGGATAAAAACCGTCCGCCCGGTGTGAACGAGGCAATGCCTTCCATCAAGGTGCCGATGAATTCGGGGCGCGCGTGGAAGTGCACGGTGATGGCATCTTCGAAGGTGGCGGAAAACAGCTGATTTTCGATCATCAGCGCCGACATGCGCACCAGGGCCATCGTATGCTTATGGAAACTGCGCTGGTCGCTCGACACGTCCAGCACGCCGATGACATTGCCCCGGTGGTCGGTAATGGGGGCGGCTGAGCACGTCAGGAAATGATTGGCGGCCAGGTAATGCTGGTCCGCATGGACCAACGTCGGTACTTTTTCCGTGATGGCCGTGCCGATGGCATTCGTGCCGCGGCTTTGTTCTGACCACGCCACACCCGGCTGCAGGGCGACGCGGTTGGCTTTCTCCAGAAAATCATCGTCGCCCAGCGAATGCACGATGACGCCATTGGCATCCGTCAAGATCACCATATTGTGCGTGTTAACGATTTGCTGGTACAGGGTTTCCATCGCCGGCAACGCGTGCGTGTGCAGCATGCGATTTTGCTCGATCAGCAAGGACAGATCGGATTTGCCGGCCGGCGTAAAGTCGGGCGTGGCCGTGGGAGACAGGCCAAAGGCGACTGAGCGCTGATGGGACGTTTCGATGATGACGGGCACGTTGTCTTGTCCTGCCGGCAAAATGTTCGCGTCCGCGATGGACGAAAACGGTGCGCTACGGTAAGTAGCTGACGGTTGATACATGATCTCGTTGCCTCCGTTGGGCCCTGTACTGCGGCGCTCTTTTGAATATCGAGAGTGTTCCATAATGTAGCACCTGTCACAGATGGGAGCAAAGCAAAGCGAACCGGGCTATCCCCAGTGTTGCTGCCAGGCCCAGAGTTGCTCCCCTCAGTGGGCAGTGCATAGGCTGGTATAAGCAAGTGCGGTGCCAGGGCTGTTTCGCCGGGCGGGAAAATAGCCCTTGCGGGGCGTGCGGGGCAGGGCTATAATTCGACCCCTCGCTGAACGATGCATGCAAATGCCGAGTAAAGCAGGGTGAAAAAGAAGGTTGACGAAATGCTGCAAACGCTTCATACTCTTCCTTCTTCGCAGCTGACAAACACAACGCTTTGTCGATAGCGCGAGAGTA
>NZ_JAFCWA010000023.1:0-37950 GCF_049897325.1 Janthinobacterium sp. DSP2-3-3 | reverse complement strand
TGTCAACAACCGCATCAAAGTTATCAAGCGGATGGCTTACGGTTTCCGGGACTCGGCATACTTCTTCCTTAAAATCAAGGATGCGTTCCCCGGCAAAGTGCGATGAACCAAAAAAAAGGGCAGAACCAGCGGTTCTGCCCTTTTTGCCTTGATTATCTGCTTAAATTTTAGACACTCAGCATCATCAAGCTGGCATTTCCACCGGCTGCCGTCGTATTAACGCACAGCGCCCGCTCAGCGACCAGGCGCCACAGGGGGATGACATCCTCCTGCGTGGTGGCGATGGTGCCCACCAAGGCCCCTTCCCGGGCCGCCAGCAGAGGTTTGAGCTGGCCATCAAGGCTAGGTTCGATCATGGCGATCTGGAAATCATGCTTGACCGACTCCAGGCTGCTGACAACCTGGATGCGGTCTTTCAGCGCTGCCGGCAAGTCGCCGGGGATGAGATCCGGCGCTTGCGCCAGCACCAGGGCCTGGTTTCCGGTGGCCAGCACGGCCGCCAGCTGATTCATCAGCGCGCCGGAGGTGGCTGCCGCGCACAGAATTGTGCCGCGTGCGGCAAAGCTCAGGGTATTGCGCTCGCCGGTCGGGCCTGGCAAAACGGTAGTGCTGCCCAGCAAGGTCGTGCGTGCGTATTCCTGCGCCAGCTGTTCGACCTTGCCGTAGCCATGCATCTTGGCCCATACGGTCAGCGCATCGAGCGCGGGCGGCGCCTGGCGCTGGTGCTGCGCGCCGGCCGGCGCATTGCGCTGCAGACGCTTCAGGTACAGGGGGCCGCCGGCTTTCGGTCCCGTGCCCGATTTGCCTTCGCCGCCGAACGGCTGCACACCGACGACGGCGCCGACGATGTTGCGGTTCACATAGATATTGCCCACGTGCGCGCGCTTGGTGATGAAATCGATGGTTTCATCGATGCGCGTATGGATGCCCAGGGTCAAGCCATAACCGCTGTCGTTGATCGATTGCACCAGTTGCGGCAGTTCGGACCGCTTGTAGCGGATCACGTGCAGCACGGGACCGAAGACTTCCTGCGTCAATTGCGCCAGCGACTTGATTTCCAGCACGGTCGGCGCGACAAACGTGCCTTTAACTGTGGGCAAATCGAGCGAATAATGGTCGATGGCCATGGTTTTCATCTTGTTGATGTGCGCCAGCAAGTTACCTTGCGCTTCCGCATCGATGACGGGACCGATATCGGTTGCCAGGCGGTCAGGATTGCCAACGCGCAACTCCTGCATCGCGCCTTTCAGCATGTGGATGGTCTTGTCGGCGATTTCCGTTTGCAGGAACAGCACGCGCAAGGCCGAGCAGCGCTGGCCGGCGCTATCAAAAGCGGACGACATCACGTCCTGCACCACTTGTTCCGGCAAGGCAGACGAATCGACGATCAGGGCATTCTGGCCACCCGTTTCGGCGATCAGGGGAATATCGATGCCATCGGCCACGGCCCGCGCAGCCAGGTTGCGGTTGATCAATTGCGCCACTTCCGTCGAGCCCGTGAAAATCACGCCTTTCACGCGCGCGTCATTGCACAGGCCGGCGCCAACGATTTCACCGCTGCCAGGCAAAAATTGCAGCGCACCGCGCGGCACGCCCGCCGCATGCAGCAATTGCACGGCGCGGTGGGCGATTAGCGGCGTTTGCTCGGCCGGCTTGGCCAGCACCACGTTGCCTGCCGCCAGAGCGGCGGCCAGTTGGCCCGTGAAGATGGCCAGCGGGAAGTTCCACGGGCTGATGCAGGTGACGGGACCGAGCGCCAGGGTGTTCGGCGCGTGTTCCACCTGCGCCGCGTAATAGCGCAGGAAGTCGACGGCTTCGCGGATTTCCGCGATCGCGTTTGGCAGCGACTTGCCCGCTTCGCGCACGGCAAGGGCCATCAGCTCGATGTGATGTTCTTCAAACAGGTCGGCCGCACGCTGCAAGGCTTGCGCGCGCATTGACGGTTGCGTGGTTTGCCAATCCATGGCGTAGGCGCTGGCGCTGGCCAGGGCCGTTTCCACGTCGGCCGGACCGGCTTCCATGACTTTCCCCACGACATCGTCGTGCTGGGCCGGATTGTGCAACATATGCGTGGGGCCATTCAGGCTGACGGCGCCATCGATCAGCGGCGCTGCCTGCCATTGCTGCTGCTGTGCCAGGCCGGTGGCCAGGGTGCGCAAGGTGTCTTCATTCGACAGGTCCAGGCCGGCCGAGTTCTTGCGCTCGCTGCCAAACAGGTCCAGCGGCAGCGGAATCGACGGGTGCGGCAAGCCGCCCTGCAGGCGCGCCTGCTCCAGCGGATCGCGGATCAGGCTATCGATGGCCACGCTTTCGTCGACGATTTGGTTGACGAAGGAGGAGTTGGCGCCGTTTTCCAGCAGGCGGCGCACCAGGTAGGCCAGCAGGGTTTCATGCGAGCCGACGGGCGCGTAGATGCGGCACGGCTTGTCCAGGTTATCGGCGCCGACGACCTGGTCATACAGGGTTTCGCCCATGCCGTGCAGGCACTGGAACTCGTAGTCGGTAATGCCATCGCGCTTCGCCCAGGTATAGATGGTCGACAGGGTTTGCGCGTTGTGCGTGGCAAATTGTGGATAGATCAGCTTGCTGGCAGCCAGCAGTTTTTGCGCACACACGAGGTAGGAAACGTCCGTGTAGACCTTGCGCGTGTAGACGGGATAGCCTTCCTGGCCATCGACTTGCGCGCGTTTGACTTCCGCATCCCAATACGCGCCCTTGACCAGGCGCACCATGAACTTGCGACCGCTGCGACGCGCCAGGTCGATCAGGAAATCGATGGCGAAAGGGCAGCGCTTTTGATACGCCTGCACCACATAGCCGATGCCGTCGAAGCCGGCCAGGTCTGTATCGAACGCCAGAGCTTCCATCAAGTCGAGCGACAATTCCAGGCGGTCCGTCTCTTCCGCATCGATATTGAAGCCGATGTTGTACTGTTTTGCCAACAACAGCAGCGCTTTGACTTTTGGCAGCAATTCTTCCATGACGCGGGCGCGCTGGGCGCGGCTGTAGCGCGCGTGCAGGGCCGACAGCTTCACGGAAATGCCGGGGCCGTTGCGGATGCCGCGCCCGTTCGACGCCTTGCCGATGGCATGGATCGCCGTTTCGTACGAGGCGTAATAGTTGGCGGCGTCCTGTTGCGTCAGGGCCGCCTCGCCCAGCATGTCGTACGAGTAACGGTAGCCGCGCGTTTCATTCTCGCGGCTGTTTTTCAAGGCTTCCTCGATGGTCTGGCCCGTCACGAACTGATTGCCCAGCATGCGCATCGCCAGGTCGACGCCCTTGCGTATCAGCGGTTCGCCACCCTTGGCGATGAGCTTGCTCATCGCCGAACCGAGACCCGATTCGCTGCTGGTACTGACCAATTTTCCCGTAATCAGCAAGCCCCAGGTGGCGGCATTGACGAACAGGGACGGCGATTCGCCCAGATGCTTGCGCCAGTCGCCCTTGCTGATTTTGTCGGCGATCAGGCGATCAGCCGTTTGACTGTCGGGTATACGCAACAGCGCTTCAGCCAGACACATCAATGCAACCCCTTCTTCCGACGATAGCGAAAACTCGTGCATCAGTGCATCGACACCGGACGCGCGTGTGCGTTTGTGGCGCACGTTCGAGACCAGGCGGTGCGCCAGCGCTTGTCCCTCGGCCGTTGTTTCGGTGCTGCTGGCGCGCACTTGTTGCAACAGCCACTGCACGGCGGAAACCTCGTCGCGCCTATAGGCGGCGGTGATGGCGGCGCGTTGGGGTGTCGCTTCGGGCAGGATTTCTGCCTGGAACGCAGCAAAAGGAATCAGGGTAAAAGCCGAGGGGCCTGCAGGGTGCATAAGTGCTCTTTACAAGGAAATGGGGACGAAAACTGACGTAATTCTTGCTCTTTTTTGGTGCAAAAAAATACAGAAAGTCGGACGTTAAGATGATTCGATTGTAAAGGGGATTCTTATGGATTAATTCTGGTAATACAGGGGGCTAGCAATAGATAGTTTTTGATGCGACAATTTAACCAAATAATATTAATTTGGGGGTGATGGTAATGCTGGACAAGATCAGTAAGAAAATCTTGATGGAATTGCAGAGCGATGGACGCATCAGCAATGTGGAGCTGGCCGCGCGCGTGAACCTGTCGCCGGCCGCCTGCCTGGAGCGCGTGCGCAAGTTGCACGAATCCGGTTACATCATGGGCTATACGGCCCAGTTGAACCCGCAGCTGCTCGACGTGTCGCTGCTGGTCTTCATCGAAGTGGTGCTCGATCGCACGACGCCGGAAGTGTTCGACGCCTTCAAGCATAGCGTACAAATCATTCCAGAGGTACTGGAATGTCATATGGTGGCTGGCGGCTTCGATTATCTGGTCAAAGCGCGCGTCAAGGACATGGCGGCCTACCGCGAATTCCTGGGTAAGACCTTGCTGCAAAAAGGTGTGCGGGAAACCCACACTTATGCCGTCATGGAAGAGGTCAAAAACACCACCAAATTGCCAATTAAGTGACCTCGGTGTAGCCAGCCCACTTTTCTGATTGAGCTATCGGAACAATTGTTGTAGGGTAGAACTACACACTGCTATCCGGTAGCCGCCTGAAACGCCGCGCAGACGTTACGTTCAGGGTGCAAGGTGGGCAATCGTGCCCACCCGCATACGGTTACAGCACGTCCCGCCGGGACGTGACGGGTTCGCGCAGCGGGGGACAAATGAAGCAGTTGCAGCACCAACTGGTGCGTTTCCTTGTATTCACGATCCTGGCCATGGCCGTGGCCTGTTGCCTGGCCTATCTGCTGCTGCTATCGGGCGGCGACCATCCCTATCTGATTGCCTGCGTGGCCGCCGCCGTTGGCGCCGCGCTACTGGCGTTCTCCGACCGCCCGCGCGGTGAGCCGGGCTTGCACCAGTTCGCCGACACGGTGGGCAATGCCATCGACGCCATCATGATCGGCGCGGCGGAAACCTCGTATTTTGTCGATTCCGTCAAACAGAAGGTGGAACTCGATGTGCGCACGGCCAGCGACATCGCCGACAGTTCCATACAAAATGCCGCGATGACGGAAAAGATCGCCGACAATGCGGAACGGGCCGCCAAGGTGGCCGCCGGCGTGCGCGTGGAAAGCGTGGCGGCGCGCGCCGAAGTGGATCAGGGCTTGCGCCGCATCAATAACGCACGCGAGGAAGCGCAAGGCGCCTCCAGCAACATGCTGAGCTTGCAGGACAAATCCAAACGCATCACCGGCTTTACGGAAGCCATTTCCGATATTTCCGCGCGCACCAACTTGCTGGCGCTGAACGCCGCCATCGAGGCTGCGCGCGCCGGCGAACACGGACGCGGTTTTGCCGTGGTGGCCGGTGAAGTGCGGCAATTGGCGCAGCGCACCAAGGAAGCCTCCGATGAAATCAGCGTGATGGTGCGCGAAATCAATGAACAGTCGGAAAAAGCCGCGCGCGGCATGACTTCGTTGGCGGCGGGCGTGACGGAAGCGGCGCGTAATGTGGAAAGCGTGCATGCCTCGCTCAGCCATATCGAGGAATCGTCGGGCGTGTCGGAAGACGCGATCGGGCAAATCGCCCGCGCCTCGCGCGAACACGTCGACACCACGCAGCTGATTACCGACGCCATCCTGCAAATCCGCGACAGCATGCTGTCGACGAATGCCGAATTGCCGCGCGCCACGCAGTCGGCCATGGCGCTGGCCGAGCGGGCCGAAGTGATTGCCAGCGCCCTCGGTGAATCGAGCGTAGCCACGCCGCACGACGAGATCCGTGTAGCGGCCCAGCGCGCGGCGCGCGAGGTGGGCAAACTGTTCGAGCAAGCCATCGCTTCCGGGCGCATCACGCGCGAAGCCCTGTTCGACCGCCATTACCGGCCCATCCCGAATACCAATCCGCCCAAGCACAACACGAAGTTCGACGCATTTACGGACAAGGTGTTGCCGGACCTGCAGGAAGGCGTGCTGGCCGCCCTGCCCCATCTGGCGTATGCGGGCGCCGTCGACACCAATGGATACTTTCCAACGCACAACAAGAAGTTTTCCCAGCCCCTGACGGGCGACTACGCCACCGATATAGTGAATAACCGCACCAAGCGCATCTTCAGCGACCGCACGGGCAAACGCTGCGGCAGCAATACCAAGCCGTTCCTGTTGCAGACGTACAAGCGCGACACGGGCGAAGTCATGCACGATTTATCCGTGCCCATCCACGTCGATGGCAAGCACTGGGGCGGTTTCCGTATCGGTTATCGCTCCAGCAACCATGCATAGCAAAACGCCTGATGAGTCATCATCAGGCGTTTTTCTTGAGTCGGTTACGGTTACTCAATATGCGGCTTGGGTGCCACGCCGCCGCCGGCCGCCGTGGCCGTGCGCAAGGTGGGCGTGTTCATGCTTTCCAGGTGGTTGCGCAGCCATTTGTGGGCGGGGCTGCGCGCATCGCGCTCGTGCCACAGCATATCCAGGTGAACGGCCGGCAAGGTCAATGGCAAGTCCTTGTACAGCAGCGACTCCGTCATGCCCGTCGAAGCGATCAGGTGGCGCGGCAAGACCGTGATCAGGTCGGAATTGGCCACCACGCGTCCGGCCGTGAAGAACTGGTTGACCGTCAACAAGATGCGCCGCTCGCGGTGGATCTGCGACAGTGCCTCGTCGATCAAGCCATGCGCGCGGCCGGAAAAGCTCACCAACAAATGGTTCGCCGCGCAATAGTTATCCAAGGTCAGTTCCTTGTCGGCCAGCGGATGACCGCGCCGCATCACGCACACATACTTGCCGGAATACAGGCGCTCATGGCGGATGGGCGAACCCGTTTCGCTCGACAATTGCGCTGCCACGCCGGGAAAGAAGCCCACGGCCAAGTCGATATCGCCGCGCAGCAACATGGGACGCGGTTCGCGCGTGGTCAGTGGCATCATGCGCACGTTGACGCCCGGCGCTTCGCGTTCGATCGAGCGCATCAGGGAAGGCAGCCAGAAGGCGGCGGTCGCATCGGCCATGGCCATGCGGAAAGTGGCGTGGGTCTTCGACACGTCGAAGGTTTCCGGCGTGACGGCCGCTTCCAAGCTGGCCAGGGCCGAGCGCACGGACGGCCACAGCGCTTCGGCGCGGGGCGTGGGTTTCACGCCATACGCCGTGCGGATCAGCAATTCGTCACCGAGGCTCTCGCGCAGGCGTTTGATGGCGTTCGATACCGCCGGCTGCGTCATCGCCAGGTGGCCGGCTGCGCGCGTCAGGTTTTGTTCCGTCATGACGGCGTCGAAAACGCGCAGCAAGTTCAGATCCAGCGTCAGAAAACTCATGGAAAGCCCAAGATAAAAGTTGAATTGATTACTTCAGAGTGTAAACCGCGCCGGGCACGAATATTTTCACTCGTCAAAAAAATAATACATTTTTCCATTCACGATTCATATAAATGGTATCAAGAAATGGAATTAGATTTATATGTTGCACTGCACTATAGTACTGGCAAATTCTATAATGCACTGGAACAGTATGTCTACCTTCGCCTCCGCCCTGTACGCAGTTTCCGCACCCGTGCTGGAGATTTCCCTGCTGAATGCCCTGCAACTCGTGCTGGTAATCGTCGCCGTGGGCGCATTCGCCCTGCTGTTCAAGCCTTTGCTGGTGGGCATCGCCCGCGCCATGCTGCTGCTGGTGCGTCCCAAGCTGAGCCGCGAAGAGCGCCTGGCGCGCCAGCAGATGCGCGAAGCGCAAGCCTTGCAACGCACCTTGGGCAAGATGGATGGCGTGTCGCCCAGCAATGCGGCCGAATTGCGCGCCCTGTCGACGCGCGCCTGAGCGATCAACTGTTGCACAATGACAAGCCGGCGTGAGCCGGCTTTTTTACGCCCGCCGCCAGCCGATTACGCCACGTCGCCCAGCAAATGCGCGCGCAATAAGGTGTCGGCCGGATGGATACCGATCCAGATTTTCAGCAGCGCATTGTAAAAGGCCAGGTCCGGCACGGTGTCGCCCACCTGCTTGCCGTTCAGCTTGCACAACGTCCCCTCTTCCGGCAGCCAGTCCACGGTCAGGATGTCGCCCTTTTTCAGGCCGGGCACCATGGCGAACATGGCACCGAACTGCATCGTCTGGCTCAGCAGGCGTGTGCGGTCGGCCTGGTCGGAACTGCGCTTCAAGCCCTGCATGAAGGATTGCCCCAGCTCGTCGGAACTAATGTCGCGCAACATGACGATCTCTAAACGCCGTGGTCCGGGCAGCGCCAGGATGTCGGCCAACTGGGTTTTCTTTTCCGGCAAGTATAGTGCGATCGTATAGATCTTGAAGATGACCTTGTAGCGCACGCCGGCGCCGTTGAGCTTGAGTTCGCGGCTGGCCAGTTGCACCGTGTCGTCCAGCTTGACGCCGCCCACTTCAACGGCCAGCGCTGGTTGTGCCAGGGCGGCGCACAGGCCCGCGCACAGACAGGCGGCGGCCAGGGAGCGGCCCAAGCGGGATGTGCTTATTTGCATCTTCTACCTCCGTGGAAACCATGGGCTGTGGATAAGTCAGCACACAGTGTAGAACAGTTGGCAGAAGCTGGCGCCACGGACAGTGGCGTGGGAGAAAGGCTTAGGTTTTTGCCGCAGGCAGTTCAGCTTGCAGTCGTTCGTACTTGGCCATCAATTGCTCCGGGCTTTCGCGCCAGGCGGGATTGAAGGGGATGCAACTGACGGGGCACACTTGCTGGCATTGCGGCTCGTCAAAGTGGCCCACGCATTCGGTGCACTTGTTGGGATCGATTTCGTAGATTTCCGCGCCCATGTAGATCGCGTCATTCGGGCACTCGGGCTCGCAAATGTCGCAATTGATGCATTCGTCGGTGATCAGTAATGCCATGATTTCACTCTTACTTATTGCGATGATGCAGCGTTGGCGGCAATCTTGTTTTGCAGCCAGCGGTTCACCGAGGGGAAGACAAACTTGGAGACGTCGCCGCCCAGCGCCGCGATTTCGCGCACGATGGTGCCCGAAATGAACTGGTACTGGTCGGAGGGCGTCAGGAACATGGTTTCGACATCGGGCAGCAGGTAGCGGTTCATGCCCGCCATCTGGAATTCGTATTCGAAGTCGGAGACGGCGCGCAAGCCGCGCACGATGACGCGCGCTTCATGCTTGCGCACGAAATCCTTGAGTAAGCCGGAAAAGCTTTCCACTTGCACATTCGGGTAATGACCGAGTACTTCGTTGGCGATTTCCAGGCGTTCGTCGAGCGAGAAAAACGGTTGCTTGTTCTTGCTGTCAGCCACACCGACGATCAGCTTGTCAAACAGACCCGATGCGCGGCGCACCAAATCTTCATGACCGCGCGTGAGCGGATCGAATGTTCCTGGATAAACGGCTACAACCATTGCGGCTCCCTAACGATGCACCAATATAGACGCGCATTATGCCTGAAATTGGTGCTGCGCCTCGGGGCAGGGAGCCTTTTTGCCTTATTTATAGGCAGATTCAGGTAGTTGACGGCACTTTGTTGTAAGTTAGCAAATGATAATAAACGGTGCCCGCTTTGTCGGCACGGATGACTTCCCAGGGCGCCATCCACTCGGGTTTTTCCAGTGCATTGCTGTCGTCGAAGACCAGTGGCAAGCCCGATTCCGCGTAGACCATGCCGCCTTCCTTGAGCAGGTTGGCGCACAAGGGCAACACTTTGGCGAGGAAATCCTGCTGGTAAGGCGGGTCGAGGAAGATCAGGTCAAAACGCTGACCGCGCGATGCCAGACCTTGCGCCGTCAGCAGGGCGTCGCCGCGCAGCAGTTGCACGTTGTCGGCACGCAATTTCGTCTTGTTTTCTTCCAGCTGGCGGATTACGGGCGTATGCGTATCGACCATGGTGACGGCGGCGGCGCCGCGGCTGGCCGCTTCGAAGCCCAGTGCGCCGCTGCCGGCGAACAGGTCCAGCACCTGGGCGTTGGCCCAGTCGCCATCGCGCAAGTGATTGATCCAGTTGAACACGGTTTCGCGCACGCGGTCCGGTGTCGGGCGCAAGCCCAGTGCCTGCAAAACAGGCAGCACGGAGCGCTTCCACTGCCCGCCGATGATGCGCACCTGGTTCGGTGGCGGCGCATGGTGGACGGGGACTTTGGCGGGTTTTTTAATCTTCTTTTGCATGGGGATTTCTTCAATTCGATGGCGGCCACTATAGCATATGGCCCCACCTCCCCTGCTGCTGCTACCTGTCTATTTGGGCGCGCTGGCCAGGGAATTGAAATCGTCGATCCAGCCCTGCATGCGCTTGATGGCGTGGGCTTTTTGCGCCGGCGTGGTGATCTTGATCACCGTCAAGACCATTTGCGCCGTGCTCGCTTCGTAACTGTCAAAAAAAGCCTTGCGCTCCGAGTGTTCCAGGCGCTCGAAACTGTCCTTGATCAGGGTCGTGACCAAGGCCGCGGCTGCTTCCTTGCCGAGCTTTTCCTGGTGGACTTTCTTGACCAGATTCAACACATTCTGCTGGCGCCGCATGCGTTCGTCGAGCCAGATGTCATTGTTCAGCGGACGCGCGTCGGATGCCTTGCGTATGATGGCTTCCTGCTCACTGCTGAAGCTGCCGAACCACAGTTCGAATTGTTCCATGGCCTTCTTGTAGCGCAGTTTCTGGCGTTTCTCCTGGTCGCCGCTCAGGTATTTCTTGCGGTAATCATCATTATTTGACTTGAACTTCTTTTCCATCTGCGCAATTTGCTCGGGCTTGAGCGAGCGCGCCAGGTCGGCCAGTTCGGGCGCTGCCTTCAGCAGCAGCGCCTGGGTGCGCTGCTTGATCTCACTGTAGTCGGCCATCAGGTCCGCCTGCGTGATATTACCTTGCAACTGCTTCTGGCCCGTGCGCAGGATTTCCACGTAATCCTTCAATTGCGTCTTGCGGTGCCAGTCGAACATCTTCTCGATGTCGTCGCGTACCCAGCCCTTCTGGTCGCGGTCCAGGTCGACATACGCGTTCAGCCACCAGTACAGCACGGTATCGCCATTGTTGTAGGCCAGGCGCAAGCCGCTGCAGCCGGCCATGACGACCAGCAACAAGGCCAGCACTGCATAAGTAAAACGCCCAAAGGGCGTGGAAGACGGGGCCTGCATGTTAAACTTTTGCATATTCTTAACTTATAAAAATTACGGTCTATGAACGTTGTCATTCTCGCTGCCGGTATGGGCAAACGCATGCAGTCGGCCCTGCCCAAGGTATTGCACCCGTTGGCGGGCAAGCCGCTGTTGTCGCACGTCATCGACACGGCGCGCGGCCTGGCGCCGTCCCGATTATGCGTGATTTACGGCCATGGGGGCGCAGCGGTGCTGAAGTTGCTCGACGGCTACAACGCCAGCCATGCCGTGCAGATCGACGCCGCTGAGCAGGCGCAGCAGCTGGGCACCGGTCATGCCGTGCAGCAGGCGCTGCCCTTGCTGGACGACACGGTGCCGACCTTGATCCTGTACGGCGACGTGCCGCTGACCAGCGCCACCTCCCTGCAGCAGCTGGTGCAGGCGGCCGGTAAGGACAAGCTGGCCATTCTGACCGTGGAACAGGACGATCCGTTTGGCCTGGGGCGCATCGTGCGCGATAACGGCGCCATCGTGCGCATCGTCGAGGAAAAGGATGCCACGCCGGAAGAGCGCGCCATCCGCGAAATCAACAGCGGCATCATGGTCGCGCCCACCGTGCAGCTCAAGCAATGGCTGTCGGCCTTGTCGAATGACAATGCGCAAGGGGAATACTATCTGACCGATATCGTCGCGCAAGCCGTCGCCGATGGCGTGAGCGTCACCTCGGCCCACCCGGCTGCCGTGTGGGAAGTGGCGGGCGTCAACAGCAAGGTGCAACTGGCGCAGCTGGAACGCATTCACCAGAACAATATTGCGCAGGCGCTGCTCGAGCGTGGCGTGACCTTGCTCGACCCTGCCCGCATCGATGTGCGCGGCGAACTCATTTGCGGCCGCGATGTCACCATCGACGTCGGTTGCGTGTTCGAAGGCCGCGTGGAACTGGGCGATGGCGTGCGCGTGGGCGCCAACAATGTCTTCATCAACGCTAGCGTGGCGGCTGGCGCGCATATCAAGCCCTTCTGCCACATCGAAGACGCCGTCGTAGGCGCCGCTTCCATCATCGGCCCCTACGCGCGCCTGCGCCCGGGCACGGTATTGGCGGAAGACGTGCATATCGGCAACTTCGTCGAAGTGAAAAACAGCCAGATCGCCGCGCACAGTAAGGCCAATCACCTGGCCTATATCGGCGACGCCACCATCGGCTCCAAGGTCAACATCGGCGCCGGCACGATTACCTGCAACTACGATGGCGTGAATAAATTCCGTACCGTCATCGAAGACGACGCTTTTATTGGCAGCGACAGCCAGCTGATCGCACCCGTTACCGTCGGCAAGGGCGCCACCTTGGGCGCCGGCACGACCTTGTCGAAAGATGCGCCTGCCGGCAAGCTGACCGTTTCGCGCGCGCGCCAGGTGAGCATCGACGGCTGGACGCGTCCCGTGAAGATCAAGAAATAAGCGAAATCTCCACATTTGCACACAGGCAGGCCTTGCGGCCTGCCTTTTTTATTTGTGGATAACTATGTGGGTAAGCCGCTGCATAAGTAGCGGATAAGTCTGTGTGCAAGCGCCTGCATAAGCTGTTGGCAAGTTTGTACAAATCGCCTGGCATGCGCCTGTCACTTCATTTTTTTTCGATTTCAGCGGGTTATCAGCATCGCAGCCGCATTTATCTGCGCATTGTGGATAACTTTGTGTGTAAGCCTGCGGATAAATGCTGGATAGCCTTGGTATAAGTGGGGATAACTGTCTTTCGTCTGCAGCACCCCCTGGTGTTGCTGTGGGTAAGCCTGTGGAAAAGCCCTGCACAGGCGGTGGATAGCTGGTGGGTAAGTATTGCGTTAAATCAAGCAATAGCCGAAAGCTAGGCTACCGGCTGTTACCGTCATATCAGAAGTGGCGATTGAGCTCGATCCACAGGCGGGCCGAACTGCGTGAGGCGATCAAGGCGGGCGTGCTGCCGAAGGGCTTGGCGACATATGCCCGGGCATTCCATTGCTGCCCGCCCGCCCAGTTGACGCCCAGCCCGGCGCCGTGCAGGCGCGCGCTGTTCGGGCCGGCCGACCAGCGCTGCTGGTTGACCGTCACGCGTGCGCTGTCGATGAAGGCCACGGCTTGCCATTGTCCCGCGTCGCTGGCGCTGAGTGCATGTCGCCATTCCGCGCTGCCAAAATAGCCGAGGTCGCCAGCGGCCACGCCCACATCGTAGGCGCGCACCGTGTACGGACCGCCCACGCTCATCTTTTCGGATGAATCGAGGTTGCTGTCCGCCCACTGCCCGGCGAGCGTCAGATACATGGCGTTGCGCTGGTCCAGGTTTTGCAGGCGCGACAGGTTGACGTTCCACTTCGCGTACGTGCCATGGCTGCGTGCGCTGAAGGCATCATTCAAGCGTGCCAGCGGGTCGCTGATGTCGAGCTTGCCAGCGGTGGCGGCCACGCTCCAGCTGGTGAGGGCGCCAGCCAGGGCGGCATCGCGCACGTCGCCGCCGAGCGTGGCGCTCAAGTTATCCAGGCGACGGTCGCTGCGCATGGCATTGGCATCGATGCGGTCGCGCAGATGGACTTGGTCGTATTGCAATTGGACAGACATGTTCGCATCGCGGCTGCGCAGCAGCGGATGGCGCAACCAGCCACTGGCGACCTGGGCCGTTCCATGCGCTTGCAGCGGGCGCATGGCGCCTTGCAGGCGGTAGCGCAAGGCGGACATGCTCACCCCGGCGCGCGTGCCTGCGCCGTTCAGCAGCAGGTCATAGCCGAGACGGGCATAGTACATACCCTTGCCCGAGCTGAGCACGCTGGCGCTGGCCACGTCGGCCTGGTGCAGCGGGTTGTACAGGTACAAGGTGGCGCCGGCGCGGGCGCGGCCCGTGTAACGGTTGCCATTGTTATCGAGGAAAGCATTGCCTCCCACGCCAGGGCCGGACCAGGCATCGACCAGCAGGTCGGAGCTGCCAACTTCGGCGCCGGGCTTGAGCGTGGCCGTGATGGCGACATTCGGCATGTCGGACAGCAGCAGCAAGCTGCGGTCGAGCCCCGCCTGGCTGATGGTCTGGCCCGTTTGCAGCGGCGCCAGGGTGGCGTTCAGCAAGGTATCGCTGACGTCGCTCTGGTTGGCGATGCCCACCTGGCCATAGCGCGCTTCGAGTACCTCGATGCGCACGATGCCCTGGCGGATGGTCTGGGCGGGCACGATGGCGCGCGCCAGCGGATAGCCGTTGACGCGGTAGTAGTTGGTGATACGGGCGGCCAGTTCGCCCAGCTGCTCCAGCGACAGGGTCGTGCCGTGGGCGCTGGCGACGAGCGCCTGCAAGGTGGCCGTATCGAATGCGCTGTTGCCGGCGATATCGATGCGCGTGACGAGAAATGGCGCGCTGGCGGGCAGCGGCGCGCCCTCTTTCTGTTCGATGCGCAGCGCTGGCGCATTGGCTGGCGCATTGGTGGGCGTGGCCGGCTGCAACTGGCGCAGGATGGCACCCGCATCGGGCACGGCCGGGATGGTTTGGGCGGCGGCGCATGGCGCGAAGGCCAGCAGCAGCAGGGACAGCAACGGTTGTTGCAGCAGGTGTCGCGGAGTCGATGGATGAGTCATGGTGTTATTGATTTACGTTGAGCATGTTAGCGGGCAGCTTGACGCCGCCCAGGACCACTTGCAGGGCCGGGCCGCGGCTGCCGATCTGCATGGTGGTGTTTGGCATGGCATTGCTGGCGGCACCAGTGTCGGCCGGGGCGTCAGTCTGCGTGACGGTGATGGTGGGGGCGGCGGCCGGCGTGCCGGGATGGCTGCCGGCAAAGCTGCCCAGCACTTGCGCCTGTAGTTGCACCACGGCTGCCTGGGCCGGCGGCGGCAGGGTCGCCGACTGCAATGTCAGTGCGCCGGTATTGCTCCCGGCTTGCACGAAGGCATAGTCGGTCGAGCTCAGGCCGCTACCGGTGATGGCGTAGTTGCCGGCCGGGCTGCTGGCCGTGGCCGGGCTGTTCCAGGCCAGGGTGCCACTGGTGGCGTCCGCCAAGCTATCGTTGCCGAGCAGGCCAGTGACACTGCCGCGCAAGCCATTGGGCGTGCGGCCACTCGTCAAGGTCACGGGGCCGGCCGTGTAGAGCAAGCTGGCCTTGGCGATGTCGGCCATGATGTTGCCCGGTTGCACGAGCACATAGTTGGCTGCGTCCGCGCCTTGCAAGGTGTAGCCGCCGACAACCACGGTTTTAAGGTTGCCGGCGTGCTTGTCGGCAAACGATGCGCTGCCGCCCGTCACGCCGAGCTGGTCGCCGCCCAGCGCCAGCACCGTGGCCGTGCCCGTCAGTGTGGCGCCGGTCGTGGCGTCGTAGACTTTGTTTGCGGCACCCACGCCGGTGACCAGCAAGCTGGCCTTGGCGATGTCGGCCGTGACATTCCCTGGCTGTATCAGGTCATAGTTGGCCGCGTCCGCGTCCGCGCCCTGCAAGCTGAAACCGCCGACCGTGACGGTTTTGCCGTTGCCGGCGTGCTTGTCGGCAAACGCCGCGCTGCCGCCCGTCACGCCGAGCTGGTCGTCGCCCAGCGCCAGCACCGTGGCCTTGCCCGTCAGGGTGGCGCCGGTCGTGGCGTCGTAGACTTTTTTGGCGGCGCCCACGCCGGTGACGGTCACGCTGGCCTTGGCGATGTCGGCCGTGATATTGCCTGGCTGCACGAGGTCATAGTTGGCCGCGTCCGCGCCTTGCAGGCTGAAACCGCCGACGATCACGGTTTTGCCGTTGCCAGCGTGCTTGTCGGCAAACGATGCGTTGCCGCCTGTCACGCCGAGCTGGTCGTCGCCCAGTGCTTGCACCATGGCCTTGCCTGTCAGGGTGGCTTGATTGGTCGCGTCGTAGACTTTGTTGGCGGCGCCCACGCCGGTGACGACTACGCTGGCCTTGCCGATGTCGGCCGTGATATTGCCTGGCTGTATCAGGTCATAGTTGGCCGCGTCAGCGCCCTGCAAGCTGAAACCGCCGACCGTGACGGTTTTGCCGTTGCCGGCGTGCTTGTCGGCAAACACCGCGCTGCCGCCCGTCACACCGAGCTGGTCGTCGCCCAGCGCCAGCACCGTGGCCTTGCCCGTCAAGGTGGCTTGATTGGTGGCGTCGTAGACTTTGTTGGCCGCGCCCACGCCTTGCACGTTCAGCGTGGCGCGGGTGATGGTGGCGCGGTGCTGGCCGCCTTCCAGCGTGTAGTTGCCAGCCAGGCCACCCTGGCCATCGGCCAGTATCAGGGTGCCGTTATTGATGTGCTTGTTGGCGCCGGCGTTCTTGTTGTCGAGTTTGCCAATGCCAGACAGCACCAGGCTCTCGCCGCTGACCAGGCCGCGCAAGGTCAGCAGGCCTGCGGCGATGTCGCGGCCGCCATCGTAGGTGCGCATGCCATCAAGATTGAGGACGGCCCGGTTGATCGTCAGCGCACCGGCTCGCAGATCGATGTCATAACCTTGCTGGCTGGAATACAGATAGCTGCCGCCAGCTTGATGGCTACCGGCGTTGCGTGCGTTGCCATACAGACCGCTGGCGGCGCTCAGGACGAGTCCGGAGCTGGCGGCACCAGCCACCGAATACTGCGCATTGTTCAAGCCTCCGACGTAGAGCTTGCCATCATAGGTCTTGCTGACGCCATCGCTCGTCACGGTCAAGGCGCTCAGGAAGCTGCGCAGCAGCGGCGCCGTCTGGCCTTCATAGATGCGCCAGACGGCATGGCTGCCGCTGGCGGACGCCATGTCCCAGCCGTCGAAGCTGGCTTGCGAGCGCATCTGTGCATCGCTCAGGGCACGCACATTACTCAGCGTGCCTTCGTTGCCACCGATGCCAGGCGCCGTGGCCGCGCCGCTCCAGAAGCTGTCGCGCACGATGCCGAAGTTGTTGCCAACCAAGGCGCCGGTCGTCGCATTGCCGTGCACCGCGCCCGTTGCGTAGCTGTTGCTCACGCTGTCATCCGGGTTGTTATTGAAACCAAGCAAGCCACCGACATCGTGGTCGCCGCTGGCCACGCCGCTGGCGTAGCTGTCGACGATGGCGCCGCCCTGGTTGTAGCCGACCAGGCCGCCCGCATTGTCCTTGACGGCGGTGGCGTTGCCGGTGGCGTAACTGCCGCGCACCGTGGCGATGATGCCATCGTCGCCATTATTGTCACCGACCAGGCCGCCAACATTGCGTACTCCGCTGGCGTTACCGGTGGCATAACTGCCAGTGATGGTGCCATTGTAGTTCTCGCCCACCAGGCCACCCACGCGGTTTTCCACGCCGACGACCGTCCCGCTGGCGTGGCTGCCGCTGATGCTGCCATGGTCAATTTCACCGATCAGGCCGCCCACCCTGCCGCTGCCGTTGACATTGCCGCTGGCGTGGCTGTCATTGACGGTGCCCTGATTTAGGCCCATCAGGCCGCCGATGCTGTCGTCACCGCTGATCGTCCCGGTGGCGTAGCTATTGCTGACCAGGCCGGCATTCGCCCCTACCAGGCCGCCAACATAGTCATCGCCGCTGATCGTCCCGGTGGCGTAGCTATCGCTGACCAGGCCGGCATTCGACCCTACCAGGCCGCCAACATTGTCCTCTCCGCTGATGCTGCCGCCGAGCATGCCGACATGGCTGATGACGGAACCTGCCTCCGTGTAGCCGATCAGTCCTACATTCTTGGTATCGGGCAGGTTGATATACAGGCCGCTGATGGTATGGCCCTGGCCGTTCAGGCTACCGGTGAATGCGTTGTCGCGCGTGCCGACGGGAATGAAGCCAGTTTCGCCCCAGACTCCCTTGCCGCCCGCCGTGCCGCTGGCGTCGATGTTTGCACCCAGCACATACGCGGCGCCCGGCGCCATGGCCATCAATTGCAGCTGATGTGCATTGTGAATAGTGGTCGCATACTCGGATGCCAGCATCGGATACGTGGCGCCGGCCGCGCCGCCGGCATTGTTCAAGCCGCCGTCCACGTTGACCAGCACCCAGTTGGTGCCCGTTGCGCCAGGCGTGGTGGTGAAGTTAAAGCCGGTGAAACTGCTGGCCGTGCGCATTTGCGCGTCCGTCAGGCCGGTGCCGCCATCCGAATAGGTCTCGCCCGTGCCGCTGATGGACCAGAAACTGTTCTTGACCTTGTTGGTGGAGGAATTCGCGCCGATCAGGCCGCCGATGTTGGAGCCGCCAGCGGTGATGTTCAGACGGCCCGCCGCGAAGCTGGTGTCGACGGTGCCCGTGTTTTTGCCGACCAGGCCGCCGACAGAGTACTGGCCCGTGACGCTGCCCGTGGCATAGCTGTTGCTGATGCTGCCGCTATTGTTGTTGCCGACCAGGCCACCGGTCTCGGATGTGCTCGTGACGCTGCCGCTCGCGTAGCTATTGTGGATGCTGCCATTATTCTCTCCTACCAGGCCGCCGGTGACTCCACCGCAGAAGCCCCTGCAGTAGACGTCGAGCGCGGCATAGCTGTTGCGGATGGTGCCCGCGTTTGTGCCGACCAGGCCGCCGACCCGGTATCTTGCCCCGATGCGGCCGCCATTCAAGCCCACGTTCTGGATCAGTGCATTCCTGCTGGTGATGGAAAACAAGCCGCTGCCCTGATCGCCCGCGGCTTGCATGCTGAGGTGATTGATCGAGTGGCCAAGCCCATCAAACACGCCGCGAAAACCCGTGTCGCCGCCCAGCGGCACGAAGCCCCTGCTATTCATGGTTAGCCAGCTGGCTGTCCCCAAGGCATCGATATCGGCGCCCAGCACATAATTGCCATTCAGCTTGCCATTAATGCCTTGCAAGTCGGTGCCCGTCGCGCTGCCGCTCGTTCCCAGGGTGGTGATGACCGTGTAAGCCGTGTGCGCGCCATCTGCGCCCAGCTTGGTGCTGAAGTTTTGCCCGGCAGGCAGATTCACTTGCGCGCCGTTACCCAGCTGATACGTGGCTGTGTTGCCGGCGGCGGCGGCGCCCTGGCCGTATTCCAGCGCCAGGCTGGCCGTGCCGGAGCCATTCAGGGTGGCATTGATGTTGATGTTGCGCTGGGCGTTCAGGGTCAGCTGGTTGGCTGACCAGCTGACCTTGTCGTTGACGTGCACGTCGCCGGCCGTGCCGCTGCCGCCTTGCGTGCTCTGGATCACGACGCTGCCGTTGCGCAGGTTGGCCGACAGCGTGGCGCCGCTGATGTCGCCGCCGCTGGCGGCGATGGTGAAGTCGACCGGGTCGATCAGCCAGGTGCCGGCGCGGCCCTGGGCCGCCGCCGTGCTGATGCGCACGCCATCGTCGATCTTCACGTGGGCGGCGCTCGTTTCAATGAAGCCGCCATTGCCGCCCGTGGGAGCGCTGGCGTCCAGGGTGCCGGCCACGTGGGTGGTGCCGGCGGCCATGCCGCCGAGCAAGACGATGCTGCCATCGCGCTGTTCCACGCTGCGCGCCTCGATGACGCCCGTGTTGTTGACGACGCTGGCCAGCAGGGAATCGCGGGCGCCAGCGCTCATCAGCACCTGGCCGCCATCGGCGCGGATCAGCCCGCCGTTCTCGGCCAGGTTGTTCAGGGTGCTTTGGTCGATCTGCAACTGCAGCAGGCGCGCGCCGTCAAAACTCAGGGTGGCGGCGCTACCGGCGCCCAAGGCAACCGTGCCCAGGCGTGCCGAAATGCTGCCCTGGTTGCTCACTTGCCGGCCCAGCAGGGCGATATAGCCGCCATCGGCCGCGCGCAGCGTGCCTTCATTGATGACCTGGCCCGTGCCATTGCCGCCGAACGCGTGCTTCGAGCCGCCCAGGCTGGCGTTGTCGACGTCGAGCGTCGAGGCCACCAGGCCGCCCACATTGACTTGCGCGCCGCGGCCGAACAGCACGCCGTTCGGATTGATCAGGTACACCTGGCCGTTCGCGTTGACGCGCCCCAAGATTTGCGTGCCGTTGTTGTCAAAGATGCGGTTGACGGCCAGCGCGCTGGCCGAGGGCTGGACGAAGTTGACGGTTTCATTGGCGCCAACGTTGAAACTGTTCCAGTTCAGCGCCGCCTGCTGGCTCGATTGCCGGATGGTGGTGCTGTTGCCCTGCTGGCTGATGCTGGCCGTGCCTGCCACCACCTGCCCGCCCGTGGGAGCGGCCAGCGCCGGTCCTCCCAGCGCCAGCGCCGTCATGGCGGCAGCCGCTGCGGCCAGTTTGCGGCGGCTGCCCTTGCCGCCCCCGCGCGAGGTTTCCGCAACGGCGACCCAGGCGTTCAGGACGTGGCTCCAGACGAGACGGTATACGTGATTCAATGATCCATGACGATGCATTTGGTCGATCCTTGTTGATTTGAAAAAGAATGCCCTGACGCCAGGCTGGCGTGGGCAGAAACGGGATGAACATCGCTCAGGAATGCGGCCGGGGGCAGGCGTGGCCAATGCTGCTGCTGAAGAATGAACGGCGATGCATGTTTTCCCTGTGCTGTATCTGGTGGCGCCGATGGCTGACAGGAAAAGTGCGCTTCCCTGAAGTCATCTTTTTTGTTGTTTTTTTAAATATTAATGTTATAAAAAGTTACAAAAATTTCTAATGGGAAATATAGCAGAATGGAAGAATTTGAAGTTGAGCAAACCTGAGCGATTCCCGACTGATTTAGTCGGGAATGCCGGCGGCAATCAGGCAATCAGGCAATCAGGCGGGCAGGCGCAAGGCGAAGCTGATGGTGCCGTTGTTGCCGGCGCTGTCGAGGGTGACCTGGCCGCCGTGCAATGCGGCGATGCGCTGCACCAGGTACAGGCCCAATCCGGCACCAGGCTTGTGCTGGGCGATGCGGCCGCGGAAGTACTTCTGGAACAGGCGCGGGATTTCATCGGCAGGCAGGGGCTCGCCCGCATTGCTGACGACGATCTGCACGCGGCCGTCATCGAGCGTGGTGGCTTGCACGCGTATCGCCTGGGCCTGCGGCGCATGCCGGTCAGCATTGCTGAGCAGGTTGCGCAAGGCCACGCGCAGCAGGCTGGCATCGGCCACGACGCTGTCGGGCAGTGCCTGCACGCTGGCATCGATGCGGCCATCGGGCCATTCAGCCAGCACGGCGTGCAGCAGGGCGCGCAAGTCGCATGGCTGGGGACGGAACGTCGCCGCGCTCGTTTCCATACGGTCGGCGCTCAGGTATTCATCCACCAGCGCCGTCATGCGGCCGCTCGCTTCGCGCAAATTCTGGCAGCGTTGTAAGGTTTTTTCCCGTGGCGCCTCCGTGTTGCGGGCAATTTGCTGGGCCGTGGTGTTGATGATGGCCAGCGGCGTGTGGAATTCATGCGACACCATGGCAACGAAATCCTGCTGTTCTTCGCGCGTGCGGGTTTCTACTTCCAGGGCGGCACGCAATTCGACTTCGAGCGCGGCGCGCCGGCCGATTTCCTGTTGCAGCGCCAGCGTGCGCCGCGCCACCTGCTCTTCCAGGCGTTCATTCAGTGCGCGCACGGCACGCACGGCTTCGGCCTGTGCCCTGTCCTTGGCGCGGCGCAATTCGGCGTAGCGGCGGTTGAGGCGCAGGCTCATCAGCATCATGTGGACAAAGGCGCCCAGGGTGGCTGCATGGTTGGTCCAGAAATTCGGCGGCACTACGGCCATATTGCGCAGGAAGCTGATGATGACACCGGCGTAGAAGATGCCGAAAATGAACAGAAAGGCATGCGCCGGGCGGTGCCCGCGCAGCGCCAGCCAGCTGGCCAGCGTGATGAACAGCACGATCAGCGGCAAGGCCGTCATTTGCACCACCAGCACGCCTGCGGCATAGTCGCCGCGCAGCACCAGCAGCGCCCCGAACAGGGCGGCCGCAGCCGTGATGCCCACCACGGCACGGCTGAAACGGGGATACAGCGCGGGCAGCTCCAATTGTAAAGTGGAAAAACGCGCGCCGACGGCGATGGACATGGCCATCGATACGCCCAGCATGGGATCGGACAGCCAGTTCGGCATGGCGAAAATTTGCTGGGGAATGGCGATCGTCAGCGCTTCCGTGGTGGCATTCGTTAGCACGTACAGCAGATACCAGCCGCTGTGGGCTTCGCGCGTCATGCGCCAGAAAAAGATATGGAACAGGATCAGCAGCAAATAACTGCCGAACTGCAAGCCGTAATACAGGTATTCGCGGCGCGAGGACGCGTCGAAGCTGGCGCTGGGCAATAACGTCAGCTCCGTCGACATGGCTTTCTTGCTGTGCAGGCGTACCAGCCAGCGCTGCGGCTGACCTGGCGGCAACTGCACGGGAAACACCGCCTGGCGCGCATCGACGGGCCAGGCGTCGCGGATCACGTCGGCGCCGGCCTCTTGCCGCAGCCAGAGTCCGGCCTGATCCTGGCGATACAGGCGCACGTCATCGAGCACGGCGTTGCTAAAGCGCAACACCCATTCATCGGGCGACTGGGCTGCGCGCCTTACCTCCAGGCGCAGCCAGATGGCATCCTGCGTATAGCCGGCACTGACGGCGCCAGGCAGGGGCCGCCAGCCTGGCGCGGCCAGCGCGGCCTTGGGATCCAGTTGGCCGGACGTATCGCGCAGCATCTGCATGTGGCCGCTGGCCGACACGGGCTGCCCGCTGGACGGCAGCGTCAGTGGCGCCAAGACGGGCGCGGCCTCGCCGGCCAGCGCTGGCAGGCTGGCGAACAACAGGACAATGGCAAACAGGATTTTCATGGCGCAGGAGCTTATCATGCGGGGCATGATGCCCCTGCGGCTTGCTTCCCGGCAGCATGACGATCGGTTATCCTTGCGCCATGTTGAACCTCATTTTGCTTGAAGACGAAGCCGTGCTGCGGCAGGAGTTGACCGAGTTTCTCGGCGACAGCGGTTACCGCGTGACTGCCGTTGCCGACCTGGCCGCGTTTCATGCCTGTTACGCACCGGCGCTGCACTGTATCGCCATCATCGACCTGGGCTTGCCCGACGGCGATGGCATGCTGCTGGTGCGCGCCTTGCGGGCGCAGGGGGAGCCCATCGGCATCGTCGTGTTTACAGCGCGCGGCACGACGCAAGACAAGGTGAATGGCCTGGGTGGCGGCGCCGACTATTACCTGCCAAAAAGCGCCGACCTGGATGAACTGGCAGCCACTTTGAGCGCGCTGGCACGGCGCCTGGGCGAACCTGCCGCCGCTGTCATCGCGGCGCCCGCCACGGCCTGGGTGCTGGAACTGGGGCCGCGCCGCCTGCTGCCGCCCAGTGGCGACGCCATTGCGCTGTCGCAACAGGATGTGACGGTGCTGCACGCCCTGATGGCCGAACCGGAGCGCATCGTCAGCCGCCAGCAGATCGTCCAGTCCCTGGGCGAGGATTTCCTCAGCTATGACCAGCGCCGCCTGGACACCCAGATCAGCCGCTTGCGCCGCAAGGCCGAGCAGGCCACCGGCATGACCTTGCCCATCAATACTGCCCGCAATGCCGGCTACCGGTTTTATGCCGACGCGCAAGTGCGTCGCTGAATGTACCGTTGCCACGCGTTGGTGGTTGTGGATAAGCCTGTCGATAAGTGGTGAAAAAGCCTGTTGGCAAGCTGTGTGAAAGTCACGCCGCTTACCTTGGCAAGTAGTGCCGCTGACGCGCGGGGCGCGCTTGCTGGCTCCGGTGGGGGCTCGTCAGGCTCTTCATTGAGCAGTATCGGCGTGGCATCACATATGCCAGGTATTGCTTGTGCATAAGTTTGTGCAAAAGTATCGTATAAGCGGTGCACAAGGCGCGTATAAGCATGTGGGCAAGCGGTGGATAACCGGCGGATGAAAATCAGACGGCAATGCGTGTCTCGAACTTGCTGCGAAACGTGGAAAAATAGCTTTTCACGTTGCGCACATTGGCGTGCGCGGCAAACAGGCGGTGCGCCAGCGCGTGATACGCGGGCATGTCGGCCACTTGCACCATCAGCACGAAATCGGGACCGGGCGAGACGCGGTAGCATTGCAGCACGGCGGGCTCGTCCGCCACGAGCTGCTCGAATTCCGTCATGCGTTCCGCCGCCTGCACGTCGAGCGTGATTTCCACGATGGCCGTCAGGCGCGCGCCCACCAACTGCGGCGCAACGATGGCCACCTGCCGCTCGATCACGCCGCTTTCCGTCAAATGCTTGACGCGCCGCAAACACGTGGGCGCCGAGACATGCACCGCGCGCGCCAGCTCACTGTTGGTTTGCGATGCATCAATTTGCAAGGCGTTCAGGATGCGACGATCAATCTCGTCGAGGGTAATGTTGAGTTCGCTCATAGTTTTAACGAAATGGAGAATATATTGATTCTAAATGAAATAATATTTCATCGCAAAATAGTCGTGAAATATTAAATCAAAAATATGCTAATTTAGAAAGCATATTTCATGCACTCTGCATTAGCATGCGTGCATTGATTAAATTTTAGACAGAGGTTTCCATGTGCGGCATCGTCGGCGCGGTAGCGCAACGTAATATCACTCCCATCCTGCTCGAAGGCTTGAAGCGTCTGGAATACCGCGGCTACGATTCCTGCGGCATCGCCTTGCACGCCGATGGCCGTTTGCAGCGTTCGCGCTCCACCTCGCGCGTGGCCGAGCTGGAAAAACAGATCGCCGAAGAGGGCTTGAGCGGTTTTACGGGCATCGCCCACACGCGCTGGGCCACGCATGGCGCCCCTGTCAACTTCAATGCCCACCCGCACTTTTCCCCAACGGAAGAGAACGCCCGCGTGGCGCTGGTGCATAACGGCATCATCGAAAACCATGACGAACTGCGTGCCGAACTGACGGCCCTCGGTTACGTCTTCCAGAGCCAAACGGATACGGAAGTGATCGCCCACCTGGTCGAGCACATGTATAACGGCGACCTGTTCGAGACCGTGCAGCAGGCCGTGAAACGCCTCGATGGTGCGTATGCGATTGCCGTGTTCTGCCGCGACGAGCCGCACCGCGTGGTGGCCGCGCGCCAGGGCTCGCCCCTGATCGTCGGCTTGGGCAACGGTGAAAATTTTGTGGCGTCCGACGCCATGGCGCTGGCCGGCACGACGGACCAGATCATCTACCTGGAAGAAGGCGACGTGGTCGACCTGCAACTGTCGCGCTGCTGGATCGTCGATGTCGATGGCAAGCCCGTCGAGCGCGAAGTGAAAACCGTGCATGCGCATACGGGTGCGGCCGAGCTGGGCCCATACCGCCATTACATGCAGAAGGAAATTTTTGAACAGCCGCGCGCGATCGGCGATACGCTCGAAGGCGTGACGGGCATCATGCCGGAACTGTTCGGCGACAATGCCTATGCCATCTTCAAGCAGATCGATCGCGTGCTGATCCTTGCCTGCGGCACCAGCTCGTATGCGGGCATGACGGCCAAGTACTGGATCGAAGCGATTGCCAAGGTGCCCGTCAGCGTGGAAGTGGCCAGCGAATACCGCTACCGCGACAGCGTGCCGCACCCGAACACCCTGGTGGTGACGATTTCGCAAAGCGGCGAGACGGCCGATACCCTGGCCGCCCTGAAACATGCGCGCAGCCTGGGCATGCTGCACACCTTGACCATCTGCAACGTGGCCACCAGCGCCATGGTGCGCGAATGCGCGCTGGCCTACATCACGCGCGCCGGCGTGGAAGTGGGCGTGGCGTCGACCAAGGCGTTTACGACGCAGCTGGCCGGCCTGTTCCTGCTGACCCTGTGCCTGGCGCAAGTCAATGGCCGCCTGTCCGACGAACAGGAAGCGGCGCACCTGAAAGCCATGCGCCACTTGCCCGTCGCCATCGCTTCCGTGCTGGCGCTGGAACCACAAATCATCGCCTGGTCCGAGGAATTTTCGCGCAAGGAAAACGCCCTCTTCCTGGGGCGCGGCATGCACTACCCGATCGCCCTGGAAGGCGCCTTGAAACTCAAGGAAATTTCCTACATCCACGCCGAGGCGTATCCGGCCGGCGAACTGAAGCACGGCCCGCTGGCCCTGGTGACGAATGAAATGCCGGTCGTTACCATCGCGCCCAACGACGCCCTGATTGAAAAGCTCAAATCGAACATGCAGGAAGTACGCGCCCGCGGTGGCCAGCTCTACGTTTTCGCCGACGTGGATTCCCGCATCAGCTCTGGCGAAGGCTTGCACGTCATCCGCCTGCCCGAGCACTACGGCGACCTGTCGCCGATCCTGCACGTGGTCGCGCTGCAACTGCTGGCGTATCACACGGCACTGGCGCGGGGCACGGATGTGGATAAGCCGAGGAATTTGGCGAAGTCAGTGACGGTGGAGTAAGCAGGCCGGATTCCGCCTTTCTGTGAAGCGAGACAATAAAGTCCGTCGGAGAACAATAAAGTCCGTCGGGCTTTTTGTTGTCAATGAGAGAACATTCTTTATGGCAACATAATTCATGACAATATGTACTAGCAACAAGTTCGATGCTACTACGCTGGCTAAGCCTGCGACTTGCTAACACCTTCAGGCCAGTACGCCCCTCAGCGTCCGTGTTTTGTGATTGTGCAATCCGATAATTGCAATAATTGCAACATAAAGTCGTCTACTTATATAAACGGGCCTTTTTATCGTCTGAAGCCCGTAGCGTCGGCAGTTTTCGTCAAATCGAACGGTAGATGCGCTTCCACTTTCACCGGATATGCACATTTCACGTTTCCAGGAGATGCCCCCCTACACTTCCAGAGAGAGAGCAATAGAACGGCGCGTAGCTGCGCCGGATAAGCTAAGGGTAGTGGTTTGGAATACTAAAGGCTGGTTTTGAACGCTAACTCGTGGCGCTCTAAATGCGAATACTCAGTTTTTGCATCCGCGTATCGAAATAATGGAAAAATGGTGCAACCACGCCTGTGTCGTGACGGCAGAATTGCGGACATGTTTTGTTTTTTTTGGAGTCCGTATGTATATCGAATTTTCTGCTGCCGTCATCGATGCCTGTTCCGCATTCGTTATTACGCTGGACCGCTATCCTCGCGGCGCAGTTGCGCTGGTGATTGTTCTATTGGCCGGTGGTACCGCCGTCGCCTTAGCAACGTGGCGTAGCAAATAATAGTGGCGCGGGACCCAGAGGCGGCGGTGAAAGATATTCTCTCCGTCTGTCGAAAGCGAGCGTTAGCGGCAATATCTCCGTCATGGCACATAGGTCCGCAACCCCAGTGCTATTAGCTTTTTACGGTCGGCCGCGTTCACCGTCTTCACTGCCCAGATTAGAATGTGCCGCGGTCGTGAGGAAGCGACATAGGCAAATCGCGCTGCTTCTGACTGGGGATCATCTATCCATTCCTTCCAATGCGACGCTTCTCCTTGTTTCGTGCTAGACACCAACATCGTCACGTCGTGGGTTTCGCCCTTCACCTCATGGATGGTCGCCAGGCGATGGCCTTTCCTCAGAGCAGGGCCGTTTGAGACGGAGGCGAGCACCTTTATCTCTCCGAGACCTGCTGGCGCTGGGTGCTTTTTTGTCTGCAAGGTGTCGAGGATGCGTTGACCGACAGCATCATTACAAACAATCGCGGCAAGGCCGGGCAAGGTCTCCCGCATCTTCTTACACCAAAACTTCCACGTGACATCCTGATTGCCGAGGCCACCGTTTACAAATTCAGAAAGACAGTTCGATAAAAATTGGTGCCAGACTTCTGCAGATTCGATGTCTGTCGGACGGTAAAATAACTCCTCACCTAACGTGTCGCAATTCATGCAGTTTTCAGCCAAATAGCGCGCGAACGTAGACAGAGCTGTATGGAGCGCACTTGGCGAATCGCTTAAAAATACGGCGATTGAGGTAGCGAGCAGTTGCACAGGCCCCTGCTCGGTGTCTGCTGCGCGAAGCTTTGCCAAAGTAGAGTGACCCCGCGCCACAATGACTGGGTTGCCGTGCCCGGTCGCCAAAGCATCGAAATGAGCCAGTACTTCGGACGGGCACTGGGTGTATTCGATCAAGTAGCATGTCACCGGCGCATAGTCGGGTTTTCCCTGAGTTTTACCGGCATTTACAAGTTTCCCATGCAGATCCACAATCGACTGTCCACTACGATGATTTTCCTCCATCGGCATTTCAAGGCAGCCTATCCGCGCGATGAAATCTTTTACGGTACCTGGAAAACAGTTTCTGAAGCCATAGATCGCTTGTTCGAGATCGCCCACCAGATGAAACTTCATACCTAAGTCAGCCAAGCATGTAAAGATCGCAATTTGCTCAGCCGACAAATCTTGGCACTCGTCGATTATTATTGATGGAAAGCGATCGACAAGCAGCTCGACCCGCGCCGTGAATTTTGGTTTGGCCAATATCTGGATCGCAAATCGCTCCACATCTCTATAGGTGGCAAACCCGGCCGCGTTGAACCGCTGCTTGACTTCGTGTAAATGCGCGATCTGCCATGGCTCCAGAGCTAGATTGTTCAGCTTACGCCGCACTGGATCGGAGGGATGCCAGAACCAGAAACGCCCTTGGACTGGATCCCAGTCGAAACAGTTGGCAGCAATGTGCAGGTGCTCGATCGCATATTTTGTGCGATAAAAACTGAGGGCTTCCGGTCCGATTACCCGTAGCGCGTAGTCGTCATCCCGCCCAGCATAGCCAGTCAATATGTGTGCTACCGGCGTCACGATGTGCTTGAGGATAAAGCTATCTACCGTCCCGATGAAGTGGGGGTAGGCATTGGTATTACCGCGTCGTACTTTGGCGATACGATCACTGAGCTCCCCAGTGGCGCTGCGCGAAAACGACAGTACGGCCATCCCTGCTGGGAAGTGCGGCCACCTTCGTATTTCCAGCGCGACCTTGGCCGCGATGACCTCGGTCTTGCCGGCGCCAGGACAGGCGCGCAAAAAGACATTACGTCCCAGCGATGATTCGATGTAGTTCTGCTGGTTGGGGGAAAATGTGATCATCTTAATGCGTCTTGCAGGCCCAATGCACTGCGTCTTGGATATATTGCGGCACAGCCAGCATAGCCTTACCCGCTGCAAGTTCATCCGCCAGCAACTGGGCGAACAAGCCCTTGCCAATATCGCCACTGTCAATCAGCTCTAGCAGCTCAAAAGCAGCGTTTGCTTTATCTCTAGGCGCGGCAGCTATCCAGTTCACCTTATCGTCCGATAGCGTAGCAAGCTTTTTTTTGTTCGCGCCATCAGTGGGCCAGACCGCGTACAGGACCTTCGCCATAATTGGAATGTTGTTACCTTCCATTGCGAGGTCGTATTCAAAGGTCTTGTAAAGGCCGACCATCAAGCGTGCGTCGGCTGACTTTGCGATATCTGCCACCAATTTCAGGGCATGGTTATTTCCTGGATGGAGATTGTCGGCACAAGGTTTAATGTTGTGCACCACATCGACGCCACCTACTTTCACGGTTTCTGTTTTGGCAGGATCCAGATCGGTCAGCCCCGCGCAACGGATTGGGATGTTTGCTGCCTTAGGATGCAAAGGATTGAGATTGCAGTAAAACTGCATGAAATGCTTAAAGTAAATTCCGTTGAGATTGATAACGCTAATGCCTAGATCTTCCAGCGTTTGCTTACCCGGATTCTGATTTTTTAGGATCACCTTCGCCAGTTCCGGGACGACGATTGCCTCCGCAATTCCTTCTACAAAAATCAATCCGCGCGCAAACAAGAGGTTCGACTTCGTGACGTCCAGCCAGCGGTTGATAAATTTACGGCTATCGTCCGCTAGTCCGCAGGCCGAAAGTTGAGTGGCGACAGGATCGGGGGAGCAGGCGATGTGTACGATGGCATCAACCGGCACTGCGGACGCTAGAACGGTTGAATGGGTTGTGACAATAACTTGGACGCTTTGCTTTTCCGCCACTTCGGATAGGTAACGTAATAGTCGGGTTTGCAGTTGTGGATGCAGGTGCGCCTCAGGTTCCTCGATCAACAACAGGTGAAAGTAGCCGGTATCCTGATCTCGTACTGTAGATGCTAACGTCAGTTCTGCAAGAATGGACGCAATGTAGATGAGGTTGTTAAAACCCAGACTGTTCTCACTCAGACTGCGGAACTGACTGGCATCTACCTCTGACAAGTTAGGGAAATACAGAAGTCGTAAACCTTCGACGATGCGCGAGAAATCACTTTCCGAGAATTGAATGCGGGTACCTTGGGCGAAATACTCGCCGATAGAGTTCTTCAGTGCCTCGCCAATCAACTTATTGGCTCGCTTAATGTCAGAGTCCTTTCCGTCAGCTAGGTCGTTGTTAAAGGCCTCGACTTGGGATACCAACGGGTGTTTGGTGCGAGCCTCTTCATGGGCAAGCAAGTCTTTCTTGCAAATCGCTTTCAGCAATTTGGCCAACCGAGAGCGGGTTCCGTTGGAGAGCTTGTCTTCCGCATCACGCAAAGGGGGAAGGTATATGCACCTGATCAGGTCTAAGGTGTCGGCTTCGACACTGGATTTGACTTTGCCAGCCCATAGAATTCGTTTGTGCCGGCCACGGAATTCACGGTTTTCGACGTGAAGATTGAGCTGATAGGCGTCGGCCGCATTCTGCCAGGCGAGGAAAGCAAGCTGTTCGGGCTTATCCAAATCGGAAAAAATAGCCGAAATGTTGAACTGGGCCGCCCGCGTACTGGCTGCTTCAAACCCGAGGTAGAAATCTTGGTCGGCCACCGAGTACCATCCCGCTTCAGAATCACTAAACAGCTGCCGCAGCGCGCTGATGATGGCTGTCTTTCCGGTGCCGTTTTCACCAACCAATACGTTCAGGCCTGGATTAAAACTGACCGTAAATGGCTTTTGAAACGAACGAAATCCATCCACAGTGAGTTCGCTGATATGCATGAAATTCCCTTGGGTACGCTGACCAGTTGGTTTCCTCTAATGTACAGACCTTATCACACAGGCACGTTTAATTTCTACAGATAAGGTTGCAATTTAGGCCGCACATTTGGAATTTATATGAAAGCGCCTGTGTGCGATTGTTCCTCGAATTTTTGTTGTCCGCCGCCGCCCGCCTCATATTATTGAAGGTACTCTGTTAAAGCAATTTCTCAGCATGTGATTGACGCCGCGCGGTGATTGCAGTCTCAAGCGCACCTCGTGTTTTCGGCAGCCGATCAAGCACGTCTAGCTTAGCTTTCAATTCTGGAATACGCTGGTAGATTTGCCAAAGGCGAACCGGCTGTTGACCAGTGGATTCAAGTAGTTGCAACGTCACCTCCTGCACCTGCAGTGATAGCGTGGTGTCACGCTCATCCCACCGGACAGCTGAGCGGTTTGCGCTGCGTGCAGTGTTTGGTGCTGGTTGATTGTTCTTAAGCCATTCTCGGTCGTGGCGATAGAGCCATATATAGACAGCAGGCGCCTGCGCACGTAGTAGCTTTATGCCGAAGCATGGAAACTCCAACTTTGTCGCTCCCCATGCTTCTCTCATCGCCTGTTTCTGTGAAGTGGCGCGTGCATTTATCCAGGCATCGTGCAGCCCGACGATGGTGTTTCTCGTTCTAGCTATCGTTGTGACGGAGAGATGATGTTTTGTCGCGATCTCCTGTATGGCTGTTCCACTTTTGATATCCTTCACCACCGTGTCGAGCAGGATGCTGTGCAATAGCTTTGGGCGCCGCTTGCTCGAAATACCCTTCTGAGCCAACGCTGCCATCGCCGTGGATACATCCATGCCGAGTTCGCGAGCCGCGCCGGAAACGGAGACCCCTTTCTGGATTAACCCGATCAGCGCAAGTGTGGATGGCGCCTGTGCAGATTCTTGTTGTGGCGCTGACTTCACTCCCGCTTGCTCGACCGTGGTGGTGCTGAATGCAGCGTTATAGGCGCTGAAAAATTGATCCCAGCTCCCGAATAGCCAACTGATGAGAAGTAGGTGCCGCAGTGGATGAGTGCCGGTTCGCGGTAGGCGAAGGATACGGCCTAGCTGAGTGGGTAAATCAGCCGCATCGGATTTTTTTAGAGCGATTTCGGGAATGACGCTCAGTGGCGCGATGTGGCGCCCAAACTGATGGCAGACTTCGCTTAATCGGAGGGCGCCACTTTTCGTAGTCAGCCCACGGCGCTTCAGGGCTTCATTGTAGGTGGACTGCAATGTAGTGGCCGAAAAGTGAAAATATGCCGGTAGCCTGGCTAAACCGAGTGAGCATGAAGAGATAAGCGACAGGTGCTCATGTATTTGATCGTGGTTGCTGGAGGCCTCCCGGTGCTGCCATGCCGGTTCCAAGATATTGTGGTTCGGAAGATAGAATTGGAAGCGCCCCACCCCGTTTGCCTTAACGGTCGCCTCGCGGAGTACAGTGCTATGGTCAGGACATAGCCATACACCTGGAAATTGATGGCTGAGGTGCCAGTAGGATACTGAGTGCCTGGCCAGATCCTCTCGCATACATTCGGTGCAGGCCTTAAGTGGATGATGTGCGCGAAATCTGCTGGTGAGTATCCCCAACCTGAATTTCAACGACGAGATATCGCCAGCCTCGAATGCTGCCATCATCTCCGCGGCATGCACGGGCTGGCGCATAGGAAGATAGAATGGCAGGACGGTCCGCTGGCGAATGATTTGGGAAGCTGTACCCAAGGTGGAATTGGTGCGACTGGCAAAAGCGTCTAAGCCGCTGGGGAAATCGTGCTGGTATCCAAGCCGTGGTTTCCCGAACAACTGATTTAAAGTAGCCTTTGACGTGGCGTTACAGCTTAGGCGGTGATAGCGGCAAGCTAAGCTGTAGAACGTCTCATCTGGAAGCCATTTTGGCAGATCAAAGGCGGCGAATAAAGGCATCGAGCGCATCATGTTCTCCATCCGGCATGCCCCTAGGCGCGTAGCTTTTGTTGACCCGCGTCTTTAATGTGCCAAGCTTACTTTACACGACGGAGCGGTTCTGGCGCGTGTGCCGGTGCAGTTGGCGGCGGCCGATGAGTTTGAACCTTTGCTCGGTCAATGTACCAAGCGCCGACGGCGAGCAATACCAAAGCGTAACTCCCCAGGATCACACGTGTTGACAGATCGACGGGGACTGGCAGGCCAGCCGCCACGACGACAAAGACTGCCAGGATCATCAAGGCGAGACCGAATGTCTTACCGGATTCCCGTCGGGCATCTCTTTGACGGGTATCACTTTGCACGCGTTCCATCACCTCATTTAAGGTGTCCTGGGCTTGTTTCGCAACCTCATCAATATTTGTCTTGTCCATAACGGTTATTGTTCACGCTGCGCTGCGTAGGTAAATGTCGATTTCCTTGGAATCAAAGCTCTCATGCTGAGAAAATTTTTCGTACAAGAGCTTTTGAAGCAAAAAGTGGTTTTGAGTCGATACCACCATGTTGTGTTCGGAGGCCCAGTTGTTGATGCCGACGTTAATGGCTTGTAGAAGTCGCCAATTGAGGTTGCTGTGCGTTCGCCGGCCAGTCACTATGAATAGAATATCCACGCCAGCCTGATCCGCGCGCTCAAGCAGTTTCATGTCCAGGAAGCTCTTGCCGATTTCGCAGTTCGCGACGGTTCCCCGGCTCGTCCCCAGCGCTTGCGCCAACTCTTCCTGAGTCAAGCCCTTCCGGTTGCGCTCGTCTTTAAGGCGGCTGCCGTAGTCACTAGCATTCATAAATTTGTACAAATATTTGACATCATGTGCAATCTTGACACATTTGCTTAAAATCGGCATCATGTTTTTATGAATACCCATTCTTCAGATGTCAGAACTTTGGAACAGGCCCGCCATTGGTTTGAGGCTCGTGGCGTTAGCGTTTCCGATTGGGCCAAGGAGAACGGTTTTCCCAGGGATGTGGTCTATGCAATATTGGCTGGCCGTACGCGCGGCCGGCGAGGCCGCGCCCACCAAGTCGCTGTTGCGCTCGGTATCAAACCAGCACCACCCGCCGCTGTTGAGCTTGGCGCTGTAGAGGCTAAAGTTGAAACAGATTCTGAAAATTCTTCCAAGGAGAATGTCATGCCGCCATAAAATTTATGGGGGAGAAAACACAATCGTCCAGAGCCTTGGGGAAGGCATCTGGACGATTTTGGATTGTGCATGGAAAACGGCTAGTTTTCTTACCATCACTTTCCAACGAAATGCTCTCTTTGTCAAGAGGCACGGGTCACTGCTGCCCGGTTTTTGTGTGTGGCCTCTCCAATCCTGCCTAAACGATAGTCGCGCCAGCTCAAGTCTGGCGTGGTTCTTCACATTTCAGAAAAGAGAGGATCAAATGGGGTATCTCACCCGGCCGAGCGCCGCCAGGCTTAAACAAATTCACGACCGGCAAGATAATCCAGGTTGGGGCAAAGATTATGTTCCCGCGATTAAAGCGACAAGGGAGGAGGCGCCGTCGGGCAGCCGGCCGGCTCTGACGTACTCAGGGAAATTACAGCGAGATATACACACCTTGTCGAAGGTGGAAACTGAGACCCTGCTGATAGGCCTGTATTGCCCGAAAGTGTTCGACCTACATGAAGAGCGAATGTTGGCATATCTGCCTTGTACGCATCCATTAGCAGTGCACCCTCGTACCAGGCATCTTTCGTGGCCGAATTCTCGTGGAACACTTGCTGCTGCCGAAGAGTTATCTGCTTTGAGGTGCCATCCGACGATCAAGGTGGCGGATCCTGAGTTCGACGGAGAGCTGATGGAAATTCCATTTCCCTTGATCGAAGATTTTCTATGGTTTCTTGAAGACAAAGACGGATGCTATTGCGTCAACTGGACGATAAAAGGAAGTCGGGAAGATTTTGCGATCAAATCCTATTTTAACTCTCCAGTAATCCCGACAACGAAAACCGCCAGCGCCGCGTGGAAGGCATCAATGCGACATGGTGTCGAGGAGATCTACTATTCGGATTTTGGAATCAGAACACAAAGGATTACCCGGGATGACTACTCTCGCGACCTAGCTAATAACCTAAGTCAGATTTTCGGGTGGATATACAGGCCGGTTACCTTGCCGATGGCTGCCCAGAAGAAAATTCTAAATTGGCTGCGTATTGCGCTTTCATCGGGGATCCCACCTTTTCAAATGTGGTCTGAGCTGGCGAGCATGGAGCAGCTGTATCTAGACGATGTTAAGTATGTAATGTATCGCTCGATCTGGGAGCGACAACTGAAGGTTGACCTGTTTCAACCTATTCACATCGACTGGCCCTTGCTACCGGAAAAAAGGGATGTACTGGATGTATACGCCGAATGGTTTCGGAGGTAGGTTATGGGTATTCAAGTCGGCACTCAGCTCATAGCACCCAACGGCTATCAGATGTTGGAAAAAGATGTCACTTATTACTTCCTCCGCAGCAATGCGACCTTAGAGCGTGTAGGCCTTGTGCAGTACATTGTGTCTCCGCCCCGCAGAGTGCGAAATGGAAAAATTGTAGCGGACGCTGAGGCTCAATATAGCACTCGGCTGGTTGTCCTTCCTAGATGTCAGTTTGAGCAAGGTCTTCAAACTGGGGAAATTGTATCTTGTGCACGTCAGTCGACATTGCCACCCTGGCTGGCCAGATATGAAGGCATAGACCTCGGCTGGTCGGATGAGAACCGACGGCACGCGCATGTACGGCATGATGATCGGATTGACTCCAGGCTGAAGCATATCCAGTCATTGTTGAATATGCAGACGGAAATCCTCAGTTCTGATAACCCTGAAAAGGCCATCAATAAATACGCGCGCAAGTGCACTCCTGTGCAAAACGAGCGCCGCTTGCGTCTTTGGTTTCTGACATACATTCTCTTTGGGCAGAATCGCTTCGCCTTACATTACGGTATTGCGGCAATAGGCCGCTGGGAGCGACGTAGTGTGGGGAGCGTCAAACGCGGTGCGCCATCAATGTATAAAGGCAAGAACCATGGCTATAACGTCGACGAAGTCATGTACAAGAAGATTATCGAAGGGTTTGATCGATTTGCCCGCAGAGGGGTCAAGAGAGGTCTCATTTATGAGAAAGCCTTACAGTATGTTTTCGGATGCCGAATCGTTACTGGTCAACACCGGCGTAAGAGTTATTCTCAGCCGGATGGCACGCCCTATCCATCAGAGAGACAATTTTTTTATTGTGTCGGCAAAGAGTATGGGACCAGCACCGTTGCTGAAATCAAGATTGGCAGAGGTCGTGCCCGCATGGAGCTGGCGCCGTCAAAAGGCCCCTTCACGCAAGCGGTAAGCAACCTGATGGAGTGCGTTGAAGCCGATGGCTATTTCTTTGAAGAGCTTCCAAGGGGACTTATCGAAGGAAGTCCTCTTCCTCCTCTTTGTGAGGTACGCCTGCGAGATGTCGCGAGCGGCGCAATCGTTGGGCTTGGATTTAGTCTCGGCGCAGAACGTGCTGCGGCATATCGTATGGCTATGTTTTGCGCCGCGATTTGTAAGGTCAAGTACTGCGCGCTGCATGGAATGACTATCGCACCAGAAGAATGGCCTACTATCGGCCTTCCTTCAAAGTACATCACTGATCGTGGAGTCGGCGCTACCGCCACAGCTTTCGCGCGCGATATCGTTTTTAAGCCAGCAATCAGGGAACTTACACCGTCGTACTCTGGCCAGTCTAAAGCAGTGATTGAGTCTTCTCATCCGAAGACGACAAGCAATTTGGATGCCCCCTCTTATATACAGTCCCAACTCACGCCGGCGCTAATGATCCGTCGAGAAATTTTAGCTACAGTTCGTGACAACGATTGCATACTGGCGCAATCGCGCCTGACACCAGATCTTGTGGATAAAGTGCGTACTCCTACGCCGATAGGGTTATGGGAAGCGATGGACAGTTTAGGAAGAAATGATGCTCAGCGAATATCCTTTGAAGATGCAGTGAGGAATTTTTTATCAAAAATTCCAGTGAAAATGAAAGCCGATGGAGTTTTTTTGAAGGGACGCAGATACGACTCAGAGCATTTGCGTGCTACGAAGATACTGGAAAAGGTTGCTCGATCTCAAGGATTGGATATGGACGCTTACTACCTTGAGGGGGCGGCCCGATACATATGGATTCAAGTCGACGGCCAGTTAGTTGAACTACAGCTTCAACTGGCTCTACGCGTTCAAGAAAGCGCAAAAAACGTTTCTCTACAAGAACTACAGCAATGGGAGGCGCACGAACGCCAACAGCGTTCAGTGCATAGAGAGCATGTGCACGCCTCAAATACAGCAATGCGGATGCGCTACGAGGATGAGACAGGGAAGAAATCGGACGGCGCCATCACAAAAAATGGTCGGGCACGTCGCGGAACTGCTCAGGCTAAGCGTGAAGCTGCCGAAGCCAGAGCTGAGCATGAAGGAAAGGATGCCCGATGAGTGCGAAGGAAAATCTTTGGGCAAAGAGGTTTGAAGACGTTTTGGCAATCGATGAAATTAAACGGCGCGCAGACCGCCCTGCACGTCCACTTCTTTGCTTGGAAAAGGATACTATTGAACACGCCTGTTTTCGCATTGAAAGTGAGCTTCGCGAGGTTTTTGTCACCACGTCACGGGCTGCAGAAATTCTTCAGAAATTCATTGAGCACGCGTATAGCCATTCGCTGTCGCGCTACTCGGATGTGCCGAAGTTTTTGGGCCAATGTTATGACGGCCTGGCTGATATAGAACCATACTTTCCACATATACTTACAGGCCCAGCAGGGACTGGCAAGACGCAACTAGGGCAGGCACTGATCCGGATTCTGCCGCTAGCGTCGACCATCCAACCTGACACTTACCATCCAGCGATTCCATTGATCGCAGTCAGGCATGTAGCCATAAAAACGACAAAGAGCTTACCTGGAGTATTGCAAACGCTAGTTCGATCAGCGCATACATCAGGGGTAAGTGGATCTCGTTCGGCTGCATCGATCGATGCGTGTGCACGCTGGCAGTATATCTGCGGCACTTCATTGTTGATTGCTGACGAGCTCCAGTTCATTTCGCAAAGCAGTAATGCATCTACCCGCATCGCGCAGGTGTTGCTTGGGTTGTCCTACCTTCTTGTGCCCACGGTCTTCATTGGAAATTACAGTCTGATACATAGGCTACGCAAGCGACCGCAAGAAGAACGTCAGAGTGAGGTGTACTGTCAATAGCGGACACTCTTGTTTCAAGCCGCCTGTGGTTGTTTGCTGAATTTTTCAGCAAACAACGCGGGCGGAACATTGCCGAGGCGCGAGTGGCGCCGCTGGCGGT
>NZ_JAFCWA010000022.1:0-57447 GCF_049897325.1 Janthinobacterium sp. DSP2-3-3 | reverse complement strand
AGCACGGCCAAAGCCGATCTGATCGAGCGTTACCGCGACTACGACAGCACGGCCACGTCCGTGAGCGACAAGAAAAGCATGGAATGGCTGGACGAGGCGCCCGGCGCGCAGCGGCGCAACGCGCAATGGGCCATCGCCGATATCGTCGGCCGCACGCATTTGACCGTGGAATTGATCTGATGCAGGTACGCACGCAGCAGCACGACACGGTAGACGCCCTGGTGTGGCGCTACCTGGGCGACGGCGCGGGATACGTCGAGCACACCCTGGAAATGAATCCCGCGCTGGCGCGCCATGGCGCCGTGCTGCCGGCCGGCCTGGTCGTCACCTTGCCCGAGCCGACGACCAGCACGGGCCAGGCCGCGTACATCGTGCAGCTATGGGATTGATCCTGGCATTCACCCTTTTATCCATCATGAAAAATCTATCCAACTTCACCCGGGAGTATCAAGCAATGTCCGCAGAATCGTTTGGTGGTTTCGCCACCCTGGTCAAACTGTACGGCTTCAAGGCGGCGCTGGGCATGGTCGGCGCGGCCATGCTGTACATCGTGCTGCCGCCCTTGAACAGCGACGGCACCTTCAACAAGGGCGAATTCGTCGCCCGCCTGGCCTGCGCGGGCGTGTTCTCGTGCCTGCTGGGCGGCACCGCGTATCAACTGCTGTGCGCCCAGCTCCCCGCCATCGGCGCCATGGTCAACGCTTCCGCCATCGACCTGATCGTCGGCGCCCCCGGCTGGTGGGTATCGCGCGCCGTGGCCCTGTGGTTCCAGCGCCGCAGCGACAAGGACATCGCAGAGCTGGTCAAAGACGCGAAGGAACACTGATGGCCACCATGGAAAACCCGCTGATCGCGCGCACCATCGACGCCATCCTGCGCGCCGAAGGCGGCTACGTGAACGACCCGCAAGACCAGGGCGGCGAAACCAATTACGGCATCACCGTCGCCGTGGCGCGCGCCAACGGCTATCAAGGCCCGATGCGCGAGCTGCCTGTGGCCGTGGCGCGCGCCATCTACACGGCGCGCTACATCACAGAACCGAAGTTCGACCAGGTGCTGGCCCTGCATGCCGGCATCGGCGCCGAAGTGATCGACACGGGCGTGAACATGGGGCCGCACCGCGCGGCCGAGTTCCTGCAGCGCTGGCTGAACGGTTTTAATGACACGGGCGCCCGCTATCCCGCCCTGTTCGTCGACGGCCGCCTGGGTGCGCAGTCGCTGGGCGCCCTTGCATCCTTCCTGAAATGGCGCGGCCAGGACGGCGCCGCAGTGCTGCTGCGCGCCCTGAACGGCCTGCAGGCGGCGCGCTACCTGGACATCACCGAAGCCAACAAGAGCCAGCGCCGCTTTCTGTTCGGCTGGATCAAGGAACGGGTGGCCATGTGACCACCACCTGGCGCCCGCTGGTCGCCGTTCTCCTGTGCGGCGTCGTGGCGGGCTGGACGGCGCAGGGCTGGCGCAAGGATGCCAACATCGCCGCACTGCAGCGGGCGGCGGCTATCCAAACAGCCACCGCCGCCACCGAACTGGCCCAGGCCACCGCCCGCGTGCTCACTTTGGAACGCGCGGCCGGCGCCGCCCTGGCGCAGCGCGCCGACCACCTCAACCAGGAGCAAACCCATGCGAAAACTGATCGTGACCGTTTTAACGATGATGTGCGCAGCGGCGCTGTGCGCCTGTCAATCCCCGTCGCCAGCGGCCGGTGCGCCACCACTGCAGATTCCGCCGTTGCCGCAAACCATCGGCACCAAACGCGCGCCGAACTTGACCCAGCGACTGCGGCAGCTCTTGACGCCATTGCCGGCGACGGCGACGACGCCACCCGCCAGCTAAACGCCTGCATCGACGCCTACAACACCGTGCGAGACACCTACCATGTACAAACCGAATAGCCTGCGCCAGCACTTGGCCGCCGCCATCCCTGCCCTGCAGCGCGACCCCGACCGCCTGCTGGTCTTCGCCGACGAGGGTAACGTGGTGGCCACCTCCACCGCCTCGCTGTCCTTCGAATACCGCTTCAAGCTCAACCTGATCGTGACCGATTACGCGGGCGACGCGGACGCCATCATGGTGGCCCTGATCGCCTGGCTGAAAGTCCACCAGCTCGACCTGCTGGCCAATGAAGAGCGGCGCAAGCACGGCATCGCCTTCGAGGTGGACTTCAACAACCATGAAACGGTGGATATTTCGATCAAGCTGGACCTGACCGAACGCGTGGCCGTCAAGACCGGCGAAGCGGGCCGCCTGGACATCAAGCACCTGGCCGAGATACAGCACATGCCCGCCTACGCCGACGAGTTCTGGAAGCTATATGACGGCGAGACCCTGCTGGCCGAATGGCGCACGCCCGAGGCCACGCCATGAGCGACGACCTGCACGCGCTGGAAGCCTGGGCCGGCGCCCTGCTGGCCAAGCTGCAGCCGGCCCAGCGCCGCGCCATCAATCACAAGGTGGCCATCGACCTGCGACGCAGCCAAGCGCAGCGCATCAAGGTGCAGCAGGGGCCGGACGGTACGGCCTATCCGGCGCGCAAGCGGCGCAAGGAATTCAAGGGGAAGAACGGACGCATCAAACGGCAGAAGGCGGCGATGTTCGCCAAGATTCGCACCGCCAAGCACTTTAAAGTGAAGGCGACCGGCGACCAGATCGAGGTCGGCTTCTTTGGCTGGGTGGCGCGCGTGGCGCATGTGCATCAATTTGGCCAGCAAGACCGCGTTACCAAAAAAGGGGGGCGTCTACAAGTTTCCGGAGCGGCCGCTGCTGGGCTTGAGTGAACCGGATCGAAAGTTGATACGCGAATCACTACTGCATCACATCGAAAAAAAACTAAGATGCTCCAATGCGAACTTCAACTGACATTAGTTATCAAACTCGTTTGAGCCATATGATTCTGACCTTCCTGATAGAAGCAGACACTTCGAAAAACAGTCTCGATATTGCTGCGCTTCGGACATATCAATTTTGATGAGGTTTGATCTAGCGATCAACATCTTCTCTTACTCTTTGGAACGAATCGATATTAATAATTAAAAAATACTTTTTTTTCTTTGAGATTCTATGTAAGATATAAACTCAACAATAACTTAGGGATTAACATGTTTAAACGCTTAGTTTTAGTTTTCGTATTCTCCTTGACCGGTGCAGCAGCTTGGGCTGGTGGTGGTGACGGCCCTTACGATCCTATTGAATGCTTGATTAGATGCCTCGAGCAGGGCGTCAACGGGAAAAGTTGCGCATATATCTGCGGCGGTTGAACGAAGAGAATATGATCTAAATAAAATGGCTGCGGAAAAATCTGCAGCCATTAAAGAAGATCATAGCTTACTAAGTTAACGTATATTGATATTGAAAAAATACATTTTTACGATAAATCATCAAAATTTATCAGAAGAATATTTAAGTAAGTTAAATATTTTTCTATAAAAATTTAATATTTTCTCTTGTTGTAGCAAATGTATTCACATGTTGCTTTGTCATCCACATCATCCATACAACGCTTATAGCAGACCTTAGCGTCAAATTTTTTGGGGCTCTGCTTGGACTCTTCGATAGGTTTGCTTTCCTCGGCAGTTTTGGTTTCCTCAGCAGCAATACTAGCTACAGAGGCAATAAAGAACATTGAAAAAATAGAAAAACAAATAATAATTATTTTTTTCATTACAGCTCCCAAGACAAGAAAAATTACACTAATTTTTAACTAACATGCTCTGATATTCATCGGCAACAAAACCAACAATAAGATGATTTTTCGATATCAGTACTGGTACGGAGCTTTCTCCCAACTTTGCAAAGGCTTGCGCAGCTTCGGGGGACTTGTCTACGACCATATCGTTAAAGTTAACTCCAGCGGTCCGCAAATATGCGCGGGCAGCCTTGCAGTGTACACAGGTAGATGTTCCGTACAAGGTCACCGAATGTTGCATTCCTTTAACATACATTGAAAAATCACCAGTTCTCCCGTGGGATCGCACGCTCTCATAAAGACCCGGCAAATAGCGGCCAATCGGTATGGCAACTGAGATTGTTAAGGCAATTAATAACGTGTTCAGAAGGCCCTTTTTCCATTTTTTCATTATGAATAATTATTTCTTGCGCAAAGCAGTAGGAATAGGAAAGGTATAATTCAAAGCTTGACTTCCAAATCAAAACGAAACTTGTCACGTGAAGGTTGCCGCCTACGACGTTCAAAATCGACATCGTTTGCAAAAAAAGATTCGATGGTTGTGGCGTCACCCGACAAGGTGTGGTCAAACGTGAATTTGGCGCGCCAGCCGGACGCAAATGTCCATACGGCCTGCGTAGTCAGCTCAGAACGCCGCGACGTGTACAGTTTACGCGTTGCAGTCGAGCGTACCCAACCAGACGGCGTCCAGTTCGCATCTGCGCTTAGCTTCAGCGGCATGCCAGCAACGGTATGGCTGCCACCAAACTTGGCGCTCCAACGCGACTGATCCGCCAACCGGTTGTCAGGGCCAGGCACGGTCGAGACAGAAGACTGCGCCAAGGTCACGCTGCCATGCAGATTCATGTCTGGACCAGCTTTCCATAATTCACGCAATTGCAACTGAACTTCAAGACTGAGGCCATGGCTGCGGGCTGTACCCAAGTTGGCGGGGCGTGCCACGTACCGCGGTAGCGCAGACCATGGTACATTTTCCAATTGAATGTCCGTACCGATCAAACTATCAATCTGGCGTGAGAACGCTTCCAGCGTGATGATGCTGTCGTCGCCGATGTAGTGTTCGTAAGCCAGGTTCAGGCCTACCGCTTTTTCTGGCCGCAACTTCGGCTGGCCCGCCGTGTCGGCATAGGCAATGCTGTTCGGGCCGCAACCGCCCTGTGTGCATGGCGCCAGTGGATTGATCGTTGGCCGCCCTGTCAACTGATCGAGAAACGGCGCCGTGAATGTACGTGCAAGTCCCAGGCGCAGGTGCCGTTCAGTAGTGCCTGGCAATTTCCACGATATATGGCCGCTCGGTGACCACGACGTGAAATTACTGCTGACACCATATATGCCTTCGTCAATGTCGATGGCGCGTCGCTCACCGCTCAGTCCAACGTTGACGCCGAGCACCTTGTTTACACGCCACTCATCTTGCGCGAAGGCGCTAAAGCGGCGGTCGCGCGCATCGCGCCTGTTGCCCAATACCTGCAAGCTAGCATCGGCGATGCCATCAAGCAAATAAACGAACTCGCTGCTGGAACGTGTATGCACGGCGCTGGTGCCAGTCTTGATGTCGTGCTCGCCGATCGTCCGCGTATAGTCGAGTTTGATGGTGTTGCCACTATTGTGGCTGGATCTGAGCGACTGCCGTAGATGGTCCGGCGCATCGCTATAGGATTCAAGGCGGTTGTTGTCGCGCGTCAAGCGATAATGGTTCGACAGCAAGCGCAATATCAATTTTGACTGGCGATCGGGGCGGAACGTCCATTTCAGAGGCAACGACAAAGTAGTCAATGGAGAGCCAGTATCTGACAACACAAGTTGCGGCCCCGATTGGGGCCCCGACCACGCATCATTTTCCACGCCTCGGTTACTGACCTTGAACCATAGCAGACCCGGATCGAACTCCAGCACATGGCGGGGGCCCGCTTCCCAGGATATCGTACCACCCAAGCTCAGACGATCCGTGCGCGTCCAACCCCTTGTACTGCCAACTTGCTGGACGACCGGCGTCGCCTCCTCCATATGGCGCAAAACGCGCACGCTACTATCATCCTTGCGCGTTTGCGACCCGGCCGATACCTGGGCCGCAAACGCCCAAGGAGAACCCGCCTCGGAGCGATTGGTGGACCAGGAAAAGTTGCTTCCGTGCTCGGCCCCGCCAGCCACTGCGCCGAGGCGTAGTTGCGTGACTGTCTTTAGGCGTTTTGCTTTGCGGGAAATGATATTGATGGTGCCAGCGCTACCATACGGCCCGAACTCGGCCAGCGATGATTTGACAATTTCGATGCTTTCCACATGGGTGACGTCCAGTTCCAGCGGTTCCTTGCCGGCCGGGGCGGCGACGCCGTCGATCAACACCTGAGTGTAGCCAGGCAATCCCATCAGGCCGAGGCGGCCATTGGCGGAGATGGTGACCGCAGGCTCCTTGCGCAACAGTTCCTGCACATTATTGGCGCCACTCGCTTCGATGCTGGCCCGGCCAATGACAATCTTACCGGCGATAAACTCGCGCCGCGCTTGCATGTCCGTCTGGCCACCTTTAATATCAACGACAGGAAGCTTAGTCAGCTGAGCGCCCGGAACTTCAACAGATATTTGCTGAGCTTGCACGGCACCAGGAAATGATAGTTCAATAAAAAAAGCAGGCAATAAAAAGAATGGGAACCTCTGAATCTTCACGCAACGTCCTTAATTCTTTACTACATTCAATTTTTCAGTGCTAGATTTCTTAGCGCTGCCACGACACACCAATTAGACGAAAAAAACTACTCACAGGTTCTGGTAGCGATATTCGCCTGCAGACAACGAATCAGCCCCTCAACCTTTCGATATCTACTATAGCCAATCATGCAGCATATGCCAATACGATACGAAGACGATACGATTCATCGTGCTGACACCTACCCCGCACATAAATTAATTAACATATTATCATTTCAACTTTACAAACCGAAGAAATTATAAATAATAATACACTATTTCACAAACCGAAAATCTCTCCAATTATCACATTGATTTTTTCACGTAATTTTAAAATAATTTTTCACTACTGCAACCTAATTTCTAAATACGGGTTTAAGAACTTTACAACCCCTCGGATCTAAGCATCTTTCATGTTTTAGAACAGCCGATGATATGGATGCGACTGGCTTCGCGAATGCCAATTCTGATACCTGCGCAACTGCAAGGTTCCTAAAGAGCGTTCTTTACGCGGATAAATGGGTCTGAGGGCTTATACCGGCGTGACCTAAAGCCACGGTCCTTTAAACACGACCGCATCCAGCTTACTCCCGCCTGCTTACCTTCCATTGTCGCTAAATAACATATCAACCCGCCCCCGCGTGCATCCGCACGCGGACTTCGGCAACATGCACTGCATGAACGCCGACCTGTCCGACCTCCTCCGCTTGCTGCAAAACCTGACCCGCCTGGGCACCATTGCCGAGGTCAAAGGGGCCAAGGCGCGCGTGCGGCTCGGGCCAACACTCACCACGGAATGGCTGAAATGGGCCACACGGCGCGTTGGCAGTACGCGCACATGGTCGGCGCCCACCGTGGGCGAACAAGTGATTGTCTTTTCCCCGGGCGGCGACCTGACGCGCGGCATCATCCTGCCCGCCCTGTACTCACAGGAGTTTGACGCGCCCGAATCGAGCGACAGCATCCACACCACGCACTACCCCGACGGCGCCGTGGTGCAGTACGACCACGCGGCCCATGCCCTGACGGCCGTACTGCCCGGCGGCACCGCCACCATTACCGCCGACAAGGTGACATCGAACGCGCGCAGCACCATCTGCACGGGCGACCTGACCGTGATGGGCAAGCTGCTTGTCGAACAAGCAGCCACCGTCAACGGCGCCACCGCCCTGAATGGCGGCGTGAACGCCAAGGCCGGCGCCGCTGGCGGCGTGGCCATGGCCGTGCAAGGAACGATCAAAGCCAGCGAGGATGTGCTGGCCGGCGCCACCAGCCTGGCCAAGCACGCACACGGCGGCGTCAAGGCCGGCGGCGACCAGTCGGGCGGACCGCAATCATGATGGGTATGCACGCCGCCACCGGGCGCAGCCTGACGGGCCTGGGCCACCTGCGCCAGTCGGTTGCCGACATTCTCACCACGCCGATGGGTTCGCGCATCAGGCGCCGCCGCTATGGCTCCGAGGTGCCCGAGCTGATCGACCAGCCCCTGAACAGCGCGACGCAGTTGCGCATCTACGCGGCCACCGCCTTTGCCCTGCGCCGCTGGGAACCGCGCCTGCAGCTCGCCAGCGTGCAGCTCACGCGCGACACGGACGGCGCCATCACGCTGCTGCTCGATGGCACAGCCAATGGCCAAGGCATCACCCTGTCTGTGCCCGTCAAGCAAGGAGGTGTCGTATGAGCACGCCCATCGACCTGACTCAGTTGCCGGCGCCCAGCGTGGTCGAGGTGCTGGACTTCGAAGCCATCCTCACCAGCCGCAAAGCCCACCTGGTCAGCCTGCTGCCGGAAGCCGAGCGCGCCGCCGTCACGGCCCTGCTGGAGCTGGAGTCGGAACCGGCCACCAAGCTGCTGGAAGAGAACGCGTATCAGGAAACCATCCTGCGCAACCGCGTCAACGAGGCCGGCAAGGCTGTCATGCTGGCGTTTGCCCTCGACGGCGACCTGGACCAGGTGGGCGCCAACGTCAACGTGGCGCGCCTGGTCATCACGCCGGCCAATCCGAACACCCTGCCGCCCGTGGCCGCCGTCATGGAAGACAACGATGCCTACCGCCTGCGCATCCAGGAAGCGCCTGATGGCCTGTCCGTGGCCGGCCCGAAAGCATCCTACGAATTCCACGCGCGCAGCAGCGACGGCCGCGTCAAGGACGCAAGCGCCACCAGCCCCGCGCCTGCGCACGTCATCGTCACGGTGCTGGCCAACAACGACACAGGCATCGCCGACGCCACGCTGCTGGCCACTGTGGCGCGCGCGCTCAACGCCGAGGAAGTGCGTCCCCTGGGCGACCGCTTGAGCGTGCAGGCCGCCCAGGTCATCGACTACCAGATCGAGGCCACCTTGTTTATCGGCGTCGGCCCGGAAGTGCCTATCCTGCTGGACGCCGCGCGCGCCAACGCCGTGCGCGTGTCGCAGCCGCGCCGCCCGCTGGGGCACAGCATCTACCGTTCCGCCTGCAGCGCCGCCGTCCACGTCGAGGGCGTGCGCAAGGTCGTGCTCACCAGCCCGGCGGCGGACATCGAACTGAACGCCACCCAGGCCGGGCGCTGCACCGCCATCAAGTTGAATGTGGTGGTGCTCGATGAATAAGACCGTGCCGACCTTGCCGCCCAACACCACGGCGCTGGAGCGCGCCATTGCCGTGGCCTGCGCCGAGCTGGTCAACGTGCCCGTGCCGCTGCGCGACCTGTGGAACGCCGACCGCTGCCCGGTCAACCTGTTGCCGTTCTTGGCGTGGGCGTGTTCCGTGGACCGCTGGGACGACGCCTGGCCCGAGTCGACCAAGCGCGGCAGCATCAAGGCGTCCTATTTCATCCACAAGCACAAGGGCACGATTGCCGCCGTGCGCCGCGTGGTCGAGTCCCTGGGTTATTTGATCCGCATTACCGAATGGTGGCAGACCACGCCAGCCGGCGTGCCGGGCACCTTCCGTCTCGATGTCGGCGTGCTCGATACCGGCATCACCGACGCCATGTTTCAGGAAATGGAACGCCTGATTGCCGACGCCAAGCCCGTCAGCCGCCATATGACGGGCCTGGCGATTTATCTGGAAAGTCGCGGCAGCATCTATGCGGGCGCTTGTGCGTACCACGGCGACAGCATGACCGTGTATCCCTGGATCGCGGAAACCATCGAAGTGCGCGGCACGCTGTTGCAGGCCGGCGCATCCCATACCATCGACACCCTGACCATCTATCCATGAGCACATACTTTGCCATCCTGACCGAAGTGGGCGAGGCCAAACTGGCCAACGCCATCGCCCTGGGTCAAACCCTGAAACTGAAGAGCCTGGCCGTGGGCGACGGTAACGGCAATCTTCCCATGCCATCGCGCTTGCAAAAGGCGCTGGTGCACGAGGTGCGCCGCGCCGGCCTGAACCAGTTGACCGTCGATCCGGCCAACGCCAGCCAGATCATCGTCGAGCAAGTCTTGCCCGAGGATGTGGGCGGCTGGTGGATACGCGAGATTGGCATCTTCGACGAGGCCGGCGACCTGTGCGCGGTGGCCAACTGCCCGCCCAGCTACAAGCCCCTGATGATGGAAGGCAGCGGCCGCACGCAGGTGGTGCGCATCGTGCTGATCGTCACCAGCACGGCCGCCATCGAACTGAAAATCGACCCATCCGTCATTCTGGCTACCCGTAAATATGTCGATGACCAGGACATCGTTGTCCGTGCCTACAGCGATGCGCAACTGGCCAAGCACCTGGCCGCTGCCGACCCGCACCCGTTGCTGGCCAAGGTCGCCTATGTCGATCAGCAGGACGCCAGCGCACGCACCTATGGCGACCAGCAACTGGCCAAGCACCAGGCCGCTGCCGATCCGCACCCGCTCCTGGCCAAGGTCACTTATGTCGATCAGCAGGACATCAGCGCACGCGCCTATGGCGATCAGCAACTGGCCAAGCACCAGACTGCTGCAGACCCGCACCCGGTGCTGGCCAAGGTCGCTTATGTCGATCAGCAAGACACCAGCGCACGCACCTATGGCGACCAGCAACTGGCCAAGCACCAGGCCGCTGCTGACCCGCACCCGCTCCTGGCCAAGGTCGCCTATGTCGATCAGCAAGACACCAGCGCGCGCGCCTATGGCGATCAGCAACTGGCCCAGCACCAGGCTTCGGCCGATCCGCACCCGCTGCTGGCGAAGGTCGCGTATGTCGATCAGCAGAACACCAGCGCCCGCGCTTACGGCGACCAGCAACTGGCCAAGCAATTGGGCAACAAATCCCGGACCATCGGCATTCCCGCCAGCACCACGCTCACGCCGGAAAGTACTGGCTGTGTGTTCGTGTTCAACGGCAATAACGTGGCGGCTGTGCTGCCTCTGTCGTCCGCCGTCCCCAGCGGTGCCGAAATCTCGTTCATGTCGTCCAATGCCTCGGGCTGCAGCATTGCGCGCCAGGGCACAGATAAGCTGGTCAATGGCAATTCCAATTTTCTGACGTCGATGGCACTGGCCGTGGGCGACACGGCGACCTTTGTGTGCTAAAAAAATGAAGGCTGGTACTTGCGCGACGGCAGCCTGTCGCTGGCCTACTCGGCCCGCTTTGGCGCTGCGCTGGTCACCCAGGGCTACCAGAAGCTGCCCAGCGGCAAGATCGAACAATGGGGGCAGGTGTCCTCCGATGCCTCGGGCACCGCCATCGTCGCGTTTCCGATTGCCTTTCCCTCAGCAGCGCACTTTGTCGTGCCCGTGGAAATCAATTCAGGCGCGGGCTATGCCACGGCCATGCAGATCACGCCTGGCAGTTTCCGCATTAATTTTTGGAACGCCGCCGGCACCCCGACGCCTGCCGGCATGCTGGCCAACTGGTTCGCCTTGGGGAGTTAACAATGAATAAAGCATTTTCTATCACCACGCGCGCGTTCTACGCCGTTGATATGCGTGCGGACTATGAAGCCGCAGGCACCTGGCCGGCCGACGCCATCGACGTCACCAGCAATGAAGAGGACAAGCTGCGCGCGGCCGTCAGCGCCGGCGCGGGCATCAAGCGCCTGGCATCGGGCAGCTGGAAAATCACCGCGCCGCCGGCTCCTTCCTTTGCCACGCTCGCCGCGCCCTACCTAGCATCTGTGCGCCAGGTGCGCGACGCCATTCTCAACCGGCTCGCCGGCATCGGCTTCGCCGCCCTGGCCTTTGAAGACTTGCCGACGGTGCGCGCCATCACCAGCGCACGCACCAGCCTGCTGGACGTTACCACCGGCGAGAGCGTCGCCGCCTGCGGCGACATCGCGGCGCTGCAGGTGGCCGTCAATGCCGAGTTCCGGCGCATCGGCGCTGCCCTGCCGGAAGAAGCACGGCGCGCCTTTGACGACGCCGGCATGTCATTTACAGCACTGCCGCCGGCTGCCGAGCCTGTGGCAGTGTCCCAGTAACGCCCATTCACCACTCACCAGGAGAGCCCTATGGCTACCGACTACCACCATGGCGTGCGCGTCATTGAAATCAACGAGGGTTCGCGCCCCATCCGTACCGTATCGACCGCCGTGCTGGGCCTGATCGCCACGGCCGACGATGCCGACGCGGCCGCCTTCCCGCTCGACACGCCCGTGCTCATTACCAACGTGCTGGCCGCCATGGGCAAGGCCGGCAAGACGGGTACCTTGTATCGCAGCCTGGCGGCCATCGCCGCGCAGACCAAACCGCTGACCATCGTGGTGCGCGTGGCCCAGGGCGAGACGGAAGCGGAAACCACCAGCAATGCCGTGGGCGGCGTGTCGCCCGATGGCAAGTACCTGGGCGCCCAGGCGCTGCTGGCCGCGCAAAGCAAGTTGGGCGTGAAACCGCGCATCCTGGGCGCGCCGGGGCTGGACACCCAGGCCGTGACGAATGCCCTTGCCAGCGTGGCACAGCGACTGCGCGGCTTCGTGTATGCGTCGGCCTATGGCTGCGCCACCGTCACGGCGGCCACCACCTATCGCGGCCAGTTCGGCCAGCGCGAAATCATGATGATCTGGCCCGACTTCGTGAACTGGAATACCGCCACCGACGAAGAGGCCAGCATTTCCGCAGTCGCTTACGCCATGGGCCTGCGCGCCAAGATCGACGAGGAAACGGGCTGGCACAAGACGCTATCCAACGTGGTCGTGAATGGCCCGACCGGCATCACCAAGGATGTGTTTTTCGATCTGCAAGACCCGGCCACCGACGCTGGCGTGCTCAACGCCAAGGAAGTGACCACCCTGATTAACATGGGCGGCTACCGCTTCTGGGGTTCGCGCACCTGCGAGGCACCGGGCGGCTTCTTCTATTTCGAAAGCTACACGCGCACGGCGCAGGTGCTGGCCGACACCATCGCCGAAGCGCATTTCGCCTACGTCGATGTGCCCTTGCATCCCTCCCTGGTGCGCGATCTGCTGGAAAGCATCAATGCCAAGTTCCGCGACTTGAAACTGCAGGGCTACATCATCAACGGCCATGCCTGGTATGACGAGCAGTACAACGACAAGACGGCGCTGAAAGACGGCAAGCTGGCCATCGATTACGACTACACGCCCGTGCCGCCCCTGGAAAACCTGAAATTCCAACAGCGCATCACCGACCGCTACCTGGCCGACTTCGCCTCACGCATCGCCGCTTGACCATCCCCTGCCCGCGCCCGCGCGGGCGCATTGAAAGACTGGAGAAATTATGGGCCTGCCCCGCAAACTGAAAAACTTCAACCTGTTCCAAAACGGTGTGTCCTTCATGGGCATGGTGCCCGAAGTCACGTTGCCCAAGCTCAGCCGCAAGATGGAGGAATACCGCGCCGGGGGCATGAGCGGCCCCGTGTCCGTGGACTTCGGCAACGAGGCGTTGTCGCTGGAATGGAGCGGCGGCGGCCTGATCGCCGAAGCCCTGAAACAGTACGGCGCGCACACGCACGGCGCCGTGCAGCTGCGCTTTGCCGGCGCCTACCAGGAAGACGATGACGGCACAGTCGCCGCCGTCGAGGTCGTCGTGCGCGGCCGCTACAAGGAAATCGACATGGGCGGCGCCAAGATGGGCGACGACACCACGCACAAATACACGATGGCTTGCAGCTATTACAAGCTGCTGATCGACGGCGCCACCGTCATCGAACTGGACTTCATGAGCGGCACCGAGAACTTTGGCGGCGGCGACACCAATGCCGCCATCCGCAAGGCCATCGGCCTGTAACCCTTTTACTTTTCACCACCACCCTACAAGGACCACACCATGCACAACGATACCCAAAACAGCGCCGTCATCGAACTGGACGAGCCGATCAAACGCGGCGACAGCTTCATCACCTCGCTCACCGTGCGCAAGCCCAAGGCGGGCGCCCTGCGCGGCATTTCCCTGATCGAACTGGGCAATCTGAACGTGTCGGCCCTGCAGATCGTGCTGCCGCGCATCACCGAGCCAACCTTGACCGCGCACGATATTGCCAACATGGACCCGGCCGACCTGCTGGCCGTGGGCGCCGAGGTTGCCGGTTTTTTGGCGAGCAAAGCAGATCGCCTTTCGGTATCCCCGGCGAAGTAGAAGACGCCATGGCCGACATCGCCGGCGTCTTCCACTGGACGCCGGCAGCGATGGACGGTTTTACGATTGATGAACTGATGGCCTGGCGCGAACGCGCCCGGCAGCGAAGCGGAGCGGAATAGATGGCTGGTCGGGATTTGAAGTTACAGGTAGTGTTTGCAGCGCTGGACAAAATCACCGGCCCGCTGAAAAAAATCATGGGCGGTTCCAGCGATACGGCCAAGGCGCTAAAGGCGACCAGCGACCGTTTGCGTGAACTGAGCACGCAGCAAAGGAACCTTGGGAAATTCCGCGAACTACATAGCGGTATTCGAACAACGGGGGTTGAGCTGAAAGAAGCTCAAAAAAAAGTAAAAGAGCTGGCCGCAAGCATAAAACAGACCGAGTCTCCAACACGCGCCATGACGCGTGATTTGAAGGCGGCGACGAAGGTCACGCAGGCCTTGACGCTGAAAGGCCGAGAACAGAGCCAGCAATTCCGCGCCCTGCGCACCAGCCTGAAAGACGCCGGTATCGATACGCGCCAACTGGGCAAGGCGCAGGAATGGTTAAAAAACAGCATCCAGCTGACGAACGTTGAACTGGCTTCGCAACAAAAGCGCCTGGCCGCCTCCGCCGCCAAGCAGCAGCGCGTCACCAACGCCACTCAGCACGCCGACAAGCTGCGCAACAAGGCGGGCAACCTGGCCATGGCCGGCGCTGGCGCCACCGCCACGGGCGCCGTCATCGGCGCGCCCGTCGTCAAGGGTCTGAACGAGGCCAAGCACTATCAAACGGAAGTGGGCAGGGTCAACGCGCTGGGCCTGGGTGACAAGGTGTCAGCCGAGGCCGTCGCCTTCGCGCGCAACATGAAGACCTACGGCACCAGCCAGCTCGACAACCTGCAATTGATGCGCGACGGCATGAGCGCATTTGCCGACGTCCACCACGCGGAAATGGTCGCCCCTACCCTGGCCAAGATGAAGTTTGCCAATCACGCCTTCTTTGGCGAGGCCGAAGGCGCCGACAACGAACGCAAGTTCATGGACATGCTCAAGGTGATCGAGCTGCGCGGCGGTCTGGAAAGCAAGGAAAAGTTCGAAGCCCAGGCCAATATCGTCCAGCAGGTCATCACCGCCACCGGCGGGCGCGTGGGGCCGAATGAATGGCTGAACATGATCAAGACGGGCGGCATCGCCGCCAAGGGTTTGAAAGATGACGCCTTTTACTACCAGATGGAACCGCTGGTGCAGGAAATGAGCGGCAACCGCGTCGGCACGTCCCTCATGAGTGCCTATCAGAACTTGTACCAGGGCCGCACGACGAAGCGCTCAGCCAGGAAGCTGGACGAGTTTGGTCTGATTGGCGACAAAAGCAAGGTCACGCCAGATAAAGCAGGGCAAATTGCATTCCTCGATCCCGGTGCGCTGCTGGGTTCCGAGCTGTTCCGCGAAAATCAGTTTGAGTGGATGGAAAAGGTGCTGTTGCCGCAACTGGCCAAGAAGGGCATCACGGAAAAGAAACAGGTGCTCGATGCCATCGGCAGCATCTTTTCCAACCGCACCGCGTCGAACCTGTATTCGCAGATGTACTTGCAGCGCGTGCAAATCCACAAAAACGAAAAGCTCAACCGTGGCGCCGCGGATATCGGCAAGCTGGAAAAGCTGGGCCGCGACTCGGCCGCCGGCAAGGAACTGGAAGCGCAGTCCAAGCTGGCAAACTTGAAACTGACTATGGGCGAAAAAATCCTGCCTCTGTACGCGCAGGGGCTGGAACTGGCCATCAGCGCCGTGCAACGCCTGAACGGTTTCATGGAGCGCAACCCGACCACGGCCAAGGTCATGATTACCGCCTTTGCCGTGCTGGCCGGCCTGCTGCTAGTGCTTGGCCCGCTGATGCTCGGCATTGCCGCAATGATCGGCCCGTATGCGATGCTGCACGTCATGTTTGCCAAAATGGGCGTGACGGGCGGCGTGCTCACGCCGATCCTGCGCGGGCTGGGCGGCGCCTTCATGTGGGCGGGCCGTGCCGTGCTGTGGCTGGGCCGTGCCTTCATGCTCAACCCGATTGGCCTTGCCGTGACGGCCATCGCCGGCGCCGCGTTCCTGATTTATAAATACTGGGAACCGATCAAGGCGTTTTTCACCGGCATCTGGTCGCACATCAAGACAGCCTTTGCCGGCGGCATCGGCGGAGTCAGCGCCTTGGTCGCCAACTGGTCGCCGCTGGGCCTGTTCTATCGCGCCTTTGCGGGCGTGCTGGGCTGGTTCGGCATCGCGTTGCCGGCCAAATTCACCGACTTCGGCGCCAGCATCCTGCAGCGCATTACCGCATCCTGGCAACCTATCGCCGCTTTCTTCGCCGACATCTGGTCGCGCCTGCGCACCGTCTGTGCCGGCGGCATGGGCAGCATCACGGCCCTGATTATCAACTGGTCACCCGTCGGTGTGTTTTATCAGGCGTTCGCGGGCGTGTTGAGCTGGTTCGGCATCAAGCTGCCGGCACAGTTCACGGAGTTTGGCGCCAACATCCTGCGCGGCCTGGTCAACGGCATCACCAGTTCCATGGGCGCCGTCAAGGACGCCATCAGCAATGCCGGTTCCAGCACCATAGCCTGGTTCAAGGAAAAGCTGGGCATCCACAGCCCGAGCCGCGTGTTTGCCCAGCTGGGCGACTACACCATGCAGGGCCTGGCCGTGGGCCTGGACCGCAGCGAGGGCGCGCCGATTGCCAAGGTGTCGGGCCTGGCGCAGCGCCTGACGCAACTGGGCGCCGGCATCGCCATCGGCACGGCCACCGCCCTGCCCGCCAGCGCCTTCGACACGCGCGCCCCGCTGGCCCAGGGCGGATTCGGCACCGGCATGACGATTCAAGGCGACAAGATCGAAATCACCTTCCACGTACAGGCCGGCACCGATCCCCAGGCCATCGCGCGCGCCGTGAGCGTGGCGTTAGAACAGCGCGACCGTGAAAAGGCGGCGCGCATCCGCTCGTCCCTGCGCGACCACGATTAAGAAAGAAACACCATCATGATGATGATTTTAGGAATGTTTGTGTTCAGCCTGCCGACCCTGGCCTATCACGAGCTGCAGCGGCAAACGGAATGGAAGCACGCCAGCACGGCCCGCGTGGGCCTGCGCGACGCGCACCAGTACGTGGGGCCCGGCGATGACTCCATTACCCTGTCGGGCTGGGTGGCGCCGGAACTGACCGGCTCCCTGTACTCGCTCGACGCCCTGCGCATGATGGCCGACACCGGTAAATCGTGGATCTTGATCCAGGGCACGGGCCGCATTCTCGGCTCGTACCGCATCACCAGCATGACGGAGGGGCGCAGCATCCTGGACGGCAGCGGCGGTGCGCGCCGCGTCGAGTTCTCGATTGCGCTCAAGCGCGACGACGACGGCGTGCTGGCCATGGTCGGCCTGGGCGACATCGGCGACCTGAAAAACATGCTCAGCATCGACGGCATGACCAGCAGCATTGCCGGCGCGGCCAGGAATGCCGTAGGCAGCGTGGTGGGCAACGTGGTCGGCGGCATCACGTCGAAATACGGCGGCGTGGTCAGCGATATGAAGGACAAGATCGGCGGCAGCATCAGCGGCGCCATCGGCAGCGCGGCGGACAAGTTCAAATGAGCGAGCATATCCCCGCCTTCAAGGTCAGCATCGAAGACAAGGATTTGACGGCCATCGTCTCGCCGCGGCTAATCAATCTGACCTTGACCCTGTGCCGTGGCGACGAGAGCGACCAGCTCGACATTGCACTGGACGACAGCGACGGCAAGCTGGCAATGCCGCCGCGCGGCGCACAGATCGCCCTGGCGCTGGGCTGGCAAGCCACCGGCCTGGTAGATATGGGCAAGTTCACCGTGGACGAGGTGGAGCACAGCGGCGCACCCGACACCATCACCCTGCGCGCCAGGTCGGCCAACCTGATCGACACATTCAAACAGCAGCAGGAACACAGCTTTCACAAGACCACCCTGGGCGCCATCATCGAGGTGATTGCCTTCCGCAACGAGCTGGCGTCGGGCGTGTCGGCACGCCTGCGCGATACCGCCATCGAGCACATCGACCAGACGCACGAAAGCGATGCGGCCTTCCTGCGCCGGCTGGGCAGGAAATACGACGCGGTGGCCACCGTCAAAAATGACACCTTGCTCTTCATCCCCATCAACCAGAGCCGCACCGCCAGCGGCAAGGCGCTGCCCGTCATTCCCATCACGCGCGCCCTGGGCGACGGCCACCGCTACCACAGCGCCGAAAGCGACGCCTACACGGGCGTGCGTGCCTTCTGGCACGACGAGCGCTACGCGCGCCGCCGCAGCGTCGTGGCCGGCGTGCCCGGCAACAGCAAGCGCCTGCGCACCACCTTCGCCAATGAAACCGACGCGCGCGCGGCGGCCGTCGCCGAATGGCAGCGCATCCTGCGCGGCCTGGCCACCTTTGAAATGTCCCTGGCCCTGGGCAACCCGGCCGTATTCCCGCAATCGCCCGTCACCGTGACAGGCTTCAAGCCCGAGATCGACGCCACCGAATGGCTATCGGTCAAGGTCACGCACAACCTGGGCGGCAACGGCTTTACCACGCGGGTGGAATTTGAAACGAAGACGGAGGCGGTCGAGGTAGAACGAGAGGACGAGAAAGACCCGGACGAAGGCATCACGGGCGTGGTGGCGAAGTGGAAGGATGTGGCGAGGAAAAAGAAACAGACAGGACAGGAACTGGCGGGATCAGTGGGTGATCTCAAAACGTTGGAGCACCTCTATACAACCAAGCAGAATGCAGAAAGCGCCGTCAAAAAAGCTTGGAACCGCATTCTGGAAGTACGCGATATTATCCGCGAAAACAGCGAGGAACCCATGAAGCCTGCGCAAGCGGTGACACGCTCAAAAACGGCATGAGCGTGCACCCTAACGCCCGATCAGCGGTTGCTTTCGCCCAACGAATTCATAGAAAAATTGCAGAGATAATTTCTATTACCTACTTTGAACTATGGAGTTGGTCATAACCGTCCCGTTTCTAACAGGTTAAGTCATGTAATAATAGAGGGATGATAGATTCAATAGCATTGCCTACGATAAAGGAGCTCGTATTTTAAAGGCATACGAAGATGACTTAATTTCATTCTTCGGAGCACCGCCGGTCCTAGATGAAGACGGTATTCCTTGGTGGTGAGGTAATTAGCGTGAAGGAATGTTCTCTTATCGAAGGATTGTCTGACCGAATGCAAAGAAGTTATTAATCAGTCATTAACCGAAAATTAATCCGCGCGATGGAGGGCAGGTGTGTCGCGTCAAACGTTTCAAGCAAGCCAAGGAAAAAGCATGAAATATCCAGTAAGAACTGCCAATGGCGATGCCGGCGAATTCTTCGCAGCTTACAAGGTCACCAAGGAGCTGGGCTGGCCCTGCCGACTATTTGACATCGACATCGGCATCGATGCTCAGATAGAAATATTGACCGATGACCGCGATAGTACAGGGCGCTTCGTGGCACTACAAGTCAAAGCCACATCGGAGGAAGAGAAGAATTGTTGCTACGTCTCCGAACGACAATTGAATTACTGGGTCTCGCTCGAGATCCCCGTGTTTGTGGCTCTGGTTAACCTCGAGAAGGAAAGGATGTATTTGCACTTGGTGGAACCGGGGCAGGAGTACGAGAAAACCCGAGAAGGAAGATGCAAGATTCCTTTTAACTTAAGGGCAGATTTGTTTAGCAAAGCAAGCGCAGCAAGAATCGTTGACGCCTCGGAACGACTTGCCATGTCGCATATCAATGTGTATTTGAATCCAGTCGAGGAGGCAATTGATTGGATTCGTCAATGTATACAGGAGCGTTGGAACGATAATCCAGACCCGCGAGCGCTAATCTTCCATATGGAAAGCCGCATCGAATTGCTTGCGTTTCTCGCCCAAGCGAATGCGGCCTCCGCAGTGAGCAATGTGGGTAAAGAAGTAATTACTAATCTCGGAAACGAGCTTTCTTGGGCACTCTCCGATCTTCAGGAAGCTATGAATGCTATGGAGGTCGATTATGCGAACGAGGCAGATATTTCCGGATTCTTGCGAGAGCAATACGACTCTAGACCGGAGGACGATTGAGCAGTGAGAAGGCGAAGCAAACTCCATACTACTTCATTATTTCTCACTCTATCCTGCAGATATTGGTGTCGGGATTCCTTAGATTAGTACTGCTTGCATTTAAAGTGCCGTACCGCCTACTCAGATTGTCAAATACAAGCGGGCGGCGATACTGGCGTGGGAGCGCATCAACGAGGTACGCGAGATCATTCGGGAGAACAGCGAGGAATCATGGAGGCCGGTGGAAACGGCTTCCAAAGTGTAGGTTTCGAATTACGGGAAGGTCACAGACTTTACTAAAACGCTCAATACTTCATTGGCAACACCGTTGACTACATCGGCAGTTCCGGCCTTAACTGATTGCACTAATCTCTTGTCCAGGGTCCCACGGCTAGCCAAGCCAGCTTTTAAGAAAGTCGCGCAACGTTGTCAATGCCTCCTCGTGTTCGGGATATTTTTTAGGATCTATCAAATCGCACCGAGCCTTCGCCGCGCTGATACCGATGAAGTCCTCGATCGTCTTTCTTTCGAATAGGTTCTTCGAACTAGAGACACTATCACCCGTCGTGTGCATTGTAGCCTTGCCCATCAAGCGCGAGGATATTTTTGCGAAGCCCTCGTCGGTCAGGATCACACCTGCCACCCAATTACGCGCTTCATCTAATGAACCCGAGTAATCTTTCCATCGGTAAAGCATAGACAAGAGATCCCGTTCGTCGATCAATGTGTCGCCCTCTGTGGCGCGGAGCCTAATCAATCGCAGCCATTCGACCTTCATTGCACTAACTGTGTTTTGGTCAAGCGTCGGATCAGAAAAATCTCCCGGCCTTTGATCGACGGGATCGTTCAGATGGATCAAGATCGCAGCAATAGAGAGTGCCTTGGTCTGGCAGAACGCATCAATTGCCAGAGCGCCTCGCTCATCTTCTGGAATCCGCGATAGGAAACGGTTCGTCGCACTCCATGCTGAATACCAGGACGAATCGAAAGGGCCGAAATCATTGCGGCCGGCAAGCTTCTGAGCAATTTCGAACATGCCGGGTAGGAGAACGGCGGCCCTATCTACCGGGAGACGTTGGAAAGACTCGTCGAGCCTTGCCACAAGCGATTGTAGAAGATCGTCAGCCTCGACGGCAGCGATTGCCGCAGCTAACCCTGCTTCCGTGTCCGTCGCATCGAGAAACGCGACGAAGCGTTGCTCTGACAACTCGCCGGCAGGCGTCTGGAGTTCGAAATAGCGTGGGAAGTAACGCGCGGTACAAGCCCGCTTATCAGCTATCCACCCGACACGAAAGCCATCATCGTAATTCGTGCCCCCGTATGCCCATTCGAGTGGAGGAAAGAGATTCTTCAGTACCTTTTGGACGATGACTCGGCGTTCCTCCGATCCAACCTCGAGAAGCCGTTCGGCCGCTGCCTTGACCTTCGCATCCTCATTGCTATATCCCTGGACACGATACTCTTGAAGAACCAGTTTTCTTTCTCTAAACAATGCTTGATGGATATCCGGCTCGAAAACCCGTAGAGACTCCAGAAGAATGAAATCAACTAGGTTCACTTCAAACACGTCGCCAGCCACATGTAGCGGCAGGTGCACTGCAATAGACGAGATCAATCGCCGCGCATCACGCACATTACGCAGCATGGGCTGGATACTGCCGACGAAGGCGTTTCCCCAGCGCGCATTTGAGAATCCATTCGCCTCGTTCGCATAGGATCCAAGAAGATCGTCGAGCTCCTCCGCGAAGATACGATGCACAATCGACACAGGAACCGCCGGCAAGTCGAAGTTGGTCTGCACTATCTTTTCAAGGAAGGCGCGTCCGTCATCATCTGCAACCGGATCAAGTGCACTCTCTACGATGCTAGGCTGGAACATAAGTACAAAAACGATGTTGGGTAAGTTCGCGTTTGCCTTCACTTGTCGAAGGAGTATCCTGATCTGCTTAGGCTCAAGCCGGTCGATATCGTCGACAAAAACAACAAGTGGTCGGTCGAGTTTGCGAAGGCGCCCCTCCAGCACTTCTCGTACCTTGTCGAGCGGCTCTCCACTATGGTCACGACCGAAATGTGAAAATATGTGCCCAAGTAGCGATGCCCCAACCGACAGGACGGCGAGTGAAGCCATCACCTTAGCTACAGTCGGGAGATCAAAACCTATGGCAGAGGCCGCGCCGACCACCAACACGTTCGTCAATACCGTCAGGATTTGGTCACTCGATCCGTTGGCCTTCTTAAGTCGCGCGCTAGCCCCCGTAAGTATTCGTCCATAACGTCGCAGCGCCTCGGCACGGTCACGCTCCGCCTTCGAATGTTCTCCACCTAAACGATCAGCCATCTGACCGAAGAGGGCACGGGTAATCGCATCTCCGTCACCCCATTGCCAGGGGTTAAAATCAACCCAGTCCGCCCCGTCACTACTTGCTGTGAGTATCTCAATGATTAAGTTCTTAAGAGATGACTTCCCGAAGCCCCAGCCACCGCGAATTGCGAATACTCTGCCCTCACGCGGGCTGAGCTCCGAAAGAATACTGGCTATGCGCCCCGCGAAATCGACTCGCCTCATCCGATCCTCGGACGCCTTCCGGATTGGTGCTTCCGCACCAATCCCGACGTCCGGCCGTTCCGTCCTTGTAGCATCGGCTTGACCCGTCACAATACGGACAAGCCACATCGAAAAACGGGCCATCTGCAGCTTCAGCACGCAGTTGCTCCCACGAAGCTAACGGTGTCCCCGCACAGGCAGCGCCGTGGAGTCGGGCCAGGATGTGACGCCTCATGCGCCGGAATAGATACTTTCGAATACCTACTACCAGCACTGTCTCCGAGACCACGGCCGAAGTTTTTTTGACACATAACTATGTTCCCAAAGACACTCAAGTTAACTTAGGTGAGCCTCAATCCAGCTGGCCGAAGTATCGCGGGCAGAGGAGCACTCACATTTAATGCCTGGCGCCGTTTCGATGACAATACCAACCGTATAGGCTTTACCGTCGTAAAAGCAAGTATTATTTAGTGGCCAGGGTAGTCGCTCAATCTTTGGGCTACATTTGTAAATTGGCCAGCCACAAAGAAACGTGCAAATGATGGCGTGCATGAAACTCCACGTTAGAACACGCCCAAATCGTTGGTGCTTGTTTCCCCTTGCCCAAGTGCGTCGCTCATTTTTTTTTGCGGCCAGCTTTAATGGTTTGAGGAGCGACAATATCGCCGGTAACCTGCTGCGCAATATTGCCTTGGAAAATAATTTTCTGCTTTCTTTTAACTGCCGGCGCCGAAAGCTTCATACCATCTAACAAACCAAAAACTCCTGCTTTGCCGCGATCATCAAGTTTTCGATATGCGGCCAATACAATCTTTTCCTCGGTCGTAATTGGATTTGGTGAAGCCTCTCCTGTGAGAATGTAGTGCACATCCATGCCTAGTATATGAAGTCCATGCAGAAAAACGGCATCAGGTGCTGTTTCGCCAGACTCATACTTGATTTGTGTTCTTGAAGACTTATCAAAAAGCTCAGCTAAAGAGCGCTGTGTATGCCCAGTTTTCAACCTTTCCTCTGCCAACCTACCGCCCAACAGGAATAAATATTCACTTTTTTCATTTGACATATGCATTATTCTTCACGTATATTTACGTCATTACCATGTGACGTATACAAATCATACCTTATGACAACTATCACTCCCGTGACTCGCCAGCCAAAAAACGTCCTCTCCCAACCAATTCCCATACGCCTGCTACCTGAAGAAGTCACTCGTGTAGAGCAAGGCGCGCAACAAGACTCGCGTTCCCGTGCGTCCTTCATGCGTTTAATGATGTTACGAGGTCTACATTCTTACGAGGCGGAGCGGAATCAATGCGCACTCGCAAATACTCACTACACCTAAATTTAGAGGAGCCGGCCCAATGTATCCCGATCCCAAGCGCGTCCGTAACAACCGAATCATGCTGCGCCTCGACGATTACGAGCATGATCTTGTCTCTGCACTCGCCAACTACCAAGGCGAATCCATGGCAACCATAGCCCGCATGATCATCATGCGCGAGGCTGCTGCCGTTCTGGCCTGTGACAACAATGCCAGCATACCCCGCAATGCCGCCTAAACGAAGGCAGCAAAAAGCAACTTAAGAGCAACTCAAAAGCAACCGAGAAGATGGCTGACCAATCAATTACCCTAGACGATGCAGAACTCGACGTGCTGGAACGCATACGTCAACAGCAAGGGCTGAGCAGCATCGAGCAGGTCGGCGAATGGCTCCTTAAATCCGGCGTTCGTAAGAGTGCAAGGGGCATCACCGGGCGCGGGCGCGCTTTATACCAAGTTGAGAGAAAACCTAAATGAGAGTCATCGGCCTGCCCTGCCCGCATTGCGAATACACCGTCCGCGCCGTCAAAAGCCGCACGATGTCCGCCATGTTCAAGGAAATCACCTACATGTGCCAGAACCCCGACTGTGGGCACTCCTTCGTGGCAGGCCTGGAAGTTCTGCGCACCCTCTCGCTGTCTGCCATGCCCAAGCCGGATATCCGCATCCCGATGTCCCAGCATGCGCGCGCGGCAGCCACCAGCCAGCTGGCCCTGGACCTGACTGCGGGCTGCTGATGACTATCCCGATCCTCGCGCCGCCGTAGCCCGGCCGCTGTAACTCCCCTCTTTTGCTGTGCCCTGCAGCGCTCCCTTTTGAGCGTGCGGGATTCGTTCAACCTGAAATAAGGAAATTCGATGTTAAACGGTCTTCAAATGCTCAAAACCGTCACCTTATCGCATGAGTCTGTGCTGACCGCATTGTGCGCCCTTGGGCGTCAGCGCTTGCAGGACAAAGAGCTTTTACAGCAATGTGTTGAATCATCGCATCGCACTTGGGTCCAGCGCGAAATCTCCATGGCAGATTTCGCCATCATCAGTCTGCGAGGCGCAATCAACGCTGTTCGCTATTGTCAAGCATGCGGCCATGTGGGCGATGTAATCCCCCCAGCGGTCGACTGCTGCCCAGGTGGCAAGTATGCGGCCATGGTCCATCCAGAGATCGCGCGCCAGGCGCGAATCGGCCTGACTGTCTTGGTATCGCATTCGGACGGAAAAATCCCATGCAGCGGCGATATCGCGGGAGAGAGGTAATGCTGCGCTTGCTCAAAACCTGCGGCATCTGGCTGCTGTCGCTCCTGATCGTCATTGCCCCCGGCGTGCTGCGGGCCATTGGCTTCATCAAGGACTGAACCGTGCCGGCGTCCCTTATCGACAATCACCTGTCGTTCCAGCCTGCCGCCGAGATATTGGCCGCGCGCGACAAGGACATGCCGACGCCACCGGGCGCCGGACATGCACTGGCCGCCATTGCCGAAGCCAAGGCCCAGCTACGCAGCATCAAGCCGCGCAACCTGGCGCCCTTCATGGCCCAGGCCTGGGGATTGTCGCCGCGTGGCGCGCGCCGCTCCGTGCTGATCGCCGCCGGCATGGACGCCGACCGCTGGGAATCGCCCATCCATTCATTTACCGAGGAAGAGCGCATCGCGCTGCGCGCCGCCACCAGCGCCGCCATCCGTGTGTACGAAAGACTGTTGAATGCAATCTAAACAAATCCTGCTGCCTGCCCCGCAACGTCACGAAGCCTTCTTGCGTTCCGCGCAATTCGCGCCAGAGCTGGCCAGCATTCCATACAAATGGCGCAACCGTGTCATCACGGCCGCCCTGGCCAAGATGGCCTGGTCGTCGTGGTACAAAATCTACGAGTCCATCGCCACCGGCTTTGTACGCGAGTTCGCCGAGCAGTACGTGCCGGCCGGCGTCGACCTGTCACAAAGCGATGCCGACATCGTGGCCACCGCCGAGCGCGCGGCTGCTGGTGTGGTCAGGGCGCTCTGGTCGGCTACGTCGGAAGCGCACGCCCTGCAGATCATGGCGGACGAATGCACCTCTTACGGCATCAAACTACCCAAGTTCGACGAGCAGTCCGACACCATCGCCCGCCTGGTGGACGCCCGCTGGTGGCGCCGTCAACTGCGCAAGCGCGTCAAGCGCGCCTTTGAAGCCGGCAATATCCGCCTGGGGTACGTAAACTATCGCGGCGAACCCTACGCCAGCAATGACGCCGTGCTGTCGCGCCTGGCGCAAAACCGGCGCAACGCGGCGGCGCTGGCCGCCACCCTGGTGCAGAACGAGAACGGCCAGCAATTCAGCATCGCCGAGCTGGCCGAGAAAACGACGGCGAATAAAGCCATCCGGCGCGGCGAGCTGATGTTGCGCATCAACGGCTTTGAGCAGATCGCCCGCGAATGCGGCGACCAAGGCATTTTCATCACCTGGACGTGTCCATCGCGCTTTCACGCCATGCAGCACAGCGGCAAGCCAAACGACAAGTTCGACGGCTCCACGCCGCGCGAGGCGAATGCCTACCTGGGCAAGATGACTTCCCTGTGCCGCTCCGCGCTGGCGCGCCGTGGCATCGGCCTGTACGGGTTTCGCATCGCCGAGCCGCACCACGATGGCTGCCCGCATTGGCATCTGCTGCTGTTCGTGCGCCCCACCGCGAAATACAAGACGACCCACCTGCAGGACGTGGCCGGCCGCGCCATCCGCATCATGAAACGCTACGCCTGGCGCGTAGACCGTGGCGAACCGGGCGCCTTCGCGCGCCGCCTGGACGTCAAGCGCATCGACTGGGCCAAGGGTAGCGCTGCCGGCTACATCGCCAAGTACGTGGCCAAGAACATCGACGGCGTGGCCGAGCACAAGACGAAAGAAGGTTATGTCGTCACGGCCGACACCGAAGGCGATGTCGAGCTGACGCCATCGGCGCGCGTCGAGTCCTGGGCCGCTTGCTGGGGCATCCGTCAATTCCAGCAATGGGGTGGCGCGCCCGTCACCGTGTGGCGCGAACTGCGCCGCATCGAGGAAAGCATGGTCAATGAAGCGCCGGCCGCCATGCGCCGCGCCTGGAATGCCGTGCAAAAGATCGACGGCGAAAAACGCGCCTGCTGGGCCGAATACCTGCGCGCCCAGGGCGGCGCCCTGGTGCCGCGCAAGGAACTGGTCGTCACCCTGGCCAAGGACGAAAAGACCGTCATCGGCCGCTACGGCGAAACGCTGCGCACCACGCCCTACGGCGTGCGCTGCAGCGACCTCATCGGCGTGGTCTTCAAGTCCGTGCGCCATACGTGGACGCCGGTACAGGCCACAGGCGGGCGCGGGGTGGCTGTTGGGGTTGCCGTTCCTCGGACTCGTGTAAATAACTGTACGCACCCCGCCCGCCCTGCCCCGGCCACGCCGCCAGCGGCGCCTGCGCCTGACCTGCCGGACGAGGCAAAAACAGCACTGATTGCCGCCTGGGCGGCCGTCAACGCCTGCCCGTATCCCCGATTGATCGTCCCCGACAACCCATCGCATGAAGGAGATGGCACATGAGCACCTATGCCGTGATCGTTCGCACGCAAACCGAACGCTTTGAATTTTTTGAGGTTGCCGCATCCAGCGGCGACGTGATCGACGCCGCCATCGACCGCTACGGCGTATGCGGCGTTACCGCCAAACTGAAAGGAGCACCGCAATGCTGAACACCCTGACCAATTCGCCGCGGCAAATCGCCTTGGGCGACCGCGTGACATTCGATACCGACGAGGGCTACCAGGCGGGCACCGTCAACGACTTGCGCCGCGACGTGGGCAATGGGGAGCTGCATGCCTGGGTGGAACTGGACCACCAGTGGCCCGGCATGTTCCGTGCGGTGCCGCTGAAAAATATTGCAAACGCGAAGTGCATGCGCACCTTCCAAACGGCTGGTGCGACGACATGATCAAGAGCTTACCGACGATGGATCAATACCGCGAGTTCTGCCGGCTAAGGGATTACCGCAAGCCAGGCGTGGAAGTGTGCCAGTACACGGAGGCAGAAGCGTTCACCCTTGCTACGCGGAGCCCATTACAAAATCAGATAGCCAGCCTGCTGCCAGCACAACAAATAGAGAGGAGTACACAATGATCACCGCCGACAATGACCGCATCATCTATAGGCAAGATCTTTACAAAATGATTGGCGTCACTTCAGAAACGCTGCGGCGCTGGCTGAAAGAAGGCAAGATGCCGGCCGCCGACATAGCCATCAGCCGCCGCACAGTCGGATGGCGCCTTTCCACGCTGCACGCGGCTGGCATCAAGCTGCTTTAATCTACGTCAGCTCTAACTCGACCTGACACCATCAGTCAGATGAGTTAGAGTTCTAGAAGCCATCTATTGGCCACGAGCGGACGCTGGTCACCATAGTGACAATGTGTAAATTTTCCTCATAAAAAACTTGCTGTTGTTGACCGCTATCGGTCAGTAGCGGACTCTTCGCCGAACACGCGCACAAGCCTTCCTCTGGTATTGGCAATTTCTGTCACTCCAGGCTCTCCAGACCCACTGATGGTCGAGTCGCGGCTAGTTTGCGCAGAAGACTTTGCATGTCGTTGAAGTCTAGAATTGCGCCGAGACTACCGTTATCGTTAACAAGCCGCATCCGATCTTCTCCATCTGGAGTGAGGAAGAGCACCTTTCCGTAACCTGCGGGTGAATGCTGTGCCTTGCGGGCAGCATCTTTTGTATCGTCCTTAGTTTCCAACAAGCGGAGCATCGGGTCATCGGCGGGATTGTGCTTCACACACACCACGAAATCCGGGTAGAAATAATTTTCATGCTCGGCCCGAACCACTCGAACCGCATATGGTTTGTTCCGGGGATTGCGATGCCACCATATTACGTATTCTGCCCTGTCAAGAGCGCGGGAAAAGGCGTTTTCCAAGTTGTTACCAAACCATGTTCCATCAAAATAACCCTGAAAAAAATCGCCGCTTTCAAATTTATACAGCCGGTCTGTCAGCCATTGGCGATCATCCATCATCATCTCTTTTGGTACGCGCTCACCATCTTCTTTAGACGGGGGCATTACTCCATAAATGTTTTTTGCGGACGGCTCTAGTCGGATAGCTTTAGGAAACACCATAATATCTGGAAGCGGTTTAGCATCCACCAGTTGAGCCCGATCAGCGATTTCCTTGAAGATTCCTTCACGAAGATCTTGGGCAAGTTTGATAATTACCCAGTGACTAGCGTCACGGGCCAGTCGCGCAATTTCCGAGGTCCCTGGTTGTAGAGCATCAGGTAAATTTTCAACTTCGTCCATAATGTGCGATCGCAGGCGGCTCGCTAATACCTCAACAATCAACTTATAGTCTTCTTCTTCGGCCTGAGGAAGATCCCGCAGAGCCCTCAGTGCCTCGCGGGCTAAAGCGCTACGATCGGTAAAGACTTGGATTTCCTCGTTGTAGACTTCACCCGTAGTCAGTTCGGTATGGTGCTCGATGTCTTTTAGTCTATTAAACGCTGCCTTTACTGCTGTCATGATGAGCTTATCTGATATCAAAAGCCGGGACGCAACAGCTCGTGAAATATCGGACATGTCATCTAATTCGGGCTTTTCCTCAGTTTTCAGATTTCGGCAAAGTTTAACTAGGTTTCTGCGCGGGTAGGATCTCAGCCCACGAGCGTTTAACTCGTCCAGCAAGTCTTGGTGCGTTCCGACGATTTTCTTAATGTTCTTAGGTGACGATGCCGCCGGCACGACAGTGTCCAAGGGACCAACTTGGACATCCCATTGCCTATCATCGTCGACATCGAATCCTGCATCAAAAAAAGTACCTTGATTCGGTGTGGACCGAATAGGATCTTTTACAGTCCTTTGGGAATTCAGGACCAATGGATCTGGCATGTCGAACGCGATCGGTTCTTGATCGATTGGCTTGTTGCTGTACACGACCGCTCCGGATATGGTCTGCCGGGTCAACAATTTCTCGGTCTGCCCTTCCAGTTGGTTCTTCACCTCTGTACTCGCTTTAACGGCGGACTCGAACCCCGCCTGCGCTTGTGCATTTGCAAGGTAGACGAAAGCCGTGTTCAGATCAGAAGGTATCTCACGAGGCTTTGTGAACTCATCGCGCACTGGGCGAGCCACCCGCATCACCCGGCCGATGAACTGCATAGCAAAGTCGGTGTCATTGACGGGCTTGGTGCTTGCTAAGACAAATGATCGAGGTGCGTCGAACCCCGTACCAGCTGACTGTTTAAAAATCAGCACTTGTTTGGAGCTGTCATTAGCAATGGCGGCCATCAGAACTGGGTCCGGGTCATTCGATGAATGCCGGCCAATCGATTCTAAAGGAACGCCAAAACTCATGAGATCTTCAGCTGCCTCATCTACGGTTTTTTCTCCGTTAGCAACTTGGACCAATAACAGCGGTGTTAGTCGGATCCCTGCTGCACTTAGCAACTGTTTTATCTTGAGGGTGCGGCGCCAGCCTTGCCTGAGAACTGTGCGACGAAGATCCGTAATACTACTTATCTTGCTGTCAAAATTGTAGATGACAGCTTCAATGTATTTTTTATTGAGCCTTGCTTGAACTACTTCATCGCGACTCACTGAAAAACTTACTTGAGCGTTATATCCTGCGTTTAGGAGAAACTCATTAAGGCGCTCATCCTTGGGTGTAGCTGTTGCCATTACGAGGTACTCGGCTCGGAGCCAACGGGCAAATTTCCCAAACTCGGTACCGGCGTCTAAACCAATATGGGCTTCGTCGACGACAAGCCCTACCTCTAAGCCTTGAGCCCGCGCCCTGGCAATAAAGGCGGCGAGTGTTCGAGTGTCGTCATCGCCGTCTGCGTCGTACCCTTTCGTTCGCGACTGGGCCCGAGCCACACCTTGCGCTGTCGAGAGTAAGACAAGACCCGGATGAGCCTCTTGATTGCGTCCCGAATTTAAAGCACAAGGAACTAAGCCGCTTGTATTTGCAAGCAGAGAGTCTTCTGTTTGCTGAACCAGATTTACGAAAGGTACAAACCAAAACCACAATACAGGGCGTTCTGCGCTTACACGTTCCAAGACTTGGCATATTACGAAAGTTTTTCCGGAACCCGTAGGCGCACGTAAAAGACAGGGCGGAGATGGTTGACGCAGCAGTGCTGCAGTCATTCCATCGATCAGGTCACTTTGAAATTTCTCCGGTTGCACGGCCATGCTTTGCGCGGGCATTTGGATCGTTGCCATAGGCAGGACCGTCGGTACGAAATCGTTTGCGCTAGTTGCCGTCATGCTGTCGCCCCCTCCACGTTTGTTTCCTTTTCCTTCGATGTCGCCCTACCGTTGACTTGCCCCTTCAGCAGTGCATCGGTAATTGAATAAGTATTCGCAACGACTCCACGTTCCGCCAGGAGCGCCGCTAATGCCTTCGGACGAGGACAATAAATAACAAGTCTTGGTACGCTGTGGATGACAGGCAAAGCGGCTAGGTCGTCCAGGATTGAAGACGTAACTTTCTCGCAAACCACAGATAACCAATCACTACCTTTTGCAATAACCTGAATTGCAGCCGGCGCAAGTGATATGGGGACGCCCGCTGTTTCGCGCATTGAAAGCAGAGTTGAGACGTGCTCATGCCTCGCTTCAAAAGACACATCCGCAGCCTCAATCTTGTCGAGTTCAAGGTAGGCAAACTCCCCCCCTTTAGAAGCGGAATAGCCTGGTTTTCCGGCGTATCCGGTCATCACACGCCTCATACGTTCAGCACATACATAACGACACACATTCTTGTCTGGATTCTTGATAGTAGCCTCTGTGTTGGAACACAAAATAAATCGTCGCTGACCGTCGTCTTCTTCGTTCAGTTCGAGCACGGCTTGTCCAGTGGTGCCGGAGCCTGCGAAGAAGTCTAAGATTATGTCATTGGGTCGTGTCGCCTGCGCCAGGAGCGCCCTAATCAGTGAGAGTGGTTTTGGAAAAGGGAAAGCATTAAAACCAAGAATTTCGTTCGCCGAGTGTTCTCCCGTGCCGCTTCTTTGTGCGGTTAGCCCCACCGCAAATTCATCTAAAGATTCTTCTTCGACAGCTCCTCGAATCCAACTAGAAACAGGACGTACCTCGCTCTGAAGGTCAGACAAATGTCGTTTGAACCACGGGCGTCCGAATCCGACCGGCTTTCCAACCCAAAAATCGAGATCTGGTAGGTCGGCCGTAATCAAGGGAGTTTTGTTCTTTGGTCTGACAGGAACATCACGAGCCTCGATCGCGTTAAGCAATTCCTCTTTAGTGTGCCAGGTTTGCACGCGCTCGATATGAGCATCGGGAAAAATGACTTTTCCTTCGCGAATGTACTGCTCCATGGTTTTTGCTCGCAGAGCTGTGGGGTCAGGTGTTTTTGACTCACTTGCAAACGCCCAAACGCGGCTTGGATTACACGGATACCACACGCCAGTCTCAGGATTCTGAATCGGGTAGTAACCGTTAATACGCTCTAAGTAAGTGTGGGACTTCGACAGGTCGCCGGTTTTCCACCGTCCACGCGGATCTTGATCGGGGTTTTTATACTGAGAAAAATCCTTGATATCCCCGTTGAAGGCGAAGCCAGCATTTCCATAAACCAGGACATGTTCTTGGTCCACGGACAGCCTTCCGCCAGTTTCATCGTTGGATCCAGACCGGGTTTTCCAGACGAAGCTGCCAAGTCGCCGACCAGGAAAAATCTCATCCATGAGAAGGCCAAGACGATCGCGATTTTCATCATTTATCGATACGAGGATCACGCCATCACTTGTAAGGAGGTCGCGGGCTAAAGTAAGGCGCTGATACAGGAATTCGAGCCACTGGCTATGTCGCCAGCGGTCATTCGCGCCGACGAACCTGTCGTTGTATACCCAGTCCTTATTACCGGTGTTATAGGGAGGGTCAATATAGATGCAGCGGATCTTTCCCGCGTGCGTCGCTCTCAACAGCCGCAGACTGTCGAAATTATCGCCTTCAATGATCAAATTGCGATGATGCTGTGTGCTTGCCGGCGCATGACTTAATTCCGGCACCAATCGAGGGAAAACAAGATTAGCGCTGAGGGCGGCGTCCCGATCGATCGCGCTAGATTCCCAATAGAGACCGAGCTTCTGTTTTGTAAGATGTTCGACTAGCAGGCGCCGGAGCTGTTCAGCGTTGAGGTTCTTCAGCTCTTGCAGAAGACTTTCAGGGGTGTTGTTGGCCATCTAATAAAATTCCAAGGTTTGCACGGCGGCTGTGTCGCCCGAGCGGTATAGGAGCCTGAAACAGTCGGTATCGAGAAGGATGAATCGCCCGTTCTCTGGAATAATGGATACGCTTGTACACGCTGTGGCCGAAGTCGTTGCGCCGACAATATCCAATCATCCTTGCCTACCTCGACCACTGTCATCATTGCGCGTTCGACAAAGCTTCTCTCTTTGCAAACACCGACCGCCCCCGCCGTAAGTTACAACTATACAGCATGGGCCCAGAGTGCTCCAAAGCAGGCCACGCGGACAGTTTAAGGTCAATATCGGCGGCCTAATCATCTTAACGCCCGATTTTCCCTGTTTTCCCTATTTGCCCTAACTACATCCACCTAGCCAATAACTGAGCTGCATGGGCGAACGACCGCAATTGGGGCGAAGGCGGCCAGTCATAAGCGTAACGCGTTGGGTTAAGCATGCACTTTTACAGTAATTAGCCAGTCCGCAAATGCTTGGAGCATCGCCCTGCGCTGCTTCAGATATTCTGCGGAATTATAGACACCACGCACCCCGCCGTCCTTGTGCGCGAGCTGCATCTCGATATGGTCGGTATTGAATTCGTGCTCGTTCGCCCAAGTGGACCCCACTTTGCGCCAACCGTGGCCCGTCATGCGGCCCTTGTACCCGATCCGGTGGATGAGATACAGGATCGAATTTTCACTCATGGGCCGGTTGCCTGTTCGATCATTCGGAAACACGTAGACGCTCCCGCGCGAGCGCATTTTCATTTCTTTCAGCAGCGCCTGGGCTTGCGTCGACAACGGGACAAGATGCTCGCGGTTCTTCTTCATCCGCTTGCCAGGTATGCGCCAGATATCGCCCTCGACTTCTGCCCACGTCATGCGGCGCAGTTCGTCCGTGCGTGTCCATGTGAGTGCCAGTAGCTTGCAGGCCAGAACGGACTGAATTTCATCCTCCAGCGCGAGGCGCTCCAGGAATGGATGTACCTCGGATATGGCTAACGCCGCGAAACCCTCACGGGGCTTTCTGGAAAACGCGACCTTCGCATTGATCGATGATGCCGGATTCTCGTCGCAGTGGCCGTGCTGAACTCCCCAATCAAGCACCTGACTGGCCCACATGCGCACGCGTCGAACATACACGGACAGGCCGGCTGCATCCATGGGCCTCAAAGCATCCATGAGGCTGTCTCGCGTGATATCGCGCAGCAGCATGCTCCCAAGTTTCGGCGACAAGTGCATTGCCAGGCCCCTGAGTGCATTGGCTTTGTAGCCATCGCTGATATCGGTCCGGCCGGCCCAATATTCAGTGATCGCAGCATCGAACGTGATCGATGGTTTCGCCTTGGGCTTCGATTTGATATTTTCCCCATCGAGCAGCTTCAAGCGTAGCGCATCGCGTCGGTCGCGCGCTTCTTTCAAGCCAATGAGTGGGTACGGCCCGATTACCGCAGTTTGCTGCTTACCGTCAGCATTACGATACGCTACACGCCAGACCTTGCCTCCGCTGGGCAAAATGGCCAGGAATAGACCATGCCCATCAAACAGCTTGCGCAGCTTCCCGTTGTTGGGAAGCGCCTTGCGGCAATCGTTGTCGGTAAGGGTGTTGATCGCCATAGCGAGGTTCCTGTAGGTACGGGGATGGGAAAGCCGCATCATACCTACAAATGAACCTACGTGAAAATGTGGGGCACGGAGTTTTAAGGTAGCCAAATCTGCGATTCAGAATGGCAAAAACTCTGCTAAACCATTGATTTTCAAGGATTTTACGCACCGTACCGTGCGGTACTTTAATGCAACCTTGAATATGATTGGCGGAAGCGGTGAGATTCGAACTCACGAACAGTTTAACCCGTCGCTAGTTTTCAAGACTAGTGCCTTCAACCACTCGGCCACGCTTCCAGATGGCAGCATTATACATAAAGCGGACTGGCTTACCAATGGGCAGCGGTGGCTGGAGTGTCTGGGGTGCATTTTAGGATGCCGTCAGCGCAAGCTACAGGCCCCAGTTTTCCCGCAGCGCTCTTTCAAACTCCGCCGCCGGTAGCGGGCGCGAGAACAAATAGCCTTGCACTTCGTCGCAGCCAGAGCTCTTCAGGAAGGCCAGCTGCTCCGCCGTTTCCACGCCTTCGGCGATGACTTTATGGTGCAGCTGCTGGGCAATGCTGATGATGGTGCTGGCGATGGCGCAGTCGCTGGCGTCCGTGGGGATGCCGGTGGTGAAGGAACGGTCGATTTTTAAGGTGTCGATGGGGAAACGCTTGAGGTACGACAGACTGGAATAACCGGTGCCAAAGTCGTCCAGCGACAAGGCTACGCCCAGCGCCGTGATGCGGTCCATGATGCCGATCACGCGCTCGATGTTGTGCATCAGGGTGCTTTCCGTGATTTCCAGCTCCAGCCAGGCCGCTTCCAGGCCGTAGCGGGCCAGGGTGGCCGCCACCCTGGCGGGCAGGGCCGAAGTAAATTCGCGCGCGGAAACGTTGACGGCCAGACGGATGGGAGGCAGGCCGGCCAGTTTCCACGCCTGCGCCTGGGCGCAAGCCGCTTCCAGGACCCATTCGCCCACCTGCACCACCAGGCCCGTCGATTCGGCCAGGGGAATAAACTCGGCGGGCGGGATCATGCCGTGCTGCGGGTGGTGCCAGCGCACCAGGGCTTCGGCGCCGATGATGCGGCCGCTGCCCAAGGCGTATTTCGGCTGGTAGTGCAGCAGCAATTGCTGTTCCGATAACGCCTGGCGCAAGCCTGTTTCCAGGCGCATGCGTGCCTGCATGCCCAAGTTCATGTCCTGGCTGTAGAAGGCCACGCTTTCCGCTTCACCGCCGCTGTCCTGTTTGGCGCGGTACATGGCGATGTCGGCCAGGCGCAGCAGGGTTTCCGCGTCCTGCCCATCTTGCGGATACACGCTGATGCCGATGCTGGCGCCCACGCGCAAGTCGTGGCCTTCGATCAGGAACGGTTGCACCAGGGAAGCGAGCAGCTTTTGCGCCACCATGCTGGCTTCGAAATGCTGGCCGATGTCGAACAGGCCAACGGCGAACTCGTCGCCGCCCAGGCGAGCCACCAGGTCCTGGTCGCGCAATACCTTGCGGAAACGCAGCGAGACCTGGCGCAGCAATTCGTCGCCGATGCGCCGGCCCAGGGTGTCGTTGATCAGCTTAAAACGGTTCAGGTCGATGAACAGCACGCAACCGAGCATCTTGCTGCGCTGCGCCACGCTCAGGGCCTGGTCGACCAGCTTGGCCAGCAAGGTGCGGTTGGGCAGGCTGGTCAGCGGGTCGTAATACGCCAGGTGATGCAGGCGCTCTTCGGCCAGCTTGCGTTCCGTGATGTCCGTCAGGTAGGCGATGAGTCCGATGGGCTTGGCGTCCATGTCCTGCAGCGGCGACAAGGACAGGCTGGCCCAGAAGATCTCGCCTGACTTCTTTCGGCGGCGCACCTCCATCAGGCGTCCTCCCTGCTCCAGGAAGGCGTCGTGGAAACCGGTGTCCTCATCGTCGTACAAGAACAAAATGTTGCGCCCTACGGCTTCCACCGAGGTATAGCCGAACAGGCGCTCAGCACCCTTGTTCCAGCTGGTGATGTAGCCGGTCAAGTCCATCGTCAGCACGGATTCGTGCAACTGGTCGAGGATTTGCGTCTGCTGCGCCAACAAGGCTTCGACTTGCGCAAAGGCATGGGTCGAGCGTTGTGCCAGCGAATGCACCTGCAGCACGCCGGCCGTCAGCGAGGCCAGGCTGGCCAGGTGGCGGCGGTCGGCGTCGTTGTACAGGCTGCGTCCCGCCACACAGTAATGGCCGAAGCAATGGCCGTCAAAACTGATTTCCTGCAGCAAGGCCGGCGTATCGCTGGAAAAAATCGCAGACGATGCAGCGCCATCGGCGCTAGCTATCGGCAGGAACTGGCCATGCGGGCTGGCCATCACGGCGCTGGCAATACGGCCCAGTTCGGCCACCAGCGCGGGGCCACGCAAACGCACGACGGCATCGCACAGGGCGGCGCTGTCACCGAGGTAATCCGACAACGGCAGCAAGGTCATGCTACAGGTTCCGGCTGACCTGGATGGCCCATTGGTAGGCCTGTAACAGGCTGCGCCAATAGGTTTCTCCATCGATGCCGGCACGGCGCAAGCCTTCGGGCGGCGGCATGGCGCTTTCAACCAGCGCCAGCAAGGTGCCCAGCTCGCCATTGCGCTCCAGCAAGGCGGCGCTGACTTCAGGCGCCAGGTTCAGGGTGGCGATGATGTCCGGCATGGGCATGCCCAGCAGGACGTCGAGCAGGGAAAACACGCCCGCCATGAAGGCCAGGTCTTGCGCGTCGCGGTCGCCGCCGCGCAACTGGCACAGCGCTTCCATCTGCGCCGCGCGCACGGCCGCCAGCGGCAGCAGCGCGTGGATCTTGCCATCGTCTTGCTGGCGCGCATACAGCAGCAATTGCAGCCAGCGCTGCAGCTGGCGCCGGCCCAGCAGGGTGATGGCCTGGCTGAAGCTGGTAATCGGCGCCGTGAAACCGAAGGCGGCTGAATTGACCAGTTTCAATAAATGATAGCTGAGCGATGGATCTTGCTTGAGCGGCACTTCCAGCTCGTGCGCGTCGGCATCGCGGGCCAACAGGCCCAGCAGCGCCAGCAGGCGCTTGCGCGAGGTGGCGTCTTCCGGCTCGCTTTGCTGGCGCGCATGGTGCAGGGCGTAATCGCCGGCAAACCAGCTCACGCCCAGCGCTTGCAAGGCAGCAAACTGCTCGGCGTCGACGATGTTGTAGGCCAGGTGCGGCCCCGGCAAGGGCAGTAGCTGATGCAGGGCCGGGCGTGTGCCCGCCGCATCAAAACTCAGCGCGCGCGCTTCAACCTGCGCCGCCACCACGGGACCGGCATCGGCGCCATCGAGCAGGATGCGATAGCCGGCGTCGCGCCATTGCTGGCATTTTTTCTGGATTTGCTTGTCGCCGGCAAGCTGGGCCGGCAAACGGAAAATGGTGCGTTGCGGCGCCAGTTGCGCCAGCACGGCCTCGTCCACGCCATGCGGGTCGGCCAGGGGAATGATGCAGTCGAGCGGCGCCAGGAAGGCATACGCATCGGCGGCGGCCAGCGCCGCCAGCAACGGCGCCGTCGAGGCCTGCGGTACATGCAAGGTGACAGCGACCCACTCGTTATGAGCATTGGCCACTGCTTGTAATCCCACCAACGGAAACAGGTTTGATTCAGACGCGGACATCGGTATCTCAGTGTGGGTAGGGCGCCATAGTAAATAAACTGACCAACATTGGCAACCTTGGCCCGACAGGGATGCCCTCGACAGCGAGAATCATTCTATCCGAATCTCACTCTCGAAACAGTTTAATTTTGGCAATAAATATTCAAAAAAAACATTCCCCCGGGAGACCCGCCTGTCATGCGGGTTTGAAAAACCCGTCGTGATGCCAGCATGGTTCAGGCGCCGCCGCCATGTGCATGCTCGACCGCATATTTGATCAATTCGGCCTGCCCTTCGATACCCAACTTGCGCTTGATGTTGAGCCGGTGCGTCTCCACCGTGCGCACGCTCAGGTCCAGGTCGCGGGCGATCTGCTTGTTCGACTGGCCCGCCGCGATGTGCTGCAGCACTTGCTGCTCGCGCGTGGTGAGGAAGGAATCGTGCACTTGCGGGCGTGACAATTGCCGTGCCAGCGCCGCGCTGTAATAAATGCCGCCCGACATCACCGTCTCGATGGCGAAGACGATATCTTTCCCTGGGGCATCTTTGAGCACATAACCGCGCGCGCCGGCAGCGATGGCTTGCGACACATATTCAAGCTTGTCGTGCATGGATAGGATCAGCACGGCAATCTGCGGAAACGCCTGTTTGAACAGCGCCGTTGCTTCAATACCATTCGTGCCGCGCATATTGATATCCATCAACACGAGGTCCACCTGGTGCGTGCGCGCCTGGGCCAACGCCTCGTCGGCGCCGCCCGCCTCGGCCACCACGTCGAAATGCGCCACCGCTTCCAGGCGCGCGCGCAAGCCGTCGCGTACGAGGGGATGGTCGTCCACCAGCAGGATATTGATCTTCTCGGTCATGTCTGTGTATCTATCAGTGTGTAGGTGGAAGGCCGAGCCGCGCCAGCACCAGGGTGCCGGCCGGCGCAGAAGTGATGTGCAGGCTGCCGCCGATGGCTTCCATGCGTTCCGTCATGTTGCGCAGGCCGATGCCGCGCTGTGGGTGCAGGGCGATGCCGTCGAAATCGAAGCCGCCGCCATTATCCTGGATACGCAATTCCACCGCCTTGCCCGCCTCGTGCAGGCTCACTTCCACAGCGCTGGCGTGGGCATGGCGCTCGCAATTGGTCAGTGCTTCCTGGGCGATGCGGAACAGCACGGTATTTACCATGTCGGGCAAGCCTTCGCCCGCCGCCGCCGGGCTGGCCGTGAAACTGGCTTGCGCGCTGCTGCTGTCATTGAATTCATGCACCAGGTGGTCGAGCGCGGCGGCCAGGCCCAGGTCGTCGAGAATGGCCGGGCGCAGGTTGTGCGAAATGCGCCGTACCTCGCCCAGTACTTTGTTCAGCTGCTCGGCGGCCCGCTCGAACGTGGCGGGCGCCTTGTCTTTCTGTTCGGCATTGCCGGCCAGGCGCGCGATGCCCGCCTCGATCTGCAGCTTGATCGAGACCAGCCACTGGCTGATGCCGTCATGCAAGTCGCGCGACAGCCGTGCCCGCTCTTCCTCCTGCGACTCGACCACCCGCTGCGCCAGCACCTTCAGCTTGGCGTCGGCCACGCGCAATTCGCGCAGGTTCAGCGCCAGGCCGCAGGCGGCCACCAGCAGGGAGCCGAGGATGGCGATGGCGGCGATCAGCTCCATGGTCGAGCGGATATTGCGCGACTGCTGGGCGTCAACCTTGGCCAGCGCCTGGTCCACGTCATCCATGTAGATGCCCGTGCCCATCATCCAACCCCATTCCGGCATCAATATCACATAGCCGAGCTTGGGCGCGGACTTGTTCGTCGACGGCTTGATCCAGTTGTAGCGCTCGAAGCCGCCGCCGCTCTTCGCCCGCTGCATCAGGCGCTGGATGGTCAGATTGCCGTCCGCGTCGCGCAACTCCCACAAATTCTGCCCCACCAGCTCAGGCTGGCGCGGATGCATCAGCGACTTGCCCCGCAAATCATAGATGAAGAAATAGCCATCGTCGCCATAGCTGAGGGCGGACAGGATGCGCTTGGCTTCCTCTTGCGTGGCGGCATCCTTGCGCCCCGACTGGTACAGGGAGGCGATGGAATGGCTGGCCAGGGTCACGTAATGCTTGAGTTCGGCTTCCTTGCTGGCCAGATACGCCTGCTGAATGGTGGCGCGCTGCTGCTCGGCCAGGGTGATGGCCTGGTGCCGCACGGCAAATGCAATGGCGCACAGGGCGAGTATGAGCGGCGTGATGGCCAGGAAGATGACTTTCTGTCTGAGTTTCATGGCCTTGCGCGCTCCGGCGGCGTCGATGCTGGTGGGAATGCGTGATTTTACGTCGCGGCGCGGCGATAGCCCTGCGTAGTAATACTGAGCGTTACTGCGTAGTCGTGCGCTTGCGGCAATTATACGATTCCTGAATACTCGCCATAAGCTGCAACTACAGCAAAAGTAACATCAAACTGGCGACGACCAGGACCCGCAGCACACATCATCGCACGGCACAGCGCCCGTCAATCTCTGGAGGAAGCATGAACCGCATTTTCAAACAGCTCGGCTGGGCAGCGCTTGCGCTGGCCGGTGCCGGGTCCCTGGGCGTCGTCGCCCTGCAACGTGGCGAGCCGATCAGCGCTATCTGGATCGTCATCGCCGCCGTCTGCGTCTACCTGATCGCCTACCGTTTCTACAGCCTGTTCATCGCCGACAAGGTGCTGGGCCTGGATCCGCGCCGCATGACGCCCGCCTTCAAGCACAACGATGGCCTCGACCACGTGCCGACCAACAAATACGTGCTGTTCGGCCACCATTTCGCGGCGATTGCCGGCGCCGGCCCCCTGGTCGGCCCCGTGCTGGCCGCGCAGATGGGCTATTTGCCCGGCATGCTGTGGATACTGGCGGGTGTCGTGTTTGCCGGCGCCGTGCAGGATTTCATCGTGCTGTTCATTTCCATGCGCCGCGATGGCCGCTCCTTGGGCGACCTGATCAAGGCTGAACTGGGCGAAATTCCCGGCATGATCGCCCTCCTGGGTTGCTTCATGATCATGGTCATCATCCTGGCCGTGCTGGCATTGATCGTCGTCAAGGCGCTGACCGGCTCCCCATGGGGCAGCTTCACCGTGATGGCGACGATTCCCATCGCGCTGTTCATGGGCGTGTATTCGCGCTTCATCCGCGTCGGTCGCATTGGCGAAATCTCCATCATCGGCTTTGTACTGCTGATGCTAGCCATCATCGGCGGTCAATACGTGCAGGAACACGCGGTGCTGGGTCCGATGTTCACGTTCACGGGCACGGAACTGACGTGGATGCTGATCGGCTACGGTTTCATCGCTTCCGTGCTGCCCGTGTGGCTGCTGCTGGCGCCGCGCGACTACCTGTCCACTTTCCTGAAAATCGGCACGATCCTGGGCTTGGCCATCGGCATCATCGTCGTCGCGCCTTACCTGAAAATGCCGGCCATGACGAAGTTCATCGACGGCTCCGGCCCGGTCTGGTCGGGCAATCTGTTCCCCTTCCTGTTCATCACCATCGCTTGCGGCGCCGTCTCCGGTTTCCACGCGCTGATTTCCTCTGGCACCACGCCGAAGATGATTGAAAACGAAAGCCACGCCCGCTTCATCGGCTATGGCGCCATGCTGATGGAATCGTTTGTTGCCATCATGGCCCTGGTGGCCGCCTCGACCATCGAGCCTGGCATCTATTTCGCCATGAACAGCCCGGCCGCACTGATCGGCACCACGGCCGAGTCCGCCGCACAAGCGATCTCGCAGTGGGGCTTCTACGTGACGCCGGAAATGCTGACGCAAACGGCCAAGGACGTTGGCGAGCACAGCATCATCTCGCGCGCCGGCGGCGCACCGACCCTGGCGGTCGGCATGGCGCAGATTCTCTCCGGCGCTATCGGCGGCAAGGCCATGATGGCCTTCTGGTACCACTTCGCTATTTTGTTCGAAGCGCTGTTCATTCTGACGGCCGTCGATGCAGGCACGCGTGCCGGTCGCTTCATGCTGCAAGACTTGCTGGGCAGCTTCGTCCCAAGCTTGAAAAAGACGGAAAACGTCATCGCCAACCTGCTGGCCACGGGCCTGTGCGTGGCGGCCTGGGGCTATTTCCTGTACCAGGGCGTGGTCGATCCATTGGGCGGCATCAACACCTTGTGGCCGCTGTTCGGCATCGCCAACCAGATGCTGGCGGCGATTGCGCTGATCCTCGGCACCTGCGTGCTGTTCAAGATGAAAAAGGGCCGGTATGCGTGGGTCACCATCACGCCGACCATCTGGCTGCTGCTGTGTACCCTGACGGCTGGCTGGCAAAAGATTTTCGATGCCAACCCGCGCGTGGGCTTCCTGGCGCACGCCAAGAAATATTCGGCGGCGCTCGATGAAGGCACCTTGCTGGCGCCGGCCAAGTCGGTGGCGCAGATGCAGCAGATCATCTTCAACGATTACCTGGACGCCGGTCTGGCCGCCTTCTTCGTCATCGTTGTGATCAGCGTGCTGTTCTTCGGCATCCGCACCGTCATGAAGGCGCGCGCCGACAGCCGTCCAAGCACCAAGGAAACGCCGTTCCAGGCCATGCCCACGGTGCAATGATGATAGACGAAATCATCAAGGCTGGACGGTATCTGGGGCAAAGCATGCGGCTCATGTGCGGCTTGCCCGAGTACGACACCTACGTGGCGCACCGGGAAGTGACCCATCCCGGCGAGCCGATGATGACGTATGAAGAGTTCTTCCGCGAACGGCAGGAAGCCCGCTACGGCGGCGCAGGCAAACGCGGTGGCTGCTGTTAAGACACCGGACCAAACCTACTGCGCGTCGGTATAGGCGGCTTGCGATGCTCACCGTGCTCAAGCACGGTTGCGCTTCTCGGCCGCCTCTCCCTTCCGCTCGCGACGGTTTTGTCCGGCGTCTTGAACTAAAAAAATTTCGGTGGTGGTTCTTTGGAACCGCCCTCCGTTGTTTCATCTCGTATAAGTTCCCCTCCCCTCTCCTCCCTTAGACCCACATCAACATCGTGAAGTGTCTTCACGTCTATATTTTTCCAATAGGAATTAAAAAACAGTCTATGGGCCGACCGGAGAAGCGCCGCAACCATGTTCAATTTCCAACGCTCCAGCATCAGCCAGAAACTGACCATGATTTCGGTGCTGTCGTCGGGCTGCGCGCTGTTGCTGGTGTTCGTGGCGTTCGCCGTGACGTCTGTGCTCAGCCACAAGAACGATGAAGGCAAGCAACTGCTGTCGCTGGCGGGCGTGATCGGTGCGGCCAGCGCGGTGCCTTTGCTGGTGGGCAAACCTGCCCAGGCGCAGGCGCAACAGGTGCTGGCATCGCTGGCCGCGCGCGACGAGATCGCCCAGGCGGCCTTGTTCGACCGGGGCGGGCGCCTGTTCGCCCTGTACCGCGCGCCGCAGCACGCGGGCGGCCTGGCTACGCCGGAAGATATGGACCATGCCTTGCTGGCCGACATGGCCGTGCAGCCCGTCACGCAAGGCGCGGGCACGACCTTGGCGCCCGCCATGCGTTTGTACCGTCCCGTCTACCGGCCAGGCGAGGCGCAACAGATCATCGGCGCCGTGCTGATCGAAGCGGACCTGAACCACATGTGGCGCGACATCGGCCGCCACGTGGGCGCCATCGGCGGTGCCACCGTGCTGTCTTTTCTGGTAGCCGTGTTCCTCGCGCGGCGTTTCAAGAGCGTGATCGCCGAACCGATCACCAAGCTGATTGATACAGCGCAAAAAGTGTCGAGCAGCCAGACCTACAGCCACCGCATCGCGCACCAGCGCAGCGACGAGCTGGGCGTGCTGATCGACAGTTTCAACGACATGCTGGCGCAGATCGACAGCCGCGACAGCACCCTGGCCAATTACCGCGACCAGCTCGAACGCCAGGTGGGCGTGCGCACGGCGCAGTTGGAAAAGGCCAAGGATGCTGCCGAGGCGGCCAGTCATGCGAAGAGCGCCTTCCTCGCCACCATGAGCCATGAAATCCGCACGCCCATGAATGGCGTGCTGGGCATGACGGAACTGCTGCTGGCCAGCCCTTTAAGCCCGCAGCAGCGCCACTACACGAGCATGGTGCAGCGCTCGGGACAGAATTTGCTGGTGATCATCAACGACATCCTCGACTTTTCCAAGATCGAGGCGGGCAAGCTGAGCGTGGAATACATCCGCTTCAATTTCCGCGAATTGCTCGACGATATAGAACACGTGTTCGCGCCGCAGGCGGAAGCGAAAAATATCAGCCTGGAATTCGATATCGCGTTTGACATTCCCATCGCCATCTGTGGCGACCCGAACCGTTTGCGCCAGATCATCGTCAATCTGCTGGGCAATGCCATCAAGTTCACAGAAACCGGCAAAGTCACCGTTAAAGTGGCCGTGTGCAGCGAAGATACGCCCAGCGTGGGCTTGCGCTTCGAGGTGCACGATACGGGTATCGGCGTCTCAAACGAGGCGCAGACGCGCATCTTCGAATCGTTCTCGCAGGCGGATGGCTCGACCACGCGCAAGCACGGCGGCACGGGCCTGGGACTGACGATCTCGAAACAACTGGTGGAACTGATGGGCGGCACTATCGGCGTTGATAATGCTTTAACGCAAGGATCGATCTTCTGGTTCGAAGTAAATTTCGATAAGCGGCGCGTCGACAGCGACGACCCGTCCTTCAACCTGAAAACCACGCGAGGGTTACGCGCCTTGATCGTCGACCACACACCCGCAACGCGCGCCGTGCTGGAACGGCAGCTGGCCAGCTGGCACATCGTCAGCGACAGCGCCGGCACGGCCAGCGACTGCCTGGGCAAACTGCGCGCAGCCGCGCAGGCGGGCACACCGTATGGCGTGGCCCTGCTCGACATGGAATTGCCGCGCACCAGCGGCCTGGCCCTGGCCGCCAACATCAAGAGCGACCCGCTGCTGGCCGATCTCAAGCTTCTGCTGCTGAGCACGGAGCAGGCGGCCGCCGACCCCGTGCAGCGGCGCGAGGCGGGCGTGGCCTTCCAGCTGATCAAGCCGGCGCGCGAATGCGACCTGTTCGACTGCATCGTCACGCCGCCGCGCGCCAGCGAGGGCATGCGCATCCACCCGCCACACGCGGCGCGCCAGGTGGGACGGCGCCAGCGCCGCCGCGTGCTGCTGGCCGAGGACAATCCCGTCAACGTGGAAGTGGCGCTGGCCATGCTCGATAGCCTGGGCCTGGACGTGGTGTGTGTGCGCAACGGCGAAGAAGCCTTGCAAGCGGCGCAGGCCGAGGATTTCGATTTGATACTGATGGACTGCCAGATGCCCGTGATGGATGGCTTTGCCGCCACGGCGGAAATCCGCCGTCATGAACAGCAGTGCGGCCATGCGCGCGTACTGCCCATCGTTGCCATCACGGCCAATGCGTTGCAGGGCGACCGCGAGGCATGCCTGGCGGCCGGTATGGACGATTACCTGAGTAAACCTTTTACGCAGCAAGACCTGGGCCACACGGTAGCGCGCTGGATCACCCTGCCGCGCGCAGCCACCGTCCACCACAGCGAGGCGCAGGAGGCATCGCCGGAGGTGCCTCCGCCTGCACCCGCCTCCCCGCCAGCCGGCCAGCCGCTGAACCGGCAGGCGCTAGAAAACATCCGCGCCCTGTCGCGCGCCGATGGCGATGCGCTGCTCGAGCGGGTCATCCTCGCTTTTACCAGCGAGACGCCGCGCCAATTGATCGCCATGCGCGTAGCGATCGCCGGTGCGGATACGGAAGCGCTGCGCAAGGTGGCCCACAGCCTCAAGTCGGGCAGCGCCAACGTGGGCGCCGATGGCCTGGCGCAGCTATGCAAGGAAATGGAAAAACTGGGCCGCGCCGGCAGTACCGAGGGCGCGACTATCCTGCTGCAGCAGATGCAGCAAGCCTTCCTGGCCGTACGCGAATCGCTGAGCGCCATCCTCGTGAAGGAACACTGACATGACAGCGCCCCTCCCCCCCTCACGCGGCCTGGTGCTGGTCGCCGACGACGATCCCGTGATGCGCCTGCTGATGCGGCAAATGCTCACGCAGGTGGGCCTGGACGTGATCGAGGCCGAGGACGGCGTGCAGGCGCTGGCCAGCTACAAACACAGCGGGCCGGACCTGGTCATGCTCGACGTCGACATGCCGGCCCTGGACGGCTTTGCCGTATGCCGCGAAATCCGTCTCCAGGAAGTGGGCGGCACCGTGCCCATCATCATGGTCACGGGCGACGACGAGCTGGAAGCGGTCACGCGTGCCTACGAGGTGGGCGCCACGGATTTCATTTCCAAGCCCATCAACTGGCCCATCCTGGGCCATCGCGCGCTGTACGTGCTGCGCGCCAGCGACGCCATCGCCCGCCTGCGCATCGCCGACGCGCACAACCGCGCCGTGCTGGCCGCCATCCCCGACACCTTCTTTCGCCTGAACCGCGAGGGCTTTTATCTCGACTATGAACAGGGGCACGACGCCAGCGCGGGCTTTTCCATCAGCGACTGCGTGGGCAGCCATATCGGCGACGTGCTGCCGCCCGAAATCGCCGCGCGCCTGTTGGACAAGGCGCACGCCGTGCTGGCTACGCAGCACATCGGCTCGGTCGATTACACGCTCAAGCACGAAAATAGCACGCGCCATTTCGAAGCGCGCCTGGTGGCAACCGGGGCCGACGAGGTGCTGGGCCTGGTGCGCGACATCAGCGAGCGCAAGCGTACGGAAGAGCAGATCCGCCGCCTCGCCTACTGCGACAGCCTGACGGGCATCCCCAACCGGCAAGCGTTCCTGGAAACGCTGGAACGCGAACTGCTGCGCTCGAAAGAGCACGACAAGAAATTCGCCGTGCTGTTCATGGACCTCGATGCCTTCAAACGCATCAACGACACCCTGGGCCACGATGTGGGCGACCACCTGCTCAAGGTGGTGTCAGAGCGCCTGCGCGAAACCATCCGCCCCAGCGACCTGGTGCTGCGCGCCGAACACGAGTTTGAGGCCACGTCCGGCGGCAGCAACCTGGCGCGCCTGGGCGGCGACGAATTCACAATTTTGATTCCCGACCTGGAGCGGGTGGAAGATGCGCTCAACGTGGCGCACCGCGTCAAGGAAGCCATGCGGCGGCCCTTCATGACCGAGGGACACGAGATTTTCGTCACGGCCAGCATCGGCATCTCGCTGTATCCGGAAGATGGCGAGGATTGCAATTCGCTGTTGAAATATGCGGACACGGCCATGTACCACGCGAAGAACTGCGGCAAGAACAACGCCAAGCTCTACAGTTCATCGCTGACGATGGAAATCATGAGCCACGTGAAGATGGAAGTGGGGCTGCGCAAGGCCTTGCAAAACAACGAGCTGTACTTGCTGTACCAGCCGCAGATCGACGTGCCCAGCACACAGATCGTGGGCGTGGAAGCGCTGGTGCGCTGGCGTCATCCCGAGCGCGGCATCATTTCGCCCACGGAATTCATCCCGCTGGCAGAAGAGACGGGGCTGATTGTGCCCATCGGCGAATGGGTGCTGCGCACGGCGTGCAACCAGGCCAAGGCCTGGCAAAGCGATGGCGGGCGAGCTATCCGCATGGCCGTGAACCTGTCGGCGAAGCAATTCAAGGATGAAAACCTGATGCAGATCGTGCTCTCAGCCCTGGCCGACACGGGCCTGGACGCGCGCCTGCTGGAACTGGAATTGACGGAAGGGACATTGATGGACGATGCGCGTGCCACCATGGTGACCTTGGAGCAATTGCGCGGCATCGGCGTGTACCTGTCGATCGACGACTTCGGCACGGGCTACTCGTCGATGAACTACCTGAAACGCTTCGACGTGCGGGCCTTAAAAATCGACAAGAGTTTTATCGCCGGCTTGCCGCAGGATACGGAAAACGCGGCCATCACGCGCGCCATCATCGCCATGGCGCATGGATTGAAGATGGTGGTGGTGGCCGAGGGCGTGGAGACGGACGAGCAATTGCTGATGCTGGAAGAATACGGCTGCGACATGGCGCAAGGCTATTTCCTGGGCCACCCGTCACCGCACGACACGATCACCGCCATGCTGGCTCGGCAGGCCGAGCGGCTGGCCAGCCTGGAAACTAGAGCACTTCGAAGGCAAGGATTTGCGTGACTTGCTGCGCGTTGAAATTATCGTCGGAAATCATTACCAGGCTGCGGTGGCCGTTTTCCAGGCGCGGACCCCAGCTGATGCCTTCGATATTGTCGATTCTTTCAAGACCGATCTTTTCCAGGTCCAGCAGCAATCGCTTGCGCGCCGGCACATAGGCCGCGCCCGCCAGGGCCGCGATGGACTGGATATCGGTGGCGCCCTCCGTTTCCATCGCGTAGATGCGCACGTGATTCGTATACACGCCATCGGCGTGTTCCACGCCGGCCCGCTCCACCACCAGCAGCTGATGGTCATTCACGGCGAGGATTTCCGACACGCCATTGTCCGCTTCACGTCCCGGCGCGGGCCGTGACGCCACTGGCTCGATAGCATACGCGTACTGGCGCAGCACCTTGCCCGCGCGGTCCAGGCGCGTGATCCGCACCACGGAGCCGTGATCGGGCGTGGCCAGCGGGCCATCTTGGTACAGGGCCGCTTCCATGCCCAGCCACAGGCTCTTGCCATCCGACGAGAAAGACAGTGCCTCGAAGCTCATGTTGTTGCGCGAGCCAATTTCTTCCTTCGAGACCTTGAACATGGCGGGCGTGGGCAAGGTGACCAGATAACGCCCGTCGCGGTCTGCGTGGCGCACGAACGGGTGCAGGCCCACCTTGCGGTTGCCTTCGCTGCCGTACCACAGGCTGCCGTCCTGCGGATCGACGCGGATGGTTTCGATGTCGGGCACCTGGTCGCCACTGTCGAGCTTTGCATGCGCCAGGTTCGGATAGCGGCTGCCGTCGGGCTGCGTGAAAAAATGCACGCTGCTCAGGGTCACGCCCGTAAACGCCTTGCTGTCGTAGGCCAGGGTGGCGCGGTAGAAGCGGGCCGGATTGATTGCCGAGCGGTCATCACTTTCCATCACCCAGCTGTTGCTGTCCGCCGCGTAATCGATGCCGGACAAGCCGCCCACCGTGGTGCCCTCGAACGCGTGCTTGAGCGCGATGCGCTGCTCGCCGATCAGGCGCAGGCCGGCAATCGGCGCGTCGTGAGGGAAGCTGGCACAGGCCGAGAGGAGGATGGCAACGGACGCCAGGGCAAGCGCGGCGCGCGCGCGGCGTAACAATGGAGGCATGATCGGTATCAAATCGGTATCAAATAAGTCAGCAGGGCGTGGCTTACACCACGCCATCGGTCTTGAGCCGCGCGATGGCGGCCGCATCATAGCCGAGCGACGCCAGCACTTCATCGTTGTGCTGGCCCAGGGTCGGCCCCAGCCACTGGGTCTTGCCCGGCGTGGCGGACAGTTTCGGGCTGATGGCGGGCAATTTGACGGGCGTGCCGTCGGCGAAATGGTGTTGTTCGAACATATTGCGGGCGAGAAACTGGGGATCGCTCAGCATGTCGCGCACGGAGTAAATTTTTCCGGACGGCACGTCGGCCGCCTTCAGCACGGCCAGCGCGCTGTTGATCGTGTGGGTAGCGCACCAGGCGCCGATGGCGTCGTCGATTTCCTGCGTGCGCGCCACGCGGCCATCGTTGCGTGCCAGTTGCGGGTCGCCCGCCATGTCGATGCGGCCCATGGCCAGCATCAAGCGCTTGAAGATGGCGTCGCCGTTGCCGGCGATCACAATGTTTTCGCCGTCGCCCGTGGTGTAGGTGTTCGACGGCACGATGCCGGGCAAGGAACCGCCCGTGCGCTCGCGCACCACGCCGGCCTGGTCGTATTCGGGCACCAGCGATTCCATCAGGTTGAACACGGATTCGTACAGGGCCACGTCGACCATCTGGCCTTCCCCGGAAGCCACCCCGCCGGTCACGTCGCGGTGGCGCAAGGCCATCATGGCGCCGATCACGCCGTGCAGCGCCGCCACCGAGTCGCCGATCGACACGCCCACGCGCACCGGCGGGCGGTCGGCAAAGCCGGACACATAGCGCAAGCCGCCCATGGATTCGCCGATGGCGCCGAAACCCGGCAAGTCCTTCATCGGGCCCGTCTGGCCAAAGCCGGACAGGCGCACCATGATGAGGGACGGCTTGATTTGCTTGAGCTGCTCATAGCCGAGGTCCCACTTTTCCAGCACGCCGGGGCGGTAGTTCTCGATGATGATGTCCGCTTCCAGGGCCAGCTGGCGCGCGATGGCCCGGCCTTCCGGCGCTTTCAAGTTCAAGGTCAGACTCTTCTTGTTGCGCGCCTGCACCGACCACCACAGCGAGGTGCCATCTTTCAGCACGCGCCAGGTACGGATGGGGTCGCCGCCATCGGGCGACTCGATCTTGATCACGTCGGCACCGAATTCGGCCAGCATGCGGGCACAGAACGGCCCCGCGATCAGGGTGCCCAGTTCCAGCACTTTAATGCCTTGCAGTGGACCGGTGGTCGCGGAGGATTCTGTCATGTTATGGTCAGGTTGCCCTGCGGTCGAGCATCGCGCGGGCGATGGTGCCCGCGTCGACGTATTCCAGTTCGCCGCCCACGGGCACGCCGCGGGCCAAACGGCTCACGCGCAAGCCCCGCGCCTTCAGCATTTCGCTAATGTAGTGGGCCGTCGCTTCGCCTTCATTCGTAAAATTGGTGGCCAGCACCACTTCACCGACCACGCCATCGTTGGCGCGGCCCAGCAATTTTTCAAGGTGGATATCTTTCGGACCGATGCCGTCCAGCGGAGAGAGTCGCCCCATGAGCACGAAATACAGGCCCTTGTAGGTGAGCGTCTGCTCGATCATCAACTGGTCGGCGGGCGTTTCCACCACGCACAGCAAGCGCTTGTCGCGCTCTTCGTCGAGACAAGTCTCGCACACTTCATGTTCGGTAAAGGTATTGCACAGGCCGCAGTGATGGACGGCATCGACGGCCTGGAACAGGGCGCGCGACAGCATGGCCGCGCCTTCCCTATCGTGCTGCAACAAATGAAATGCCATCCGCTGCGCCGACTTAGGGCCGACGCCGGGCAGGCGCCGCAGCGCCTCGGTCAGGAATTCAAGCGACTTGGACATGGATCAACCCTGCCCCGTGCCATAGATCGAGCGCATGCGGTAGTGCATCAGAATGGCATTTTGAAGCCGGCTGGCAAGTTCATGCCGCCAGTCAAGCCTGCCATTTTTTCAGCGGAAGTCGCTTCCGCCTTGCGCACGGCGTCGTTGAAGGCGGCAGCCACCAAGTCTTCCAGCATATCCTTGTCGTCAGCCAGCAGCGACGGGTCGATGGACACGCGCTTGACGTCGTTCTTGCACGTCATGACAATTTTCACCAGGCCGGCGCCGGACTGGCCTTCCACTTCCACCAGCGCCAGTTGTTCCTGGGCCTTTTTCATGTTGTCTTGCATTGCTTGCGCCTGCTTCATCAGGCCAGCCAGTTGATTTTTCATCATAAGAATGCTCCGTTCAATTCAATTTGTGAGTGTGTTAATCATCAATGCAGGGTCGGCGCGGCGGAGCCGGCCGGTGCAGGGGTAATCGTTCCCGGCACGACGAAAGCGTCGAATGCACGCTTCATGTCGAGCACGAAGGGATCGCTTGCGATGGTTGCTTCCGCTTGCAGTTGGCACGCCTCGCGGTGGGCCTGCGCTTCCGCACTGGCCGTGTACCAGACAGCGCCCAGTTCCGTATCGACCGCGACCTTGCGGCCGAAGCGCTCGGTGAGCGCGGCCGCCAGTTTTTCCACGTTGGCCGGACTGCGCCAGGTGTCGATGGGCACGCGCAGGCGGAACGTGGTGCTGTGGCCATCGTGCAGGCAGTCAATCAGCTCGGCCTGCACGGCCAGCTGCTGGGCCACGCCGCGCAGCGGCAGCACGGCGGCGACGGCCGGCCAGTTGCCGTCCCAATCCAGTCCCGGCACGGGCGTGATCACATACGGCCCGCTGGGCGCGGCTTGCTTGGCGGCACGTTGCGGCATGATGACGGCGGGCTGCTCGGTGCTCTGCGCGGCTGGCGCCGACACGGCGGCCGAAGCGCTATCGTCGGAAAATTCGGTGACCCAGGGCGGCAAGTCGTCGTCGGCGGGCGCCTGCTGTGGCGGCGGAGCGGCAGGACGCGCCTGCACGGGCGCCGCCGGTACGGCCACCGGCGCTTCCATCACAGCCACGGGCGGCGCATCGTCCCACGGCGCCGGCGCTTTCGCGGCGGCAGGCGGTGGCGGAGCTGCCTGGACCGGTGCAGCCGGAGCCGGCGCGGCGACGGCAGCAGCCGGTGCTGGCGCAGGGGCAGCTGATTTGGGCGCCGACGATGGCGCCGATGGCGCGCTGCCCGGACGGCCTTTCGAAGCGGCACGGGCCGCTTCCAGCGCCGCATTGATGGCGGCGCGGGCGGAACTGATGGGCGCGCCCGATGCTGCCGGGGCAGCCGCAGCAGGAGCGGCGGCGGGCGGCGGCGCCGCTGGTGCCGGGGCCGGGGCGGAAACGGGTACTGGCGCCGGTGTCGGAACAGCCGCGCGTGGCGGCGGCGCTTCGCTGCGGGCCATGCTGGCGGCAGTTGCCGCGACGACGGCCGCTGGCGCCGCGGTGCCAGCCGTTACGGCTGCATGGCTGGCCACGCTGTTCGTGGCGGCGCGGGCGGCGGGCGGCGAACCCGCTGCGGCGCGCGCGGCGGCCACGGCAGCGGGACGGCTCATTGAAGCTGAATTCGGTGAAGCAGCCGGCACGCCATCGGCGCCACCTATGCCGGGCCGAAAGGCCAGCATGCGCAGCAAGGTCATGGTAAAGCCCGCGTATTCGTCGGGCGCCAGGCCCAGCTCGTTGCGGCCATGCACGGCGATCTGGTAAAACAGCTGCACTTCTTCCGCGTCAAACGCAGCAGACAGGCGCATGATGTCTGCATACTCGGGCAAATCCTGCGGCAAGGCGGCGGGTACGGTTTGCGCCAGCGCAATGCGGTGCAACAAGGTGCCCAGGTCTTGCAGCGCGCCGTTATACGACAGGCTGCGCGACGCCATCTCGTCGGCCACGGCCAAGAGATCCGCGCCGTCCTGCTGCGCCAGCGCATCGAGCAGGCGTACCAGGTAGGATTGGTCGAGCGCGCCCAGCATGCCTTGCACGGCATCCAAGGTCACTGCGCCGGCCGCATACGCGATGGCCTGGTCCGTCAAGGACAGCGCATCGCGCATGGAACCGTGGGCGCCCTGGGCCAGCAGGCGCAAGGCCGGCTGTTCGAAATCGATGCCTTCCTGTCCCAGGATATTGTCCAGGTGGCTGATGATGTGGCCGGGCGGCATCTGCTTGAGGTTGAACTGCAGGCAGCGCGACAGTACGGTCACGGGAATCTTTTGCGGGTCCGTCGTGGCCAGGATGAACTTGACGTGCTCGGGTGGCTCTTCCAGCGTTTTCAGCATGGAATTGAACGCATGGTTCGTCAGCATATGCACCTCATCGATCATATAGACCTTGAAGCGCGCATTGCTTGGCGCGTAGACCGCTTGCTCCAGCAGCTGCGCCATTTCATCGACGCCGCGGTTCGACGCCGCATCCATCTCTATATAGTCGACAAAGCGTCCCGCATCGATCGCCGTGCACGCTTCGCACACGCCGCAAGGCTGGGCCGTGATGCCGCCCGTACCATCGGGGCCGATGCAATTGAGCGATTTGGCCAGGATGCGCGACAGGGTCGTCTTGCCGACGCCGCGCGTGCCCGTGAACAAATAGGCATGATGCAATCGGCCGCTGTGCAATGCATGCGTGAGCGCGCGCACGACGTGCTCCTGACCGACGAGCGTCTCGAAATTCTTGGGGCGGTATTTACGGGCGAGGACTTGATAGGACATGCTGAGATTTTACCATGCGAGTTGCGGTGTGATCCTGCGCGGCGGGCGCAAGCCTCATGGCCGGGCCAGTCTTCCTGGCAAACGCGGCAAAGCAGCAATTGTATAACATGGCCCGGCAGAAACAGGGAAAACACGGCAAGCCCGGCAATGCTGCGGCGGCACAGGAATTGTGGCCGTAAAAGCAAAAAAGCTGCCCATGGCAGCTTGATTGTTGATCCTGATAAAACATTCCCGAAGGAGGCGAGCCTGATCTGCGGCACTCATGGTTAATAGCCGTGGCTGCTTCGTTCCCGACCTGACCAGGTTAGCCATGCCACAATGCGCAGGGGCCCGCCGGGGACAATTATAACCGGTCTGCGGGGAATGGGGAAGTTGACGCGCAAACCGCCCTTCCCCGCGAACAATTTACAAACCCAGCTCTTGCCAAATGCCATCTACCTTGGCCTTCACTTCCGGCGTCATGGCGATCGTCGTGCCCCACTCACGCGTCGTTTCGCCCGGCCATTTATTCGTCGCATCGATACCCATCTTGCTGCCCAGGCCGCTGACCGGCGAGGCGAAGTCCAGGTAATCGATGGGCGTATTGTCGACCAGCGTCGTATCGCGGATAGGGTCGACGCGCGTGGTGATGGCCCAGATGACTTCCTTCCAGTCGCGGATATTCACGTCTTCGTCGACCACCACGATGAACTTGGTATACATGAACTGACGCAAGAAGCTCCAGACGCCGAACATCACGCGCTTGGCGTGGCCTGCGTACTGCTTCTTGATCTGCACCACGGCCATGCGGTAGCTGCAACCTTCGGGCGGCAGGTAAAAGTCCGTGATTTCGCTGAACTGCTTTTGCAGCAGGGGCACGAACACCTCGTTCAGGGCCAGGCCCAGCACGGCAGGCTCGTCCGGCGGCTTGCCCGTGTAAGTGGAGTGATAAATCGGGTCGCGGCGCATGGTGATGCGGTCGATGGTAAACACGGGGAAACTGTCCTGCTCATTATAGTAACCGGTGTGGTCGCCATACGGCCCTTCCAGCGCATGCTCATAGCCGCTCGGATGGTTTTCGTCCGGGTAGATATGGCCTTCGAGCACGATTTCGGCCGACGCGGGCACGCGCAGCTCGCTGCCGATGGCTTTCACCAGCTCCGTGCGGCTGCCACGCAGCAAGCCGGCGAACTGGTATTCGGACAGGCTGTCCGGCACCGGCGTCACGGCCCCTAATATAGTAGCGGGATCGGCGCCCAGCGCCACGGCGATCGGATACGGCTTGCCCTTGCTTTGAATCGCATGCTCGCGGAAGTCCAGCGCCCCGCCCCGGTGCGCCAGCCAGCGCATGATGACCTTATTGCGTCCCAATACTTGCTGGCGGTAAATGCCCAAGTTTTGCCGCTTCTTGTTCGGCCCCTTGGTAATCACCAGGCCCCAGGTGATCAGAGGGGCAATATCGCCGGGCCAGCAATGCTGAATGGGCAGGCGCGCCAAGTCCACGTCATTGCCTTCCCAGACGATTTCCTGGCACTTCGCGCCGCGCAACTCTTTCGGCGACATGTCCCACACGGATTTCACCAGCGAACCGAGACCCAGCAAATCCTTGAAATCCTTCGGCGGTTCCGGCTCCTTCAAACGCGCCAGCACATGGCCGATCTTGCGCAACTCACTGACATCTTGCGCGCCCATGCCCAGCGCCACGCGGCGCGTGGTGCCGAACAAATTACCCAGCACCGGCATCGTGTGTCCCGTCGGATTATTGAACAGCAAGGCCGGCCCGCCTGCGCGCAAGGTGCGATCACACACCTCCGTCATCTCCAAAATCGGTGAAATGGGGGTCGAAATGGGCTTAAGTTCACCCATTTGTTGCAGTTGAGAAATAAAATCTCGCAAATCTGAATATTTCATGTGTTTTTAATTTTTTTTGACGTCGGACGCCGTTGCTGAAGGATCTATGCCAAGTAATTGATTTTATTGGCTTTTGGCACAATGCAAGACAAAAAGTAAGACATAAAAGTAATAAAGAATCGATTCGTTAGTATTGACTTGATATAAAACGGCTTCTACAATTCGCCCAACTTGAAAGAGCACGCCGGCCCAGAGCTTGATTTTAGCGTTTCTCTTTCATTCACGGAGTCGGGGCTCCACATGACATTTTAAGGAGTGTTTTCAAAAGGCGTCTGCCTTACCCCCGGTAAAAGTTGTATTGCGACTGATCCAATACCAAAACGGGACGGATCAGCTCAAGCAAGCAATGACGGCGTTTCTCGCACGCATCCATACGCGGCGGAAACGATGATATTTCTGATGCACGGCATTGGCAGCACCCACAACACCGCGAGACCGCGGAGGGACTGCCTGTTGACGCGACATTTCGGGGAACTCTATGACTCATCGTAGCACTGAAGCAGCATTGCCTGCTTCAACCGTGGCTGGCCAGCCAGCGTTGGCGCGTTTGCGCGCCCGCGCACAGGCCATTTCAGCACGTGGCGTATTGACCACGGCACAACACACACTGACAGTCTTCGGCATTTCCGCCCTGGCACTGATCGCCCTGCTGATGTTCCGCCCCGACCTGGGCAAGCAACTGACGCACAGCCTGTTCCCGCTGCCCATGGCAGAAGCGCAAGCCGTTGAAGCACCAGCCCTGTCGGCATTGATGGAAGCGCCTGCCTCCGTGCAAACGGCTGCCGTCAACGACGCGCCGCTGAGCAAGGAAGAAAAAGCCTTGCTGGGCACGCAAAAGCAGCAGCAATGGGTCACCAGCTGGCTCTCCAAGCGCTACCGCGTGGCCAACGATGCAACCAATATGCTGGTCTCGACGGCCTACCTGACGGCCCGCGAAATCAAGCTGGACCCGCTGCTGATCCTGGCCGTGATGGCCATCGAATCGGGCTTGAACCCGTTCGCCGAAAGCCCCGTGGGCGCACAAGGCTTGATGCAAGTCATGTCGAAAGTACACCATGAGCGCTTCCAGGAAATGGGCGGCGTGCAAGCAGCCCTCAATCCCGTGGCCAACATCCGCGTCGGCTCCCTGATCCTGAAAGACTACGTCACGCGTGGCGGTTCCGTCGAGGCAGGCTTGAAAACCTACGTGGGCGCCGCCAACTTCGCCACGGACTCGGGCTACGGTTCGCGCGTGCTGGCCGAATACCGCCGCCTGAAACAAGTGTCAGCCGGCCAGCGCGTGCCGACCACGACGCCAGTGATGGCATCGAACACGCCAGCGCCAGCCAAGGCGCCGACAGCAGAAAGCGGCATCACCATCAAAGTGCTGCCGCACAACGAGATCGCCGGCCTGTGACCCTTTAAAAGCCCTCACAGGGGCATCCAAAAAGCAGCACCCAATAAAAAAGCCACCGCACGCAAATGCCGGTGGCTTTTTTATGGTTCATCGCACTTTGCCGGGGAACGCATCCTTGATTTTAAGGAAGAAGTATGCCGAGTCCCGGAAACCGTAAGCCATCCGCTTGATAACTTTGATGCGGTTGTTGACAC
>NZ_JAFCWA010000021.1:0-57494 GCF_049897325.1 Janthinobacterium sp. DSP2-3-3 | reverse complement strand
GGGTGTCAACAACCGCATCAAAGTTATCAAGCGGATGGCTTACGGTTTCCGGGACTCGGCATACTTCTTCCTTAAAATCAAGGATGCGTTCCCCGGCAAAGTGCGATGAACCAAAAAAAAGGCCAGACTTTACAGTCTGGCCCCAGCCTTTGCCACCGGTTGGTGCTTATGCGTGCTGGCGCCGACGTCCGCGCCACCATACCAGCAAGGCCAGCAGCACCAGCACGCCGACGATGATGGCCGCGCGGGCCAAGCCGATCAGGTTCGACGGCGCGCCGCCGTCGCGCAGGGTGGTCACCTGTTCCGCCGTCACCTTGATGGCGGGATTGCCGTACATCTTCTGCACGTAATTACCCAAGGTGACGATCTGCTCGTCCGACAGGCTCTGGCGGAAGGCGGGCATGACATGGTTGACAGCGTGGCCCGCAGCATGACTGCCCTTGCCATCCTGGCGTTCCACACCATCGAGTATCGCCATCACCAGGTTATTGCTGTTGCTGCGGCCCGTCACCGAGTTGTGGAACAGCGGCGGCAGACTGCCATCGAAACTGCCCTCACCCCTGGCCTGGTGGCAGCTGGCGCACTGCGCATCGTACAGCTGCGCGCCCGACATCTTGTTCAGGTTTTGCGGCAGCGGCACGCCGCGTATGGCATTCAACGCGTCGCCCGCCTGACCCCATTGCGTCACCGGCTTCGTGTCCGCCTTGTCGCGGATGGCCGGCACGCTTTTCAGGTAATGCGCCACGGCGTTCAAGTCTGCATCGCTCAAGTGCTTCAGGCTATGGTCGATGGCTTCGGCCATCGGTCCGGCCGCCTGGCCCCGGTGCGCTGCGCGGCCCGTGCGCAGGTAGTCGGCCAGGTCTTGCTGGCTCCAGCTGCCGATGCCGCTGTTGACGTCCGAGGTGATGTTCGGCGCATACCAGGTGCCCAGGTCCGCGCCGCCCAGCTCTTTCGACAGTTGCTCGGCCATCAGCGCATTGCGCGGCGTGTGGCAGGTGGTGCAGTGGGCCAGCCCTTGCGCCAGGTAGGCGCCGCGGTTCCACTCCATGCTTTTCGACGTATCGGCCACGAACGGTTTTGTATCGAGGAAGAGCAAATTCCAGCCCGCCATCGAGAGGCGGATATTGAACGGAAACGGCAAGTCCGTCTGTGTTGCCGGCGCCGTGTCCACCGCTGCCACCGCATGCATGAAGTAGGCGTACAGGGCAGCCGTGTCGTCGTCCGTTACCTTGGCATAAGCCGTGTAGGGCATGGCCGGGTACAGGTGCGCGCCGTCGGCCCGCACGCCGCGGCGCAGCGCATCGGAAAACTGCTGCAAGGTGTAGTTGCCGATGCCATGCGTTTTCGACGGCGTGATGTTGGTGGCGACGATGGCGCCCAGCGGTGTGGCCAGGGCCAGCCCGCCCGCCATTGGTTTGCCGCCCGGCACGCTGTGGCAGGCGATGCAGTCTCCGGCCGTGGCCAGGTAGCGGCCACGTTCGATGGCCTGTACATCGGCGCCGGGGGCGTCCGCCGCCAGCACCGGCAAGGACACGAGGAACAGCAGCGCGGCGCCAGCCGCCATTCTGAAAGTCGCCATCATGCTGTTCCTCCCTGTTCGTCGAGGATATGCTTGACGGTGCGCAGTGCCACGGCCAGGCCATTCTCCGTCGAATTGCAGGTGCCGGATGTGGGCAGCACGCCGGTGCTGCACAGGAACAGGTTGGCATGGTCGAAGGTGCGACCCCACTGGTCGCACACGGCCTTGGCCGGGTCGGAACCCATCGACAGGGTGCCGCAGATGTGCTGGTTGTTGGCAAACACGCCTTCCTTGCTGTGGCGCAGATTGGTGCCGCCCATCAGCTTGGCGATCTGCTCGAAGTCCTGCTTCGAACGCTCGTGGCCACGCTTCGTGTAGTCGTCGATCGCATAATGCGCCTGCGGCTTGGGGATGCCCATGGCGTCCTTTTCGCTGCTGAGGGCAATGCGGTTTTCCGGATTCGGCAGCACTTCCAGCACATTTTTCAAGCTCATTTCGCGCGCCGAACGGAAACGCAGCTGCTGTTCGAATTCCGCGCCAAAGATGCCCTTGCCGATCAATTCCCTGGTGGCGCCATCCACGCGTGAAATGTTCGTGAAGTCCAGGCGGTATGGCGAATGCTGGCTGCGGAAATCGCCATCGCGCATGGTGTTGATGGAATTGGGGCTTTGCGGGCCACGGCCCAGCCACAGGTCTTCATCGGCATCGAAGGTGATCGAGGTGCTCGGGTGGTCCATCAGGTTGCGGCCCACCATGTCGCTACTATTGGCCAGGCCATTCGGGTATTTGTCCGAGGCGGAAACGAGCAGCAAACGGGGGCTTTCAATGCCGTTGGCAGCCAGGATAAAGGTCTTGGCCGTGACCCGATGGCTGTTCTTGTCCACGTCATAGTACAGCGCGGCCGTGATGCAGCCCTGCGCGTCGTGTTCCAGCTTGTAGACGTTGGCGTTGCACAGGATCTTGACGCCCGCGTCTTCCGCCTGCTGCGCGGCGATGCCGCCATGGTATTGCGCGTCGATGGGGCAGATCGGCTGGCAGCTGTTATTACCGCAGCAGGCCGGGCGGCCAGCGTAGCTGACGCTGTTGCGCGCCACCGTGTTGCCGACCACATTGAACGAGGGGTCGAGGCGTTCGCGGATGCGGCGCATGGCGTATGGCTCCGTCACGGATTCCATCGGAAATGGCTGCTGGCGCGGCGAACCCGTGTTCTCGGCCCCGGAAACGCCCATGATGTCTTCCGCTTCCTGGTAAAACGGCTCCAGGTCTGCATAGCTGATGGGCCAGTCCACGCCCACGCCGTACAGCGTATGGATGCGGAAGTCGTTCGGCACGTTGCGCCACGCCTGCGCGGCCCAGTGCCACGAAGTACCGCCGAACTGGCGGATGTATTCGGCCGGGTACGGGTACGGGCCGGCCTGCACCAGGTGGCCGTTATCGTTCGGCTGGTAGATCGGATGCGGCGCCGTGGCGACGGACGGATACGGCGACATCCAGTCGCTGCGGCGCGTCGTGTTGCGGAAACGGGCGACGATTTCGCCGCGCGACACGCGCGGACCCGCTTCCAGGATCAGCACCGAAGCGCCGGCCAGCGCCAGCTTGCGCGCGGCCAGGGAGCCGATGATGCCGGAGCCGATCACGAGGTAATCGGCAGAGAGTTCTTCAGCCATGATGGCTCCTTAAATTGGTTTTCTGGCCCAGCTGCCATAAGCGCCGTAGGAATACGTGGGAGGCTTCAGCACGTCGGCCACGACGGCCGCGCTCAAAGCCTGTTCGTAGGCGACGCAGACGGCCGCCTCTCCCGTGCCGACGATACCCAGGTACCAGGCGCTGGCGATCTGGCGCGGCAGGGCCGCCAGCGGCGACTGGGCGGGATCGAGCGCATCGAGCGCTTCCTGCAAGCCGGTCGTCTGCAAGCCCTGCGCATTGATCAAGGTCAGCAGCGCGCGCACCTTCCCCGGGAAGGCGGCGTCCTGCGCCACCAGCGCGTCATACAGGCGTCTGGCCAGCACCGGGTCTAGCACCGGGCGCCCGACCAGCATGGCCGACACACCCAAAAAAGCGCCCTGCTCCGCATTGGCGACCGGTTCGGCCAGCGCCCAGGGAATCAGCGCCGCGGCCGAAGCCGACAGCAAGCCGGCCAGCACCATGCGGCGGCCGGGATTGAGAGGGCCGCGGCCCTCCTTGTGATGTGTAGCGTCCAATTGAAGCTCCCGTGAGTTCAACAACCGTTCAGAAAGAATGCTTGAGACCGACCATCACCACCGTCTGCCCGCCATTCGACGACGGCGTGCCGTTTTGCGAATCGCCGACCGAAGCGACGGCCTTGACGATGGCGCCGTCCTGGCCCAGGGTCTGGCCGCGCGCCAGTTGGCGCGCTTCGATCAGGTAGATCGCGGTGCGCTTCGACAGCGCAAACGTCTGTTCGAACGACAGCTGGCGGTAGCGCGCGCGGTCCGACACGCCGTTGGCGTGGCTGGCGAAAGTGTCGCTGTAGCCGGCGGCCAGGAACCACTGTGGCGTCAGCTGGTAGCTGGAGATCAGGCCGGCCGTATTGAAGATGACCGTGTCGCGGAAGATGGAATGGCTGCCGGCCTGGTATTGCACATTGCTGGCATTGGCACCCACCATCCACTTGCCCATGGTATAGCGCGCGCTGGCGGCGATGAATGCTATGCTTTCGGCCGAAGCGTAGCCCCGGTTGATGGCCGAGATGCCGAAGCTGGCCGAGGCGTTATCGCTCCAGCCGGCGCCATTTGCGCCATTTTTCAATTTCAGATAGCCGAGCGCGAATTCAGCCGGCAAGGTGCTGTACTTGACGGCGGCGCTGAAGCTGCTGCCCACGACATTGCCGTCGGCCGCTTCGCCAAAGCCGTATTGCGCGCTGGCCTGCAAGCCACGCCAGGCGGGCATGCTGTAGGTGACGGAATTGCTGATGCGCACGGTCGTGTCGAGTCCGTCGATGTCGCCAGGATGGGCGCCGGTCGCGCCCGTCAAGACATTGCTCGACGCCAGCGAACCCACCAGCAGGTAGTATGGCGTGTACTGGCGGCCGGCCGTCAAGGAGCCGTAGGCTGTCGATTGCAAACCCACGTAGGCCTGGCGGTTGAACAGGGAGCTGGCGGAACTTTGCGCACCCGTATCGCTTTCAAAGCCGTTTTCCAACAAGAACAGCGCCTTCAAGTCGCCGCCCAGATCTTCCACGCCCTGGAAACCGATCTTGCTGGCGGATAAGTTACCGCTGCGCATGTAGGTGTTCGACTTGCCGCCCTGGTTGCTCGCGTAGGCGGTCGCCGCATCGACCACGCCGTAAATAGTGACATTGCTTTGGGCGCAAACGTTTGCGACTATGAGCGTGGAGACGGCCAGCGCCGCAGCGCACATGCATATAGTGTTCATTTTTTCCTGACTTTTTTATTTTATTGTACGTACGATAAGTATTTTCGCCGCGATGGCGCAATGCTGGCTGTGGCGCCGCGTTGCCGCCCCATCCAGCGAGGGGGCATCCGCTGTTCTTCTTGATCTGAATCAAGTGTCACAAATTATACGCTTATTTACTAACATGTAAGTGATTTACTATAAGGCGTACTCTTATAGCAAAACTGGCAGGCGCACGGGCTTAATCCCGGCAGAATGCGGCAATGCGCGGAACAGGCATGGCAAAAGCGGCGGCGGCGCGTGTTGAGAAACACGCGCCCGATCAATGCTCAGGCAGGGAGAAGATGGGGGGAGGACGGGGATTTAGCGCAGGATGGCGGGCGCCACCGGCAGGGTTTCCAGGGCAATGAAGGCTTCCAGCGTGCGGCGCATGTCTTCGAACACTTGCTTGCCGTAGGCCGCTTCCAGGTGGGCATATTGCAAGTCGATGAGTTTACCCATCTGCAGCAGCAGGCTGGCGCCCGCTTCCGACAGGTGCACCTTGCGGCGGCGCTGGTCGCCTTCGAACTTGCTGCGCCCGATCAAGCCGATTTCTTCCATGCGCGCCAGGATGCCGCTCATGCTGGGACTGGAAATCTGGCAGATCTCGCACAGCTCGCGCGGTTCCAGGGTCGGGCTTTCATTCAAGGCGCGCATGATGCGCCACTGCTGCTCCGTTACGCCGAAGTGATTGAGGATGGGGCGGAAATGCTGCAGCAGGCTGTCGCGGGCTTTCAGCAGCAGTTGCGGCATGTTCGGATAACGGATCGGTAGCTGCAAGTGGAACTCCAGGGTGGCCAACACAATGAGTGTAATTATACGACTCGCCCGAGGACAATAGCGGCAAAATTCCCTTTCCCCGCCGCGCTTGATGCCACGACGTCAGCCCTTGGCTTTTCTCTGCTCGGGGATGAAGTGTTCGCGCACGGCCTTGGCCAGCAGGCCAGGCGGCAGCAAACCCTGGCCCAACAGGAAGTTGTTGAAGGCCATACGGTCGAATTGCGTGCCCAGTGCCAGCTCCGTTTCCGCGCGCAGCTGCAGGATGCGCGTGTAGCCATAGAAATAGCTGCCCGCCTGGCCCGGCATATTGAAGGTATAGCGGTCCAGCTCCTGGCGCGCCATCGCTTTCGACAGCATCACTTCATCCGTCAGGATGCGACCCGCTTCTTCGCGCGTGACTTGCCCCAGGTTCAGCATCGGGTCGAGCATGGCGCGCGCCGCGCGCAGCATGCGGAACTGCAGCGCGATGAACTGGCCTTCGGCCGGCTCGTAGGGAATCATCTCCGCTTCCGCGTACAACGCCCAGCCTTCCACGTTGACGCTGTTGAACGCGTACAGGCTGCGCGCCTGCGACACGCCCCGCTCCACCATCGCGCTGAACTGCAGCTCGTGGCCGGGACGGCCCTCGTGCGCGCTCAGGGTCCAGGCGGCGCCCGCGAAATTGAAATCGTCATACGCTTCGCCCTTGCCGCTGGCGGCCGGATTGCTGACGGGGAGGACAAATTGGCCGTGTTCTCCCGTATTGCCGATCAGCGGAGGCGGACGCATATGCGGCGCCGGCTGGGCCGCCGATTCGGCGGCGGACGCCAGGCGCATGGTCATGGCGCGCGCGGGAATATCGACCACGCGCTGCTGAAGGATACGCTCTTCCAGCTGCGTATTGACGCCCTTGTAGTGCGCTTCGAGCTGCTCGTTCGGGATGGCGTCTACTTTCAGCGCGCGCAGCACCTGGCGGTAATCCGTGCCGTCGACGCCTTTCAACGCCAGCTTGGCCGCCACCACGGGCGCCAGCGCCTGCATGGCGGCGCGCGTTTCCAGGTAAGACACTTGCGCCCGTTCGACCAGCGCGCGCGGTTCGATATCGATGCCCACCTGCTTCAGGCGAAACGCGTACAGCTCGGGCGCCATGCGGAAATCCGTGCGCGACAGGGGCAGCACCACTTGCTTCTCCCATGCCGCATACGCGTTCAACTGCTGTTCCATGGCGGCCAGCGCAGGTTCGGCGCCCGCGATCTGCATGTCGGCAAACAGCTTGCGGATGCCGGCGATATACGTTGGCACGTTTTCCAGCGACTGCTCCACCTGCAGGCGCACGGGTCCCGCCAGACCGGGCTTGCCGATCTTTTCCGTGAACCGCGCCTTGGCCTGCGTCGTGATCGGCGTGCTGCCGGGGAACTGGCCCACGTAGCGCTGCAGACGTTCGAGCGCCTTGGCGCGGCGCGCCGCCGGGCGCTGTTCCTGCAGCAGGCTTTGCATGCTGCCAAAGACCATTTGCGGCACATCGACCCACGGCAAGGTGTATTTGGCGTCCAGCCGGGCACCGCTGATTTCAGCGTCGACGGCCTGCGTCAGGATTTGCAGATCCTGGCGGATGCGTTCATCTTTTTCCGCCGCCAGCTTTTGCTGCAATTGCGCGCGCGCCTGCCGCATGGCCGTCACATAACGTTCCGTGATTTTCGGCCCCAGGTCGGCGGCCAGGCCATCGTACTGGGCCAGGCCCGTATCGGAGGCATTTTCGGGCGAGAACTGCGCCTGCGCCGCCAGCACGATGGCAGTGTTGCGGTTGCTGGCCTCGACCCAGGCCGATGCTGCATTGGGCGCTGCAGGGACGGCCGCCATGGCGGGCATGGCCAGCGCGGTTGCAAGCGCCGCGGCAAGTACGGTCTGGTGCAATTTCGGATTAAGGCACATCGGGGGGTTCCTTCCTGGCAGAAGCGGCGAACAAAACGGCAAACGAAGCGGCCAGTATCGGCGAGCGCCAGGGTACTGTCAATCGGGCGGGGACAGGCCGCGCCGGGCGGCCCGTCCCGCTCCTGTCAGTACGCCAGCCCGTAGCCGAACTTGTACAGCGGATGGGCCGTGTCATACGGCACGTCCGATTTCTGCACCTGCACTTCGGCCATCGACGATGGCAGTTCGAACGGCAGCTTGCCCTGCGGCTTGGCCTTGCCCGTCAAGACATCGAACAGCGCGCTGTCGCTCACGCCAAAGTTGGCGAGTATGGCGCTGGCCTTGTCCTGCACGTTGCCGAGAATGGCCGGGCGGTCCAGGTAGACCGTCACCACCGTCTTCGGCGCGTTCTTCGCCGCGTTCTTGATCGCTTCGTAGTCGGCATTACCGTCCACGTAATCGAGGCGGCCTTCGTGCTGCATGCTGCCGAAGATGTAGTTCGGATGCAGGGTTTCATACGGCGCGGCCACGCGCAGCAGGGCCACGTCCGCTTCCTGCGGCGTGGCGACCACCGTGTAGCCGTACTGTTTCGCCACGGCCGCATCGATGCCGTACAAATAAACCTTTTTGATGCTGGTCGCCAGCGGCAAGACCTTGTCCTTGTTTTCCAGCAGGACCAGCGAGCGGCGCTGGGCCTCCAGGCCTGCTTCGATGAAGTCCGCCTTGCCCACCGTGACCGCCGCATTCGCCGCATCGACAAACGGATGCTCGAACAAGCCTTGCTTGAATTTCTGGATCAGGATGCGCCGCGCCGACGCATTGATGCGCGCTTCCGTCAACTGTCCCCGCTGCACGGCCTGCGTCAGGTATGGCGCTTCCGTCACGCCGCCAAACTGGTCCATCCCCGCCGTCACGGCCCTCACGTAGCGCTCGGCCTTGGTGGCGTCTTCCATGCCCCACGGCGTGCCGAAACCGATGAAGGAAGGCGCGACGCCGGGCGCTGTGCCGTTGCGGCAGTTGGCGTCGCAGTCCGAAGTGATGCCCCAGTCGGACAGGATCACGCCCTCGAAGCCGTATTTGCCGCGCAACAGATCCGTCAGCATGGTCTTGCTGAAACCGGCCGCCACCTGTTCCAGGGTGATGCCATCGATGATGATGTTCCCATCAGGCAGAGCGTATGTCGGCATGACGGAGGCCGCCTTGGCCGTGAACGCCCCTTCGAACGGCTTCACATGATAGGCAAAGTTGTTGCCCGGGTAGGTCATGTAACGGCCATAGTAATTGTGGCCGTCGAAGCCTTCTTTCGTGGCGCCGTAGCCGACCCAGTGCTTGACGACGGCCACCACGCTGCCGTCATGCAAGCCCGTATTCCCGTCCTGGAAGCCCTCGATATAGTGCTGCACCATGCGCTTGGCCAGGTCGGCGTCTTCGCCGAAGGTGCCGTTGATGCGCGACCAGCGCGGCTCGGTGGCCAGGTCGGCCTGCGGCGACAGGGCTTGCGTGATGCCGACGGCCAGGTATTCCTGGCGCGCGATATCACCGAAACGGCGCACCAGCGCATCGTCGCCGATGGCGGCCAGGCCCAGGGTTTCCGGCCACTGGGAAAAACCCTTGGTACCGGCGCTGGCGCCCACCGTGTACTGGAAATGGTGGCGCGGATCGGTGCTGATGGACACGGGGATGCCGTGGCGCGAGGTCTCGCTCAGGGCCTGCACCTTGTTGTACTGGGCAGCCATGTTGGCCGTATCGCCCGCCATGCGGGTAATAAACGTATTGACGTACTGCTTGACGATCAGGTCTTGCAGCGCCGTCAAGTCATACGCGCCGCCCAGGCCGATACCGGAAGGGTCGGACACGGTGGGCGCCGTGCCATGCATCATCAGGCCCGCTTTTTCATCAAGGCTCATGCGCGACAACAGGTCGTCGGCGCGCGCCTCGGCCGACAGGCGCCAATCTTCGTACGGATCGATTTTGCCGTTGCGGTTCATGTCCTTGAAGGCATAGCCGTCGACCTTGAGCTGATTGTAGGTAGTGGCGCCAAACACGGGCTGCTTGTATTCCTCGCTGGCGGTGTCGTTGCCGCAGGCGGCCAGGGCAAGCGTGGCAACGCAGCCGGCGACCACGCGGGCCATCGGTTTCAAAGTGCAATTCATCATTATCTCCAAGACTGTTTTTGTAGGTATCAAGGCGCGGCAGCAAGGCCGGCCGAAAACAATATAGCGTGAGAATGCGTGAGTTTCTTGACCGCGCAGCACGCGTTTTATACCCGCGAGAACAATTTTTGGTTAGATGGCACAACAACCAACAATCTCTTACAAAGTGCTAATATTTGTGAAAAATTACTACAACAAGCAGGAGACACCCTTGCACAAACCCGATACGCGCACGGTTTCGAACCGCATCGCGCAGCAATGCGCGCGCGCCATGCAGGCCGATGGCCACGACCCGGCCGACTTCTTTCAACGGACGGGCATCACGCCGGCGCAGCTGAACGAGCCAGGCGGCCGCATCAACGCCGAGCGGCACCGCCGCATGACGACCTACGCCCAACAGTTGCCGCAGCACCGGGCCATTCTCGATCTCGACGTGACGCACTGGTTCGCGCATTACTCGGGCATCGCCCACGTCTGTTTCAACCGCCCCACCCTGCGCAGCGCGCTGCACGAGCTGCTGCACTTGCGGGGCCTGATCGGCGAATTCGATTTCATGCTGATGAGCGAGAATGGCACGCGCGTCGAAATCGAATACCTGTCCGAGTTTTGCCCGCTAGGGGGCGCCATGCAGGCGCTGGCCAATTTCCGCATGCTGTCGCTGGTCGCGCGCGCCTACGACGATGGCGCTGCCACCGCCTTCCATGCCAGTTTCCAGGGCAAGGCGCCGTGGTTCGCGCCCGCCATTGCCGAGTGCTTCGGCGCCGCCGCCACCTTTGGCCAAGCGCGCAACACGCTGACGTTCAACGCGCCGGCGCTGGACCGGCCCTTCGCCCAGTTCAACGCCATGCTGGCGCCGCACGCGCTGCGGCATGCCCAGGGGCAATTGCAGCAGTTGCAAGGGGCGCAGCTGTTTTCGGCCCGCGTGGAGCAAGCCATCATCGATTTACTCGGCCAGCAGGTCGACACGGACGGCGCCTCGCTGCTGCCGGCCCTATGCGACGGCCTGGCGATGAACCGCTGGACCTTGCAGCGCCAGCTGCAGCAGGAGCAGACCTCGTTCCGCGCGCTGGAATTGCGCGCCAAGAGCCGCGAATCGCGCCGCCTGCTGCGCGAAACAAACATCAGCGTAGCGGACATCAGCGAGCGCCTGGGCTTTTCCTCGCAAAGCGCGTTCACCCGCTTTTTCAAGCAGCAGTTCGAACTGCCGCCAGCGCGCTACCGGCAGGATGCGGCCGGACTCTAGACAGGCATATGCAGCATGCGGCGGCGGAAGGCGGGCGATGGAACAGCATTGACTATTGAATAATTTTTACGCATAGTGCCAAGTCCTGCCTGTTAATACCTTCGAACATGCCCATCAGCCTGCGCCCCGTCACGGCCGACAATTTTGACATCATCAGCGAACTGCCGCTGCTGCCCAAGCAGCGCGACTATCTGGCCAGCAACGATTATTCCATTGCGGAGGCCAGCTTTTACCCCACCACCATGCATACGCGCGCCGTGTATGGCGATGAGGAGGTAATCGGTTTCCTGATGTTCGTCTCGCCCGACGACGACGATCCGCCCGGTCACTACCAGATCTGGCGCTTCATGATCGATCACCGGCGCCAGGGACAAGGTCATGGCAGGGTTGCCCTCGCCCTGGCGCTGGCGGAAATCCGTGCCCGCCCGGACGCGCGCAGCATCGAAATTTGCTACAAGCCCGGCAATGCCAATGCGAAAAAATTCTATGCCAGCATGGGATTCGTGGAAAAAGGCATGGATGCCGATGGCAATGACATGCTGGCCGTGATTCAGTTGGCCTGACTGAGCTGGCCTAGCTGCCTGGCGCTGTGCCCGCATCGGCCTTGGCATCAAACGCCAGCCGCGCCGCATCGATGGCGTCGCGGTGACCGTAAGCCCAGGCGCCCAGCGCGCTGATGGGGATCAACAGCGAGCGGCCCAGGTCCGTCAAGGCGTAGTCGACGCGCGGCGGCACGGTGGGGAATACGGTGCGCGTCACCAGCCCATCGCGCTCCAGACCGCGCAAGGTCAAGGTCAGCATGCGCTGGGAAATGCCGCCGATCAGGCGGCGCATCTCGTTGAAACGCTTGGTGCCATTGCCCAGCAACATCACCACCATTACGCTCCATTTGTCGCCCACGCGCGTGAGGATATCCGTGATCGGCCGGCACGAGTCAGCCACGCCGGCATGGCCGCCCTCGTCGCGCATGCGCTGCTCCAGCGCAGCCCCCTGCGCAGCGGCGTCGCCAATAGTCACATCCATGTGCCCCAGTGTGGAAAAAGTGCCTTCTTGTGCGTTCATTTGATAGTCACTATATTTACCTCGGTTACAAAAGAATACCACCCGATCATACCATCCAAGAAGGCTACCATGAACATCCTGCATATCGATTCCAGCGTCCTCGGCGAGCATTCCGTCAGCCGTCAACTGTCCGCCGCCATCGTCGCCCGCCTGCAAGCGGCCGCGCCTGGCGCCAGCGTCCACTACCGCGACCTGGCCGCGCAACCGTTGCCGCAATTCACTGCCGCCCCCAGCGATGCCGACGGCGTAGCGCTGGCCGGCGCACTGGAGCAAGTGCTGGCCGCCGACGTCATCGTCATCGGCGCGCCCATGTACAATTTCGCCATCCCCAGCCAGCTCAAATCGTGGCTCGATGCACTGGCCGTGCCCGGCAAGACGTTCCAGTACGGCGCCAACGGACCTGAAGGCTTGTTGGGAGCCACGCGCGTGATCATCGCTTCGACGCGCGGCGGCTATTACGGCGCCGACACGCCGATGGCCAGCCTGGAACACCAGGAAAGCCATCTGCGCGCCTTTCTCGGTTTCCTCGGCATCACCCAGCTCGACATCGTGCGCGCCGAAGGCGTCAAGGTCAGCGACGCAGCCAGGGCGCAGGCATTGACGGGCGCCTTCGAGCAGATCGGGGCGCTGCAGGCGGCGTAGGTTTAGCTTGATTCTCTGGCTGCGGCGGAAACTGTTTCGGCGCAACCAGACTGGACAGGGCGGGCATGAAAGTCCAGGATGCGCTAAGCTGCACCCGCCCCACCACTTTACAAGGACCACCATGACCCTGATCGTCGTCGCCACCATCGATGCCCAAGCTGACCATATCGACGCCGTGCGCGCCGCCCTGGAAGCCGTCGTACCGCCCAGCCGCACCGAAAGCGGCTGCCTGCGCTACGAGCTGCACCTGGACAACAAAATCCCCACCCGCTTCATCATGCTGGAAGAATGGACCGACAAGGCCGCGCTGACGGCGCATGACACGACGCCCCACTTCAAGGCGCTGGTGGCCGCCGTGGGCGACAAAGTCGTCAAGATCGACATAGCGGAGTTGAGCAAGCTGAAGTAACGCGCTCGGACGCGTGCAATCGCGCGTTCCCCAAAGAAAGTTGTCACTTATAATATGGCAACTTTTTTTATGGCGCCATCATGACACCCTTTTCCTGGATACACGGCGCCCTTGCGGCGGCCGCCTTCACCGTTTGCGCCGGCGCCGCCGCGCAAGCGCCCATGCCCAAGCTGATGGGCGAGTACAATCTGCTCTCGTCGACGACCGTGCCGCCCAGCACCTGGGGCTATTCCAAGGCCCGTGTTTCAATCAAGCAGCTCGATGAGCATCACCTGTTGATCCTGCTCGCCTGCGAATGGAAACGCGAGCCGAAGGCCGTCTGCGGCGACTATTTCTATGCCCAGTGGCGCGACGATGGCCTGTATCTGCAAGATATGAACACCTTCGCCATGCGCCTCTACTTCGATCCCATTTCACACAAGCTCACCATCATTTCGCGCGGCGCCGACGCCAAGCAGAGTGTACGGCACGAAGTGTTCAGCGCAACGACGGCGCCACTCGTCGACACCGCCCTCGTGCGGCGCATGAAGCGCGAGCAATCGAATGCCGACAGCAAGGAAAACCGACGCGTGTTCGGGCCCTACACCAAGTGGGACTACCAGGAAAACCGCATCGAATTCCAGCGTCAAGACTTGACGACGCCATGATGTCGCGCCGGATCCAACCCATGCGGCGCCAGTTGCTGCGCCTCGCCGGCGCCCTGCTGTGCTCGCCCGTGCTCGCGCGCGCGGCCGACGGCGGCCTGCCCCATGCCGTGCGCCAGCGCATCCTGGCCACCCTCGACTCGCCGCTGCCCAAGGTGCTCCATGTGCAGCACCTGGCGCTGATACGTCGTTTCAACATCGGCTGGTCGCCCGTGGAAAGCGGCGCGCCCATGCTCAATCCGGCGTACCCGCTGGGCCAGGGCGATACCCTGGCACTGGCCATGCAAGTCATCGCCAGCAAGGATGCGGCGCTGGCCGCGCAACGCCTGATGGAAGCGTCGCAAATGCTGCCCCACTTCGTGCAGATGGCCGACCTGAAACCGGGCAGCTATGCCAACGGCAAGGCGCCCTTCACCTTGACTGCCCGGCATGTGTCACTGCTGCGGCAACAATCATGGATGCCGCAGGAAATGCTGGCCATGGGCGCGGAAGACTATTTGGCCGAAGGCTACTGGCCCACCCCGTCCGTCGACGGCAAGCGCCCGTACGGCGACTTCACGAACTACCCGGTGGAAATGGCGCAAGCGCTAGGCCTGCCCGTGCGCCAGCAAGCGGACGGCAGCCTGGCCATCACGCCCAAGCTGCAAGCGGAATTGAAAACGCTGCACCGGCAAACCATGCCCGCGCTGCAAGTGTTCGTGCGGGAAGCGGGCTTGCGGCGCAATACCCTCTAAACGCGTGCCGGGCCAGATTGCCCTGAGTCACAGGGAGTCGAGCCTGGCCAGCATCGTGGCCGCCTGCTGCCGGAAATCCGCGATCGCCGCCGCGTCCATTTTCTCCAACTGGCGGTATGCCATGCCGATGCGGGGATTGCGTTCCAGTGTGTCCGCGTTGCGATGGAAAAAATCCCAGTACAGGGCATTGAAGGGGCAGGCACGCTCGCCGATGCGCGCTTTCTTGTCGTAATGGCAGCCTTTGCAATAATCGCCCATGCGGTCGATATACGCTGCGCTGGAAACATAGGGCTTGGTGGCCAGCAGGCCGCCGTCGGCGAACTGGCTCATGCCGACGGTATTGGGCAGCTCCACCCATTCGAAGGCATCGATATAGATGCCGAGGTACCAGCCATGCACCCTGGCAGGATCCAGGCCGGCCAACAGTGCGAAATTGCCGATCACCATCAGGCGCTGGATGTGATGCGCGTGCGCCTGTTCCAGCGACTGGGTGATCGCCTGCGACAGGCAATGCATCTTCGTCTTGCCGTCCCAGAACCATGAAGGCAGCGGGCGCGTGTGACCAAAGAAATTCTTCTCGGCATAGCCCGGCATATGGGCCCAGTAAACACCGCGCACATATTCGCGCCAGCCCAGTATCTGGCGAATGAAACCCTCGACCGCGGCCAAGGGAGCATGGCCGGCGTGATACGCCGCCTGCGCCCTGGTGACGACTTCGCGCGGGTTGAGCATTTTCACGTTCAGCGCAAACGACAGCAGGGAATGAAACAAGCGCCATGCCTTGCTGCTCATCGCATCCTGGAAATCGCCAAAGTGCGGCAAGGCCCGCTCGATGAAGGCATCGAGTTGCTGCAGCGCCTCATCCCGGTTCAGCGCCCAAGGCAACCGCTCGGCTTGGGGCGCGCCGAAGCTTTTCACGCCGGCAGCGACGATGGATTCCCATAATTTCCCATGATCGTGCAAGGTGCGCGGGTCTTGCGGCTCGGCGGGCGTGCCGCGCCAAGGCTTGCGGTTATCGTGATCGAAGTTCCATTGGCCGCCCACGGGCTTTTTCGCGTCTTCCATCAGCACCTGATGCGTGCTGCGCATCTGCCGGTAGAAAAACTCCATCAGCCATTGCTTGCGTCCGGCGAAAATATCGGCGGCCTCGTTGCGGGCCGTATAAAAATGGTCGCTGTCGACCATCAGCCAGGGGATGGCCGAGCGTCGACTAGCCTGATAAAGCTGCTGGTCAAGGCGCCACTCGTCGGGTGCCTGGTACTCGAAGGCGCCGGCGTCATAACGGACAAGCAGCGCTTCGATATTCTCCGGTATCGAGCGCGTGCTTTCCACGTCGTCGATGGCGATGTAATGCACGGTGTGGCCGAGCTGGCGCAACTGGCGTGCCAACTCGCGCATGGCGGCGAAGATTGCCAGGATTTTCTGCGCATGATGCAGCACATAATCGGTTTCTTGCCGCACTTCCATCAAAACATAGATGGTGGCGTCATCGACTTCGGTGAACCAGCGGTGCTGGACATTGAGCTGGTCGCCGAGTATCAGGCGCAGTGTGGGCTTCGGTGAGGTCATGATTATTCTTTGCAATGGTTGAATTCGCTATGGAGGGCTTATCCTTGCGGCACCGGCGTCGGCGGCAGTGCGGGAGCCGGCTCCGACACCGCCTTGCCATGCGACTCCTGCCCGCCGTCGCCTTCGGCCGGCACGGCCAGCGGCGCTGGCGGCGCGCCTTCCTGCAGCATATCTCCCGGCTCTTCCACCGGTTCGTCCTGTGGTTCCTCGACCGGTTCGACGTGGCGCACCGGCGGTGGCGGCTTGCCGCCGGGGAAGATGGCGTCGCGCGACAACTTGCCCGTATCCAGCGCCGTCTTGAAGAAGTCGCCCACCACCAGCACGGCGTTGTGGCCGCCCTGGCCCCAGTAATTGCTGCGCATGGTGACGCGCGCGTCGTTGAAGCCCACCCAGGCGCCGCCCACCAGTTCCGGGTGCATCAAAATAAACCAGCCGTCCGCATTGTTTTGCGTGGTGCCGCTCTTGCCGGCCACGTCGGAGCGGATGCCGAAGCGGCTGCGGATGGCCGTGCCCGTGCCACGGTCGATCACGCCGCGCATCATGTCGGTCAGGGTGGCCGCCGATGCCGCCTGCATGGCGCGCTGAGGTTTGTCTTCGCCGAAACGGGCGATGACCTTGCCTTCGCGGTCGGTGATGTGAGTGACGACGAATGGCAGGCGCGCCTCGCCCTGGGCCGCGATGCTGGCATAGGCGTTGACCATTTCCAGCAAGGTGACGGGACTGGTGCCCAGCGCCAGCGACGGCACTTTTTCCAGTTTGCTGTCGCGGATGCCCAACGCACGCGCCAACTTGATGATAGTCGGCAAGCCCACGTCTTGCATCACTTGCGCCGTGATGGTGTTTTTCGAGTACACGAGGCCATCGCGCATGGTCATGTCGCGTCCCGTGGTGCCGCTCATGTCCGTCGGACGCCATTTGGTGCCATCGGCCGCCTTGATATCCATCACTTCATCGCGGTAGACGTGGTCAGGGCTGAGGCCCTTTTCCAGCGCCGCGCCATACACGATGGGCTTGAAGGTGGAGCCGGGCTGGCGCGCCGCCTGCGATACATGGTCGAACTGTTCGCGCGCAAAGTCGCGGCTGCCCACCCAGGCACGCACGGCGCCCGTGGCCGGGTCCATGGCCGCAAAGCCTGCTTCCAGGCGCGTCTTCGACTTGCGCAGGGCCGCCATGAAGGCGCGGTCGCCCTTCAGTTGCGCCAGCGCGTCGTCCGGCGTTCCGCCGGCGGCCGTCAGCTTGCGGTAGTCGCCCGACTCGCGCACGAAGGCGTCCAGCAGGGCCGGATGCGACTTCCAGAAATAATCGAACGGCACGCTGCCGCCCTGCATGCCCGCATACATGCCCGTCGAAGTGGACGACGGCACGCCGGCGCGGCTCCATTCCACATCAGCGATCGCCTGCAAGGCGTTGGCTTGGCGCTCGACGGCCCGCTCGGCCGCCTGCTGCAAATCGTGGTCGAGCGTGGTGTGCACCACCAGGGCGTCCAGTTCCAGGTTGTAATCGTTCTCGTCGGCCCAGTCGATCAGCCACTTGCGCACATAGGCCGTGAAATGGCTGTCCGACTGCGCGCGTTCGCTCTGGCGCTCGAAATGCAGGCGCAGCGGACGCTTGATCAACTGCTTATAGCGCGCCTCGTCGATGACGTCATGCTTGCGCATCTGGCCCAGTACCACGTTGCGCCGCTGTAGCGAGCGTTCCGGGTTGCCGACGGGGTTGTAGTAATTCGTGCCTTTGAGCATGCCGACTAGGGTGGCGCTTTCCAGGATATCAAGGCGCGAAGCGGGTTTATCGAAGTAGGTACGGGCCGCCATTTCGATGCCGTAGGTGTTGTACAGGAAAGGCACGGTATTCAGGTAGGCTTCCAGGATTTCCGTCTTGCTGTAGGTGGCCTCGATCTTCAGGGCCGTGATCAACTCCTTCAGCTTGCGGTTCAGGTTACGCGAGCGGCCTATCTCCTCTGGGAACATATTGCGCGCCAGTTGCTGCGTGATGGTGGAACCGCCCTGGGGGTTGCCACCCGCAGTATGCAAGATGGCACCAGCCGTACGCGTGAAGTCGATGCCGTGGTGTTCGTAGAAACGGTGGTCTTCCGTCGAGATCAAGGCGCTGATCACGTTCGGCGAAATCTGCTTTAACGAGACCCGTTCCTGCAAACCCTGGTCGAAGCGGGCCAGTTCCTTGCCATCGGCGCTGACGATGGTGCTCGGTGCGGCCGCGCGCGCCTGGCGCAAGTCGTGGATGCTGGGCGTCAAGGGGATCAGCAGCAGCATGTATAAAGTCAGCAGCGCCAGCACGGCCAGGAACGACCAGAGGCCGAGCACCAGCGCGCGCCGCACGGGCGGCAAGCTCATCAAGTGAGCGTGGCCGCGCCGGTACAGCGCCACCGCCTTGGCCCACGCCACGCCCGCTACGCGAACGATCAGCGTGCGCGCCCGTGCCAGCGCCTGTCGTGCTTTTTCCTGAAACTGCTCCATGCCTGATGCCATGCTTGTAACCTTGTCTGATGCCGGATGATCCGTTTCAGCAAGTATATAGGGCGGGCAACAAAGCGGGCCGGATTTTACGCCAGGCAAGCATCGAGGCGCGCCAGCGTGACACCGACATACGCCCCCACGCAACGCACGTCATGGGTCGTAAACGGGTTTTCCACTTGCAGCAAGCCGCAGTCGCAGATGACGGGGTCAACCTGCGTCACGACGCCCAGCGCCAGGTAGCGCCAGCCGTCGAGACGCAGCAGGCGCTTTTCCCGCCCCGGGTTGGCGCGGAAGATGGCGTCCCAGTCGTCACGCTCGCTGGGCATGGGCGACAGTCCCGCTTGGAACTGCGTGCCGGCGGCCATCTGTGCGCCGCCGAACTCGTCCATCACGTGCAGGCGCTGGCCGCCCACCTCGATGACGGCTTCCAGGTACTCTCCCTCGGAAGCGATGAAGGTGGCGGCGACGATGCTGGCCGTCACTTCTGCGCCTGCTCCAGCAGGGCCGGCAATTCTTTCAGCAAGGCGTCGCGCGTGCGCAAGCCCGCCGATGGCAGGCCCTTCTGCTCGTCCTGCACCAGGCGCGCAAACACGATGCTGCGCTCGCCCTTGCTGGCCCAGCCCACGAACCAGCCATAGCCATGCGCTTCGTCAAAGCTGGCGTCGGCCTTGCGTGGGAAGGCCGCGCCCGTCTTGCCATGCACTTGCCAGCCCTCCACGTCCGCCAGGCGCGTCAAGCGGTGCGTTTCCTGCATCGCCTGCTTACTCACGGGCAGCTGATAATTGACCAGTTTGCGCAAGAAGCCCAGTTGTTCCAGCGGAGATATCTTCAGCGAAGAACTGATCCACGAGCGCGCCAGGCTATTGTCCTTGCCCGGGTCGCCCGAGACGTCCGCATTGCCATAGCGCAAAGCCTTGACGTATTTCTGGAAGCGCTCTGCACCCAGCGCCTGCGTGATCTGCTGCGAATACCAGACGACGGAATACTGCATCCAGCGCGACGGGTCCGTATCCTGGCGCCAGGCTTCGCCGCCCCAGTCCACATAACCCTGGCGATATGGCAGGGTCGGTTTGTGCTCATCCTTGAGGAAACCGGCGTCGTAGCCCATCAGGCTGAGCGCGATCTTGAACGTCGATGCGGGGGTGACGCGGTCGATGCAATTACCCTCTTGCAGCAAGACGGCGCCCGTTTTGGCGTCGGCCATGGCGGTGCAGATGGTGGCGGCCCGGGCTTGCGAGGCAGTCAGGACGGCGCCTGTCAAGCCGAGGATGAACGGGAAGAATGCGCGATATTTCATGGGCCTCCGGGGCTGGGGGAGTAGGACAAAGCGAAATTGTACCGGGCAGCGCGACGCGATGCCAGCGCTGATACAGCACCTAGACTCGGCGCCTTGACGCTAGCGCCCTGCCGGCGCGCCCGGCTGGCGCTCCCGCTTCCAATGCTCTTCTTCCAGCTCGTCCATGCCCAGCTTTTCCTCGTCGATCAGCGCATGTTCGCGCCGTTCGCGTTCCACTTCCTCTTCCAGGCTGCCTTCGCCAGGCTCCTGCGCGATGTTCTCCGGCATGCTGTCTTCCTCCACGGTGGTTGAGTGCAAAACTCAGGCAAGCTGGCCCGCCTGCGCCACGGCATCGTGCGCATGCAAGCTTTCCATATGCCGTACGGTAACACGCGCCTGCGCATAATGTGACGCCAGTGACGCCAGTGGCGCCAGCGCCGCCTGCACGCGGCGGGCCGCGTCTTCCACATACATTAGGTTAGCACCATTCAATCGCGCGAACGCCTGCTCGTCGGCCCGCTTCACGGCCGTTTGCAAGGGCGTCGCCAGCGCGGCCTCCACCAGGTCGATCAGGGGAAACAGATCCAGTTCCGCCTGCTCCGTCAATGACACGCTGACCGTCGCCGTGCTGCGCTGGCTGTGCGGCGTGGCCAGGCTGGCGTGTTCCCGCAGCCAGGCGCCGGCGACACCACCGTCGATGCTGCCCTCGCCAAATTGCGCCGCAAAGGCGTCGGCGAGCAATTGCCGCGCCAGCGCCGCCGAGCACGGACAGGTCGACGAATAGCCGATTTCTACCGTCAGGGACAGGGCAAAGCCCTGCGGAGAAACACTCGCCCGCAGACGCACGGGATACGACTTCCAGCCAGACAGCCCCGCCGTCAGCAGCGCCGGCTGGCGCCGCAGCACGGGAAATGCCAGCGTCAGGCGCGCCTGCGTGCTGCCGCAATCGGCGTGGCTGTCCACCATGCGCCGCAGCACGTCCGCCAGCGCGCCCGCATCAAGCGGCTGCGCGGCGGCAAACGCATCGAGCAGCAGATACAAACGCGACATATGGATGCCCTTGACGTGCGGCGCGGGCAAGTCCACCTGCACGTCGGCCCAGGCATGGACCTGCTGCGCCTGCCCACCCTCTTCCAGCCACAAGGGCAAGGCGATGCCCTGCATGCCGACCCAGTCCAGCGGCATGGGGCTGCCCAGATGGGGGCCGGCCGCCACGTCGGGCAGGGGCGTGGAAAGAGAATCGCGTTTCATGGTCATGGCTCCATATGCAAACAAGTTGCATATCATGAAGAAAAACAATCACATTTGCAAGTGTCTTGCATTATTGATGCATATTGACGGATCAACTGGCCTTGCGAAACGTCAGATTAATGCGCTGCGCGCCCAGCACCGCGTGTTCGCCCTCTTTCAGGGGCGCCACGCCGTGGAAGCGCAGGCGGTCGGCGCCGCCCCATGCCACCACGTCGCCATGCAACAGGACGATGCGGGCCGCCTTGTCGGCCCGCTCCGCCCCGCCGAACAGGAAGGTGGCGGGCAAACCCAGCGAGACCGAGACGATGGGCGCATTGAAATCGCATTCATCGCGGTCCTGGTGCAGCGCCATGCGCGCTCCGGGCGCATAGCGGTTGACCAGGCAGGCGTCGGGCGTGAAGCCCGGATAGCCGGCCGCCAGCGCCGCCTGCTGCGCCAGGCGCAGAAACACGGGCGGCATTGGCGGCCATGGACGGCCGCTGGCAGGATCGAGCCGCGCATAGCGGTAGCCGCGTCCATCCGTGACCCAGCCCAAAGTACCGCAATTGCTCATGGCAACGGACATGCGCAAGCCGCCCGGCGTGGCCATGTGGCGCAGCGGCGCCGCCAGCACGATGGCGTCCAATGCCGGCAGCACCTCGTCCAGATATGGCAGCGCAAAACCGCGCAGCAGGACCGACGCGGACGAGCCGGGCACCAGCGGCGCGGGAGCGGCCGGGGCTTGGTCTTCATCGGCAAACAGGGACAGGTTCATGCCACCTATTTTAGCCGCGCTATGGAAAAAGCGCGCGCGGCAGCCCCATGCTGCGCTACAGTAGCGCTTCCAGCCACTACTTGACTCCCTGACGATGGATCATTATGCCGATTTGCTGCACACCCTCGCGCAACAGGAAGAATCCCTGCAGTTCGAACGCTTCGACAACGAGACGGCGCTGGCCGTGGGCCTGTGGATCGTCGAAGAAGTGCGCAAGCGGGGCAAGGCCGTCACCGTCAACATCACGCGCAATGGCCAGGTGCTGTTTCATTACGCCATGACGGGCGCCACGGCGGACCAGGCGGACTGGATACGTCGCAAGAACAATACGGTGCAGCGCTTTTGCCGCAGTTCTTACTACATGGGCATTTCTCATAAAAGCCGCGGCAGCACCTTCGAAGACGTGAAATATCTCGATGACATCGAGTACGCGGGCCATGGCGGCGCGTTCCCCCTGCTGATACGCGGCGTGGGACTGGTCGGCACGGTCACCGTTTCCGGCCTGGCGCAGGCCGACGACCACGCGCTGGTGGTGGCCGCGCTGCAGGCGCAGCTGGACACGCAGCGGGACAAATAGTCAGGCGGCCAGCGCCCGGCGCAAGGCCGCGTCGCAGCCCTGCTCTTGCAAGCCGCCGATGATGGCCTGGAAACGCGCCACGCTGTACGGCCTGACCACGCCCTGCACCAGCGCCTCCATGAGGATGCGGTTGATCTCGCTGCACGGATACACGGCACTGTCGACCAGCCAGCACGTGCCCGTCAAACCCACGCGCCGACAACCGCGCTCGGCCGCTTCGCCGGCCACCACGTCGGCGATATGCAGCCAGGGCAGCGGCGCACGGGGCGCCATCAGCTCGAAGGCCTGGTGAATGGTGTTGTCGGGGCAGATCAGGAAATCGGCGCCGGCCGCAGCCAGCTTGTGCGCCGACGCCAGCATCAGTTCGGCCACGCCGGCCAGGTCGCCCGCCTTCAGGCACTCCACATGGCGCGCCAGCGGCGGCGTGTGCAGCGTGACTTGCGGGTGTTCATACGCTCCCAGCGCATGCGCGCCCTCTTCGCAAATCGTGCGGTAGCACAGGGCTGCCCGTCGGCCGAACAGCCGACGATGCCGATATGCTGGGTCATGATTTTTCTTAAATGCGCTGGCCACCGTCGATGGGAATTTCCGCGCCCGTGATGTACGAGGCGCGCTCGCTGCAGAGGAATTCCACCAGATCGGCCACTTCGGCCGTCGTGCCCAGGCGGCGCAGCGGGATTTGCGTGTCGACGATGTGCGAGGTGCCAGGCGACAGGATGGCCGTATCGATTTCGCCCGGCGCAATCGCGTTGACGCGCACGTTCAGCGGTGCCATGTCGTTGGCCATTTCGCGCGTCAGCGACGCCAGGGCCGCCTTTGAACTGGCGTAGGCCGAGCCGGCAAACGGGTGCACGCGGTAGCCGGCGATCGAGCACAGGTTCACGACGGCGCCATGTGCGTTCGACAATTCCTGCGCAAAGCCGCGCGTCAGCGCCAGCGGCGCAAAGAAATTCGTGTTGTACATTTCCTGCCAGGTCTGCATGTCGGTGGTCAGCGAATTGACGCGCGAGCCGCCCGGCCCCTTCGGCGACACGCCCGCATTGTTGACCAGCGCATGCAGTTTCGAGTCGCCCAGCATGGGGCGTAGCGTCTCGACCATCTGCCCGATCTGGCTCAGGTCCGACAAATCCATGCACACATGCGTGTTGTGCTCCTGGCTGCGCGGACAGCCGCCGGGAATCGGGCTGCGCGAGACGGTGATGACGCGCCAGCCCAGGCTGCGGAAGCGTTCGGCCACGGCGTGGCCGATGCCGCGGCTGGCGCCCGTGACGATGGCGGTTTTCTGTTCAGTCATGTTCTTCCTTGTCCTGTTCTGCGTTTTGTTCTGCGTTTTGTTCTGCAATACCTGCAGCGTGGATGCGCTCCTGGCGCATGACATAGGCCAGCATCTGCGTCCCGCCGTCGAGAATGTCCTGTTCGATGGCGCGCCGCGCGGCCGCGCTGTCGCGCTGGCGCAGCGCGCTGATGATGGCGTGATGGTGGCCGACCCGCATGTCGGGCGAAAAGCTGGCGTAGCCGGCGGCGATCAGGGGCGCCGTCTGCATCCACAGGTGGTCGACGAAGCGTTTCAAGGTCGGCATGCCGGCCGCCTGCGCCAGCCCCAGGTGAAACGCCTGGTTGCATTGCAGGGCCGCCGCCAGGTCGTGCCGCGCGATGGCGTCTTCATTCGCTTGTAACAGGCGTTCCAGATCGGCCAAGGTGGCGTCGTCGATGCGCTGCGCCGCTTCAGCCGCGCCCAGTCCTTCCAGTTCCAGGCGCAGCGCGCGGATTTCCAGGTAGCGCGCCACGCTGAGCACGGGCACGCGGAAATCGCGCGGCGAGCGCAGCACCAGCGCCTCTTCCTGCACCAGTTGCAGCATGGCGTCGCGCACGGGCGTGACGCTGGTGCCCAGCTGCAGCGCCAGCTCGCGGATGCGCAGCCGGTCGTTTGGCTGGAAGCGCCCCGCCGCCAGCGCTTCGCGCAGCATGGCATACACGGATTTGCCCAGGTTGACGTGCACCAGGCTGTCCAGGGAGTGGCTCATATGTATTTTTTGAGAGTCGGGAATTATGATGCATCATACATCAACATGAAAAACAGTGTTCTCCCCGTATGCGCCGCAGACAGGAAACACGGCAAGAACGTACAATCAGCGGCCACCGCATTGAAAGGATCGCACTTGAACTGGGATTATCCGCACGCCTGCACCCTGCCCGTCACGCCAGAAGCGGGCGACATCGACGGCTTGCAGCATACGAACAACGCCGTGTATGTGCGCTGGTGCGAGCATATCGCCTGGCACCACTCGGCCACCCTGGGGCTGGACCTGGACGATTACCGGCGCCTGGACCGGGCCATGGCGATCCGCCGCGGCGAATACGATTATCTGCTGCCCACCAGGGCCGGCGAAGCGCTGACCCTGGCCACCTGGCTGTGCGCCAGCGACGGCCGCTCCAGCATGGAACGGCGCTTCCAGCTGATCCGCGACAGCGACGGCGCCACTGTCGTGCGCGGGCGCTGGGACTTGATCTGCATCGAATTGAGCAGCGGCCGCGCGCGCCGCCTGCCGCCCGAGTTTCTGGCCGTGTACGAACCGGCCATCGTCGCGGCGCGCCAGAGCACGCAGGACTAGGCCGCCAGGCGCGCCGGCTCCAGCGCGATCAGCACCAGCAAAATGGCCAGCGGCACGGCCAGCGCGGCAAAGCCCACGGCCAGGTAGGCAAACGCGGCCAGGATGGCGCCCCCGGCAAAACCCAGCAGGGGCCAGAAGAATTTGACGCAGCGCTCGCGCGTGGCGCCGTCGGCCGCGCCGCGCAGCACGTCGACCGTGTCGATCACCAATTGTGTCACATTGCCCGTCATCATGGACGTGGGCGCCAGGTGCGCCAGCAGCAGGCGGCTGATGCCGCTATGCGTGCCCATGGCCGCCGCGCCGAACAGGCCGGCCGTCATGGCCAGCGCGCCTGGCTCGGGCCCCAGCGGTTCGGCCAGCACGCCAAACACCATGAAACCGAGCAGCAGCGCCAGCTCCAGCAGCAGCGCCAGGCGCAGCGCCGGTCCGCCGCGGCGTTCGGCCGCCACGCTCAAGAGCCGTACCGCCGCCACGCCCAGAATAAACGCAGGGAACGCCAGCAGCTTGAGGGCGATCGAGGCATGCGTCGCGTTGGCCAGCGCCGCGCCAATCAGCACGAAGTTGCCCGTCACATGGGCCGTAAACAGGCCAAACAAGGCGACAAAGCCCAAAGTATCGACATAGCCGGCCAACAAGCCCAGGCTGATGCCCTGCAAACGGCTGCGCTGCGCAAGATTCATACACGCTCCTTGAAATTTGCCATCATGATACCGTGCCGCCGTGGCGGGCGGCAGAGGTTTAGCGCGCCGTTGGGCGAAGATGCAAGGCTTTTCTTGCGCCCCCGCAGTGCAACATGCATTTCGCTCCTGCTTTGCGCGTGCATGCTTTAGAATCAGCGACCTCAGCCCCGTAAAAACAGGATAAAACATATGACGGCAGTCGGGAATACCGAACCACAAGAGCTCAAGCGCGGCCTGAAAAGCCGCCACATCCAGCTCATCGCCTTGGGCGGCGCCATCGGCACCGGCCTGTTTCTGGGCATCGCGCAAACCATCAAGATGGCCGGCCCCTCGGTCCTGCTGGGCTATGGCATCGCCGGCGTCATCGCCTTTCTGATCATGCGCCAGCTGGGCGAGATGGTGGTCGACGAACCCGTCGCCGGCTCCTTCAGCTACTTCGCCGATAAATACTGTGGCCACCTGCCCGGCTTTCTGTCGGGCTGGAATTACTGGGTACTGTATGTGCTGGTCAGCATGGCCGAGCTGACGGCCGTCGGCATCTACGTGCAGTACTGGTGGCCGGGCGTGCCCACCTGGGTTTCGGCGCTCATCTTCTTTTGCGCCATCAACGCCATCAGTTTGTTGAATGTCAAAGCGTTTGGCGAAATGGAATTCTGGTTCGCCCTCATTAAGGTGGTCGCCATCATCGGCATGATCGTCTTCGGCGCCTACCTGCTCGCCTCCGGCGAGGCGGGCCCGCAGGCGTCGGTGGCCAACCTGTGGCAGCACGGCGGCTTCTTTCCGAATGGCTGGCAGGGCCTGGTGATGGCCATGGCCGTCATCATGTTCTCGTTCGGCGGCCTGGAACTGGTGGGCATCACGGCGGCCGAGGCGGACGACCCGAGCACGACGATTCCGCGCGCCACCAACCAGGCCATCTACCGCATCCTGATCTTTTACATTGGCGCACTCGGCATTTTGCTGTCGCTGTACCCGTGGCAAAACGTCGTCACCGGCGGCAGCCCCTTCGTGCTGATCTTCCATGCGCTCGACAGCAACCTGGTGGCCACGGCCTTGAACGTGGTGGTGCTGACGGCCGCCCTCTCCGTCTACAACAGCGGCGTGTACTGCAACACGCGCATGCTGTTCGGCCTGGCCAAGCAAGGCAATGCGCCGCGTGCCCTGCTGCACCTGAACCGCCGTGGCGTTCCGCTGGCGGCGCTGGGCGTGTCGGCCCTGGCCACGGGTGCCTGCGTGGTGGTCAATTATTTCATGCCGGGCGAAGCGTTCGAAGTGCTGATGGGCCTGGTGGTCTCGGCACTGATCATCAACTGGGCCATGATCAGCTGGATTCACCTGCGCTTCCGCGCGCAAAAGAAATTGGAAGGCAAGACGACCTTGTTCCAGAGCCTGGGCTACCCGTTCACCAACTACCTGTGCCTGGTCTTCCTGGCCGGCATCCTGGTGATCATGTATTTGACGCCGGGCTTGCGCATTTCCGTCTACCTGATTCCCGTGTGGCTGGCGGCGCTGGGCGTCGGCTACTGGATCAGGCAAAGCAAGGCCAAAGCGTAACGCGCCCCCTTCGCCTCAAAGAAAAAGCCCGTCTTCGCAAAAAGGCGGGCTTTTTCATGGTCGCTAGGCGCCTGCTGCTGCGCCAGTTGCCGCGTCCTGTTCCTCGGGCAGGACGTCCGCCTGCCACAAGCTGATCATCTGGCCGGGATAAGATTGCAGCATGATGTCGTCGTTCAGTGTCAGCAAATCCTGCTTGCGCTGCGCGGCCTTTTCCTCGGCATTCTGGTCCGTGGCGCCCGTCTTGTAAGGCCCCAGCAGCGCCAACAGGTCGCGCTGCACCGAATGCTGGGTCGGTGTGGTCGTGTCCGATTCCAGCTTGCCCAGCACATATTTCATGACCTGCGTCGACTGGCTGGCCGCCTGCCGCAGGCTGGCCTTCACCAGCTTGCCTTCCTTGTAGGCCAGTTGCGCATCGCTGCTGGCCGTGTCTTCGATCTGGTGGTAAGTGTAGTTCTGCGATTCCTTCGCTTCCGTCAAGCGCAGCGGCACGCCGGGGATCAACGTCTGGTGGAAGCTGGCGCTCAGCTTCGATTGCTGCTGCTGGCGGATCGAGCGCTCGTCCTGGCTGGCGCCGGCCAGGGTCGTCTTTTGCGACAGTTCATAGTTGAAGCCATCCTTTTCCGCCGAGCGCATGGGATTGCTGAATTTCGGCGTTTGCGACACCGAAGCGCTGAAGTCCGCCAGGCCCGTCAAGATCGCCTTGTCCTCGGCCGCCAGGCGCCACTTGCCCGCTTCCGGCACGCCGGGCACGTCTTGCGGCGCGGCGGCGTTGCTGTGCATGGCGCCAAACGCATCCTTGAACATGGACATTAGTCCGGCATCGCCATGGCCGCGCGAAGCGGCCTGACCGATCTGCTTCATGTAGCTGCTCATGGCCTTGGCCTGCTGTTCCTTGCTGCCCAGGGCATTCAGTTTGCTGGCGTCCACCTTCACGTCCAGCGATCCGGCCACGCCGCTGAAGCTGACCTTGCGCTGAGCGCTGTCGGCCTGGAAATCGAGCGTCTGCGTGCTTTGCGGCTCGGTGCGCACTTTCACTTCCGCATGCAAATTCACCGATGCCAGCACGTCCTGGTCGAATTGCATCAGGCCGCTCAACTTGATCTTCGGCTGCCCTTTCGCCATGCCATCGATGGCTTCCTGGAACGCGTCGGCCAGGCCGCCCAGCGCGTCGGCCTCGGCCTCGCTGAGTTCGCCGCTCGTGCTCATGCGCACGGCCAGGCCATCGTCCTGGCTGTCGAGCGACAACTTGACCTCCACGCCGCTCCTGGTGGTGATGCTGAGAGTGACCCTGTCTTCGCCATTGCCGTGCAGGCTGGACGGCGGCAAGGCCCCGATTTCGCTGTAGGTATTGGGCTCCATGCGCGGCGGTGATTGCTGCACCGCCTGCGACACATTGCGCACGCCACTCTTGATTTGCTCAAGCAAGGTCGCGCCCAGGCCGCCGAAGCGGCCGCCAAACGTGTGCGAAGAGAAGTTTTTCGTCATTTGCTCGCTGACGCCATCGCGCGACGGGCTTTCCCATATCTTCGGCGAAGGCACGAGAGATGACACGGCCGGCGGGCCGCTGAAGGCGACGATGGCGGAAGGGGTCGGCGCCGGGGATGAGGGCGTGTCCGCCCTGCTTGCCGTAGCGGCAGGCGCGCGGGACGGGCTTGGATTCCAGCTCGGGATCGAGGAGACGGAGGTCATGGTCGTTATGCCTTGCTAAACGAGTAGTGGTGCATGGGTAAGATATTCATAACTTTCGGTTTTTGATAACAATCAACCGTCAAGCTAGCCCAGTTTCAGCCAGACGTGAGATACACGCCGCTTCAGGTGCCAGACAGACACCGCTATAACGACGTGAAATGTGAAATCATGAGCACAATATGGCATGAAATTTTTCATTCTTGATAGAAATCATGCTCCGCCCCAGTGGCGGCGCCAGCGCGTGCGCGCCATCTAACTCACTTTGGAACTGTTGCCGCAAGTAAATTTATACTGTTGCTCAAATGATGAAAGTGACTATGTGTGACTTTTCATCTACCAGCAATCACTATGATCGCTGGGTGCTTCGTGATAAATCCGCATTTGCTTATTCGGAACAGGAAGTACGGCCTTAAGGAGGCAGTATGAAATTCATGAACTTAACAATTGCCAAACGGCTCAGTCTGGGCTTCGGCCTGGTCGCCATGTTCCTGTTGCTGGTCATCACGCTGGGGTTGACCAGCATGCGGCAAATCCAGGACCGCATGGATGAAACCACTAAGGTCAACAACGTCGAAACCAGCCTGGCCCAAAGCATGGATTTGACGGTCACCGAACGGGCGTTGGCGATGCGCAATCTGATTTTGCTGAAAGAGGACAAGGAAATCCAGATCGAAGTCACGCGCATCGCGGCACAGGAAAAAAAATACGATGCCGCCCAGCAAAAACTGGGCAAAATGTTCGCCTTACGGGCAGGAACTTCTAACGAAGAAAGAAACCTGCTTGAACAAATCCGCAGACAAAGCGAGCTGGCCGCCCCCTTTATTCAAAGGGCCGCCACGCTGGCGCTGAACCAGCAGCAGGACGATGCCTACAAGCTGTTACGCTACGAGTTCCGCCCCGTGCAAAAGCAATGGTGGGAATTGCTGCGCGCCTTGATCGCCGTCGAAGAAAAGCAGAATAACGAAGCGTCTATCAATGCCGAGGCTGCCTACAGCCAGGCGCGCCTGGTGATGCTGATCATTGGCTCGCTGGCACTGGCCACCAGTCTGTTGGCCGCGGTGCTGATCACGCGCGGGGTGACGCGTCAGCTCGGTTGCGAGCCAGGCGAAGCAGCGGCGATTGCCGGGCAGATCGCCAGCGGCAACCTGGCCGTCGCCATTCACACCCGCGCCGGTGACACGCACAGCCTGCTGTTCGCCATGCAATCGATGCGCGACAGCCTGGCGCAGATCGTCCAGCAAGTTCACGCCAGCACCGAGACCATCGCCACGGCGGCGGGACAAATCGCCATGGGCAACCTGGACTTGTCTTCGCGCACGGAACAGCAGGCCAGCACGCTGGAGCAAACCGCTTCCTCCATGGAAGAACTGACCAGCACGGTGCGCATCAACACCGATCATGCGCGCCAGGCCAACGGGCTGGCCGAATCGGCCTCCGATGTCGCCACCAAGGGCGGCGCCGTGGTGGCGCAGGTGGTCGACACCATGGCGGCCATCGATGTCTCGGCGCGCAAGATCGTCGATATCATCGCCGTCATCGACGGCATCGCCTTCCAGACGAATATTTTGGCGCTGAACGCGGCGGTCGAAGCGGCGCGCGCCGGAGAACAGGGGCGCGGCTTTGCCGTGGTGGCCACCGAGGTGCGCAATCTGGCGCAGCGCTCGGCCGCGGCGGCCAAGGAAATCAAGGACTTGATCGGCGACTCGGTCGACAAGGTCCAGGCCGGCAACCGCCTGGTCGAACAGGCCGGATCGACTATGCACGAGGTGGTCGCCAGCGTCAGGCGCGTCACCGGCATCATGTCTGAAATGATGTCCGCCAGCCAGGAGCAATCGGCCGGCATCGAGCAAATCAATATGGCCGTGACGCAAATGGACAATGTCACGCAGCAAAACGCGGCCTTGGTCGAGGAAGCCGCCGCGGCCGCGCAAGCCATGCAGGAACAGGTCAACAGCCTGAACGACGTGGTCAGCGTCTTCCGCGTGGGAAACATGGCCGGCGGCCGCGATGCGGAACTGCGCTTGGCAAGCCGTCCGCCACCGCCCCTGGCAATGCGGCGCCCACCCGCAATGGCAAAGCCGGCGCGTCCGGCAGCGGCCAGACCGCGCGAAATCGAGTGGCAATAGTGCTGAGCCGGCAACGGGGGAGTAACGCATGGGTAAGCTGGAACAGATAGACGCGGCGGGCGGCGTGGCGATAGCGCACATCTTCCCGCATGTGGGCCATATCAGCAAGGAACAGCGCGGCCCGCTGGCCGGCCAGCGGGCCGCGACGCTGTGGCTGACCGGCCTGAGCGGAGCGGGCAAATCGACGCTGGCGTACGCGCTGGAAAGGCGGCTGCTGGCGGAGGGCCACCTGAGCTGCGTGCTCGACGGCGACAATATGCGGCATCACCTGAATGGCGATCTGGGCTTCACGCCCCGCGACCGCCAGGAAAACATCCGCCGCGGCGCCGTCGTGGCCAGGTTGATGAACGATGCCGGCATGATGGTCATCTGCGCCTTCATCTCGCCGCTGCGCAGCGACCGCGAGATGGCGCGCCAGATCATCGGCGCCGACAATTTTATCGAAACCTACGTGAGCACGCCGTCCGCGCTGTGCGAGGAACGCGATCCCAAGGGACTCTACAAAAAAGCGCGGGCCGGACTGATTCCGGCATTTACGGGCGTCTCGGCGCCCTACGAGGCACCGCTGGCGCCGGCGCTGACGCTGGACACAGCCACGCTGTCGCTGAAACAGTCCTGCGAGCGACTGTTCCAGCAACTGTGCCCGCGCTTTATCTGATGCCATATGAACGCCTTATTCAAGGAATGATGAGATGAGTTCCATGCACCATCCCGGCGACGGCGCGCGCCCGCGCCCTGTCATGATGATCGCGCTGCGCCGCTGCGGCAGCCATGCCCTGCGCCTGCGCCTGAACCTGTCGCCGCAGTTTTATTCACCGTATCCGCTGCACCTGGTCGATATGATGCCGCTGCTGCCCCTGTACGGCGACTTGCGCGACGACCGCGCCTACTTTCGCCTGGTGGTCGATGTGGTGGGCCTGGCGGCGGCCAGCATGGTCAAGTGGCCAGGGGTCGTCTTCGATCCGGTGGAAATCTTCGAGACGCTGCGTGGCCAGCCGCGCAGCATCCACCGCGTGGCGTGGGAACTGCTGCTGCGCGCCGGCGAACGCCGTCACGCGCAAGTGGTCATGGACAAGTCGCTCGACAGCGTGCACTACGCCGACGACATCGTGCAGCTGTATCCGGACATGCTGTTCCTGAACGTGGTGCGCGATCCGCGCGCGCAAGTGGCGTCGATGAACCGCGCCATCATCCACGATTTCGACACGCTGCTCAATGCCAGGACCTGGTTGGCCGCGCATGTGGCGGCCGACCATGTCGTGCAACGCTATCCGCAGCGCGTGCTGACGATACGCTATGAAGACTTCCTGGCGCGGCAACAAGAGACGCTGGAAACCATATGCGGCTTCCTCGGCATCGCCTTCTTGCCGCACATGCTGGACGTGGCCGCCTCGTCGGAAGCGCGGCAAATTGCGCAGTTGTCGTCGCTCTGGTCGGCCAACTGCTATGCGCCGATTGCTGCCAACATCGACAAATTCAAGCAGCAACTGTCGGACGATGACATCAATCTCATCGAAACGCTCACCGGCCCGTATATGGACCGCTACGGCTACACGCGCCTCAGCCGCGGCGACGCCCGCATCACGCCCGCGCTGATCGAGCTGGCGGGCATGCGCTCTGCGCAAGGACGCGAATGCGCCTGGCGCGTCCTGGAACAGGACAATTTCCGCGACTACGTGCTGCGCCGCTGCCGCGCCGACTATCTGGCCCAGCTGCATGCACGACTCAGCGAGAGCAGCCTCACCCCCGGCAACGGCGCGATCGTCGCACTCGACGAACTCGACCCGGCCGCGTTTGTCGTCAGCGATTGATCCTGGCCGCTCAAGGTCCCGCCAACGCCTGACGCCGCTCCAGCTTGAACAAGGCCATCGCCTGCTCCAGGTGCGAGGCTTGCTCCTGCAGCGCGGCCGAGGCGGACGCCGATTGTTCCACCAGCGCCGCGTTCTGCTGCGTCACCGCGTCCATTTGCGTGACGGCTTGCCGCACCTGGCCAATGCCATGGCTCTGTTCACGCGATGCTGTGGCGATCTCGTGCATCAGCTGGTGCACGCGCTCCACAGCCACCAGCATCTCGCCGCTGCTAGAGCCCGCCTGGGCGGCCAGTTCGGCACCCTGCGCCACCTGGCGCAGGGAATCCGCGATCAATTGCTTGATTTCGCTGGCCGCCGCCGAACTGCGCTGGGCCAGGCTGCGCACCTCGCCGGCCACCACGGCAAAGCCTCGCCCCTGTTCGCCCGCGCGCGCCGCCTCGACGGCAGCGTTCAGGGCCAGGATATTCGTCTGGAAGGCGATATCGCCGCCCTTGTCGGCCAGGCCATGCGCCTTGCCCCCCATGTCGCTGGCCTGCGCCGCATTGCTGCTGTTTTGCCGCACCGTGGCCGCCAACTCTTCCATACTGGAAGCGGTCTGCTGCAGCGACAAAGCCTGCGCTTCCGTGCGGCCCGACGGGTCCTGATTGCCGGCAGCGATTTCGCGGGTGGCCACGCTGATGTGCAGAAAGTTACCGCGCACATCGCCGACGATGGAATGCAGGTTCACACGCAGTTGCCGCAGCGAACGCCGCAACTGCCCCACCTCGTCGCGTCGCGTCGTGCCCATGTCCTGTGTCAAGTCGCCGCCCGCCATCACGTCGCAGGCCATGCGCGCCTGTTGCAGCGGGCGCAGCACGGCGCCATGCAGCGAATGCCAGAACAGGCCGATGGCGCATAGCGACAGCAACGACAGCACCGTGATCCAGGCGCCCGCCGCCACTGGTAGCAGCCCCGCATTCCAGCCCAGTTGAAGCAACAGGACGGCGCTCAGCAAGCCGAGGTTCCAGGCGATGCGCTTGCCCAGTGCGATGTCGCGCAGACGCAACACCCTGGCCAGCCAGCCCGTGCCCACGACAGCACCCTGGCTCAGCGCAATGTCGTCGGCCCGCTCCGCCTTGATGCGCGCGTACAATGCCGCCGCAACGGCCGGAGCGGATGGTGGCCCAGAAATCGGCAAACGCTAGCACCGGCATGTCGGGATGGCGCAGGATATTTTGTGGCGCGCCCATCAGTTTTTGCGCCGTGTAACCACTGATCGCTATGAAATATGGATTCGCGTAGGTAATATTACCTTGCAAGTTAGTGGTCGACACAATGGTCTCGGTATCGCTCAGGGTGATCTCGCGGTCGCTTATTGGCAGGTTCAATCGCACGCTTGGTTTCTCGCTTGTAGCCCGTATACCGACTGGTAGACAAACAGGTTGGCCGCATGCCGTCACCATGCACTGGCGACATGGATGGCATGCACAGATACCTTTATCTTAAAGTTTTACCATGCCCAAAAGCAACTTTTTGAATAACAAACTCTTACAAAATATGTTAAGTGTGACAATAATGGCGAATCGATTCTCATTCAGTCAATAACAGGCATGGCAGTGCGCCGGTGATGCCGGATCGGCAGGCTGCCACCGGAGGAAAACATTTCCCAGAACGAACATGCCATAGACAATGTCAACTAGAATACGAGCATATGAAACACAAGATTAGCGCGCCGGTTGCCAGCTTCACCGATTTGCTGCTCGACGCCGTGTGCATGGTCGATGTGCACGGCCGCTTTGTTTTCGTCAGCGCCGCCTGCGAACGTATTTTCGGTTACACGCAGGAAGAAATGATAGGCATGCTCATGCTCGACCTGGTCGCGCCGGCCGACCGCCAGCGCACCATCGCCGCAGCCCAGGCCATCATGAACGGCCATGCCCAGGTCCACTTTGAAAACCGCTACATCAGGAAAGACGGGCGGCTCGCGCACATCATGTGGTCGGCCCGCTGGTCAGCCACAGACCAGCTGCGCGTGGCCGTGGCGCGCGATATCACGGTGCTGAAACAGGCGCAGGCGAAGCAAGCCGCGCTGTACGCCATCGCCGAGGCCGCGCATGCGACCGAGGAGCTGCCGGCCCTGCTGCAGCGCATCCACCAGATCGTCTGCGAGCTGCTGCCCGCCGGCGGCTTGATGGTGTCCCTGCAGGACGAGCATGGCCAGCACTTTCACCACGCGCACCATGCACAGGAGGACACGCCGGCAACCCATGCGGCGCTGGCCAGCCTGCTGTGCGAGGAAGTGCAACGCAATGGCCGCGCGCTACTGATCGAGCCTGGCCGCCTGGCAAGCTTGCCGCCCGCACTGCAAGCAGTGGCTGGCAAGCTGCTGGAATACTGGCTCGCCGTCCCCCTGCAAGCGTCGCGCGGCATCATCGGCGCGCTGGCATTGCAAGGCGGCCAGGGCGGCACCGCCTATACCGAGCAAGAGCAGGATTTGCTGCAATTCGTCGCCAAGCAACTCGCCATCGCCATCGAGCGCAAGCAATTGCATAACCGCATGCGCTTCATGGCCATGCACGATGAACTGACCCGCCTACCGAATCGGCGCCTGTTCCATGACCGCCTGCAAACGGCGTTTGCGCGTGCCCACCGCCAGGATGGCAGGCTGTCGCTGCTGTTTATTGACCTGAACCGATTCAAATTAATCAATGACCACTACGGCCATGCCTGCGGCGACTTGCTGCTGCAAGCCGTGGCGGGCAGGATTCTGGATTGCATACGCGAGACCGATACCCTGGCCCGCCTGGGCGGCGACGAATTCGTCGTGCTGGTGGAAAACAATCCAATGCCGATGGATGCCATGTTGATCGAGCAAAAAATCCACGCGGCGCTGGCCACCCCGCTGCGGCTCGGCGATGGACGCCGCCTGCGCATCAGCGTCAGCATCGGCGTCGCGCACTTTCCGGAACACGGCGAGAACATGCAACTGCTGCTGCGCCACGCCGACCGCGCCATGTACGTCTCCAAGTCCCGATCGCTGACGCCGGACTATCTGCACGCGCCGGAATAAGGCGCGCGGACGGAAACGGCGACGGCAACGCACATGCCGACTATCATCATGCGACACTTCTTTTTGACTTGCCCGCTTGTTCAAGCGCTTGCCGCCCAACGCAATACCGGCAATATGTGGCAACGCTCCTTTATGGCGCTTTGCGCCAGCCATTTCTTATCTAAAAACGCTCGCAACAGCAAGAATTATTAATTAGTCTACTGCAACAAAATAAGTGGAATTTTTTTTAACTTCTGATAAAGTCAGAGCGCGACAAGTCATTAGCATTTTCTTCTTCGTTATCTTGTTAAATAGAGGGGTCGTTTATGTCTGAATGCTTTATAGGCGAAATCCGTATGTTTTCGGGGAATTACGCGCCGCCTGACTGGCTGATGTGCAATGGACAATTGCTCAGCATTAGCGAAAACGAGGTGCTGTACACACTGATCGGCACCACCTATGGCGGCAACGGCAGTACTTCCTTCGCCTTGCCAGACCTGCGCGGCCGCGTGCCTATCCACATGGTCGCCAACCACCCCCTGGGCCAGGCTGCCGGCAATGAAAGCGTCACCTTGCAAACGCTGCAGCTACCGGCACATACCCATGCCGCTTCGGCACAGAAGGCGGCCGGCACCTTGGCCAGCCCTACCAACGGCGTGTGGGCGGCGGCGGCCACGAATAACTATGCTACCGCTACCAGCGGCCTGGTGAGGATGAATCCGACCACCATTTCCGCTGTCGGCAGCACGCTGCCGCACGAAAACATGATGCCCTTCCTTGCCGTCTCTTTCATCATCGCCACCGCCGGGATATATCCGATCCGGCCATAAACCTGCCTGGGCGAACAAGTATTATTCATACCAAACAAATGATAAGGAGAGCGCTTTATGGACCCGTTTTTAGGTGAGATACGCTTATTCAGCATGAGTTATGCCCCGAAAGGATGGGCGGCATGTCAAGGACAGATGCTGTCAGTACAAAGCAATGCCGCCTTGTTTTCTCTGCTGGGCACTCTATACGGCGGCGATGGCACATCCACTTTCGCCTTGCCCGACCTGCGCGGCAAAGCTCCCGTATATGGCGGCACCACCTATATTCAAGGCAAGGCAGCCGGCGAAGAAAACCATACCTTGGCACTCAGTGAAATGCCGGAACACACGCATATTGTGAACGCATCGACCAACGCCGTCGATGCGACGTCACCCAAAAATGCCACCTGGGCCAATACCGCAGGTGGCTATGCGGCGGCCGCCGACGCCGTGCTCAATCCGGCGGCGATCAGCATCGTCGGGGGCAACCAGCCGCACAACAATATGCAACCCTATCTGGCGCTCAATTTCTGTATCGCCACTCAGGGTATTTATCCACCACGTCCATAGAGGGGCAAATACCATGGCAGATCCATTTGTCGGAGAAATCCGGATTTTCTGCGGCACGTTCATACCCAATGATTGGGCGGCCTGCGATGGCGCGACATTGCAGATACAACAAAATAGTGTGCTGTATTCGGTCATCGGCACACAGTATGGCGGCAACGGCAGCACCACTTTCATGTTGCCCAACCTGAATGGCATGGCACCGATACACCAGGGAACGGGTGTCGGACTGACGCCCAGAGCGCTGGCGGAAAAGGGCGGCGCAAGCACCGTTACGCTGACACAGAGCACGATCCCCACCCACACGCATGGCGCGATGGCCCTGGACGCCGCAGGCGGGGTGTTAAGCCCAAACGATGCGGTATGGGCACAAAACGTCAGCGGCGGCCGCAATCCGGTGCCGCAGCCGCAATATGCCACGGCCGTCAATACCGTCATGAATGCGGCCTTGCTGGCGCCTGCCGGAGGCGGCTTGCCGCACAACAATATGCAACCCTACTTGCCGCTGCAATTCATGATTTGCCTGTACGGCGAATACCCGAGCAGGCCCTGAGCGGCCAGCGCCTGCTACAGGCCGCTTTCCCGTATCGCCACGCCGGCGACCTTGCGCGCGGCACGCCACAGCATGCTGCTGCGTTCACCATCGATATGCGCGACCATGGGCGCCATGCTGTCCACGCCGGCACCATCGAGCTGCAGGGTGACGCGATACAACGCTTCATTGGCCAGCGACTCGCCATGCGGACCGCCGCGCGCGGCGATCGGCCCACCATGCAAGGATGACAACATCGGTTCCGGCAAGAGCCGGCTGGCGGTACTGTCGATGCGCGTCACGGTGGCAGCCCGCGCCGCGCCGTCGGGGCGGCGCGGCATCAGCCGCGCGCGCGCGCCCAGCTTGACCCTGCCGATGTCCGATTCGTGCACAAAGACCTGCGCCTGCCCCGCTCCGTTACCCACCACGCGGCCCAGGACATGGCTAGTACCCAGCCATGCACCGGGAAACAAGCCGGGATCGAGGTCGCGCACCACGCCGGCGTGCGGCGCCTTCACGGTCAGCCGCCCCAGCTCGGCGCCTTGCAGCGCATATTCCGCCCTCGCCGCCGCCAGTTCCTGGTCCAGCACGCGCGCGCGCTCGTTCAAGCCGGCGTTGTCGATGGCGCCATTGATCTGGCGCTCCAGCCCGGCGATGCGGCTTTGCAGCTGCAGCAACTGGCTTTCCACCGCCGGCGCGGCGAGCAGGAACAAGGCTTCGCCGCCGCGCACCGCCTGCCTCTCCTTGACCAGCACCGCCTCCAGGCGCGCCGGCATCGGCGCAAAGAGCTGGCTGTGCATGTCCGCCTGCCAGTAGCCGTCGGCGACCACGTCCGAGCGCCATGGCATGACCAGGATAGCCAGCAGTGCCAGCAACGCCAAGCCGCTGCGCGCCGCATTACGCGACCAGCGCGCGCGCAAATCGCGCCAGGCGCGCAACTCATTCCAGATGGGACGCAATACAAACCAGCTGATTTCCACCGCAAACAAAATCACCCCCAAGGCCTTGAAGAAGAAAAAATACACGGCCGCCGCGATGCCGGTGAACATGATCAGCCGGTACAGCCAGGTCGCATAAGCGTACAAGACGAGCCAACTGGCCCGCGTCCGCAGTTGCGGCTCGGGGAACGGCGCGGCGATGCCCAACAGTACTTTTCGCAGTTGCCAGCGCGCAATCGCAAAACTGCGCTCGGACAGGTTCGGCACATCGAGCAAATCCATCAGCAGGTAATAGCCGTCGAAGCGCATGAAGGGATTCAAGTTGATCGCCAGCGTGCTGACCCAGGTGACGGCGGCCAGGATATACAGCGCACTCTTGAAGCCGCCCTCCGGCGCCAGACTCCACAGTAGCGCCGCCATGCCCGCAAGCAACAACTCGGCCACCACGCCGGCGCCGCCGATGGCCAGGCGGGCGCGGCGCGACGTCAGTTTCCACGCTTCCGACGTATCGGTGTACAGCAAGGGCCACATCATCATCAGCGCCACGCCCATGGCCGGTACCCGCACGCCGTAATGCTTGCAAGTGTAGGCGTGCGCCAGTTCGTGCAGGATCTTGGCCAGCGCCAGCGCCAGACCGTAGTACAAGGCGCCCTGCCACGAGAAAAAATATAGGAAAGTACTGGAAAAGGCGGGCCACTGATCCAGCACGCGCCACACGCCCACCAGCGACAGCAAGCCGCAGGCGATGAAAAAACCGGGCCGTAACAACGGTTCCACATAAGCCAGCGTGCGGTCCAGGAAGGCATCGGGGCGCACCAGGGGGATACGAAAAAACAGGTAATGGTGCAACAGCCATTGCAGCAGTGTCGGCTTGCGCCCCGCCGCCACTTTTTGCAGGTGCGCGCGCAGCCCTACCGTGTCGGCGCGCAACAACTCGTTCGCTTGCAGGAATTGCTGCACCCCCAGCACATCCTCGGGCTCCGGCGCCAGCGCGGTGTCGCGCGCGACGGCGTCGCACAGCTCGCCCGCCGGCATGCCGCCGCGCCAGCGCGACAGCAATTCGAATTCCAGCCAGCCGATGCGGAAAAAACGGTTGCGCACGGCATCGTGCACATGCCAGTGCGGCGTGCCGTCGACGCCGGGCGAAGCCGGCTGCAGGGACAGGTCTTCGCGCAAGGCCGCCAGACGCTCGCCGGCCGGATCGGCCGGATCGGACATCTGCCCGGCCAGCGCGCCGACGCAGGCATCGCTCAGCTTCATGCGTGCCACCGCAGGTGCGCACTCAATGCGTCTTCCGATTCGACGCAAAACCCCAGCGTCAGATACAGGCGCCGGGCAGCGGAATTGCTTTGATGCACAGTCAAACGCATCTCTTGCCCGGCCATGGCGGCGCGGCCTTGCATACGTCGCAACACTTCGCCTGCGCACCCCTGCCGACGCACCCCCGGCAACACGCTGATATCCACGATCCGCAAGGTAGCGGCTACGCTATCGATAACCACTCGCCCTACCGCCACACCCTGCATTTCAATGATCCAATACTCCGCATCAGAATAAGTCGCCTTATATCCGGCGACTTGGGCATGATACTGCATTGATATTAATAATTTAATAATTATTAAATCAGATACCATCATGTGCAAATCATCGCGCGTCGAGGAATACAAAACCTCGGCAAATGCCTGATCGGCCAATATGGCCGGGCGCAACAGCAGATTGGGCAGCCCCATGCTCACGCCCCCTGCCAAGCCGGCAAGCACGCGGCAATGGGGTCGCAAGCGATGAAAACACTGCCGGCATCCCGCTTATCGTTCATGCAAAAACACCATCTTGGTTACTTTCAATGGGCTAGTTATAGTTACCATCCACCTGCGCCAGACATAATACGGCATCCATGCGCAACCCAAAATGTATATTTCACATTCTCCGCCATCGCGTTTAATATTGCACAAAAAATGACGATTCAAGTTTACAAATATTTCCTCTAAGCAGCTACAATAATAAGACCACAATCATATTCTTTTAATTAAACCGTGATTATTGGTGATAATTTATTTAAATAAATCCATTTGGCGCCATATATTGATGGCGCCAATCCAGTACTTTTGAAACTTCTACCCCTGTTGTCCGGACGTGGTGCAAGGCGGCCAGACAATGAAAAGGAAGCAGCGATGAAACGATACGACATCCCCGGCGCCCTGTCCCCAATGACCGCCGCGCCAGCACGCGCCATTGCCGGGCAAGGACCGCGCCTGCGCCCGACGCGCAGCATGCTGGCGCTGGAAACGCGTATCGTCTTTGATGGCGCGGCAGCCGCTACGCTGGCCGACCCGCACGACGCCGCCGCAGGCGGACTGCACCAGCCGGCCATCGCCGGCAAGGCCATCGATGCGGGACGCGTTTCTGCCGAAGCGGCCCGCAGCGCAGCGCTGGCGCCCGAGCGCGCACCCGCCGAGACTGCCGCCAGGGCGGCCGGCCCCGGCACCATCGTCTTCGTCGATGCCTCGGTGAGCAATCCGCAAGCGCTGCTGGCCGGCCTGAAACCGGGCGTCGAAGTCGTCATGCTCGACAAAAACCGCGATGGCGTGCAACAGATCGCGGACGCCCTCAAGGGCCGCCATGACCTGGACAGCATCCAGATCATTTCCGAAGGCAGCACGGGCCGCGTACTGCTTGGCTCCGCCGTTCTTTCTGATACGAATATCGATAACTACCAAAGCGCCCTGGCCACCTGGGGTGGCGCCTTGCGCAGCGGCGGCGACATCCTGTTGTTTGGATGCAACGTTGCCAACAATCCCACGGGCGAGCACTTCGTCAACCGCCTGGCCGCGTTGACGGGGGCCGATGTGGCCGCCTCGACCGATTCCACCGGCGCTGCGGCGCTGGGCGGCAACTGGGTCCTGGAAAAACACACGGGACAGATCGAGGCTGACAAGGCGATCAGCGAGCGCGCACTGGCCGACTACGCCGGTTTGCTGCTGACCGGCAATGGCACCGCCGACGGTACCTATGATTTCGGCGGAACCTATGGCTCTGCCAGCGGCGGTTTACGTCCGCTTGCCGATAAATTGAAAGTCAGCGACTTCCTGGCCCAGGACGGTACCATCCTGTACGCCGCCAATGCGGCCGCGTCGAGCGATGGCGGCGTCATCACTGCCGTGTTCAAGGCGGAAGGCGGCAGCGTCGCCAAGACCTTCACCTTCAAGGATTTCGGCTTCAGCGTCACCTCGCGCGGCGCTGGCCTCAACACCCGTACCGTCGACCAGTTGGTGGTGGTGCTGGCAGATGCTTCCGGCAACACCATCGCCACCTTGCAAATGGCCGGCCCTACCCTGACCCTCACGACCATGGCCCAATCACTGAGTTCACTGATCAATAGTGGCACGCCCTACTCTTACGCCAACGTGGCCTCGGTCAGCATCACCATCAGCCTGTGGAAGACCACCGACCATGGCGGCGATGGCGGTTCGGCCAGCGAAATCAATTTTGAATCCATGACGATGAGCAACATCAGCGCCGGCGTCGTCAACACGGCGCCCGTCTTCGTCGGCGCGACCACCGCGCTGACCGTGGCCCAGAACGGGGGCGCCACCGATATCAAGGGTTTGCTGCACGTCAATGATGTCGACGTGGGCCAGACGGAAACCTGGACCCAGGCCGTCGGACCGCTGCACGGCACCCTCACCTTCAGCGGCGCCACCGGCAGTTCAGGCAGCGCCGACATCACGCCCGGCGGCACCATCACCTACACACCGACAGCGGGCTACGCCGGCACCGACACCTTTACCGTCCGGGTGAGCGATGGCGTCACGACCGTGGACCGCATCATCACGGTCACGGTGACGCCCGCCGGCCCCGGCACGCCTGACCTGGCGGCCGGCAGCGACAGCGGCAGCGACAGCACCGACAACCGCACCAACGCGGGCAGCCTGAATTTCAGCGGCAGCAGCGCCGCCGGCGATACCACCAGCACGGTGCGCGTCTTCCTCGACGCCAACAGCAACGGCGTATACGACGCCGGCACTGACGCCACCGCCACCGCCACAGTCAACAATGGCAGCTGGAGCGTCAGCGGCATGAGTACCAGCGGCCTGGCCAACGGCATCTACGATGTCTATGCCATCACGACATCGGCCATCGGTTCCATCAGCAGCACCAAAAGCACCGCACTGAGCGTGACCATCGACACCACCGTACCGGGCCTGCCCAGCAACCCCATCGTGCTGGCCGCCGCTTCCGACAGCGGCAGCTCGAATGCGGACGGCCGCACCAGTGTCACCAATCCGACAGTGCGCATCAGCCTGGCCGGCACCAATGCCGTCAGCGGCGACGTCGCCGAGCTGCTGCTGGGCGGCAGCGCCTTCGGCACGCCACTGCGCGCCACCCTGAACAGCACCGATATCAGCAACGGCTATATCGACCTGACCGTGGTCAGCGGCAGCCTGGGCGCCGACGGCAACAAGGTCTTCACGGCCAGGGTCACCGATATCGCCGGCAACATCGGCGCCGCCGGCGGTGCGCTGACGATCACGCTCGACACGACCGTACCGGGCCTGCCCAGCAACCCCATCGTGCTGGCCGCCGCTTCCGACAGCGGCAGCTCGAATGCGGACGGTCGCACCAGTGTCACCAATCCGACAGTGCGCATCAGCCTGGCCGGCACCAATGCCGTCAGCGGCGACGTCGCCGAGCTGCTGCTGGGCGGCAGCGCCTTCGGCACGCCGCTGCGCGCCACCCTGAACAGCACCAATATCAGCAACGGCTATATCGACCTGACCGTGGTCAGCGGCAGCCTGGGCGCCGACGGCAACAAGGTCTTCACGGCCAGGGTCACCGATATCGCCGGCAACATCGGCGCCGCCGGCGGTGCGCTGACGATCACGCTCGACACGACCAGCGCCGCGCCGTCGACCCCGGTACTCAGCAGCGCGAGCGACAGCGGCAGCTCGAATAGCGACCTCCTCACCAAGGTGGCCACGCCGGTCATCACCGGCACGGCCGAAGCGGGCAGCAGCGTGACCCTGTACGACACGGATGGCGTCACCGTGCTTGGCACGACAGTGGCAACCGGCGGCGCATGGAGCATCACCAGCAGCGCGCTGAGCAACGGAGTCCACAGCTTAAAAGCCCAGGCCGTGGATGTCGCTGGCAATGTCAGCATCCTCTCGGGCGCCCTCTCCATCACCATCGACACCTCCGCGCCTGCCACGCCCGCCACGCCCACACTCGCCCCCGCCAGCGACAGCGGCGCATCGAACTCGGACGGCATCACCAGCATCACCACGCCGGTCATCAACGGCACTGCCGAAGCGGGCAGCACCGTCACGCTGTACGACACCGACGGCACCGTGCTGGGCACAACAGTGGCCACAGGCGGCGCGTGGAGCATCACCAGCAGCGCGCTGGCCGACGGCGAGCATAGGCTGACCGTCAAAGCCACCGACACGGCTGGCAACGTCAGCGCCGCCTCCGGCGAACTGTCGGTCACGATCGCCACCGTGGGCGTGGCGCCTGGCGCGCTCGCGCTGGACGCCGCCAGCGACAGCGGCATATCGAATGCCGACCGCATCACCCGCGTCACCACGCCGACCATCAGCGGCACCGCCCAAACCGGCTCCATTGTGACGCTGTACGACACGGATGGCGTCACCGTGCTGGGCACGACGCTGGCCAACGCCGGCGTGTGGAGCATCACCAGCACCGCGCTGAGCCAGGGTCAGCACACGCTGAGCGCCAGGGCGTTTGACGTCGTCGGCAATACCAGCCCCGCGTCCACAAACCTGTTCATCACCATCGATACGACCTTGCCTGGCATGCCGGGTAATCCCATCGTGCTGGCCGCCGCCTCCGACGGCGGCAGCTCGCATGCGGACGGCATCACGAATGTCACCACCCCCACCGTGCGCATCAGCCTGGCCGGCACCAATACCGCCGCCGATGATATCGTCGAGCTGCTGCTGGGCGGCGCTTCCCTGGGCACGCCGAAACGGGCAACGTTGACCGCCACCGACATCAGCAACGGCTATATCGACCTGAGCGTCGCCAGCGGCGACCTGGGCGCCGATGGCGACAAAGTCTTCACGGCCAGGGTTACCGATATCGCCGGCAACATCGGCGCCGCCGGCGGTGCGCTGACGATCACGCTCGACACCGCCATCGCCGCGCCGCCCGTGCCGGTCCTTTCCAGCGCCAGCGATACCGGCGCCTCGAATGCGGATGGCATCACCCGCATCAGTACGCCGGTCATCACAGGCACGGCAGAAAGCGGCAGCACCGTCACCCTGTACGACAGCGACGGCGTCACCGTGCTGGGCACCACCGTCGCCAGCGGCGGCGCGTGGAGCATCACCAGCAGTGCGCTGGGCGATGGCGTCCACACCTTGAGCGCCAAGGCGGTGGACGCCGCCGGCAACACCAGCACCGCTTCCAGCCTGCTGTCCCTCAGCATCGATACCAGCGCCCCGGCTGCGCCGCCCGCCCCCGTGTTGTCGGCCGCCAGCGACAGCGGCGCCTCGGACAGCGACGGCATCACGAATGTCAGCCGTCCCACCATCACGGGCCGCGCGGAGAGCGGCAGCACCGTCACCCTATACGACAGCGACGGCGTCACCGTGCTGGGCACCGCCGTCGCTACCGGCGGCGCGTGGAGCATCACCAGCAGTGCGCTGGGCGATGGCGTCCACACCTTGAGCGCCAAGGCGGTGGACGCCGCCGGCAATAGCAGCGCCGCGTCCAGCCCCCTGTCCATTAGCATCGACAGCGGCGCGCCGGCCGCGCCGCCAACACCAGAACTGTCCGCCGCCAGCGACAGCGGCGCGTCAAACAGCGACGGCATCACAAATGTCAGCCGGCCCACCATCACGGGCCGCGCGGAAAGCGGCAGCACCGTCACCCTGTACGACAGCGACGGCGTCACCGTGCTGGGCACGACAATTGCCACCGGCGGCGTATGGAGCATTACCAGCAGCACCCTGGGTAGCGGCACCCACTCCCTGAGCGCCAGGGCGGTGGACGGCGCCGGCAATGCCAGCGCCGCCTCCAGCGCACTGGCCATCACCATCGATAACGCCACCGCTGCCGCGCCAACGACGCTGGTACTGAACAGCGCCAGCGACAGCGGCACATCGAACAGCGACGGCATCACGAATGCCAGCCGTCCGACCATCACGGGCCGCGCCGAAAGCGGCAGCACCGTCACTTTGTACGACAGCGACGGTGTCACCGTACTCGGTTCCACCGTCGCCGCCGGCGGCACATGGAGCATCACCAGCAGCACCTTAGGCGATGGCAGCCACACCTTGACCACCAAGACGGTGGACACCGCCGGCAATGCCAGCGCGACGTCGGCGGCGTTGAGCATCGTCATCGATGCCAGTGCACCCGCCGCGGCGGACACGCCGCAACTGGCAAGCGGTGGCGCATCGACCACCAACACCGCGCCTGTCTTCAGCGGCAATGCCGAAGCCAACAGCACCGTCACGGTGCGCAGCGATGGGTTGGTGATAGGCACGGTACAGGCCGACGCCAGCGGCAGATGGAGCCTGAGCGCAGTACTAGCCCTTGGCCAGCACCAGATTACGGCCAGCGCCACGGATGCCGCCGGCAACAGCGGCAACCCTTCGCCCGCCCTGAGCCTGAATATCCTGGCGCCGCCGCTGCCCGTGACGGCGCGACCGCCCCTGCCCGCCCCGCCTGTGCTGGCGCCAACGCCGGAAGTGCTTCCCGTTGCCACGCCGCCCGTCAGGGATGCAGCATTCGGCCAGATCAGCATGTCGCCGCTGGCCGCTGTGGTCGATGCCGCCAGCGGCCAACAGGATGAACACTTCCGCGCCGCACCAGCGCTTGACGTCGCCTACACGCCACTGCCTCCGATTCGTACCTCGCTGCTGCTGAACCGGGAAATCGCCAATGTATCGATCAACGCGCAGCAAGGCTTGAACCTGTCGATTCCGCGCGATACGTTTCTCAGCGCAGACGGCAGCGCGCCGACCTTGACCGCCCGCCTCATCGACGGCAGCCCCCTGCCGGCCTGGATACGCTTCGATCCGGTCAGCGGCACGTTCAGCGGCACGCCGCCTTCGGGCGTAGTCACGACACTGGAAATCGAGGTGGTGGCAAGGGATGCCAAGGGTAATGAAGTCAAGACCGTCTTCAAGCTGCGCAGCGGGGCGCCGGCCGCCACGCCGCCGCAGGCCAGCCTGTCCGGCAACGATCTGCTGCTGGCGCTCGGACTGTCCCTGCCCATCGGCGGCGATGCGGCCATGGACGGCACGGCGGCCCTGCCTGACGCTGTCCTGGCCGCGCTGTTCGATGCGCGTCAGGAAGCGACACCGGAGGCGCCCCGGGATGCGCCTGGCGCCAGCGCCATGAGCGGGCAACTGGCGCGCGAAGCGCAACGTTTTTCCCGCGATGCAGGTGCCACCTTGCGCCACCTGGCGCAACTATAAGCAGTGTAAAGAACACATGACAAGACTTCATAACCCAGGAGCACTATTGATGATTTTCCTTACCAGTGTCACCCGCACCATCCGAAGCGCGCCCCCGGCAACGCTGCGCCGTCTGCCATTGGCCATCCTGCTGGGCGCCGCGCTGAGCGCCTGCAGCGTCTTGCCCGAGCCTATCGATGCGGAAACCCGCAACGCCCGCGCGCGCAACGATGTGGAGACCCTGTTCAAGGATGTCGAACCTGTCACCGGCGAGGTCACGCTGCATGAAGCGTTCGCGCGCGCGCTGAAGTACAACTACGATTACCGCCTGCGCTCGATGGAGCAAAGCATGGCGTCGAGCCAACTCGACCTGGCCAAGTACGACATGCTGCCGCGCCTGACCGTGGCGGCAGGCTACAGTTCGCGCAGCAACGATGCCGGTTCGCGCTCGGTCGACCTGAGCACGGGCGTGGAAAGCAATCTGTTCTCGGGCGCTCAGGAGCGCACGCGCAACACCCAGAACGCGGTGCTGGCCTGGAACGTGCTCGATTTCGGTGTCAGCTATGTGCGCGCCCAGCAGCAAGCCGTGCAAGTGATGATTGCCGAAGAACGCAAACGCAAGGTGGTGCAGAATATTTCACAGGATGTGCGCCAGGCGTTCTGGCGCGCCTATGTCGCCCAGCAAACGCTGCCGCGCATGGACGTCTTGCTGAATCGCGTCAAGGAAGCCCTGCTGCGCAGCGAGCGCATGGAAACGGAACGCATGCTGCCGCCGCTGCAGGCGCTGGCCTACCAGCGCGCCATGCTCGACCTGCACCAGCAAATCGTGGCGCGGCGCCAGGAATTGATACTGGCCAAGTCCGAATTGAACGCCCTGATCAATTTGCGCCCCGGTGCCGTGGTGACTTTGTCCGCCGGACAGGAAGAGCAGGAAACCAGCAAACTGCAGCCGTTCGACGATTTGAACGCGCTCGACCTGGCGGCGCTGAACAACCGGCCGGAATTGCGCGAGGAAGACTACCGCAAGAAAATCTCCGTGCTGGAAGGACGCAAGGCCCTGCTGGCCTTCCTGCCAGGCATCGAGCTGAACCTGTCGAGTAACCGCGACAGCAATAAATTCCTGCTCAACAACACCTGGGGCGAGGCTGGCAGCACCGTCTCGCTGAACCTGATGCGCGCCTTCGCCTACCCGGCCACCAAGCGCGCCCAGGAAAGCCAGGCCCAACTGGACGACACGCGCCGCATCGCACTGACGATGGCCGTGCTGACGCAGGTGCGCATCGCCACCCAGCGCTTCCAGGAAGCGCGTGCCGACTACTTCGTCAGCAGCCAGGCGGCCAAGGTCGACGCCCGCATCGAACAGCACACTTTGTCCGCCACCAAGGCCAGCGCCGAATCGGAAATGGAATTGCTGCGCACGGAAGTGCGGGCCGCGCTGTCGGAAATGCAGCGTTATGTCGCCCTGGCCAATTTGCAAAGCGCCTACGCCCGCGTGGCCAACTCGGTGGGTGCCGACTTGCTGCCCGAGCAGCCGCAAAGTAGCAGCGTCAGCGCCTTCACGGCGCAACTGGCAAAGGCCGACCAGGATTGGCGCAAAACCAGCTTCCATACGGCCGCCAGCGCGCCGCCCGCGCCGCAAGTGACCTTCGGCAGCATCGCCACCCCGGCCGGCAGCGGCCTGGACCTGGCCGCCCTGCTGCGCGCGCGCCTGCCCGAACATGGCGCGGCGGTGACCGGCGTGGCCGGCGAGCACACGCCCGTGATCAGCGCCACGGCCAGCGTGGGCCTGCCCAGCGCCGGCATGCGCTCGGTCGAAGTGACCTGGCTGCTCAAGCGCGGTGACGTGACCCTGGCAACCATCCCCTACCGCTCGGCCATTCCCGACAGCGTGGCCTCGGCCTGGCCCGTGTTCGGTCAGGCGGCGGCGGAATCGGCCGCCGCCAAGATCAGCAGCCTGCTGCGCGGTGACGCTGCCAGCCGCCGCCAGGCGAGCAATTGATGCGCCTACTGTACCGTTGCACCCTGGGCGGCGCCGCTGCGGTGCTATCGACCCTGCTGTCGGCCGGCGCCCTGGCGGCGGCGCCGGTGGCGCCGGCCAAGGCGGCCCCCACCGAAGCGAACAAGACGATACGGGTACTGGTCGCGGCCGACCAGGAAAGCGTCTTGGCGTCACAAATGGCGGGCCGCATCGAGCAGATCTCCGTCAAGCTGGGCAGCACCATCAAGGCCGGCCAAGTCTTGCTGCGCTTTAATTGCGATGAACAGGATGCCCACCTGAAAATGGCCAATGCCGAGTTTTACGGCGCCCAGCAAACCTATGAATCGAAGGTCAAGCTGCAATCGATGCAATCGGTGGCCGAAATCGATGTGCAGCAGGCAGGCGCGGCGGCGCAAAGGTCCAAGGCGCAAATTCAGCTATACCAGGCGCAACTGCGGCAATGCAATATCGTCGCGCCGTTTGCCGGCCGGGTCACCCGCTTGCTGGCCAAACAATACGCCAGCGTCAACATCGGCCAGCCCTTGATCGAGATCGTCAATGACCGCAAGCTCAAGGTGCAGCTGAACGTGCCTTCGCTGTGGCTGTCCTGGCTCAAGCCGGGCCAGCCGTTCACGCTGCGGATCGATGAAACGGGCAAGGCCTATGAAGCGAAGGTGCAGCGCATCAACGGCCGGGTTGATGCCGTCAGCCAGTCGATTGAAATCGAAGGCGAGGTGCTGGGCGATCCCGATAATCTGCTGCCAGGCATGAGCGGCGTGGCCAGTTTCGCGCCGACCAAACGCTGAACGCCAACCTTTTCCACGCCTCACCAGGAAGCACTTTGCCAGAATCATCGATCAATTTACACAGCATAGGCACCCTGCTCCAGATCGAGCAGGATGTGCGCCAGGCCGGCAGCGAAAACGCCGTCGAATTCATCGCCGTTAACGACAGTTGGCGCATCCTGCCTTACCGCCAGGCCGTGCTGTGGCGCCTGGACGACGCCGGCATCGCTTCGCTGAAGTTGGTATCCGGCCTGGCCGAGCTGCCGGCAGACTCGCCCTACCGGCAATGGATGAACCAGGCCCTGCGGCACGTGGCGCCCACCCTGGCTCCCGGCAAGGCGCGGCAATTGGCGCGCGACGCACTGCCGGAAGCCATGCGTGCCGGCTGGGATGAATGGGTCGCGCACAGCGTCTTGCTGGTCGCCCTGCCCACGCCCGTTGGCGGCTGCGTCGGCGGCCTGTGGCTGTCGCTGGAGAACGCGGCTGGCGAGGCTGAAACGGCGCTGGTCGAGCGCCTCGCGGGCGCTTACGGGCAAGCCTTGTGGGCTTGGCGCGCGCGGCCGTCAAGCTGGCGCAGCAGCGTGGCGAAACTGAAAACCCGACCCAAGCGCCTGTGGCTGGCCGCCGCGCTGGTGGCGCTGATCCCCATGCGCCTGACAGTGCTGGCGCCGGCCGAAATCATCGGCAAGGATGCCAAGCTGATCGCCGCGCCGCAAGATGGCGTGGTGGCGCGCTTTTTTGTCAAGCCGAACCAGATGGTGGCGGCGGGCGCGCCCCTGTTCGCGCTGGAAGACACGAGCGCGCGCAACCGCAACGAAGTGGCGGCCAAGTCACGCGCGGTGGCGGCGGCCGAATACCTGCGCGCCACGCAAAAATCATTCAATGACGGCGCCAGCAAGGCCGACCTGTCATCGCTGAACGCGCGCCTGGAAGAAAAGTCGGCCGAAGCGCAATACGTGCAGGACATGCTCGACCGCATCCAGGTACGCGCCCCCGCAGCCGGCATCGCCGTGTTTTCGGACCAGAACGACTGGCTGGGCAAACCCGTGCAGACGGGCGAACGCATCATCTTGCTGGCCGATCCGGCCAAGGTGCAGATCGCCATCCGCCTGCCTGTCGACGATGCGCTCAGCCTGGAACCGGGCGCCAGCGTCAAGCTGTACCTGAACGTGGCGCCGCTGGGCACCGTCGCCGGCGTGCTGACCCAGTCCAGCTACGAACCGACGCTGAGCGGCGAAGGCGTCGTCGCCTATCATTTGAAGGCCGACCTGGCGCCTGGCGAGCCGGTGCAGCGCATTGGTTTGAAAGGCACGGCCAAACTGTACGGCGGCTGGGCGCCGCTGATCTACCACGTGCTGCGCAAGCCGCTGGCCGTGGCCCGCCGCACGCTGGGCATTTGATCTGGGACGCAGACCGGCCCACCTGCCCCGTGGTATACTTTTCAGCGATGATGCGATTCTTCAAGACCTGGCTGATCCTGATATTGATGACGCTGCTGTCGCTGCAAGCGGCCGCAGCGGGCATGCGCATGTCCTGTGCACATGGCGCGCAGGGAGTAGCGCACAAGGTGCCGGCGCGCGCCATCGCGCAGTCTTGCCACCAGGTCCAGGCAACGCCCGACATGGCCGGCGCGGATAGCGCGCCCGGCGAGCGGCATGCCGTTTGCGGCGTCTGTTCCGCCTTCTGCATGGGCGCGCTCGTGCCCCCCTCCATCGCCCCCGCTCTTCCCGCCTGCAGCGGCGCGGAAAGCGTGACAATGACAACTACCCCGCTACCTGCTGGTTTCGTGCCCGACGGCCCGCGCCGGCCACCCCGGCACGCCTGATTTCGCGCTACGCCATCCACCGGCATCCGACATAAGCATGTCCATGGAGCATTGCGTCCACGGCCATCTTCCATTGATTCAGTACTTGAAAGATAAGACCATGATCCGAAAAACTCTCCTGCGCGGCGTCTGCGCCGCCATGCTGGGCGTACCCCTGCTGGCCTTGGCCGCCGCCCCCGTCATCGACGTCTATAAAAGCGCTTCGTGCGGCTGCTGCACCGCATGGATCGAGCACCTGGAAGCGAACGGTTTTACCGTGCGCGCAAAGAACGTCGAGATGCCGGCGCAATATCGCAAGCTGGCAGGCATTCCCGACGCGCTCGGTTCCTGCCACACGGGCCTCGTCAATGGCTACGCCATCGAAGGCCATGTGCCAGCCAGCGAGATCAAGCAGTTGCTGCGCGAGAAACCTAAGGCCAGAGGCCTGGCCGTGCCGGCAATGCCCATGGGTTCGCCAGGCATGGAAGGGCCGCGCAAAGATGCGTATGACGTCTTGCTGGTCAAAAACAATGGCAGCACCACCGTCTACAAACATTACAAATAATCGGTAAAGAAATGAAAAACGCCGCCGGGATCACTCCCGGCGGCGTTGTTTTTTATCAGGCAGCGGTAAAGAACTTACTGCCTGTCAGGACTGCATCAGATGCTGTCCAGCACCGCATTCAGGCTGGCGCTAGGACGCATGACCGCTTCCGTCTTCGCCGGATCGGGCAGATAGTAGCCGCCAATATCCGTTTCCTTGCCTTGCACTGCTTTCAGCTCGGCAACGATCTTCTCTTCATTCTCGGCCAGGGCTTTTGCCAATGGCGCGAAATGCGCTGCCAGTTCCGCATCGTCCTTCTGCGCTACCAGGGCTTGCGCCCAGTACATGGCCAGGTAGAAATGGCTGCCGCGATTGTCGAGTTCGCCGGTACGTGGCGATGGCGACTTGTTGTTATCCAGCAGCTTGCCGGTGGCTTCATCCAGGGTTTTCGCGAGGATTTTGGCCTTCGCATTGCCCGTTTTGATGCCCATGTCTTCCAGCGACACGGCCAGGGCCAGGAATTCACCCAGCGAATCCCAGCGCAAATGGTTTTCTTCCACCAGTTGCTTGACGTGTTTCGGTGCCGAACCGCCAGCGCCCGTTTCGTACATGCCGCCACCGGCCATCAACGGCACGATCGACAGCATCTTGGCGCTGGTGCCCAGTTCCAGGATCGGGAACAGGTCGGTCAGGTAATCGCGCAGGATGTTGCCGGTCACGGAGATGGTGTCCAGGCCGCGGAAGGCGCGCTCCAGGGTGTAGCGCATGGCGCGCGTCTGCGACATGATCTGGATGTCCAGGCCCTTGGTGTCGTGCTCCTTCAGATATACCTGTACCTTTTTGATGACTTCGTTCTCGTGCGGACGGTAGGAATCGAGCCAGAACACGGCAGGCATGCCCGAATTGCGCGCACGCGTGACAGCCAGCTTGACCCAGTCGCGGATCGGCGCGTCCTTGACCTGGCACATGCGCCAGATATCGCCCTCTTCCACCGTTTGCGTCAGCAGCACTTCGCCCGTTTCCAGGTCGGTGATGTTGGCAATGCCACCTTCCGGCACTTCAAAGGTCTTGTCGTGCGAACCGTATTCTTCCGCTTGCTGCGCCATCAGGCCCACGTTCGGCACGGTGCCCATGGTCTTCGGATCGAAGTTGCCATGCCATTTGCAGAAACCGATCATTTCCTGGTAAATACGCGCGAAAGTCGATTCCGGCATGACTGCCTTGACATCTTTCGGACGGCCATCGGCACCCCACATCTTGCCGCCGATGCGGATCATGGCCGGCATCGACGCGTCGACGATGATGTCGTTCGGCGAATGGAAGTTGGTGATGCCCTTGGCCGAATCGACCATGGCCAGTTCCGGACGATTCGCGTGGCAGGCGTGCAGATCTTTCAGCACTTCATCTTTTTGCGATGCTGGCAGGGTTTCGATCTTGTCGTACAGGTTGCTCATGCCATTGTTGACATTCACGCCCAGCTTGTCGAAAAGCGCGGCGTGCTTGGCGAACGCGTCCTTGTAGAAAATGCGCACGCAGTGGCCGAAGACGATCGGGTGCGAGACCTTCATCATGGTCGCCTTGACGTGCAGCGAGAACATCACGCCCGTCTTGAAGGCATCGTCGATTTCTTTCTCGTAGAACTCCAGCAGCGCTTTCTTGCTCATGAACATGCTGTCGATGATTTCGCCTGCTTGCAGGGAAACCTTCGGCTTCAGCACGATGGTCTTGCCCGAGGCGGTGACCAGTTCCATCTTGACATCGCGGGCCTTTTCCAGGGTCAACGATTTTTCGCCATGGTAAAAGTCGCCATGATGCATGTGCGAGACGTGGGTTTGCGATGCCTGGCTCCACTCGCCCATCGAATGCGGGTGCTTGCGTGCATACTCTTTGACCGCCTTCGGTGCGCGGCGGTCGGAATTGCCTTCACGCAGGACCGGATTGACCGAGCTGCCGATGCACTTGCCGTAACGGGCCTTCAAGGCTTTTTCTTCTTCCGTCTTCGCGTCTTCCGGATAGTCTGGCAGCTTGTAGCCACGGCCTTGCAATTCGCGCACGCAAGCGATCAATTGACCTTGGGAAGCGCTGATGTTCGGCAGTTTGATGATGTTGGTGTCTGGATTCTGGGTCAATTTGCCCAGTTCAGCCAGAGTATTCGGGACTTTTTGCGCATCCGTCAGGAATTCGGGAAATTCGGCCAGTACACGCGACGCCACCGAAATATCAGTGGCGACGACATCCACGCCAGCCGGCGCGGTGAATTTTTTGATAATCGGCAGCAGGGAATACGTCGCGAGCAGCGGCGCCTCGTCAGTCAGCGTGTAGATGATTTTGGATTTTTGTGTTGCCATGTTCATTCCCTTGTATGCGGTGATGCCTGGTGGTTAACTTTCTTCATTCCAAACACAGGACGGTTAGCCTTGCTTTGGACAGCTAGTGTGTCGGCGGTGACGCCGTGCTTGCCCACTACGTATTTTAGACTGTCCTGCCGCTGTTTGTGTATCCGATGGCGACGAATCTTATATAAGACAGCAAATATTGGAAGCTGCCGGGCCAGGATGGCCATTTTACGTACTGAAATAGGCTTCACGCGCGCGCGGGGCATGAATGCGGCCACGGCAGTATTGGGTATTTCAGCAACTTTAAATAGAAATGATTCTCATTTATAGTATAGTAGCTACGGTTTCTTCTCTACCAACTTTACGCCTTGACTTGATGCCGACTCCACACGTTCACACTGCCCTCCCCCGCCACACCACCCGATTGATCCTCGCCGGCCTGCTCGTTGCCAGCGTGACGCCGCAGGCGATTGCCCAGGCGACAAGCGATGCGTCCACCCCGGTTGCCACCGTGCTTGTCAACGGACAAGCGGAAGCCGATGCCGGCGGACAGATCGCCAAGAGCGCGCGCGCCGGCATGCTGGGCGAAAAAGACTTGCTCGATACGCCGTTCAGCGTCAACAGCTATACCAGCCAGCGCATGCTGGACCAACAGGCGCTGACCCTGGCCGAGGTGCTGGGCGGCGACCCCTCCACCCGATTCACGGGCCAGATCGGCGGCGTCACGGATTCCTTCTTCATCCGCGGCTTCCCCCTCAACGAAGGCAACTTGAGCGAAGTGGCATTTGACGGCGTGTATGGCGTCTCGCCCAATTACCACCTGTTTACCGAATATCTGCAGAGCGTGGAAGTGCTCAAGGGACCGGCCGCCCTGCTGTACGGCATGTCGCCGAACGGCGGCGTGGGCGGCGTCGTCAATGCCGTGCCGAAACGCTCCTTGTCGCGCGACCTGACGCGCTTGACCCTTGATTATGGTGCAAGCTTGCAGCTGGGCGCGGCCGTCGACGTCAGCCGCCGCTTCGGCGAGGAACGGCGCTTCGGCGTGCGCTTCAATGGCTTGCACCGCCAGGGCAAGACGCCGCTCGACCACCAAACGTCGCGCGCGGAAGTGGCGGCTGTCGCCCTCGATTACCAGGGCCAGCGGCTGCGCGCCTCGCTCGACGTGATCGAACAATACCAGTGGATCGACGCTCCCACGCGCCCCTTCCTCGTGGCGGCGCGCCTGCCGGTGCCGGCAGCGCCCGATGGCCGGCGCAACATCACCCAATCCTGGGGTTGGTGGAAGTCCAACGATCTGGCCACCTTGGGCAAGCTCGAATACGACCTGAACGATAACCTCACCGTGTTCGCCGACGTGGGCGGCACACGTTCCGACGTCTCGCGCTATTCGGACCAGACGCCGACCATCATCAGTGCGGCGGGCGACATGACGGTCACGCCCATGAACTGGAAGTTTCGCGTGCGGCGCGCTAGCGGCGACACGGGCGTGCGCGCGCGCTTTCGCACGGGCGGTATCGAGCATGCGCTGGTCGTGATGGGCAATGTCTACCAAGACAAATTTGGCAGCGTCAGCAATTCCGGCAAACTGATCGCCTCAAACATCTACCATCCCGCGGCCGTGCCCGATCCCGGCATTGCCGCGCCGGCCCGCGCGCCGAAACTGTCCGCCTCCACTCTCTCCAGCCTGGCCGTGGCCGATACCTTGGACATGCTGGACCAGCGCGTGCAACTGACCCTGGGGGTGCGCCGCCAACTGGTGGAATCGAAAAACTACCACGCCACCACGGGCGCACTGAGCACGCATTACAAGCAAGGCGCCCTGACGCCGCTGGCCGGCATCGTCGTCAAGCCGCTGCGCAACGTCTCGCTGTATGCAAACTATATCGAGGGCTTGAGCAAGGGCGATATCGCACCGAACATCGCCAGCAACGCGGGCCAGGTGTTCGCGCCATACAAGAGCAAGCAGTATGAAGTGGGCACCAAGGCCGATTTTGGTGTGGTGCTGGCGACCCTGGCGCTGTTCCAGGTCAGCAAACCCAGCGGCCAGCTGTATGGCAAGGTCTACAGCATGGATAGCGAGCAGCGTAACCGGGGACTGGAACTGAACCTGTCCGGCGCCGCCAGCAAGGCCGTGCGCCTGTTGGCCGGCATCACTTTGCTCGACGGCCGCCTGGTGAAGACCAACAGCGCCGCCACCATGGGCAAGCGCCCCGTCGGCGTGCCGACGGCCATGGCCAACCTGGGCGGCGAATGGGATTTGCCGTACTGGTCCGGCCTGACGGCCACGGGCGCCGTCAGCTACACTGGCAAGCAGTATCTGGACCATACGAACCTGCAGTCGGTGCCGTCATGGACCAAGGTCGACCTGGGCTTGCGCTACCGCACGGCCATTGCCGGCAAGGCAACGACCTTGCGCGGCGGGCTAATGAACGCGTTCGACCGCCATTACTGGGCCGGCGTGGCCTCGTATGGCACCGTCTCGCAGTCGGCACCGCGCACCTTGCAGCTGTCTGCCGCCGTGGATTTTTGACGGGCGGGTGCCGCCAGGCGCAGGCAGATCACACCACAGAATGCGGGCCGCGGCATCCACAGCGCCTCAAGACCGTTTTCTGTACTTCTGTACTTCTTGCGCACTAAACAAAAAAAGGCTTACACCTCATCAGTGTAAGCCTTTAATATCAAACGAATTCTGGTGGGAAGTGCAAGTTTCGAACTTGCGACCCCTGCAGTGTGAATGCCATTGCGCATCTGCCTGCGCAGTGCTCTCTGAGGTACCCTGACTTTTTCGGACACTCTTGTTTGGCAAACTTCACCAACTGGAGAACATATGAAACGCTCAACAACATACACGCCAGAGCTTCGAGAAGAAGCAGTAAAGCTGGTC
>NZ_JAFCWA010000020.1:0-59507 GCF_049897325.1 Janthinobacterium sp. DSP2-3-3 | reverse complement strand
TTCTTCGACAGAACCGTTGCGATTGCAGCGGTCAGCGTGGTTTTACCGTGGTCGACGTGGCCGATGGTGCCGACGTTGACGTGCGGCTTGGTCCGTTCGAATTTACCTTTTGCCATTTTATTCTTCCTTAGAACAATGATTTAAATGTAGGGACCGGCATTCTCGTGAAAGCCGGCCCGGAACTTCTATTACTTAGCTTTCGAGCTTACGATTGCTTCAGTCACATGCTTAGGTGCTTCAGCATAGTGCTTGAATTCCATCGTGTAAGTCGCACGACCTTGGGTCGACGAACGCAACGATGTGGCGTAACCGAACATTTCCGACAGAGGCACTTCGGCCTTGATGATCTTGCCGCCACCACCAGCAATTTCATCCATACCTTGTACCATACCGCGACGCGACGACAGATCGCCCATCACGGTACCGGCGTAGTCTTCCGGTGTTTCCACTTCCACGGCCATCATCGGCTCCAGGATGACTGGCGATGCTTTGCGGCAGCCATCTTTGAATGCCATCGAAGCGGCCATGCGGAATGCATTTTCGTTCGAGTCAACATCATGGTACGAACCGAAGAACAGCGTGACTTTCACGTCAACAACTGGGTAACCAGCCATCACACCCGAAGTCAGCGTGTCGCGCACACCTTTTTCAACTGCAGGGATGTATTCGCGAGGAACGGTACCGCCCTTGATCGCGTCAACGAATTCGAAGCCCTTGCCCGGTTCTTGCGGTTCGATCTTCAGAACCACGTGACCGTATTGACCACGACCACCCGATTGCTTGACGAATTTGCCTTCCGACTCTTCGCACACTTTACGGATCGTTTCGCGGTAGGCCACTTGTGGCTTGCCGACGGTCGCTTCAACGTTGAATTCGCGCTTCATGCGGTCAACGATGATGTCCAGATGCAACTCGCCCATACCGGCGATGATGGTCTGGCCCGATTCTTCATCGGTACGCACGCGGAACGATGGATCTTCTGCTGCCAGACGGTTCAGCGCCAGGCCCATTTTTTCCTGGTCGGCCTTGGTTTTTGGCTCGACTGCCTGCGAAATCACCGGCTCAGGGAAGACCATGCGCTCCAGAACCACGCTTGCCTTTTCGTCGCAAAGCGTATCGCCAGTGGTGGTGTCTTTCAGACCCACGACGGCAGCGATGTCGCCAGCGCGCATTTCCTTGATTTCTTCGCGCTCATTGGCTTGCATCTGCACGATACGGCCAATACGCTCTCTCTTCTGCTTCACGGAGTTCAGGACCGAATCGCCCGAATTCAACGTGCCCGAATAGCAGCGGATGAAGCACAACTGACCCACGAACGGATCGGTTGCGATCTTGAACGCCAATGCCGAGAATTTCTCATTGTCGTCGGCTGCGCGCTCAACTGGCTGCTCGTCCTCGTCCAGACCTGGGACAGGTGGAATGTCGATTGGCGATGGCAGATACTCGATCACCGCGTCCAACATTGCTTGTACGCCCTTGTTTTTAAAGGCGGTACCGCACAGCATTGGAACGATTTCGCTGGCGATGGTACGCTGACGCAGAGCAGCCTTGATCTCGGCTTCCGACAGTTCGCCTTCTTCCAGGTACTTGTTCATCAGTTCTTCGGACGCTTCAGCAGCGGCCTCAACCATGTTTTCGCGCCACTTGGCAGCTTCAGCAGCCAGGTTGGCAGGAATTTCGCCGTATTCAAACTTCATGCCTTGCGAAGCGTCATCCCAGATGACCGCTTTCATCTTGACCAGATCGATAACACCGGTAAAGAGGTCTTCAGCGCCGATAGGCATCTGGATAGGCACTGGGTTGGCCTTCAGGCGCGAACGCATCTGATCGTAGACCTTGAAGAAGTTGGCGCCGGTACGGTCCATCTTGTTCACGAAGGCCAGACGTGGCACTTTGTACTTGTTAGCCTGACGCCAAACCGTTTCCGATTGTGGCTGCACGCCGCCGACTGCACAGTAAACCATGCAGGCGCCATCCAACACGCGCATCGAACGTTCTACTTCAATGGTGAAGTCGACGTGACCTGGGGTGTCGATGATGTTGATGTGATGTGGAGGGAAATTGTTTGCCATGCCCTTCCAGAAGCACGTAACAGCAGCCGAGGTAATCGTGATGCCGCGCTCTTGCTCTTGCGCCATCCAGTCGGTGGTGGCAGCGCCATCATGGACTTCGCCCAGCTTGTGGTTCACGCCCGTGTAGAACAGAACGCGCTCGGTGGTGGTCGTCTTACCTGCATCGATGTGAGCGGAGATACCGATATTGCGGTAGCGCTCAATGGGGGTCTTGCGGGCCATAATTAATCCTAAATGAATGGACAAAACCGAGCAGCATTTTTTTGCAAAAATGAGCCCGGCCTCGAACAACAGATGCTTGACAGCCACCTTGCGGTAGCTGGCTTTATATTAGAAGCGGAAATGCGAGAACGCTTTGTTCGCTTCAGCCATACGATGGACTTCGTCGCGTTTTTTCATCGCGCCGCCGCGGCTTTCAGCCGCTTCCATCAGCTCACCGCCGAGGCGTTGTGGCATCGATTTTTCGCTGCGCTTGTTAGCAGCTTCACGCAACCAACGCATGGACAGCGCCATACGACGGACTGGGCGAACTTCGACCGGCACCTGGTAGTTTGCACCACCGACGCGACGGGATTTCACCTCAACCAGCGGCTTGGCGTTGTTGATTGCGGTAGCAAAAACTTCGAGCGGATCTTTGCCCGATTTTGCTGCGATGTGCTCGAAAGCACCGTAGATGATGTTTTCTGCAACCGATTTCTTACCGGACAGCATCAGCACGTTTACAAATTTAGCGACATCAGTGTTGCCGAATTTTGGATCTGGCAAAATTTCGCGCTTGGGTACTTCACGACGACGTGGCATATCAATTCCTTTCAATCTTCAGTTGAGCGCGCGTTCTTCGCACACTCGCGGACGACCATCATAGTCTTCCACTTACTCGACCAGATGCGGTCGACTACATTCACTTAGCTAGTTGCCACTGAGCGAAACTTGGGTTTGCTGCGTACAACTTATTACTTCTTGCCTGCTTTAGCGCGCTTGGTACCGTACTTCGAACGCGATTGCTTACGGTCTTTAACGCCTTGGGTATCCAGGGCACCGCGAACCATGTGGTAACGCACACCCGGCAAATCCTTGACGCGACCGCCGCGCAACAGCACAACACTATGCTCTTGCAGGTTATGGCCTTCACCGCCAATGTACGAAATGACTTCGAAACCATTGGTCAGGCGAACTTTAGCGACTTTACGCAGAGCCGAGTTAGGCTTCTTTGGAGTCGTGGTGTAAACACGTGTGCAGACGCCACGTTTTTGCGGGCTGTTTTCCAGCGCCGGCGATTTGCTCTTCACGGTCAAAGCGACACGTGGATTGCGAATCAATTGATTGATGGTTGGCATCGTTATAAATCCAACAAAAAACTACGATTAATAACCCGGGCAAGATGCCCGGCGACTAAAACCTCGTCCCGCTTTCATCTACTGCGCACCGGAGGCGCCCGCAGCCACTCGATCAGGAGCGGCCAAAAAGTGCCAAGCAATACGTAAACGATGAGCAGAATAAAATCGAGAACTCGCTAGTCTAGACCTTGTGTTACAGGGGGTCAATCAGTTTACCGCTTTTTGCTATAAAAAAAGGCAAAAAAACGGCATTTTTGTGGCATTTTGAATAATCTTTGGCCGCAGAGCGCGGGCGCCGGCGTGCCGGAGCGATTGATGATTTGGCATTCTTTCCCTGTGGCCAAGTATCGGACGCGCGTATTCTTGTATGACCGCAAGACAAGAAAAGGATTGATAATAGCGGACATTTTTCGCTGCCCTCCTTTATGCGCACTTTGCTTCGCCCCGCCAATCTGTTCCTGCTCCTGACGTATGCCTTGCTGACGGCCGTGCCCTTCGTTCCCACGCTGCTGGGGCGTGCACTCGAACATCCCTGGCAGATGCTCACCTTCGAGCTGCTGGCCTGGCTGACCGTCTGGAGCGTGTTCCAGCGCCCCGCGTATTTCCACTGGCTGCTGGTGCCCGCCTTCCTGGCCCTGCCGACGGAAATCTACCTGTTCATCTTCTATGGCCAGGGCATTTCCACGCACCACCTGGGCATCATCTTCGAAACCAGCCCCAAGGAAGCGATGGAATTCCTGGGACAAAAAGTGTGGCTGATGGGCGCTGTCATGCTGGGCGTGATCGCCTGGTGTGCTGTCAGCTGGTTGGCGGCCACGCGCACGCGCGACCTGAACTGGACTGGCAAGACGCGCCCGGCCGCCTTCCTGCTGCTGGTCCTGCTGGGTGGCTTCTGGTGGTATGGCTACGAATTCGGTTTCGACGCCAAGGCCCTGCATCGCGCCGGCGCGCCGGCCAAAGCCAGCACGCCGGCGGCCAGCGCCAAGGCGGGCGCCTTCGGCTTCGGCGATGCCAGCTCGGCCGACGACGAGGCGACAGAGGAAGACGACGAGAGCAGCAAGCCGGAGAACGCCAGCATCGCCGGCGCCGATGAAACGGGCCTGGGCTGGCCCAGCCTGCCCCACTGGGCGCGCCTGCCCTACGCCTTCGACACCGTCAGCAATTCCTGGCCCTTCGGCCTGGCCGCGCGCGGCTTCGATTTCTACAAGGAGCGCAAATACCTGGCCGAGCTGGGACAGAAAAGCAGCAGCTTCCGTTTCGGCGCGCACCAGCAACATCCCGATCCCCATCCGGAAGTGGTGGTCATGGTGATCGGCGAATCGTCGCGCTACGACCGCTGGAGCCTGAACGGTTACGAGCGCGACACCAATCCCCTGCTGAAACAGGAAAGCAACCTGGTGCCGCTGGCCGATGTCATCACGGCCGTTTCCGCTACGCGCCTGTCGGTGCCCGTCATCATCTCGCGCAAGCCGGCCACGCAAAGCCTCAAGGATGGGTTCTCGGAAAAATCCTTCCTCACCGCCTACAAGGAAGCGGGCTTCAAGACCTATTGGCTGTCGAACCAGATCTCGTTCGGCCAGTTCGACACGCCCGTGTCCGTGTTTGCCAAGGAAGCGGACGTGGTGCAATTCCTGAACTTGGGCGGCTTTACCAACAATTCGAATTTCGACCAGATCCTGTTCGATCCGTTCAAGAACGCGCTGGCCGACCCGGCACCGAAAAAACTCATCGTGCTGCACACGCTGGGCAGCCACTGGAACTACAGCCAGCGCTACCCCAAGCAATTCGACAAGTGGCAGCCGTCGCTGTTCGGCGTCGACAAGCCCGTCTACACGGACACGGCCATCAAGCCGCAGCTGAACAACAGCTACGACAGTTCCATCCTGTACACAGACTGGTTCCTGTCGAACGTGATCGGCATGCTGAAGGACGATGGCCAGCGCACTGCCCTGCGCAGCTCGCTCGTCTACGTGGCCGACCATGGCCAGACTCTGTACGACGGCACCTGCCGCCTGGCCTTCCATGGACATAACACGCAGTACGAATTCCACGTGCCCGCCTTCGTCTGGTACTCGCCGCAATTCCAGCAGCGCTATCCGGACAAGGTGACGCAGCTGCAGCGCCATCAAAAGGCACGCCTGTCGACGGAAAACATGTTCCACACCCTGCTCGACTTGGGCGACATCCGTTTTGCCGGCGAACAGCCCGAATGGAGCATCGCCAGCCCCCGCTTCAAGCAGCACAAGCGCTATGTCGACAGCTACGGCTGGACCAATTACGACAACGCCATCATTCGTGGCGATTGCCGCGAAGTGATCGACAAGAGCACGCCGGAAAAGCAAGAAAAATAGCGCGCGGTCATCAAGCCCGTTCGAGCACGCCGCCGCAATCGGCCGGTTGCGCCATGTGCGTGCTGAGCCAGTCGAAGACGCGCCCGGCTTTGTCCGCAATAGCGGCGTCAAAACCGCGCTGCGCCAGCAGGGCGATGCCATTCGTGGCCTGCAGCACGCCGGGCGCCAGCAGCAGCAGGCCGGCGTCATCGCGGCGCACGCACCATGGCGCCAGGCAGTCTTCCAGCAGCGGCCCCAGCACCAGGTTGTGCGACGAGACGATGACCAAATGGCGCGCGGCCAGGGAATGCAGCACGGCGGCGGCCACCGCCACCGATTCGAGGTGGTTCGTGCCGCGGAAAATCTCGTCGATCAGGAACAGCGCCGGTGCGCCGCCCTCGGCCAGCGCCAGCAATTCGCGCGCGCGCCGCAATTCGGCGATATATAAACTTTCGCCGCCATCGAGAGAGTCTTCATTCTGCATGCTCGCATACACGGCCAGGCGCGGCACATCAGCGCTGTCCGCATGACAAAAGCCAAAGGCCCGCGCGCAGATCAGGTTCAAGCCTATGCAACGCAGCAAGGTGCTCTTGCCGATACCGTTCTGGCCGGAGATGAAGCCCCCCTTGCCTTGCACGCCGAACGACAACGGCGCGGCGTTCTCCAGCAAGGGATGCAGCATGCCCTGCAAGGCCAGCGCGCGCGGCGCCGCAGTGCCGGCCCAGCAAAACACGGGCGCCGCACGCAGCTGCCGCGCCAGCGCCAGGTCCGCTTCCAGCTGGGCCACCTGGATAAAGCTGTCGCGCAGAAAGGGCAGCTGCTGCGCCACCAGCTGGCGCGTGCGGAAGTAGCGCTTGACGTTTTTCAGCAGGAGCCAGTCGCCATACTCGACCAGCAGCATATCGACGAAGGGCAGGTAACGCAGCAGCGAGCGCTCGATGGCGCGCGTCAGCTTGGCCGTTTGCGCGCCGCCGGCAGCCAATGGCAAGGCTGCCGGCACATCGAGCCGCGCCAGCGCGGCACGGGTTTTCAACAGGTGACGCAAGGTATCGAGCGTACGTTCCCATAGCTTGGCACTTTCGTAAAAACGCACCTGCACGGTCATCAGCGCAACACAGGCAGCCAGCACGCCAAACAGCGCTGGCCAACCCACCAGCCAGCTGGCGGCGATGGCCAGCAACAGGGCCAGCGGCACCAGCCATAGCCAGGCACTCCACCAGGGTGCCGATACCAGCGCCGCACCGAACAGGGTCTCGCTCACTTCCGTATCGGCCTGACGCAAGGGCAGGCAGGCGCGCTGCAAGCTGATCGCCCGGGCCGGATCGTCCAGCAATCGCCGGACGCGCGCAATGGAGGCAGGATCGGCCTGACCACCGCTCAAGCGCCGATGCAGCTCCTGCTGGCCGAAGATGCTGGTCTCGCGCGCCAGCTGCGCCGCATACTGGTCGAGCAGCAGCTCGTTCCAGGTCTGGCCATCGAGCGATGGCGCCTCGCCCGTCAGCCGCTGCAGCATCGCCACGTCGCCGCGTGAGAAAGGGTAATCGAGCGGCGGCGCAGAGGCACGGGCAGGGAAAAGATGCTGGAGAAATGGATGCATGGCGCCTGGGGGGAGTCAAAAAAGAGTCGTCACAGCAGATGCAGGCGATTGCCAATTTATCAAGTGCAACCTGCGCGAACGGACATGCTGGACGGCGCGGACACGGCGGACAAGCGGACGCCCGAATTTTTTTCCAGTCAAATCAACGACTTAATAACTGGCACGGATCATGCATTGGAAAAGGCATCCTTCACGAGACCTGACCATGATCCGCGATACTTCCTCCCAAGACGCCGTACTGTCCGCCCCGCCGGGCCAGCGCCACAAGCAACGCGCCCTGGTGCTGGCCGGCGCCGTCATCGTCATCGGCGCCGCCATCGCTGTCGTTGCCGGCTGGCGCAACAGCGAGCATTCCGTCAACAGCAGCCGCCTGCGCATCGCCGACGTCACGCGCGGCACCCTGATCCGCGACGCCGCCGTCACTGGCCGCGTGGTCGCCTCGATCAGCCCGACGCTGTATTCGACCACGGTGGCCACTGTCACGCTGAAAGCAAAAGCGGGCGACACCGTGAAGAAAGGCGACATCCTGGCCGTGCTGGAGTCGCCGGACCTGTCCGACGCCCTCAAGCGCGAACAATCGAGCGTGCAGCAGTTGGAGGCGGAAGTGGCGCGCCAGCAGATCCTGGCCAAGAAGCAAAAACTGCTGGCGCGGCGTGAAGCCGATACGGCCGAAATCGAGCGCCTGTCGGCACAGCGCACGCTGGAACGCTATGAAAGCGTGGCGCAGGTCGGCATCATCGCCAAGATCGATTACCAGAAGGCCAAGGATGCCTTGAATTCGGCCGACATCCGCAGCAAGCACGCTTCCCAGGCGGCAGGACTGGAGGGGGAAGACGTGACCCTGGCCCTGAAAACGAAAAGCAATGAACTTGAACGCCAGCGCCTGGTGCGCGACAACGCCCAGCGCAGGGTGGATGAATTGACCGTGCGCGCGCCCGTCAACGGCTTTATCGGCACCCTGTCGGTGGCCAACCGCAGCGTGGTGCAAGCCAACACGGCCCTGATGACCCTGGTCGACCTGTCGCAGCTGGAAGTCGAGCTCGAGGTGCCTGAAACCTATGTCGCCGACATGGGCCTGGGCATGCGCGCCGAGATCGAAACGGGCGTCATCAAGGCGAGCGGCAAGTTGTCGGCGCTGTCGCCCGAAGTGGTGAAAAACCAGGTGCTGGCGCGCGTGCGTTTCGATGGCGCGCAGCCGGCCGGCCTGCGCCAAAACCAGCGCGTGGCGGCGCGCCTGCTGATCGATGAAAAACCGAATGTGCTGATGCTGGCGCGCGGCTCCTTCGTCGAAGCCGAAGGTGGCCGTTTCGCCTACGTCGTGCGCGACGGCGTGGCCATCCGCACGCCGATCAAACTGGGCGCGACCAGTGTCTCGGCCGTGGAAATCCTCGACGGCTTGAAACTGGGCGACAAGGTGGTGGTCGCCGGCACGGAAAACTTCGCGAACGCCGCACGCGTGTCGCTCAACTGAATTTCCTTCATTTCACTCTACAAGAGGCCCCTCCATGCTGCGCATGCAAAACCTGAGCAAAGTCTACCGTACCCACATGATCGAAACGCACGCGCTGCGCGGCTTCGACATCCATGTGCAACAAGGCGAATTCGTCACCGTCACCGGGCCTTCCGGCTCGGGAAAGACGAGCTTTCTGAACATCGCCGGCCTGCTCGAGGAATTCACCGACGGTGAATACATACTCGACGGCGTCAACGTCAGGGGCATGGACGACAATGCCCGCTCGCGCCTGCGCAATGAAAAACTCGGCTTCATCTTCCAGGGCTTCAACCTGATTCCCGACCTGTCGCTGTTCGACAACGTCGACGTGCCGTTGCGCTACCGGGGCTTCAATCGCGCCGAACGCAAGGAACGCATCGAGGAGGCGCTGGCCAAGGTCGGCCTGGCGTCGCGCATGAAACACTATCCGGCCGAATTGTCAGGCGGCCAGCAGCAGCGCGTGGCGATCGCGCGCGCGCTGGCCGGCTCGCCCAAGCTGCTGCTGGCAGATGAACCGACGGGCAACCTGGACACGCAGATGGCGCGCGGCGTGATGGAGCTGCTGGAAGAAATCAATGCGCAAGGCACCACCATCCTGATGGTCACGCACGATCCGGAACTGGCGCTGCGCAGCCAGCGCAATGTGCACATCATCGACGGCCAGGTGTCGGACCTGGTGCAGCACGGCGCCACGTTGTCGGCCAGGCCGCAGCACGCCGTGACCGCGTAAGGAGAGAACATGTTCCGCTACTATTTCACGCTGGGCCTGCGCAGCCTGCGCCGCAACCGCGCCCTGACTGCACTGATGATACTGACGCTGGCTGTCGGCGTCGCCGCCAGCGTCTCCACCGTCACCATCCTGCACGCCATGTCCGGCGATCCGCTGCCGCGCAAGAGCGACCGCATGTTCGTGCCGATGATCGACGTCCTGCCCGTGAAAGGCTACGTGCCCGGCGAGAAGCCCGGTTTCGCGCAAGCCCAGATGAGCTATATCGATGCACGCAATTTCATGGCCAGCAAGATGGGCGTGCGCCGCACCGTCATGTACGGCGTGGCCGGGCCGGTCGAACCGGCACGCAAGGATATCGGGTCTTTCAACTCCCAGGGCATGGCGCCCACGCGCGATTTTTTCAGCATGTTCGACGCCCCCTTCCTGTACGGCCAGCCGTGGAGCGAAGCCGATGACGCCAGCGGCGCCGACGTAATCGTCCTGAGCCGCGCACTGGCCGAAAAACTGGTGGGCACGAACAACCCGGTTGGCCAGCGCGTCACAGTGCTGGGCCGGCCCTATATGGTGACGGGCGTGCTGGCGACCTGGGACGTGGTGCCACGGCCGCACCGCATCATCGGCAGCAAGGGGGCATTTGGCGCGGAAGACGAATTCTTCATCCCGTTTGCCAGCGCAATTCGCCACGAGACGGAGCACGACGGCGGCATGAGCTGCAATGGCGACCAGAACGCCCCCGGCTTCCAGGGCCGGCTCGTTTCCGGCTGCACCTGGCTGCAATTCTGGTTCGAAATGGCCAGCAGCGGCGAGCGTGGCCAGTTGCAGCAGTATCTGGACGCCTATGCGGGCGAGCAGCGCAAGCTGGGACGCATGAAGCGCAATGCGCCCAACAAGCTGTACGACCTGAACGAATGGATGGCCTTCCTCAAGGTGGTCGAGAACGACAACAAACTGGCGGCCTGGCTGGCCTTCGGCTTTCTGTTGCTGTGCCTGGTCAACACCATCGGGCTTTTGCTGGCGAAGTTTTCCGTGCGCGCCAGTGAGGTGGGCATACGCCGCGCACTGGGCGCCACCCAGCGCGACATCTTTCGCCAGTTCCTGATCGAAAGCGGCGTGATCGGCCTGGCCGGCGGCGTGATCGGCCTGCTGCTGGCATTTGGCGCACTGGCCGTGGTCAGCCAGCAGTCGAAGGAACTGGGCACCGTGGCGCACATGGATATACCGATGCTGCTGCTGACGTTTGCCATATCGGTGCTGGCGGCCATACTTGCTGGCCTCCTGCCCACCTGGCGCGCCTGCCAAGTCACGCCGGCAATCCAGCTCAAGTCCCAATGAAGCCGACCACCCCCACTTATAGACTATGAGGTCCAGCATGGAAATTCGTCCCATCCTGTCGGCGCTGATGCGCAGCAAAACCGGCGCCATTCTGGTGGCCGTGCAAATCGCGATCAGCCTGGCCATCCTGGCCAATGCCCTGCACATCGTCAACCTGCGCCAGGCCGTGGCCGCGCGGCCCACCGGCGTGGCCGCTGAAAACGACATTTTTTATGTCAATATCCAGAACATGGATCGCGGCAGCCACCAGCGCCAGCTGTCCGAGCAGAAGCGCCAGGCAGCCCTGCTGCGCGCGTTGCCGGGCGTGCTGTCGGTGGCGCAAACCTCGCAGGCGGTGCTGTCGCGCTCCGGTCACTCCAGCGGCGTGGCGGCGAAACGCAGCCAGGTCACGTCCAGCGCCAACATATCGACCTACTACACCCCCGATTCGCTGGTCAAGACCTATGGCTTGCAATTGGTCGAGGGGCGCGACTTCCGGCCCGACGAAGTTCCCGAGGTCGACGAAGATGTCGACGACAGCTCCCCCAAGGTGGCCATCGTGACGCGCGCGGCGGCGCAAAAAATCTGGCCCGGCGAAACCAGCTTTGTCGGCAAGACGCTGTACATGGGTACGGGCGCCGACGATCCCGAGCTGCACGTGATCGGCGTCGTCGAGCGCCTGCAAACGCAGGTCGGCCAGGTGAAGGCCGAAGGCGAATACTCAATCCTGATGCCAGTGCGCCTGACGGGCGGGCGCGATTCGCTGCTGTATGCGGTGCGCGCCGAGCCGGGCCAGCGCGACCGCCTGATCAAGGAGGCGGAACAGGCCATCCGCAGCGCCAGCAGCGACCGCCTGCTGGTGCGCACCGATACCCTGGAACAGCACCGCCAGTGGCGCTACCGGGCCGACCGCGGCCTGTCCTGGATGCTGATCGCCGTATCGACCCTGCTGCTGCTGGTGACGGCCAGCGGCATCGTCGGCATTGCCAGTCTGTGGGTGACGCAGCGCAGGAAGCAAATCGGCGTGCGACGCGCGCTGGGTGCCCGCCGCATCGACATCCTGCGCTACTTCCTGATGGAGAACTTCATGATCACCAGCGTCGGCGTAGTGTGCGGCGTGCTGCTGGCGCTGGGCTTGAATCAGTTGCTGGTAAGCCAGCTGGAAATGGCGCGCCTGCCGCCCGGCTATCTGCTGGCCGGTGCGCTGGTGTTCTGGCTGCTGGGCCTGGGCGCGGTGTACGGCCCGGCATGGCGCGCGGCCAGCATTTCGCCGGCCACTGCCACCCGCAGTACCTGAGCCCGCACCTGAGTGATATGCTGCGCGCATGCCTACCGTACTGATTATTGACGACAATGCCGCCGTGGCCATCGCGCTGGACGTGCTGTTCTCCCTGCACGAGATCGACGCCGTGCGCGCCGCCTCGCCCGAGGAAGGCCTGCATCTGCTCGAACGCCACGCCATCGACCTGGTGGTGCAGGACATGAACTTCACGGCCGACACCACCTCGGGCGAGGAAGGCAGTGCGCTGTTCCACGCCATCCGCGCGCGCTACCCCGACCTGCCCGTGATCCTGCTGACGGCATGGACCCAGCTCGACGCGGCCGTCGACCTGATCAAGTCCGGCGCGGCCGACTACCTGGCCAAGCCATGGGATGACCGGCGCCTGATCGCCAGCGTGCAGAACCTGCTGGAACTGGGGCAGGCCAACCGCGCGCTGCGCCAGCGCGTGGTGGCCGAGCAGCGCCAGCGCCACGCCCTGGAACACGACTTCGACTTGCGCGGCATGGTGTGGCAAGACCCGGCCACCGAACGCGTGGTGCACCTGGCGTGCCAGGTGGCGCGCGCCGACGTTCCCGTGCTCATTTCAGGCCCAAACGGCAGCGGCAAGGAACGCATCGCCGCCATTGTGCAAGCCAATTCGCAGGTCGCCAACGGTCCCTTCGTCGTGCTCAATTGCGGCGCCGTGCCGGTCGAGCTGATCGAGGCGGAACTGTTCGGTGCCGAGGCGGGCGCCTACACCGGCATCACCCGCGCACGCGATGGCAAGTTCGACGCGGCCGACGGCGGTACGCTGTTCCTCGACGAAATCGGCAACCTGCCGCTGGCCGGGCAAATGAAACTGCTGCGCGTACTGGAAACGGGACGCTTCGAGCGCCTCGGCTCAAACCGCGAGCGGCAAGTGAAAGTGCGCGTCATCAGCGCCAGCAACGCCGACCTACCGGCGATGATCAAGGCGGGCACGTTTCGCGAAGACCTGTTCTACCGCTTGAACGTGATCGAACTGCGCCTGCCGCCGCTGGCCCAGCGCCCGCTTGACATCCTGGTACTGGCGCGGCATTTCCTGGGCAGCGAAAAAACGCTGGATACGCAGGCGCAGGCCACCCTGCTGGCGCACGGCTGGCCGGGCAATGTGCGCGAACTGAAAAACGTCATGCAGCGCGCCAGCCTGCTGACGGCAGGACCGGTAATCCAGGCGCAGGAAACGGGCTTGCCACTGGCGGCACTAGCATCGCTGCGCGCACCGCAGGATGCCGCCACGACGGAGCCGGACCGCGACAGCGTCGCCGCCGCCCTGGCGCGCGCGCATGGCGTGGTGGCGCAGGCAGCGCAGGAACTGGGGCTGTCACGCCAGGCGCTATACCGGCGCATGGAACGCCTTGGCATCGCGCGCGGCTGATGGCATCCCGCCCCATGCGCCTCTCCCTGCTCACGCGCTGGACGGCGCTGATCGTCACCTTGCTGGTGCTGGGCATAGTCATCGCCCTGCTGCTGGCGCATCTCCTGCCTGGCCAGCCGCTGCTAGTGCTGGCGGGTACCCTGCTGTGCGTGCTGCCGGTGGCCATCATTACCATCCGCGCGCAGCTGCAAGCGATGCTGTCGCTGTTTCGCGCCTTGAGCGGCACGGTCGCCAGCTACCAGGACGGCGATTTCGGCTTCAGCTTGCGCTGGCCGCAGAACGATGAACTGGCCGACCTGGTAGCGGCCCACAATGCGCTGGGCGATGTGCTGCGCAAGCAGCGCCTGGACCTGGTGCAGCGCGAACTGCTGCTCGACACCATGGTGCAAAACACGCCGGTGGCCATGCTGCTGGTGGCCGAAGGCAGCGCCATCGTGTACGCCAACCTGGCCGCGCGCCAGTTGCTGCACCACGGCCGCCGGCTCGAAGGACACCACCTGGCCGACATCGTGCGCGAAGCGGCGCCGGCCCTGGCCGAAGCGCTGGCGCGTCGCAACGACGGCCTGTTTACCAGCGGCGAAGGGGAACAGGAAGAGGTGTATCACCTGGCGCGGCGCAGCTTCAGCCTGAACGGGCGCAAGCACGAACTGCTGCTGCTCCGCCAGCTGACCCTGGAACTGCGGCGCCAGGAGGTGCAGACCTGGAAAAAAGTCATTCGCGTCATCAGCCATGAGCTCAACAACTCACTGGCGCCACTGGCCTCGCTGGCCCATTCCGGCGCCGAGCTGGTGCGCCGCGGCCAGACCGAACGCCTGCCGCAAATTCTCGCCACCATCGAGGAGCGCACGCGTCACCTGGAAACCTTCATCCTCGGCTATGCGCGCTTTGCCAAGCTGCCCGCACCGCGCCTGGCGCCGTGCGAGTGGCAACCCTTCCTCGACAGCCTGGCCTCGCAAGCGGCCTTCACGCTCGACGGCACGCCGCCCGCGCAGGCGGCCATGTTCGATGCGGCGCAAATGCAGCAAGCGCTGCTCAACCTGCTCAAAAATGCGCTGGAATCGGGTTCACGGGAAGAGCATATCGGCCTGCACGTCAACCAGGCGCATGGGCAGCTGCGCATCGAAGTGCGCGACCGGGGGCCGGGCATGAGCGGCGCCGTGCTGGAAAATGCACTGGTGCCGTTTTATTCCACCAAACGCAGTGGCACTGGACTGGGCCTGGCGCTGGCGCGCGAAATCGCCGAAGCGCATGGCGGGCGCATCACCCTGGCCAACCGCGAGGACGGCGGTCTGGCAGTGACTTTGATTCTTCCCTTGCTAGACAGAAATTAGTTCCCGATGTAACGATTTTTAGATCACATTCCGCGCGATTATTTTTCAGTAAAATATTGATAATTATAGTTTTTAATAATGCAACAAGATGAGCGCCATGCCCGTATGTTAGAAATAAACTATTTAAGTTTGCATAATGATATAAAAATAGCTCATTGACAATGAAATGTCTTGGCGATAATTTATCTGAGCGGCACGGTTTTTTTGAAACATCAATCGTTTTTTCGCGGGGATAAATATGAAACTGAAATCACTCATCGCAGCAGCGGTACTGGGCGCTGCAACCATCGGCAGCGCATATGCTGCGTCGTACACTATCAACCTGACCAACACCACCGGCAACCTGTGGACGGGAGGCTTCAACGCCACCCCCAGTCCCCTAGGCCCCTTTACCGATACGTTCACCTTTACCCCGGATGCAACCTTCGGTTCGACCGCGCAAGCCTTCCTTGCCAACCTGTCGGTCACGGGCAGCGACCCAGCTTCCATCAACTTCACCAGCGCCAATCTGAACAGTATCTCGCTGACCGGTTTTGGCGGCCCCACCGTCTTCGGTTACGCCCAGGGCGAAGTGCTGGCACCAACCACCCTGCTGTTCAACGGCCCGATGGTCCTCACGGTCATGGGCAGCAGCAATGGCGGCAGCTACGGCGGCACCTTCAACTTGAATCTGGCACCCGTTCCTGAACCGGAAACGTATGGCATGCTGCTGGCCGGCCTGGGTATCCTGGGATTCCTGGCGCGCCGCCGCAAGCAGTCTTGAGCTCCCCACCAAAAAGACGCTGCGGCGTCTTTTTTCATGTGGCTGCTACACTGGCGCCATGACGACCGATTTTATCTCCACCAGCAACACCGCCTTCAGCCATCCTGGCCACCCGCCGGCCACCACCACCGAACACCGCGGCATCCGCTATCTGCACCTGGGCACCAAGTGGGTACAGGGCGCTATGCGCCTGGACAAGCCCGACGCCATCGAGCTCGAATACGTGCAAATGATGATGATGTGGATGCTGTTCAAGACGCAGCCCAAACGCATCGTGCAACTGGGCCTGGGCAGCGCCGCACTGACCAAATTCAGCTACCGCCGCTTCCCCGACGCCACGGTCACGGCCATCGAACTCAATCCGAACGTGATCGCCATCTGCGGCGCCCAGTTCGCGCTGCCGCCGAACGACGCGCGCCTCGACGTGCGTGAAATGAATGCGCTCGACTTCGTGCTCGACCCGGCCAACCATGGCACGGTCGACGCGCTGCAAGTTGACCTGTACGACCAGGACGCGCGCGGCCCCGTGCTCGACACGCCCGAGTTCTACCAGGCCTGTTTCGACTGCCTGGCAGACGACGGCATCATGTGCACGAATGTCTTCGGCGACTTTCCCAACTACGACAAGAATTTGCAGGCGATGGAACTGGTCTTCGACGCCGTCGTCTGGGTAGCGGAAATGGAAGATGAAAACATCGTCGTGCTGGCCTTCAAAAAATCGCCATCGCTCGACTTCAGCGACTTGTACGAACGCGCCGCCACCATCAAGAAGCAGTTCAACCTGCCCGCCAAGAACTGGGTTAACGGTTTGAAGCAGTGGATGCTGGAGCAGCAGTAAGAAGCCATGCGATCTCACTCCAGGACAGGCTGCCAATATCCTGCGGCGCGATAAAACCCCAGGCTCTTGCCGCCGTTGAAGCGCGCGGCCTTCATGAGGCCAGCCAACTCGCTGGAGATCAGCAGGTCGCCCGACTGCGCATCTCTCGCGATATGCCTGGGCGCCAGTTCCTCATCGCGCAAAAACGTCCGCGTGAAGTAGATGACGTTGCCCGCATCATCGGTTTCCGCTGTTGAACGCAGCAGGTCGACCACCTGCACCTGGTGAGCCGCGTTCAATATGTAAAACGGCTGGTCCAGCAACTGCCCACCGGCCATGATGCATGCGGGGGGCATCAGCTCGATATCCTGCCCGGTGGCGTCGGCGAGAAACCCGGCCAGGCGGGCCGAGACCAGCGGCACGTCCCCCAGCAGCCACAGGCAGTCATGCTTCAGGAGCTTTTCCCTGGTGCAGATGAAATACACGGGCGGCCTGTCCATGTCGGACGGATAAGCTGTCCCCTGCAGCAGCGCCAGGTAGTCGAAGTTCGATTGTGCCGTCTCATACGCGCCATGCTGCTTGTCGTAGGAACCGGTCAGTTTGTCATGGTAATCAACAGGGGCTTTCCAGCTCAGTATCATGGGCAATCCTCTTCCTCGGCCAGGCAAAGGCCTATTGTGCCCGCTTCGCCTGTCCAGCCGCGCCAGCTTGCACAAGCAGCGCGCCCAGGCGGCGCGCCAGGCCATCCATGTTCTCGGCCGGCACTTGCGCATAACCGAGCAGGAAACCGTTCCAGCCTGCGCCTTCGCCCACCCTGTCGCCCGTGCCATGCGCCGACAACGCCAGCGCCACGATGCCCTCCTGCGCGGCGCGCCGGCTCAGCGCCAGGTCATCCCATGCGCCATCGTGAAAACGCAGCGCCAGGTGCATGCCGGCCGTGCCGCCATGGATGGCCGCGCCGCCACATGCATGTCGCTGCACGGCCTCGGTCAAGGCGTCACGGCGCTGGCGATACAGCCTGCGCATGCGCCGCACATGGCGCGCAAACAGGCCGCTGCGCAGGAAGTCGGCCAGCGCCAGCTGTTCGGCCACGCGCCCCCGCGCGGCGCCCTGCGCCTGCATCTGCGCGAAGCCCCCGGCCAGCGCGGCCGGCACGACGATAAAGGCGATGCGCAAGGCGGGAAACATGGTCTTGCTGAAGGTACCCAGGTACACGACGGGCGCATCGGCCACCAGTCCCTGCATGGCCGCCAGGGGCGGGCCACCATGGCGAAATTCGCTGTCGTAATCGTCTTCGATGATCAGGGCGCCTGCGGCACGCGCGCGTTCGAGCAGCGCCATGCGGCGCGCGGGACTGAGCACGCTGCCGGTCGGATACTGGTGCGACGGCGTCGTGTAGATCAGGCGCGGCGGCGCCGCGTTCCAGTCGTCGTCTGTCGGGGCGATGCCATCCATGTCTACCGCAATACCCGTCACCTGCAGGCCGGCGCCACGGCCCGCCGCCAGCGCGCCGCCATATCCGGGATGCTCGATCCATAAGGTATCGCCCTGGTCGGCAAAGGCGCGCAGGCAGACATCCAGGCTGCTCTGCGTGCCGTCCGTGATGAACACCTGGCCCGCATCGCAGACGACGCCGCGCGCGGCGCGCAAATGCTCAGCGATGGCCATGCGCAGCTGCGGCTCGCCGGCGGGGTCGCCGTAATTGAGCTGGCGCGGCGTCAGCGCGCGCCACGCGCGGTCCAGCATGCGCCGCCACTGCGCCAGCGGAAATTCATCGAGCGCCGGCACGCCAGGCGCGAACGCGCCCATGGCGTCGGCGGGAAACACCACCGCCGCATTCACATCTTGTCCTGCCACGCCGCGCAAATGCCGGGCACGGCGCGACAGGCCATCCTTGCTGCCGGTCGCCGGCACGGGTTCCGGCATGCCGGCGCTGCCTGCGACGACGGTGCCGCGCCGGTCCGGCAACACAAACCCTTCGCTGGCCAATTGCTCGTAGGCGTACAGCACGGTATTGCGCGCCAGTCCCAGTTCAGCGGCCAGCACGCGCGTGGCGGCCAGCCGCGTGCCGGGCGCCAGCTGGCCGCCACGGATCGCCGCGCGCAGGCATTCATGCAGCAGACGCTGGCGCGGCCAGCCCCGCTCGCGGTGCGTGCGCTCGAATGCATCGAGCAGCAAAGCAAAATCCATGCGCCTCCCTAGTGGCTCCAAATTATTTATCAGTTCTGGATCTTTTTTCAGGGCCAGATGCCGATTATAGTGCGGCCTGCTTCTTCAACCAACCGGACTGCCACCATGACCACTACCGCCCTGCCTCCCAGCCCCCGTACCCGCGTGCGCCGCGTCGCCGAACTGGCCAGCTACGAGCCAGCCACCCTGTATGCCATCCTCGACGCCGCCTTCCTGTGCCATATCGCCTTCCGCGACGACAAGGGCAGCCATTGCATCCCGACCGCCTGCTGGCGCATCGATGGCCACCTGTACATCCATGGCTCGAACGGCAGCCGCATGCTCAAGCAACTCGTCAACGACACCGACGTGTGCGTGACCATCACTCATCTCGACGGTCTGGTACTGGCGCGCTCGGCCTTCAATCACACCATGAACTACCGCTCGGCGATGGTGTACGGGCAGTTTGAAAAAGTAAGCGATATTGGCCAGCAGCATGCGGCCATGGATGCGCTGATGGAAAAGCTGGCGCCTGGACGCCTGGCGCACGTGCGCGGCGGCAGCACCAAGGAGTACGCGGCCACTACCGTGCTGCGCATCGCGCTCGACGAATGCGCCGTCAAGCAGCGCAGAGGCGGCCCCCTCGACGACGCGGGCGACATGGCGCACGCCGTCTGGACGGGCGAACTGCCCTTCACGCATGGCCGTGGCGCGGCCATCGCCGATGCGCAAAACACCTGCGAGATGCCCGCGTATGCCGTCGCATGGGGTACGGAATCCGCTTGACCGGCCGGCGTGCTTGCCCGATGATCGGTATTGATGGCGATCGCCACCAACTCACCAACCGATCCAATCACGCATGGAGCAAATGATGATGAAGCGAGTATCCCTGGCCGCGGCCCTGACGGTCATGCTGGCCTGTGGCGGCAGCGGTGCAGCCCTGGCCGCCGATACGGGCGACGCGGCCCTGAAGGCGGCCATCGCCGGCAGTGCGCGCACGCCGGCCAACGCGCTACGCGACAGCGCCCGCCACCCGTATGAAACGCTGACGTTCTTCGGCATCAAGCCGGGCATGACGGTGGTCGAACTGGCGCCCGGCGGCGGCTGGTACACGGAGATCCTGGCGCCCTATCTGCGCGACAACGGCAAGTTGATCGCGGCCGGCAACGACCCGCAGTCAAGCAGCGAAGGCGCACGCCGTGGCGCGGCGCGCTTTCAGCAAAAACTCGACGCCAATCCGGCCGCCTTCGGCAAGGTGGAACTCGGCGCCTTCGCCCCGCCCAACACCTACCGCATCGCGCCCAAGGGCACGGCCGACATGGTGCTCACCTTCCGCAATATCCACAACTGGATCCCCATCGGCGAAGCAGGCATGCAGACCCTGTTCAAGGAAGTGTATGACAGCCTGAAACCGGGCGGCGTGTTCGGCGTCGTCGAGCATCGCCTGCCAGCGAACAAGGCGCAGGATGGCACGGCCAGCAGCGGCTACATGCACGAAGCGTATGTGATCAAGCTGGCCGAAGGCGCAGGTTTCAAATTGGCGGCCAAGTCCGACATCAACGCCAATCCGAAAGACACGGCCGACCACCAGGGCGGCGTCTGGGCACTACCGCCGACCTACGCCAACAAGGATGTGGAGCGGGCCAAATACACGGCCATCGGCGAGAGCGACCGCATGACTTTGAAGTTCGTCAAGCCATAGTGTGAAAAAGGCCACCTCGCGGTGGCCTTTTGATTCCTGTTTTACTTCTTGCCCTCTTTCTGCTTCATCGGCACCAGGCTCAGGTCCTGGAAGTCGTAGCTGAAATCCGTTTCGGCCGACACGGGCACCATCTTCACACGGTCGATGCTGCCATCGGGATTGAGCGAGAACGTCACGTAGGCGTCGGCGTTGAAATTGCGCTCTTTCCAGCGCACGATGAAGGTGTCGTGCTGCCAGTGTTCCAGCTCGCCCGTCAGGTCCGGCGTGCGCGTGAAGCTGAGGATGTGTTTTCTCCCCTCCGGCTTGATCACGACCTTGCCATACCAGGCGTCTTCATACTCGCCGTCGTACGCCGCCAGCGGCAGCGATGGCTGCGATTTGGCCGCGCGCGCGCTCGACGCCTTGCCCTGCTTTTTCACTTCTTCGGCATGCTGGTCTTGCTCTACCTTGGCCACCAGTGCCAGCCAGTCCGACGGTGCCGCCTGCAGGTAATGGTCGAGGATGCGCCATTGCAGCGCCGTCATGGAACCGCCATTTTCCGCATTGGTGAGAATGGCCACGCCCAGCTTTGCTTGCGGCACCATCACCACGCGCGAATAAAAGCCCTGCAGCGCGCCGCCGTGCATGGCCACTTTCATGCCCTTGTAATCGCGCAATTGGAAGCCCAGGCCATACGCGCTGAAATTCGGCTTGGTCGCCGCCAGCGCCGGCTTCGGCTCGGCAATCTTGATCGGCGTTTGCGCCGCCCACATCTCGCGGCCCTGCTTTTCGCTGAACAGGCGCGCAGGTTTGCCGTCCTTGTCCGTCACGCCGGCGATCTTGCCTTCATCGAGCAGCACCATCATCCACTTGCCGATATCTTCCGCATTCGTGTTGATGCCGACGGCGCCCACGGCGTTCGGTACCGGCATCGATTTGACGGCGGCGATCTTGCCGTCGATCTTGCTGTGCGCACTGGCGACGTCGGGATTACCAACGTTCTCGGCCAGGCTGGTGGTGGTGCCCGTCATGCCCAGCGGCGCCAGGATGCGCTCATGCATGGCCTCGCCCCAGCTTTTCCCCGCCTTGTCGGCGATGATCTTGCCGGCCACGATGTACAGCAGGTTATCGTAGGCATAGCTGTTGCGAAAACTCGTGGCCGGACGGATGTAGCGCAGCTTCTCGATGATCTCGTCGGTGCTGAACGTGGTGGTGGGCCACCACAGCAAGTCGCCGGCGCCCAGGCCCAGGCCACTGCGGTGCGTCAGCAAATCGCGGATGGTCATGGCGCCCGTCACGTAGGAATCGTGCATCTGGAAGCCGGGCAAGTGCTTCGTGACGGGATCGTCCCAGGCCAGCTTGCCATCGTCGACCAGCATGGCCAACGCGGCGGCCGTGAAGCCTTTCGAGTTCGATGCCACTTCGAACAGCGTCTTGGCATCGACGGATGCCGGTTCGCCCAGCTTGCGTACGCCAAAGCCCTTGGCGGTGATGACCTTGCCATCCTTGACGATGGCGATCGCCATGCCCGGCACGTCGAAAACCTTCAGGGCGGTGGCCACGTCACGCTCAAGATCGAAGGCCGGCGCGGGGACCAAAGCAGCAGCAACGACGGGGATGGCATCGGCGGCAAGCGCCGGCATGGTGATGCTGGAAAACGCCAGCACGAAGGCGGCGGCGAGACGGTTCATGGTATGCATGGTCAAGATATCCAAAGAAGATTCAATGCGCTTGCGCGGCCATCAATTTATCGACGCTTTCCTGCGTCACCGGGTGGTAGCGTGCGCGCGCCTGCGCATACACGTCCTTGGCCCAGGCATGGCCTTGCGGCGTCTTCATCAGCGCGCTGTACAGGGGCACAACGAACTTCTGGCGGCCCACACTCATCATGAATGCCTGCAAGGGCTGCTGCACGTCGTAGCCGGCATTCACGGATGCCAGATAGAAGCGGTAGGCCACTTCATTGTTGCCGCTCTTGCCCACGCCGTAGACCTGATCCAGCTCACGCAATTGCGCCGCGCTGGCCTTGTTGTTGATGTCGTTCAGGAAGTGCATCGATTCGATGGCGATCCACTTGTCCATGCCCAGCTCTTTCGTCGCCAGCTCACCCTTCAGCCAGGCGTCGCGGTGCTGGTCGAGCAGCGCCAGGCGCGGCGAGACAACGCGCTGCGCGCTGGCCGGCACGCCGGTGCCATACAGCCATTCATCGAGTTCCGCTTCCGGCATCACGTCCGGATGCTGCGCCAGCAGGTTCTTGCGCAGGTAGGCGATGAACTGCTCCGTCGTCACGCTCTGAAACGCATGCTGGTCGAACCAGCCGCGCAGGAACGGATCGAACACGGCACGGCCGGCACGGCGCTCCATGGTGGCCAGGAACCAGGCGCCTTTCGGGTAGATGATGCCGTCGTCCGTATATGTTTCCGCCGGATTGACATCCGCATCGCGCGTGATCAGCGCCGTTTTCGCCGCCGGCAATGCCTTGATCGAGGCGGCCAGTTCTTCCTGATCGACTTGCACGCCCATTTGCGCCACTTCGCTGCCATACAGCTGCTCGACGATGCGCGTGGTGACGTAGGTGGTAAAGCCTTCGTTGAGCCACATGTGCTTCCACGACGCGTTGGTGACCAGGTTGCCCGACCACGAGTGGGCCAGTTCATGCGCGATCAGGTCGACCAGGCTGCGGTCGCCCGCGATCATGGTCGGCGTGAGGAAAGTCAGGCGCGGGTTTTCCATGCCGCCGTAGGGGAACGATGGCGGCAGCACGATCATGTCGTAGCGTCCCCAGCCATACGGACCGTACAGCGCCTCGGCTGCCTGGATCATCTTTTCCGTGTCGGCCAGCTCGTATTCGGCGGCCTTGATGCGCGGCGGTTCCGCATACACGGCCGAACGGGGGCCGAGTTTGCGCACTTCCAATTCGCCGATGGCAATGGCCAGCAGGTACGAAGGAATCGGCTGCGGCATCCTGAATTTCCAGCCGCCCTTGCCCGTCGCCTTTTCGTCATTCTCGGCGCTCATTACGACGCGCATGCCGCTCGGCGCCTCGATGCGCGCGCCATAGGTGAAACGCACGGCCGGCGTATCCTGCGACGGCACCCACGAGCGGGCGTTGATGCTTTGCGACTGGCTGAACATGAAAGGCAGCTTGCCCGACATGGTTTGCTGCGGTGTGAGCCACTGCAGCGCGATGGCGTTCGGGGCCGTGTGATAGTAGACGCGCACTTTGCCCGGCTGGCCCGTGGTGGTGATGCGCAGCGCCTGGCCCTTTTCCGGGTCGGCCTTGTCCAGCTGATACGGCGCCATCTGCCATGCGCCGCGCTTGTCCTGTATCTGCACTTTCGCGATCGACAAATCGCGCGTATCGAGCACCAGGGTGCGCGCCGCCGGGTCGATCCAGTTCAAGGACAGCTCGGCATAGCCGGAGAGCGTCTTTTGCTTGAAATCGGCTTTCAGGTCCAGCTGCAGGTCGCGCGTGCGCACCTGGTCGTAGCGCGCGTAGCTGAGGGGATCGGCGTGCGCAGCCAGGGTTACCTGGCAAAGTAGCGCACAGCCCAGGGCGCGCAAGAAGGTCAAAGTTTGCATGGTCGTCTTTTGAATGATTTGCGAAAGCCCCGGTCCGTGTGCGCCGAGGCGTCGCGCAGAATAGCACTTCCGGCGCAGGCCGGCAGAAAAAAAGCGCCGGACTGGCCGGCGCTGTTTCACTGTTTCTTCTCCGGTCGGGCTTCGGGCTTGGTCTCGGCCTTGGCCTCGGACGCTTTCAGCGGCGTATTAACATCCTTCATCAGGTTATTCTTGTCGCGGTCCAGTTTGAACAACTCCAGGCGCGATGGGGTGATTTTTCGCGGCCAGGCGTTGTTGCTGGTGTCGATATCCGCAGTCTCCCAGTACGGGTCTTGCACCAGCCCCACCATCGGCTCATCCGTGATGATGACCTTGCTGATCTTGTGCGGCGCGTAACGCCATACTTCGGCCGGCACCCGCTCAATGATCTTCTTGCCGCTTTTCAGTTCGATTTCCAGGATCAGCGGCATCACCAGGCCGCCGAGATTCGAAAAGTCGACCAGGTACAGATGCTTGCCCAGGTTATGCTGTTCCAGCAGTTTCCGCTCCCACGGCTCCAGCGTTTCCTGCTCTTCCGCATAGCTGTTGCGGTCCTTGTTGGTGACCGTGAATTCATCGTGCCGGTTATAGAAGTCCTTCAGTGCGGGGTCCAGATCAACCTTCTTCGGCAGCGCCTGATTGCGCTGGTCCGAGATCGAGATGGGCTGCGCGGCCTTCTGCGCCTTCTTCCACGCCTTTTCCGTTTCTGGATTTTTCGTGCTCACACCATATTCGCTGATGCCGTCAATGCTGATGTCAACCGCATCGGTGGTATAAAACCAGCCGCGCCAGAACCAGTCCAGGTCGGTGCCGGAAGCGTCTTCCATGGTGCGGAAGAAGTCGGCGGGAGTCGGGCGCTTGAACTTCCAGCGCAAGGCGTACTGCTTGAAGGCGAAGTCGAACAGCTCGCGCCCGAGTATCGTCTCGCGCAGGATGTTGAGGGCCGTGGCCGGCTTGTCGTAGGCATTCGCCGTGAACTGCAGCAAGGACTCGGAATTGGTCATGATGGGCACCTGGTTCTGGCTGCGCATATAGTCGGCGATCTTGCGCGGCTCGCCATTCCAGGAGGGGAAATGCTCTTCCCATGCTTGCTCGGCCAGGTACTGCAGGAAGGAATTGAGGCCCTCGTCCATCCACGTCCACTGGCGCTCGTCCGAGTTGACGATCATGGGGAAATAATTGTGGCCCACTTCATGGATGATCACGCCGATCAGGTCATACTTCGTCGTCTTCGAATATGTCAGCTCGCCCGTCTTCTTGTCCTTCACGGGACGCCCGCCATTGAACGAGATCATCGGATACTCCATGCCGCCCACGGCGCCATTGACGGAAATCGCGTTCGGATACGGATAGTCGAAACTGTACTTGTTGTACTGCTCAATGGCATGCACGACGGCGCGCGTGCTGTACTGCTGCCACAGCGGATTACCCTCGTTCGGATAGTAAGACATGGCCATCACGCGCTTGCCACCGCTATTCAAACCCTGCGCATCCCAGATGAACTTGCGGCTCGACGCCCACGCCACGTCGCGCACATTGGCCGCCTTGAAGTGCCAGGTTTTCATCCCGGCCGCCCGGCCCTTTTCCGCCGCCAGCGCTTCGGCGGGCGTGATCACCAGCAGCGGCGTATTGCTGTTTTTCGCCCGCGCCAGGCGTTCGCGCTGCGCCGCGCTCAGCACGCTGGCAGGATTTTGCAGTTCGCCCGTGGCAGCCACCACATGATCGCCCGGCACCGTCAGGTACAACTCGTAGTCGCCAAACTCCAGCGTGAATTCACCGGAGCCGAGAAACTGCTTGTGCTGCCAGCCGACGGCGTCGTAGTACGCGGCCATGCGCGGGAACCACTGCGCGATCTGGAAAATCGTGTTCTTGTCGTCTTCAAAATATTCATAGCCGGAGCGCTCGACCAGCACCTTCTGGTCATTGATTTGATACGACCAGTCGATGTGGAACGTGATGCTCTGGCCGGGCGCCAGCGCCACCGGCAAATCGATGCGCAGCATCGTCTGGTTGACAACATACGGCAGCGGCTTGCCGCTGGCCGCTTTCACGGCGGTGAGCTTGAAGCCGCCGTCGAATTCGCGGCCAGCATGGATGGCACGCAAATCCTCGAATTTCAACGCTTCCTCCTCGTTGCCACTCAGCCAGGCCTGGCGCGAGGGCGCGCTCAGGACGCGACGTTGGTCGGCATCCTGGCGCAAGCCATTCTGGTCCAGCTGCAGCCACAAATACGCGAGGCTGTCGGGCGAGCGGTTGTGGTAGGTAACCTGTTCACTGGCCGTGATTTCGCGGCGCGCTTCGTCCAGCGTGGCGCGGATCAAGTAGTCGGCGCGCTGCTGCCAATAGCCGTGGCCCGGCGCGCCCGATGCCGTGCGGTAGCTGTTCGGCGTGGGTAGCAGTTCTTCGAGCTGGCGGAACTTGTCGTCGAAGGGCGCGGCGGCGCACAGGCCGGGCAAGGGAGCAAACAAGGTCAAACACAAGGCAAGCAAGCGGACAAGGACCGGCATGGCGCATTCCATCTGGGAGTCGTGGACAGACTGCATTCTAAGTCGAGTCTGTTTGCAAATCGCTCATTGTTGTCGAAGTCCCACACACCAGGCCGCCCCGCGCTGCGGCGGCACTGGCGCCGGCGCGGCCATTGGCGTATGATGCGCCTCGAACATTGGGGAGTAGTCGTCCCGCGGTCGTGCCGCGGGAACCTGTATCAACATAATTGGCCCGCAGGCCATGGTACAGGTGGTTGCAGAACTTGACGAGACCATTGATCCAGGGCGGCCGCATGGGCCGGAGTCGCCCATGGATCATTGGTTAATTCGTCCGGCCCGCGTACCTCTTGCAATCTCATGGAAGCATTCCTCATCTCCACCGGCATCGTCGGTCTCGCTGAAATCGGCGACAAAACCCAACTCCTGGCCTTTTTGCTGGCGGCCAAATTCCGCAAGCCCCTGCCCATCGTGCTGGCCATTTTCGTCGCCACCATCGCCAACCATGCGTTTGCCGCCGCCGTCGGCGCTTGGATCACCAGCATGCTGGGACCTGACGTGCTGCGCTGGGTACTCGGCGTCTCGTTTTTGGCCATGGCCGCCTGGACCCTGATCCCCGACAAGCTCGATGAAGACGAGACGAAGCTGGCCAAGTACGGCGTCTTCCTGACCACCCTGATCGCCTTCTTCATGGCGGAAATGGGCGACAAGACGCAGGTGGCAACCGTGGCGCTGGCAGCGCGCTACCACGACATTGTTTCCGTCGTGCTGGGCACCACCTTCGGCATGATGCTGGCCAACGTGCCGGCCGTGTACCTGGGTGACAAGATCGCCAACCGCGTCTCGCTGCGCCTGGTGCACGGCATCGCGGCGCTGGTGTTTGCCGTGCTGGGCGTGGCCACCCTGCTGGGCGCGGGCGCAGCCCTCGGCTTCTGATGCATCACACTGGAGCAGCCCCAGAGAATTTCTCATTTACAATATTCATGCTCATAATTACAATATCAACGACATGAATACCGGCGCGCTGATCCCGAACGGTCAGCGCGCTTTCTTGAGGAATGTATGCATTTGAATGGAAAGATGGCGGCGCTGTGCCTGGCCGCCTGCGCAAGCCAGTTACCCGCCACCATGGCGGCACCCTTGAACTACCACCACCAGACGGCAACGCAGTCCGCGCCCGAGGTACGCACACGCGACTTGCTGCTGCTCGGCGCCGGCTTGATCCTGCTGGCTGGCCGGCGCCGGCCCGAACACGATACGTGGCAAGTAAGCGCGTGGCAAGACTAGACCAGCAGTAGCACCGCATACTCACGGCCCTCGTCACGCAGGGCGATGCTGTTGCCATCCTGCGCCACGCCATCGAGCGAGAGTCCTGCAGGCCGCCCCTGTGCCTTTTCCACCGTGATGGCATAGCTGCTGGCACCGAAGCGGTAATGCAGCTTGAAGCGGTCCCATTCGGCCGGCATGGTCGGCAGCAGGCGCAGCATGTTCGCTTCGCGCGTCAAGCCGAGCAGGGATTCGACGATCAGCCGGTACAACCAGCCCGACGATCCCGTGTACCAGCTCCAGCCGCCGCGTCCCACGTGCGGCGCCACTGCATACACATCGGCCGTCACCACATACGGTTCCACCTTGTAGCGTGCCACCGCTTGCGCATCAACGCCATGGCGCACGGGGTTGATCATGCGCAGCAGTTCCCACGCCTTTTCGCCATCGCCCATATGGGCAAACGCCATCGCCGTCCAGATGGCCGCATGCGTGTACTGACCGCCGTTCTCGCGCACGCCGGGCACATAGCCGCGGATGTAGCCGGGATTGAGGTCGGCTTTGTCGAACGGCGGATCGAGCAGCTGGATCACGCCTGAATCACGGCGCACCAGGCGCGCATCGACCTGGCGCATGGCGCCGGCGACGCGCTCCTTGTTGGCCGCGCCCGACAGCACACCCCAGCTTTGCGAAATCGAATCGATCTGACATTCCTCGTTCGTGTGCGAACCCAAGGGTGTGCCGTCGTCGAAGTAGGCGCGCCGGTACCACTCGCCATCCCATGCATGCTCCTCGACGTTGGCCGCCAGCTTGACGGCTGCGTCGCGGCAGAATTGGGCGAACGCCGCATCGCCGCGCAGCACGGCCACCTCGGCGAAGCGCTGCAGCACTTCGTACAGGAAGAAGGCGAGCCACACGCTCTCGCCCTTGCCGTGTTCGCCCACCTTGTCCATGCCGTCATTCCAGTCGCAGGAACCCATCAGGGGCAAGCCATGCACGCCCAGGCGCAAGCCATGGCGGATGGCGCGCACGCAGTGCTCGTACAGGTCGGCCGACTCGCCAGAGCGCACGGGCAGGTCGTAATACGAGTCCTCCTCCGGCTTGACGGCGCGCCCTTCGATGAAGGGGGCCACTTCCGACAGCACGTTGACGTCGCCCGTGGCAATCACATAGCGACAAGCGGCCAGCGGCAGCCACAGGTAATCGTCGGAGCAATGCGTGCGCACGCCCCGGTCCGATGGCGGATGCCACCAGTGTTGCACGTCGCCTTCGACAAACTGGTGCGCCGCGCACAGCAGCAAGTGGCTGCGCAGCAGATGCGGCGCCGTGTGGATCATGGCCATCGCATCTTGCAGCTGGTCGCGGAAACCATACGCGCCGCCCGACTGGTAATAGCCGCTGCGCGCCCACAGCCGGCAGGCGATGGTCTGGTACATCAGCCAGCCATTGGCGATCACATCCAGAGACGGGTCGGGTGTTTCGATGCGCACGGCACCCAGGGTGCGTTCCCAGTGTGCGCGCACCGCGTCGAGCGCCATGCGGGCGGCGTCCTTGCCCGCATGGCGCTGCACCATGGTACTGGCATCGGCATTGCGGCGCCCGCCCACGCCGAGGAGGAAGACGATTTCGCGCTCCTGCCCCGGCTGCAGTTCAAACGGCACCTGGATCGCTGCGCACGGATCCAGTCCCGTGCCCGCCTTGCCGGACAGGCGCACGCGGCGCAAGGCCGCCGGCCGGGCCAGGCTGCCGTTACGGCCGATGAATTCATTGCGGTCGCAGGTGATGGAACGAATGCTGGCATCGGTGTTGAAAAAGCCGACCCGGCCCGAAAACTCCGTGTTGTAGTTATTGCGCGCAAACAGCGCGCCGCTGATCGTGTCGACTTCGGTCGCCACGTGCATGCCGGACTTGGCGCGAAGGTCGGCCAGCACCCATTCCACGTAGCCCGTGACGGACAGGCGGCGCGGCACGCCGCTGTCGTTGCGTACCTTGATCACCGAATATTTGACGGCCGCATCCAGCGCCACATAGGTACACAATTCGGTGACGATGCCGCCCTCGCTGTGTTCAAAAATGCTGTAGCCGAAGCCGTGGCGCGTCACGTAGTCTCCACTGCCGCGCGCCGGCAGGGCCGAGGGCGACCAGAACTGGCCACTCTGCTCGTCGCGCACGTAAAACGCTTCGCCGGACAAGTCGGACACGGGGTCGTTCTGCCATGGCGTCAAACGGAATTCATGCGCATTCTCGCTCCAGGTATACGCCTGGCCGGCTTCCGACACCACCGTGCCGAATTGCGCATTGGCCAGTACGTTCGACCAGGGCGCCGGCGTCTGTTGACCTTCGCCCGTGGTGATCACGTATTCGCACCCGTCGGGCGTAAAGCCGCCCAGGCCATTTTCCAGGATCAGTTCGCGCTTTGGCGCGCGGTGCGGCCCACCGCCATGTTCGCGTGCCGGGTCCTGCAGCAGCGGCGGCATGCGCAGCATGGGGCTGGGCGGGCGCTTGACCTGCTCGGCCAGGGTGCCGCGCAAGTCGCTGATGATGGCGCGCGCCACCGATTGCAGCAAGATGCGGTCTTCGTTGGCGATCTGCTCGGCCAGGCGCACGAAGATGCCGCCCGGGCGATCGATCGCCTGCGCATCGATGCCCGAAGCGATCAGGCCCATGATCTGGTCGTGCAGCAGCTGGCGGTAGCCCGACTGCTCCTCGTACCAGATCACCAGGTCCACCACCAGCCCTTTCAGGCGCCAGTAGGCATGCGCCTGCACCATCTGGCGCGCCAGTTCGATATTGGCCGCGTCGCGTATCTGCAGCAGCACGATGGGCAGGTCGCCCGAGATGGCATACGCCCACAGGCCGGACTGGCCGCGCTGGTTCTTGATCAGGATGCCGGCCTCGGCGCGCAAGGCCGCATTCGGATAGATCACGGCATTGGCCAGGCGCGCATACAGCTGCGCATCGGCTTCGCTGGCATTCAACTGGCGCAGCACCACCTGGCTGTGCGTCCAGGCCAGTTCGAAGACGCGGTCGGCCAGGTGGCGATCCTGGTATTTGTCGATCAGGTGCAGCGCCGCCTCGCGCTGCTCCACCACCCCGGTCACGCTATCAACCGTCACGGCCTGGTCGGGTTCGAGCGTGATGACGTAGCGGATGGCCACAATGGGGTCGAGCACGGAACCGTGGCCGCCACCGAGCGGACCACTCTCCTGCAGCGCCTGCGGCAGCTGCGCCGTGTTGCCGCGGCCGATGAAACGGGCGCGGTCCGTCTCGAACGACACGGCATAGTGCTCGATATCGTGCACGGTCATCACATGCAGCAGCCACGGCATCTGCTCGTCCTTCGAGCGGGGCCGGCGCGTGCACAGGATCGCATTTTCATGCGCCAGGATTTCCGTCTGCACGAACAGCTTGCTGAACGCGGGATGCGCCGCGTCAGCCGCCGCCGGCGCCATCACCACTTCGGCAAAGCTGGTGATCTCGACGCGCCGCTGGCGGTTCGAATTATTACTGATGCGCGTGCGCCGGATTTCGATATCGTCCTCGGGCGAGACGACGATTTCCGTGTACAGATCCAGGCCATGGTCGGCACGGCGAAATTCCGCGCGCCCCTCGGAAAAAATCACCTCGTACTTGTTCGGTTCGGCCAAGGTCGGCTGATACGTGGTGGACCAGACGGCACCGTCGTCGAGGTCGCGCAGGTAGCAGAAGTTGCCCCAGTTGTCGCGCGTGCTGTCCTCGCGCCAGCGCGTCACGGACAGGTCTTTCCAGCGACTGTAGCTGCCGCCCGCATTGCTCACCATGACGTGGTAGCGGCCATTCGACAGCAGCTGCGTTTCGGGCACGGCGCTGTTGGCCTGCGTGAGGATGCGCATCGGCATGGCCTGTTCGGACGCGCCGCTGCGCAGCACTGCCAGTTCGGCCGTGTTCGAGTAAAACGCACCTGCCTGCGGCGTGCGTTCCTGCAACACCAGCAGGGCCGATTGCAGCAGCGGATCGGACTCGAAACGGCGCTGCATCGGGCGGTCATGCAGCAGGTAGCTGAGGGCCAGGAAGCCCATGCCCTGGTGATGCACCATGAACGAGCGGATGACGGCGCTACCCTGCCCGCGCGGCAGGCGCGCCGTAGTGAAGTCGATGGCCTCAAAAAACCCATAGCGGCCCATGTAGCCGGCCGCCTGCATGCGCTGCAGGTTCTGGCAAGACGCTTCCGGCTGCACCATCAGGCCCATCATGCTGGCGTACGGCGCCACCACCAGGTCGTCGGCCAGGCCCCGCTTCAGGCCCAGCCCCGGCACGCCAAACGCGCGGTACTGGTAATTCAGGCTGGCATCGACTGTGTTGTAGCCGGATTCGGAAATCCCCCACGGTACATCGCGCTGGCGGCCATAATCGATCTGCGCCTCAATGACGGAGTGATACGTCTGGTCGAGCAGGGTGTTGGGATAATTCGGCATCACCAGCAGCGGCATCAGGTACTCGAACATCGAGCCGCTCCACGACAGCAGCACGGGCTGGCCGGCCACCATGCACAGCTGGCGGCCCAACGCGAACCAGTGCTCCTGCGGCAGTTGGCCCTGGGCGATGGCGATGAAGCTGGCCAGGCGCACTTCGGAAGCGAGCAAGTCGTAGTAGCTGGGGTCGAGCCGCCGTTCGCTGACGTTGTAGCCGATGGCCAGCAGTTTGGTCGACGGGTTGTACAGGAAGCCGTATTCGATCTGCGCGAAGTCGCGCGCCTGGCCCGCCGCATGGGCGATGTCGCGCATGTGGCGGCCCGCCTGTTCGCGGCCCTGCGCCAGCATGGCCTCCAGCTCCGGCGGGGTGCCTTCCGGCGCTTCCAGGTTGGCCAGTTCGCGCAGGGTCGGCACGCGCAGCCACGCCGCATCGAGGTCCGCCTGCGCCGCCCACGGTACCAGTTGCAGCAACTCGGCCAGCGCCGCGCGGCACTGGCGCGCCAGCGCACCGCTCCACATGGACAGCTCGCCATCTTCGCTTTGCAAGGTCAGCGAGAGCAGCGCGTCGGCCGCGCCATTCGCGGCACTCAGGTAGGCATGCCATTCCGGCAGGCTGGCTGGCGCGGCCGGCATCTGCAGCAGGCTCATGCTGTCGCGCATGGCCTTGCCTTCGCCTTCGGCCGCGATGAATTCCTGCAGCACCTGCGCCGTCGTGCGAATGCCCTGCACCACCTGCGCGCCGATGATGGGCGCGTCATACAGTTCCACCAGTCCCGGCTGCAAGGTCAGCAGATGGCCGGCCAGGTTGCCGCTGTCGACCGTCGAGATATACATCGGCTGCAGCGCCTTGAGCGTTTGCGTGTCGTACCAGTTGTAGAAATGGCCCTGGAAGCGCTCCAGCTCCCCCATGCTGTGCAAGGTGGCGCGGCTACGCTCGATCAACTGGCCCAGGGTGAGATAGCCGAAGTCGTAGGCCGTCAGGTTGGCCAGCAGCGCCAGGCCGATATTCGTCGGCGAGGTGCGGTGCGCAACCACCAGGTTCGGATGCTCCTGCATGTTATCGGGCGGCAGCCAGTGATCGTCCGGTCCGACGAAGGTATCGAAATACGCCCAGGTCTTGCGCGCCACGCCATGCAGGAAACGCCCCTGCTCGGCCGACAGGCGCGCCACGGCCCGTTCGATGGGGCGGCTGATCCACCAGGCGATGGCGGGCGCGGCCAGCCATAGCAGCAGCACCACGGCGGCGGCCGGCAACGCTGCCGGGCGCCAGTGCAGCAAGGCAGCAAAGGTGGCCAGCGCCAGCGCTGGCGAGCACCACATGGCGCGCCAGCTGTCTGTCTGCGAACCGGAAGACGTGTGCAGGTTCGAGGCACGCCAGTCGAGCAAATGCTTGTGCGACACGCCCAGGCGCCACAGGCTGCGAGCTATGGCGTCCAGGCTGATCCAGGCCTCATAGGGCAGGAAGACGAGGGTCAGCATGGCATGCGAAAACTGCACGCCGCAGCGCCGCTCGAACGCGGCCAGATGCTGGCGCCACAGGGTGTCGCGCGGTTTGCGCAACAGATCGTACAGTGCGGAAAAGACGGGCGGCAGGAAGATGATGGCCAGCACCGCCACGCTCCAGAAAACCACGTGCGGCAGGAAGCCCCATACCAGCAGCAGGGACAAGGTGGTCGCCGGCGCCACGATGCTGCGGCGCAGGTTATCGAACAGCTTCCAGCGCGACAGCATCGATAGGGGATTGCGTTCGCGCTTGCCGGCGCGGCCCGGCACGCGGCCCAGCAACCAGCCGATCAGTTGCCAGTCGCCGCGTATCCAGCGCTGGCGCCGGCTGACATCGGCGTCGTAACGGGCGGGGTATTCCTCATACAGTTGCGAGTCGCTGAGCAAGCCGGCGCGCAGGTAGCAGCCTTCCAGCAAGTCGTGGCTGAGGATTTTATTGTCGGGCAGGCGCTGCCCCAGCACGCGTTCGAACATGTCGAGGTCATAGATGCCCTTGCCGATGAAGGAGCCCTCGTAAAATACATCCTGGTACAGGTCCGAGACGGTGCGCGTGTAGGGGTCGATGCCCGGTTCGCCGCCGCACAGCAGCTCGTAGCGTGAAGCGTTCGCGCTGGGCAACGCCACGGCCACGCGCGGCTGCAAGATGCCGTAGCCGGCTATCACGCGCGTGCCGGCCGCGTCGAGCACGGGTCGGTTCAGCGGGTGCATCATGGTGGCGATGAATTCGCGCGCCGCGTCGCGCGGCAGCTGCGTATCCGTGTCGAGCGTGATGACGTATTTGATCGTGCGCAGGCCGCGCAACTCGCCTTCCACCAGCGAGAATTTGTCGCGCGCGCCGCCGCGCAGAAAGGCGTGCAGGTCGGACAATTTACCGCGCTTGCGCTCCTGCCCCATCCAGGCATTCTGCTGCGAATTCCACAGGCGCGGGCGGTGCAGCAGCAGGAACGGCCCAATATGGCCCAGCTCTTCGCGTTCGGCCGGTTCGCCGGGGTCGCCGTTTTCCTTGCTCTCGCTGCCCTCCACGCGGTACTTATCGTTCAAGCCACGGATGGTGTCCTGCGCCTGGCGCAGCAAAGCTTCGTCGCCGGGCATCGTTTGTGCATCCGCGTCGACAAAATCGGTCAGCAGGCAGAAACGCAGGTTCGGATCGCGGTTGGCCAGGTAGCGCACTTCCAGCGCCTCGCACAAGGCGGCCACGTTTTCCTCGCTGTAGATCAGAGTCGGCACCACCACGATGCCGCGCCCGTCCGACGGAATGCCTGCCTGGTAATCCATGCGCGGCAGCGGATGCGGCGACGTCATCAGGGTCGCCAGCCAATTCACCACGGCCACGGCCAGCTGGCTGCTGCCCAGCAACGCCAGCGCACCCAGCGCCACCAGTGACCAACCCTGCACGCCATGGCGCACGGCGCGCTCGAGCAGCAGCGCGCTCGTCGCCAGGCTCAGGAAGCAGATCGCGCCGAGGTAGACGGCCAGCGGCGCGGCGCGTGCCGTATGCTGCAGCGCCTCGATGAAGGGCAGCTTCGCGCCGGCCTGCTTTTCCAGCACCAGCACGCCGCGCCCCACCAGGTAAAAGCCGATATGGCCACGGCGCGCATCATTGCCGTTGCCGTGCGTGTGCGCCAGTTGCACCACCATCTCGGCCACGTCCACTTCGCTGCGCGCGCTGCGCCTGGCGATGCGCTCGATGACGTGGCGATAGCTGTCGCGCGTGGCGAAATCCATCAAGCCATAGGTGCCGGCCGGGTCCAGCCGCAAGGTCTGCTCGACGACGCTCATGGTCTCGACAAATTCCTGCCAATCCATGGTGCCCAGAAAACGCAGGCTGCCGATGCTGTTGGCGATCGATACCTGGTCGGCCGCCTGCTGCCCGATCTCGGATTGGATCTGCTGCTCGATGGTGAGACCCGATTCGGCCAGCTTGTGCGTCAGCCACGACAGGGCCAGGGTCAGCGACGAACTTTGTCCCTGCAGGCGGCGCGACAATTCGGCTACGAAGGCGCTGGTCATCGGCGGATTCGAGCGCGCCATGTCGGCTACCAGCAGGATCAAGCCGCTGGGATTGCGCTCGGCGATGTCCGTCATCTGGTCGGCCCAGGTATTGGCCAAGTCGCGCTGCATGCGGTCATCGGCCACGCGCACGGCCACGCGGCGCAGGTTTTCGATCAGGGCCAGACGCAGCATGATGGGCACGGCCCACAATTCGCCCAGGGTCAGGGTGGCGACATCCTGGTAGGCCTCGATGAAATGACACAGGTTTTCCAGATCGACCCGGCCATCGCCATGCGAGATGATTTCCAGCGCAATTTTATACACGCGCGGACAGCCAGCGTCCACACCCGACGTCAGCCGTGGCAGCTCCTTGCTGTAGTTCTTCGGCAAGTGGCGCCGCGTGGTGCGAATCTGCTCTTCGATCAGGTAAAAATTATCCAGCAACCATTCCGAGGCGGGCGTCACCTGGCGCCCGCTCTTGACGGTGGCCGTCAATTCATTGACGGTGGCCGTGATCAGCGCCGCATTGTCGGCCAGGCGCGCCAGCAGGCGGTCGCGGCCATGATGCCGTCCCACCGCATGGCCGAGGGCCACATGCTTGCCGTGGGCGGCCATCTGCATGGCGCTGAATAACTCGGAGCGCAGGGGCAAGGCATCGTCGCGCGCAGCGTCGAAACTGTCCGGTGCAAGGGGATGGTCGCGGAAGATTTCCTTGAATTTGGAAATCTGTTCCTTGATCTGCTGCGTGACTACTGCGGTGTACTCTTTCAACTTGGCCTCGCTAGGTGCGCGCAGGCAGCCAGCGGCCGCCGTCACGCCAGCCCAGTCTGGAAGAACACGATCGGACACTGGCGAAGACGGAAAGCGAAGCGCCGGAGCGTTGCGACGAATCTCAGGGTGTAGGGAGATTTTCTGAACTTCATCGTAGGTGCGCCCTGCGCGCAAGACCGTGCGCTAGCGTACATACCCGAGGTTTTAGGGACGTGCAGGCAAAGAAATCAGCCCGTGCAGGGAAGAAAAATGCTTGGGGGAAATGAACAGGAGGAACTCAACGACCAGCACCGTGCCAATGATGGCACGATGCAGTATTTCAGAGGAGAAACTTCAGCCCCGTCAAGCCGCGATGGCCAGCGGGTGACGCGTCGCTTCCGCCATCGCCATGCCGCCATTGAGTTGCCATGCAGCAGCATGGCCCAGGCGGCGCAGACAGGCGGCGGCACGCGCGCTGCGATTGCCGCTGCGGCAGAAAAAGACCAGGGGGCGCTGTGGCTGCTGCAGCCATGCGGCCACCTGTCCCGCCAGGCGGCTCAGCGGTACGCTGTGCACTGCGCAGCCCTCGAACACCGTGCCGGCGCAAGCCGCGTGTTCATACGCTTCGCGCACGTCGACGAGGATGGCGTCGGGATGCTGGCGCAGGAAGCCGGGCAGGCCGGCCGCATCGAGCTGCAGTTCGGCGGCAGGCACGAGGCCGTCCTGCACCGCGCGCACCGTGCTGCAGATGCTGCCGTCGTCGCATGCGGCGCACAGCACGGTGTCCGGCGTCACCAGCGCCGCATCCAGCAAGGGCGCCAGCGCCCCGGGCGTCAGGCTACCGGTGAAGGCGAAATGCTGCCCCAGCAGGTACACGTGGGTGGCATGATCTTGGCCGCACTCGATCCGCCGCAAGCGCTGCTGGCCCAGCTCCAGCTCACCGTCGATATCGACGCGACCCACCTGTTCGATAGCGAGTTCCTGCAGCAACGCCAGGCGCGCCGCGCCATGATCGGCGGGCGCTGTCGTGTGCACGATGGCGCGCAAGGCCAGGTGCTGGCAGCGGATGAAGGCGGCCAGGCGCGGCACGAGCGCGGCGGCGGGATCGATGACGACACAACTGGCGCTGCCAGCGTCGCTGAGCAGCCAGGTGCACTGGCCATCCACGCTCAGCTGGATTATGCCGTCCTGCGCGCCGTCCTGCGGCGATGGCGCCAGCGCCGACGGCAGCAAACAGCTGCTGCGCAAGGCCTCGCCGCAACGCTCGATGCGCGCGCAGGCGGCGGCTATCGTCGCCGCGTCAATCAGGGGACCGAACGACAGACGGATGGCCGAGCTGGCGCGCCATTGCGGTACGTGCATGGCTTCCAGCACATAGCTGGGCAGGGCCTTGGCGGCGGAACAGGCGCTGCCCGAGCTGACGCGCACACGCGCCGCATCGAACAGGTCCAGCAGCTCTTTCGAGGACAGGCCGGGCACGGAAAAATTGAGCGTGGTCGGTAGCGACAACGCGAACGGCATATTGAAAACGATGCCGGGGAAAGCGCGCTCCAGGCTGGCCACCAGCTGTTCGCGGAAAGCGGCCAGGTCGGCGTCGCTGCGGAAGGTCTTGCCATCCTCCAGTGCGGCCAGCACGGCGCCCAGGGCGGCGATGCCGGCCATGTTCTCCGTACCGGAACGCAGGCCCGCTTCCTGGCCGCCGCCCATCATCAAGGGCGTAAAGGGGGCGCCGGCGCGCACATACAGCATGCCGATGCCCTTGGGCGCATACAGCTTGTGGCCGGAAAACGGCGCGTAATCGATGCGCGTGGCGGCCAGGTTCAGTTTCAGCTTGCCCAGCGCCTGCACGCAATCGACCATCCAGTAGGCGTCTGCACCGCGTTCCTGCAGCAGTTGCGCGATGGCGGACAGGTCGCTGATGACGCCCGTTTCATTGTTGGCAGCCATCGTGCACAGCATGGCCGTGTCGCCGATCAGCGCGTCGAGTGCCTGCAGATCGTGGCGCCCCTGCGCATCGACGGGCAACTTGCGCACTTCCAGGTTCAGGCCCAGCAGGCGGTTCCAGTGCGCCAGGCTTTCCGGCACGGCCTTGTGCTCGGTCGCGCCATACAGCAGCAGGCTGCCGATGCGCTTGCCTGCAGCGCGCCGTTCGCGCAGCGCGCACAAGGCCGACAGCACGGCCGTCTGGATGCCTTCGGTAGCGCCGCTATTGAACATCAATCGGCCGTCGCCCACGCCCAGCAAGCGGCGGGCGCGCTGGCGTACGCCATCCATCATGGCCTTGGCCTGCAATCCCGTGGCGTGCGTGCTGCTGGGATTGCCATAGCCCTGCTCCATCGCTTGCCGGGCGGCGCCAACGGCGGCGGGCAGCACGCAAGTGGTGGCATTGCTGTCGAGGTAGATTTCTTTCATGATGGCCGTCTGAGTATTCTATAAAAAGGCGCAGCTAAAAAGGACGCAGCGCAGGCGGCTGGAACATATGAATAGTCTAGCGGCACGCTGCCGTAAAGATATACCAAAAGACACTGCAAACGCGTTAATATGAAGCATATTTATGCCACAAAACAGAAAATAACGAAATGAATTCACCAAATACATCGCTCGACAAATTCGACTGTGCCATCCTCGCCGCCCTGCAGCAGGATGGCACCCTGTCGATCGCCGCCCTCAGCGAGAAGATCGGCTTGTCCAGCACGCCCTGCTGGAAGCGCGTCAAGCGCCTGGAAGAGGAGGGCTATATTGAGAGTCGCGTGGCCATCGTCAACCGGCAAAAAGTGGGCTTGCCCGTGACCGTCTTTGTCAGCGTGCGTACGGGACAGCACGATGAAAAATGGCTGCGCCGCTTTGCCGCCGCCGTCATTGTCTTGCCCGAGGTACAGGAATTTCACCGTATGAGCGGCGACGTCGACTACCTGTTGAAAGTCGTCACCACCGACATCAAGGGTTACGATACCTTCTATAAAAAGCTCATCAAGGCCGTGCAACTAACAGGCGTGTCGTCCGCCTTTTCCATGGAGCAAATCAAGTGCAGCACGGAATTACCGCTGGAATTGATCGCGCACGGCTTGCCTGCTTGAACATTTCCACCCGGGCGATGCGGGCCTGATCCTCAGGCTGGACAAGCAACAGGCCGGCGCAGCGCTCAGCGGCGGCTGTCAAGGAAATCAGGGATTTGATCAGCGACTCGGCCCGCAAGGTAAAAGCGGGCAGCAAGCTGGAAGAAACAGCTCATGCGGCGGCGCACAAGCCCATGCTGCCCACGCCATCCCGCCCGAAAGCACTGGCCAGAGATGCGTGGGAAGAGTTTTAAGAGGCGTTGGAAGGAAGTTAAATCGTCGGCGCTTTCACGCTCGCTGCTTGCTTGAAGAAATCATAAATGCCACTCTCGCTCATGCGGCGCGCATTCGCCAGTTCGCCGCCCTTGGTGGCATACAGCACCTGGTTGTTGTCGCTCGATACGAGCACGGCAGCCGGGATGCCTTTCTTGAGCGGATTGCCATAGGCTTGCGCCACGTCCAAATTATGGTCGAAGTTGCCCACGTCGACCTTGACGACCTTGAACTGCTGTTGCATCAGCTCGGCGTTCTTGCCTTCCTTCAAAGCCTTGTCGAGCGCGCGGCAATCCTCGCACCAGTTGGCACCAAAGATCAGCAGTACGGGCACGTGCGCCGCCTTGGCCTCGGCCAGCGCGCGGGCCACGTCGGCCTTCGCGTCGGCCGCCGCGTTATACGGCAAATGCGGCGTGGCGACAGGGGCGCCCGGCGTCGGGGAGGCGGCAATGGCGGTGCCGGCAAGCAGCAGGCTGGCAAAGAAAAGGGAAACGCAAAGGGAAAGGCGCATGCGGGGCTCCTGAGAGAAATCGTGAGGCCAGCTGAACAACTGCCAGCGGGCGTGATTGTCTAGAATATGCCTGCTTGTGAGAAATATCCACCATTTAATTGCACTGTGCTTATGCGGAAAACGTATAAGCATCACCAAGTAGAAGCTGCTGACACGGCATGGCATGGCTTGCGCGCCGTCTGCACAGACGACGCGTAGTGCCCGCCTGCAGCGAAATGGAACGCATGGGATAATATCGGGCTCACATTGAGCAACGCGGCCCGAACGCGCCCTCCCCATGACGACTTCTTTCCTGGCACGCTGGCTGCCGCAACCGAACAATGGCAGCCGCCGCGAACAATTGCGCGCCTGTGCGGGCGCCATCTGCGGTTTGCTGCTCACGGGTCTCATCTGCCACTTCCTGCTGGCCCCCGATAGCGCCAGCGTCTACCTGATCGCGCCCATGGGCGCCTCGGCCGTGCTGCTGTTTTGCTTGCCAGCGAGCCCGCTGGCGCAACCGTGGTCCGTCGTGGGCGGCAATGTGGTCTCCGGCCTGGTGGGCATGGCTTGCGTGAAATGGCTGGGCCCCAGCGTGGGCGTGGCGGCGCTGGCCGCCTGCCTGGCCATCGGCGCCATGTTTGCCCTGCGCTGTCTGCATCCGCCGGGCGGCGCCGTCGCCTTGACCACCGTGGTCGGCGGCGCCAGCGTGCATGCGGCCGGCTTTGAATTCGTCTTCATCACCGTGTTGTTCAATTCAGCCGTACTGGTCGCCTGCGCCGTGCTGTACAACAACCTGACGGGACGCCGCTACCCGCACACCCAGCAACTGGTCGCACCGCATCCGCACGCCACGAAGGATGACATCCCCAGCACGCGCCTGGGATTTTCGCCGGATGACCTCGATGCCGTCTTGCGCCAGCACAGCGAAGTGCTCGACATCAGCCGTGACGATTTGCAGGCGATCTTCCTGCAAACGGAAATGCGCGCCTACCAGCGCCGCTTCGGCGTCGTCACTTGCGCCGACATCATGTCGAAGGATGTGCTCAGCGTGGAATTCGGCACGCCGCTAGATGTTGCCTGGCGTACCATGCGCGAGCACGATGTGGGCGCCCTGCCCGTCCTCAACCGGGCGCGCCGGGTCATCGGCATCATCACGCAGACGGATTTCCTGCGCCTTGGCGGCCTCGACGATTACCAGGGCATGCGCCAGCGCCTGCGCGGTCTGCTGCAGCGCAGCGGCTTCAGCCACAGCGACAAGCCGGAAGTGGTGGGCCAGTTGATGACGCCGTCGCCACACACGGCCCGCCTGGGCACGCCCATCATCGACCTCGTGCCCCTGATGGCCGACGCCGGCTATCACCATATTCCCATCCTCGACGATGAAGAGCGCCTGGCTGGCATCATCAGCCAGTCCGACCTGATGGCGGCCTTATATGAAAGCCGCTTTGCCGAGGCGGCCGCATGACGCCATTCCAGGCACTGCTGACTGGCCCCGAGGGCGGCGCCGGCGGCAAGCCCGTCAGCGCGCATTTCTTCGGCGCGCAGCTGGCCATCGACGCGCCCGCTTCCAGCGTCGATGTGGCGCAACTGGTGGTCAGCGTGGGCGGTATCGATGGACCGGAACTGTTCCTGAACTGGCTCGATGCACAAGGCCGGCAAGCGTCGCTCAAGCCGCTGACAGCTGGCGACATCGCCATCGTCCTGAAGGAAGCGCCGTCCGCGCTGCAGCCGCAACTGCAGCACCTGTGGGGTGAGCGCCAGCGCAACCGGCGGCAAGTGTCGGGCTGGCTGGCCGGTTTGACGAGCGCGGCCGTCGTCGCCTCTGCCCTGCTGTGGTGGCAGGGCGGCAATGCCGTCGGCGCACTGGCGGGCTTCATTCCCTTGTCCGTCGAAAAGCAGCTGGGTGAACTGGCCCTGTCGCAAGTACGTGCGCAGGGCGGCATCAGCGAGCACGGCGTGGCGCAGCAGACGCTGCAGGAGATCGGCCGCAGGCTGACGGCCGGGTCGCGCTACCAGTACCGCTGGCTGGTCAAGCAGGATGACACCGTCAACGCGTTTGCCATGCCAGGCGGCATCATCGTCGTGCATACGGGCTTGCTGCGCCAGGCGGGCGACCCGGGCGAGCTGGCCGGCGTGCTGGCGCATGAAGTGCAGCATGTGGAACAGCGCCATTCGCTGCGGCAAATGATCAGCAGCCTGGGCTGGGGCGCCCTGGTGGGCGTGACCATCGGCGACATCAGTGCCGTGGCCGCCATGCTGGCGCACCAGGCCGGCACCCTGTATTTCAGCCGCGACATGGAAGAGGAAGCGGACCGGCTCGGTTTGCTTGCCTTGCAGCACGCACACATCCGTCCCGACGGCATGCTGCGCTTTTTTCAGAAGCTTGATGACAAGGACAAAGGGGCGACGCCGGGCTGGATCTCCTCGCACCCGCAAACGGCGGCGCGCGCCCAGAAAATCCGCAGTCTGATCGCCACCACGCCTTGCCCCGCTTGCGTCCCATTGGCCAGCAAGCACTGGCAGACGATGAAAGCGGCCCTGCCGCCTACGGCGAAATAGCAACATTTCCTCCCTACAATTTATCCAAACGCACCGGGCAATGGCGTATGCTTACGCCCCGGCTGTTCCTTCGCGAGCGGCCACCCCGACCTCGCTAGGCCCCGTTCATTCCCCTCCTTACAAAGGACATCGCGCATGAAGCATCGTTTTGCCGCCGGCACCCTCGGCACCCTGGCTATCACCCTGGCTATCACCCTGTTACTCGCCCATGCGCCTATGGCCCAAGCGGCCCAGCCCGCAGCCAAAACCATGGCCGTCAGCGCGCCGCAAGCCAAGCAGCGATTGCAGGTCGTGGCCGATCAATACTACGATGCGCTCGCCCGTTTCGAGCCGATCAATGCCACCGAGAGCGGCGACAACCGTTTTGACGACCAGCTCGGTTCAGCCATCGTGCCGGTCGCACGCGCGAAACAGTTCGCCCTGTACCGCCAGTACCAAAAGACCCTGCGCAGCATTGCCCGCGCACACCTGTCGCGCCAGGACCAGATCAACTACGATATTCTCGACTATGAACTGAGCACGGCACTGAGCTTCGAGCGCTTCCCCGACTACCTGCTGCCACTGAACCAGATGGACAGCATGCCCGTCACCCTGGCCAATTATGCGGGTGGCGAGGCATCGCAACCTTTGACCACGGTCAAGGAGTACGACGCCTACTTGAGCCGTATCAGCCAGCTGCCGGGCTGGATAGACCAAGCCATCGCCAACATGAAAGTCGGCATGCAAAAGGGCATTGTGTTGCCGAAAGCGCTGACGGAGTCGGCCCTGCCGCAATTCAAGAAACTTGTCAGCGCCACGCCGCAAGACAGCGTTTATTACACACCCATCAAGAACTTGCCCGCAGGCTTTTCCGCGGCCGACAAGGCGCGCCTGACGGCAATGTACACCGCCGCCATCCAGGCCAGGCTGATGCCCGCGCTGCAGCGCCTGGCCACCTTCCTGGAAAACGATTACCTGCCGGCCGGCCGCAGCAGCAGCGGCTGGAGCGCCCTGCCCGATGGCGCTGCCTGGTACCAGGCGCGCGTGGCCAGCAGCACCACCACGGACTTGAAGCCGGAGCAAATCCACGCCATCGGCTTGAAGGAAGTGGCGCGCATCCAGGAACAATACGCGATCGTCGGTCCGAAGATGGGCTACAACGGCCCGGCCGCCGGCTTGCCCGTATGGGTCTCGGAACAGGCGAAATACCGCCCGTTCAAGACGGAACAGGAAGTGCTCGACGTCTACCGCAAGCTGAACGTGCTATTGGACAGTAAATTACCTGCCCTGTTCACTCTGGTGCCGAAGGCGCCGCTGGACTTGCGCCTGGAGCCTGAACTGAGCCGCGACACGGCCGCCGATCACTACACGGCGCCGGCGGCGGACGGTTCGCGCCCGGGTGTATTCTGGTCCGTCGTCACCGATCCGAAACTGTATGGCGACACGGGCATGACCACCTTGTTCCTGCACGAAGGCAAGCCTGGCCACCATTTCCACCTGGCGCTGGTGCAAGAGATGGACTTGCCGAATTTCCGCCGTTTCGGCGGCAATAATGCCTTCACGGAAGGTTGGGCCCTGTACGCGGAAACGCTGGGCACGGAAATGGGCCTGTTCGAAGATACGGCCCAGTATTTCGGCCACTTGAACGACGAGATGCTGCGCGCCGTGCGCCTGGTGGTCGATACGGGACTGCACACCAAGGGCTGGACGCGCGAGCAGACGATCAAGTACATGCGCGACACCCTCGGCTATGACGCCGTGGCGAAAAGCGAAACGGAACGCTACATGGCCTGGCCGGGCCAGGCGCTGGGCTACAAGATCGGTTCACTGAAGATCGTCGAACTGCGCCAGCGTGCGCAACAGGCGCTGGGTGACAAGTTCAGCCTGCCGAAATTCCATGAAGTCGTGCTCAGCGACGGTACCCTGCCCCTGAAACTGCTGGAAGCCAAGGTCGACCGGTGGATCGCACAGCAACAGTAAAACGCAGCGCCTGAAGGCAAAACGGCAGCACCTCGATGGCGCTGCCGTTTTTTTTCGCCGGTAGTGTTTTCAGCTATACCAGCAGCGCCGCACTCATCGACCGCACTTCTTCGGCAGATTCGGCCAGGATGCTTTGCAGGGTTTCGTTATCGATAATGAAATCGATGACGGAATCGGAGGGCGTGAGCATTTCCACGTACGTCACTTGCAACGGCGACGGCACGGGCGATAGTTGCTTGGCCAACAATAAGGTGTCGAGCAGGGAGTCGGGCGGGATCGACAGCAAGCCATCGCGCAAGCCCTCGATGGCGACACTCACGGTCAGCGGGATCAGCAGCTTCTTCATGACTTCGCGGGAAATGATTTCTTCGGCGGACTCCATCCAGTGATCCGCATCGTCGTCGAGCAGGCCAGGAAATTCATCGGCACGCGACAACAAATAAAAACCGCCCACCTCATGCACGATGCCGGCGAACAGCGCCGTATCGGCATCGACATGCGTCACGCGGCGGGCAAGCACATGCGCCAGCGCCGCCACGTGCGCCGTATGCTCCCACAGCTGTGTCGCCTTCTGGCGCAGGACGGGATCGATGATCTTGCTGCCGAACTGGCGCACCACCATGGCCGCCACCAGCGCATACAGATTGCGATAACCCATGCGCATGACGGCGGCGCGCACACTGGTCACGGGCGCCGCATCGCCGCGGCTGTACACGGCCGAGTTGGCCAGCGCGACCGTACGCGCCGCCAGCAAGGGTTCGGCCAATACCAGTTTGATCGCATGGTCGATATGGCAGTCAGGTTCGGCCAACGCCAATTGCAATTGCAGCGCAGAATTAACACTCGTGGGGAAAATTAATTCTCCGCGCACTGCCTGAGAAACAATTAAACCGAAAGCCTGTAGTTTATTCATCATACGATCAATCCGCCTCAGATATTTTTCTAGCCAATCACTTCATACATCAGAAATTGAATGCCAGGCCCGGCCTTTAGAATACAGATGGCGTGTCATTCACTTGCAAGGAAGAATCTGGCAATGCCAGCGCATGCAATAGCGATTCATCGCCGATGACAAACAACTTCGGCTGCTGTAATACCTGCAGCAGAAATGGCTGGCCTTCACGCAGCCGCCGACGATAATCGGCCAGCGTATATAAGTTGGGATTGATTTTACGCCGCAAGGTTCGCTCGGCCGGGGCCAATCCCGTTAACAGATCGCCATAATTGGCTTCCTCACCCACCAGCAGCAAATCGATGGCGCTGCCAGGCATATCCTGTCCCTTCGCCGTGGCACCGGATACGAATGCCAGGTGCAGTTGGGCACGCAAGGGCGCCAGGGTCGCGCTGAGCACGCCGACGATGCCGAAGGTTTTCTGCACCAGTGCGCTCAACTCGGGATACACGAGGCTTTCCTTGTTGGGCCAGAAGCGCCGTACATTGCCGATCCGCTCCGAGGTGATCAGGCCGGATTCATGCAGGCGCCGCAGTTCCCGCTGCGCCGAAGCGCTGCCCAGCCCCGTCAAACGCATGATCTCGTTCAAATGAAAACCTTCATTCACACGGACAAAGAGCAAGCCCAGCAGTTTTTGCTGGGCTGGAGTAAACAGGGCTTGGGCAATCATGCGCCAAATCTTAGCATGAATAAACTGGAAACTGGCGTGGTGGCGGCAATAGTGCGTGACAGCACAACAACGCGGCGATGCGCCGTCACCGGCAATCGGGTGGGCCCATGCGCAGCAACGTGGGGATGGCACAGCAATGGGTGACAAGGTCAGCAACCACATCGCTCTGTGAGCGCTCACTTCAGATACGCGGGCATGGCGGCCCGACATACCAAGCCGTGCCTGCGCCAGTCTGGCGCCAACCGCATCAGCGGGTTTAGTCCATCAATTCAGGCATGCCAGATGCAATAGTAACTCGGCCATATTTATTCAGAAGCCAAACAGGATAACTACCGGTAGATAGATTTTATTCACAATCTCAGCTATTAATAACAGTAGGACTTTCATTGCATCAGGCACTTTCCCTTTACCCATACTAGCCATATTTTAATGCGTCATATAAATAGCGCTTTAACGACTATAAATGAGCCACCATGATTTGCCGCGTACCACGCTATTCCTGCACATGTTTTATCTAATCGTGCAGGTATAAAAAAACGGCACCCGAAGGTGCCGTTCTTGTCAGCTGGCAGCGTAGATTACGCTTCGTCGCCGTGGTGTTGCTGGGTTTCGATATCTTGCAGCGCTTCGGCAGCTTCGCCAGCCATCGAGGCTTTCTCGGCCAGCAGCAGTGCTTGACGCTCTTCCACTTCCCACGCTTCTTTCTCTTTGCGTGCGCGGTGGAAGGCCAGACCCGTACCGCCAGGAATCAGGCGGCCGACGATGACGTTCTCTTTCAGGCCGCGCAGACCATCGCGCTTGCCCATGATTGCCGCTTCGGTCAGCACGCGGGTGGTTTCCTGGAACGATGCGGCCGAGATGAACGAATCGGTCGACAACGAAGCCTTGGTAATACCCAACAGAACGTTTTCGTAGGTCGCAGGAATTTTGTTTCCGGCTTCCATCAGGTCGTTCTGATCCAGCAGTTCCGAACGCTCTACCTGCTCGCCAACGATGTAGTTGGTGTCGCCGGCATTGACGATCTGTACGCGGCGCAGCATCTGACGCACGATCACTTCGATGTGCTTGTCATTGATCTTCACGCCTTGCAGACGGTACACGTCTTGCACTTCGTCAACGATGTAACGTGCCAGCGCTTCGATACCCAGCAGGCGCAGGATGTCTTGCGGATCGGCCGGGCCGTCCACGATCATCTCGCCCTTGTTCACGACTTGGCCGTCATGCACCAGCACTTGTTTGTCCTTGGTAATCAAGAACTCATGCTTGTTGCCGTCCATGTCCGTGATTTCCAGACGCTGCTTGCCCTTGGTTTCTTTACCGAACGCAACCGTACCCGTGACTTCCGCCAGCATACCGGCATCTTTCGGCGAGCGCGCTTCGAACAGTTCCGCAACGCGTGGCAGACCACCGGTAATATCGCGCGTTTTTTGCGATTCGGTAGGAATACGTGCCAGCACTTCACCCACCGATACCTGTTGACCGTCTTTCACCATGATCAGCGCGCCGACCTGGAAGCCGATCGCCACCGAGTGTTCGGTGCCGGCGATCTTGACTTCTTCGTTCGCGTCGTTGATCAGCTTGACTTGCGGACGCAGGGTCTTGGTCAGCGAACCGCGACGTTTCGCATCGATCGCCACCAGGGTGGACAGACCAGTCACTTCGTCGACCTGGCGGGCTACGGTGACGCCTTCTTCGACGTTCTCGAAACGCACTTGACCGGCGTATTCGGTAATGATCGGACGGGTCAGCGGATCCCACGTTGCCAGGGCCGTACCGGCCTTGATTACCATGCCGTCCTTGACGATCAGGGTCGCGCCGTACGGCACTTTATGACGCTCACGCTCACGGCCATGGTCGTCGGTGATCAGCACTTCGCCGGAACGGGAAATGACAATCTGCGAGCCCTTGCCGTTCGTCACGTAACGCATGGTTGCCGTGAAGCGGATGGTACCGTTCGACTTGGCTTCCACCGACGATGCCACTGCCGCACGCGATGCCGCACCACCAATGTGGAACGTACGCATGGTCAGCTGGGTACCAGGTTCACCAATCGACTGCGCTGCCACCACACCGACGGCTTCGCCGGCGTTGACCAGCATTCCGCGGCCCAGATCGCGGCCATAGCACTTGGCGCACAGGCCGAAGCGCGTGTCGCAAGTCAGTGGCGTACGCACCTTGACTTCATCGATGGACAGACGTTCGATCTCTTCGACCATGTCTTCGTCCAGCAACGAACCGGCTTCGTACAGCGTTTCCTGGGTTTCAGGATTGACGACATCGTGCACGGTAACGCGGCCCAGGATACGGTCGCGCAGCGCTTCGATGACTTCACCACCTTCGACCAGCGCCTTCATCAGCGCGCCGTTCATGGTGCCGCAATCGTCCTCAATGACGACCAGATCTTGCGTCACGTCGACCAGACGACGCGTCAGGTAACCGGAGTTAGCCGTTTTCAGCGCCGTATCGGCCAGACCTTTACGCGCACCGTGGGTCGAAATGAAGTACTGCAAAACGTTCAGACCTTCGCGGAAGTTCGCGGTAATCGGCGTTTCGATAATCGAGCCATCCGGTTTCGCCATCAGACCACGCATACCGGCCAACTGACGAATCTGGGCTGCGGAACCGCGCGCGCCGGAGTCGGCCATCATGTAAATGGCGTTGAACGATTCTTGCGTCGACTTGGTGCCGTCGCGGCGGATCACGTCTTCGACTTTGAGCTGGTCCATCATGGCCTTGCCGACTTCATCCGAGGTTTTGCCCCAGATATCGACTACCTTGTTGTAACGCTCGCCGGCGGTCACGAGACCCGAGGCGTATTGCTGTTCGATCTGCTTGACTTCCGATTCGGCGGCCGCGATCAGCGTGACTTTTTGCGGCGGTACCAGCATGTCGTCGACGCAGATCGAGATACCGGCGCGTGTCGCCAGGCGGAAACCCGATTGCATCAGTTTGTCTGCGAACACCACGGTGGCGCGCAGGCCGCACTTGCGGAACGACGTGTTGATCAGCTTGGAAATTTCTTTCTTTTTCAGAGCGCGGTTCAGGACGGAGAACGGCAAGCCTTTAGGCAGAATCTCCGACAGGATCGCACGGCCGATCGTCGTTTCGTAACGCGTGACCGTTTTCTCGAATTCGCCCGTTTCGGCGTTTTTCGGGTATTCGGTAATACGCACGGTAACGCGGGTCGTCAGTTCGACTTCCTTGTTGTCGTAGGCGCGGATCACTTCCGAGACGTCAGGGAACATCATCCCTTCGTTCTTCGCATTGATCGCTTCGCGGGTCGCGTAGTACAGACCCAGCACGATATCCTGCGACGGCACGATCGACGGTTCGCCGTTCGATGGGAACAGGATGTTGTTCGATGCCAGCATCAGGGTGCGTGCTTCCATCTGCGCTTCGATCGACAGAGGAACGTGGACCGCCATTTGGTCACCGTCAAAGTCGGCATTGAATGCCGCGCAGACGAGTGGATGCAACTGGATGGCCTTGCCTTCAATCAGGACTGGCTCGAACGCCTGGATACCCAGACGGTGCAAGGTCGGTGCGCGGTTCAACATGATCGGATGTTCACGAATCACGTCTTCCAGGATGTCCCACACGACCGGCTCTTGAATCTCGACCAGCTTTTTAGCGGCCTTGATCGTGGTCGCCAGACCCATCAGTTCCAGTTTATTGAAAATGAAGGGTTTGAACAATTCCAGCGCCATCAGTTTCGGCAAGCCGCACTGATGCAACTTAAGCTGAGGGCCGACGACGATGACCGAACGACCGGAGTAATCGACGCGTTTGCCCAGCAAGTTTTGACGGAAACGGCCGCCCTTGCCCTTGATCATTTCAGCCAAGGACTTCAGCGGACGCTTGTTGGCGCCGGTCATCGCTTTGCCGCGACGGCCATTGTCCAGCAGCGAATCGACCGCTTCTTGCAGCATGCGCTTTTCGTTGCGCGTGATGATCTCTGGAGCGCGCAGCTCCATCAGGCGTTTCAGACGGTTGTTACGGTTGATGACGCGGCGATACAGATCGTTCAGATCCGAGGTCGCGAAACGGCCGCCATCGAGCGGTACCAGCGGACGCAGTTCCGGCGGCAGCACTGGCAGCACTTCCATGATCATCCAGTCAGGCTTGATGCCCGAACGTTGGAACGCTTCCAGCACTTTCAGGCGCTTGGCGTATTTCTTGATCTTGGCTTCGGATTTCGATTCCTTCAGTTCCACGCGCAGGGTTTCGGCATCGCGGTGGATGTCGATCGAGCGGAGCAGTTCACGGATACCTTCGGCGCCCATGAAGGCGGTGAAGTCGTCGCCGTACTCTTCGTACTTGGCGGCGTAGTCGTCTTCCGACATGATCTGGCACTTCTTCAGCGGGGTCATGCCTGGATCGGTCACGACGTATGCTTCAAAGTACAGCACGCGTTCGATGTCCCGCAGGGTCATGTCCAGGACCATGCCCAGACGCGACGGCAAGGACTTCAGGAACCAGATGTGCGCGGTCGGCGAAGCCAGCTCGATGTGGCCCATGCGCTCACGGCGCACTTTGGCCAGGGTGACTTCGACGCCGCACTTTTCGCAGATCACGCCGCGGTGTTTCAGGCGCTTGTACTTGCCGCACAGGCATTCATAATCCTTGATCGGGCCAAAGATCTTGGCGCAGAACAGGCCATCGCGCTCAGGCTTGAAGGTACGGTAGTTGATGGTTTCCGGCTTCTTGACTTCGCCGTAGGACCACGAACGGATTTTCTCAGGCGAAGCGAGACCGATCTTGATTGCATCGAAGGTCTCGTTGGTCTGTACTTGCTTGAATAGATCGAGCAGTGCTTTCATGTATCACTCCAGAGGTGATTAAATTTCTATATTCCTGAGACTACATTGCCCGGCATGGTTTCCCAGCCGGGCTTTGTGTTTCCCAAACCAAATGACAGGTGGCTGTCTTTTAGTTGCGTTCGAGGTCGATATCGATACCCAGCGAACGGATTTCCTTGACCAGCACGTTGAACGATTCAGGCATGCCGGCGTCGATCACGTGGTCACCTTTGACCAGGTTTTCGTACACTTTGGTACGGCCATTCACGTCATCGGACTTGACGGTCAACATCTCTTGCAAGACATACGACGCGCCATACGCTTCCAGTGCCCAGACTTCCATCTCACCGAAACGCTGACCACCGAACTGGGCTTTACCACCCAGCGGCTGCTGCGTTACCAGCGAGTAAGGACCGGTCGAACGCGCATGCATCTTGTCATCGACCAAGTGATGCAGTTTCAGCATGTGCATGACGCCGACAGTGACCTTGCGCTCGAACGCTTCACCGGTGCGACCGTCATACATGGTCACCTGGTTTTTCGAAGCCGTCATGCCCAGGTTCTTGGCGATGTCGTCCGGATACGCCAGGTCCAGCATGCGGCGGATCTCTTCTTCGTTCGCGCCGTCAAACACTGGCGTGGCGAATGGAACACCTTTTTTCAGGTTTTCGGCCAGTTTCATGATCTCTTCATCATCAAACTTGTCCAGATCTTCCGCGCGGCCATTGTCGTTGTAGATCGTCGTCAGGTACTTGCGCACTTGTTCGACCTTGGTTTGCGCCTTCAGCATTTCGCCGATGCGGATACCCAGACCCTTGGCAGCCCAGCCCAAGTGAGTCTCGAGAATCTGACCAACGTTCATCCGCGAAGGAACGCCCAGCGGGTTCAGCACAACGTCGGCTGGCGTGCCGTCGGCCATGTATGGCATGTCTTCCACAGGAACAATACGCGAAACCACACCCTTGTTACCGTGGCGACCGGCCATCTTGTCGCCCGACTGCAGGCGGCGTTTCACGGCCAGGTACACCTTGACCATTTTTTGCACGCCTGGTTGCAGCTCATCGCCTTGCGTCAGTTTCTTGCGCTTCTCTTCGAAGGCCAGATCGAACTGGTGACGCTTCTCGTTGATCGATTCCTTGATCGCTTCCAGCGCTACCGCTGCATCGTCGTCCGCAGGGCGGATGTCGAACCAGTGGTATTTGTCCAGATCGGCCAGGTAATCCTTGGTGATCTTGGCGCCTTTGGCCAGCTTTTTAGGGCCGCCGTTGACAACTTTGCCGATCAGCATTTTTTCCAGACGCTGGAAGGCATCGCCTTCAACGATACGCATCTGGTCATTCAAATCCAGACGGAAGCGTTTCAGTTCGTCATCGATAATTTGCTGGGCACGCTTGTCGCGCACGATGCCTTCACGGGTGAAGACTTGCACGTCGATCACGGTACCGATCATGCCCGAAGGCACGCGCAGCGACGTATCTTTTACGTCCGAAGCTTTTTCGCCGAAAATCGCGCGCAGCAGCTTCTCTTCCGGAGTCAGCTGGGTTTCGCCTTTAGGCGTCACTTTACCGACCAGGGTGTCGCCGGCTTGTACTTCAGCGCCGATGTAGACGATACCGGACTCATCCAGACGTGCCAGCTGATTTTCAGCCAGGTTCGAGATGTCGCGTGTAATTTCTTCCGCGCCCAGTTTCGTGTCACGCGCAACGACCGACAATTCTTCGATGTGAATCGAGGTGTAGCGGTCGTCCTTGACGACGTTTTCCGAGATCAGGATCGAATCTTCGAAGTTCAGACCATTCCATGGCATGAAGGCCACGGTCATGTTCTGGCCCAGCGCCAGTTCACCCAGGTCGGTCGATGCGCCATCGGCGATCACGTCGCGCTTGGCAACACGGTCGCCCACTTGCACGATAGGACGCTGGTTGATGTTGGTGTTCTGGTTCGAACGGGTGTACTTGATCAGGTTGTAGATGTCGACGCCCACTTCACCAGCGGTGGCTTCGTCATCATTGACGCGAATCACGACACGGCCCGCATCGATGTAATCGACGATACCGCCACGTAAGGCTTGCACGGTGGTGCCCGAGTCGACCGCAACGGTGCGTTCGATACCGGTACCGACCAGCGCTTTTTCAGGACGCAAGCAAGGCACAGCCTGGCGTTGCATGTTGGCGCCCATCAATGCACGGTTCGCATCATCGTGTTCGAGGAACGGAATCAGCGAGGCAGCAACGGAAACGATCTGGCCCGGCGCCACGTCCATGTACTGGATGCGCTCCGGGGAGACCAGAATGGTTTCGCCGGCTTCACGGGCCGAGACCAGTTCATCGGACAGCGTGCCTTCATCGCTGATGGTCGCATTCGCCTGAGCGATGATGTAGCGGCCTTCTTCGATGGCGGACAGGTAGTCGATCTGGTCGGTGATCTTGGAGCCTTCGACCTTGCGGTACGGGGTTTCCAGGAAGCCGTATTCATTCAGGCGGGCATACAGAGCCAGCGAGTTGATCAGACCAATGTTCGGACCTTCCGGTGTCTCGATCGGGCAGACGCGGCCGTAGTGGGTCGGATGCACGTCGCGCACTTCAAAGCCAGCACGTTCGCGTGTCAGACCGCCGGGTCCCAGAGCCGATACGCGGCGCTTGTGGGTAATTTCCGACAGAGGATTGGTTTGGTCCATAAACTGCGACAACTGGGACGAACCGAAGAACTCGCGAATCGCAGCCGAAATCGGCTTCGAGTTGATCAGGTCGTGCGGCATCAGGTTGTCCGCTTCGGCTTGGCCGAGGCGTTCCTTGACAGCGCGCTCAACACGCACCAGGCCGGCGCGGAATTGATTCTCGGCCAGTTCGCCCACGCAACGTACGCGACGGTTACCCAAGTGATCGATATCGTCGACTTCGCCGCGACCATTGCGCAGTTCCACCAGGATCTTGATCACGGCCAGCACGTCTTCGTTCGACAGGGTCATGGCGCCGGTCAGTTCATCGCGGCCAATGCGGCGATTGAACTTCATGCGGCCCACGGCCGACAAGTCGTAGCGGTCCGAGTTGTAGAACAGGCCATTGAACAGCGCTTCAACGGAATCTTCCGTTGGCGGTTCGCCTGGACGCATCATGCGGTAGATCGCCACTTTCGCAGCCATCTGGTCGGCGGTGTCGTCGATACGCAGGGTTTGCGAGATGTAGGCGCCTTGATCCAGGTCGTTGGTATACAAGGTCTGGATTTCGCTGATGCTGGCATCGCGCAAGCGGCCCAGCAAGTCTTCCGTCAGCTCATCGTTCGCGGAGGCAACGACTTCACCGGTGTCGCCATCGACGATGTTCTTCGCCAATACGCGGCCCAGCAGGTAGTCTTCCGGTACGGAAATGTGCTTGATGCCGGCAGCTTCGATATCACGCACGTGCTTGGCGTTGATACGCTTGTCTTTCAGCACCAGGGTCTTGCCCGACTTGTCGACGATGTCAAAGCGCGCCACTTCGCCGCGCAGACGTTCGGCGACGAATTCCATTTCCGCGCCTTCGGAGCGCAGGTTGAAATTGTCGAAGACAAAGAAATTGGCCAGGATTTGCTCATGCGACATGCCGATGGCTTTGAGCAGGATCGTCACTGGCATCTTGCGACGGCGGTCGACGCGGAAGAACAAGATGTCTTTCGGGTCGAACTCGAAGTCCAGCCACGAACCGCGGTAAGGAATGATACGCGCGGAGAACAGCAGTTTGCCGGACGAGTGAGTCTTGCCGCGGTCGTGCTCGAAGAACACGCCAGGCGAACGGTGCAGCTGGGAAACGATAACCCGCTCCGTGCCGTTGATCACGAACGAACCGGTGGTCGTCATGAGCGGCAATTCGCCCATGTAGACTTCCTGTTCTTTCATTTCCTTGACGACAGGCTTGGTTGGTGATTCCTTGTCCAGGATCACCAGGCGCACTTTCGCGCGCAGCGGCGACGCGAACGTCAGGCCACGTTGTTGACATTCTTTGACGTCAAAGGCAGGATCGCCCAGAACGTACGACAAGAATTCGAGACGCGCAAAACCATTGTGCGAAACGATAGGGAAAATCGAAGTGAAAGCCGACTGCAGGCCATCATTCTTGCGGCCGGACGGTGCTATGTCCTCTTGCAAGAAGCTATGATAAGACTCGAGCTGGGTCGCCAGCAGGAACGGAACGTGGTGAACGTTGGCGCGCTTCGCGAATGATTTGCGAATGCGTTTCTTCTCAGTAAATGAGTAGTGCATGGACACTCCGTGAGTGACAGAAAGGATAGAAAATTCAGGTTTTGCAAGTGTTCGTTTGCACCGCTGCGTGTGACACAGACGAAACCTCAAGGCTCTGCTTTCCGGCTTGAATCGAATAAAAACTGCTGCTACAACTACATGACAAATACGATGCAGACGACAAAGGAGCCAAAGTCGGATTTCCCCCCTTGCGAGGGGAAACCTCAGACTTTGACTCGGGCGCTAACTGCCGCCGGTACAGATATTACTTGATCGAAGCGGTTGCGCCGGCTTCTACCAGTTTCTTCTGTGCTGCTTCAGCGTCAGCTTTCGACACTGCTTCTTTCACAGTTTTTGGTGCGCCATCGACCAGGTCTTTAGCTTCTTTCAAGCCCAGGCCGGTGATTTCGCGAACTGCTTTAATGACGCCAACTTTGTTTGCGCCGAAGCTGTCCAGGATGACGTTGAATTCGGTTTGTTCTTCAGCAGCTGCTGCTGGGCCTGCTGCAGGACCGGCCGAAGCCATTGCTGCTGCGGACACGCCGAATTTTTCTTCGAATGCTTTAACCAGGTCGTTCAGGTCCATTACGGACATGGCGCTAACTGCTTCCAGGATATCGTCTTTGCTAATTGCCATTTTGAAACTCCTAAATTTATTACGTTAGTTACATCAGATTGGTACTGAGAGAAAAAAGCGCGCGCAATTAAGCGGCTGCTGGGGCTTCTTCTGCTGCTGCTTCTGCAGGAGCTTCGGCGCCTTCGCCTTTTTTCGCTGCCAGGGCAGCCAGACCACGTGCAAAGCCCGAAACCGGAGCCAGCATAACGCCCAACAACTGCGAAATGAGAACTTCACGGCTAGGAATGCTCGCCAACGCGGTGACAGCAGCTGTATCCAGCGGCTTGCCTGCGTAGTTACCTGCTTTGATGACCAGTTTGTCGTTGGTTTTAGCGAAGTCAGCGATGACTTTAGCTGCTGCAACGGCATCGGCCGAGATCGAGTAGATCAACGGGCCGGTCATGGCATCTGCCAGGCTGGCGAATGCGGTACCTTCAACGGAGCGACGAGCCAGAGTGTTTTTCAACACACGCAGGTACACGCCTTGGGCACGCGCTTTAGCACGCAGTTGCGTCAAGTGACCAACCTGGATGCCACGATATTCGGCCACGACGATCGTTTGCGCATTTGCTACTTGTGCGGAAACTTCGGCGACGACGGCCTTTTTGTCATTCAGATTGAGACTCACGGTCAACCTCCTTAAATGATGTTCGGCAATCACAACCGAGTGGTTGAGCGCCTTGCATCGGTTCGAACACGGCGTCCGAAGTCAAGAAGTACTAAACTGAGCGGATGAATTCACGCAGCATGAGGACTACAAAACTTGTTCGGGTACACCATCTGCGTTGGGCACTTGCCGTTGCCGGCAAGCCTATTAACCTTCTGCATGTGCAATCACAGTCGGCCCAACGGTCTTTGATTGTCTGCCTGCCTGGTGCGAACACCGGGCAGACAGCCCAAAGATGCGCCCGCAGCGCCCGAAGGCGCTACGGGACTTGATTCTTTACTTAAGCTGCCAGGCTAGCCTGATCAACACGGACGCCAGCGCCCATGGTCGACGACAGCGAAACTTTGCGCAGGTACACGCCTTTGCTCGATGCTGGCTTGGCTTTGTTCAGTGCGTCGATCAGTGCGACCAGATTCGATTTCAAATCTGCGTCAGCGAACGATTTACGGCCGATGGTAGCGTGGATGATACCGGATTTGTCGGTACGGTACTGAACTTGACCGGCTTTCGCGTTTTTCACGGCGGTAGCGACGTCAGCAGTAACAGTGCCAACTTTTGGGTTAGGCATCAGGCCGCGTGGGCCCAGGATCTGACCCAGGGTACCAACGATACGCATGGTATCTGGCGAAGCGATAACGATATCGAAAGGCATGTTACCGGCTTTGATCGATTCAGCCAGGTCTTCCATACCAACGATGTCGGCGCCAGCTGCTTTAGCAGCTTCTGCTTTTTCGCCCGACGCGAAGACAGCCACGCGTACGGTTTTGCCGGTACCAGCTGGCAGCACGACGGAGCCGCGCACCACTTGGTCAGATTTCTTAGGATCAACACCCAGTTGTACCGATACGTCGATCGATTCATTGAACTTGGCCGTTGCGCACTCTTTGATCAGAGCGACAGCGTTGTCGAAAGCGTACACTTTGGTACGGTCGACTTTGGCTTTCAAAGCCTTGATACGTTTGGATAACTTAGCCATTATACAACACCTTCCACCGTGATACCAATCGAACGAGCGGAACCAGCGATGGTGCGTACAGCAGCATCCATGTCGGCAGCGGTCAGATCAGGGGTTTTCAATTTAGCGATTTCTTCAGCTTGTGCGCGGGTCAGCGTACCGACTTTGTCGGTATGTGGCTTCGGCGAACCTTTGGTGATCGCAGCAGCTTTTTTGATCAGGTAGGTTGCTGGAGGCGTCTTCATCACGAACGTGAAGGACTTGTCCGCAAACGCGGTGATCACGACTGGAATCGGCATGCCTGGCTCCAGACCTTGGGTCTGTGCATTGAAGGCTTTGCAAAATTCCATGATGTTCAGACCACGTTGACCCAGAGCTGGACCGATTGGTGGGGATGGGTTTGCTTTACCAGCTGGTACTTGCAGCTTGATAAAACCAATGATTTTCTTTGCCATGATGGCTCCTATCTTGGATTGAGTAGTAGCGCCCCGCCGATCCTACCCTGGCGGGGCTCCTCTGACCGGATTTCGCTGAGACTGCCGCGACGCTCCTGGTGGCGCTGATACAACTTAAACTTTTTCGACCTGGCCGAATTCGAGTTCCACCGGAGTAGCGCGGCCAAAAATGGTAACCGAGACGCGCACTTTGGATTTCTCGTAATTGACTTCTTCGACATTGCCGTTGAAATCGGTGAACGGACCGTCTTTGATGCGCACCTGCTCGCCCACCTCGTACAAGGTTTTTGGACGGGGCTTCTCGACACCCTCTTGCATCTGCTTCATGATGCCGTCGATTTCGCGCGCGGAGATCGGCGTCGGCTTGTTCGACTTGCCACCAATAAAACCGGTAACCTTGCTGGTGTTTTTGACCAAGTGCCAGCTCTCGTCCGTCATTTCCATTTCAACCAGCACATAACCAGGATAGAAACGACGTTCGGTGACGGACTTTACACCATTCTTGACTTCGACTACTTCTTCAATCGGCACCAGGATCTGGCCGAACTGATCTTGCATGCCCGCGCGCTCGATGCGCTCGGTCAGTGCGCGCATGACGCTTTTTTCCATGCCGGAATAAGCATGCACGACATACCAGCGCTTGCTGCTCACTGGCACGCTCAGCGCTGCACCAGTATCCGCTACCGGAGCGTCGCCCGGAACGGACTCGTCCGCCGCTTCATCATGCACATTTTCGCTCATTATTTTTTCCAACCCAGAATTACGTCATACAACAAAAACTCGAGCAATTTATCCGTGCCCCACAGGAAAATCGCCATGACCAGCACAAAGGCAAACACGATCGCAGTAATCTGCGTGGCTTCTTTGCGGGTAGGCCAAACGACTTTCTTGGTTTCGCGCACAGCTTCTTTGGCGAAATTGAGAAATTCACGGCCGGTCGTCGAGACATACAAGAGCGCAACAGCAATAACCAAACCAGCCACAAGCGCGCTTGCACGCACCAGAGCTGGTTGGCCTGCCAGGTAATAAAACCCGACTACTCCTGCAATCGCAGCTACTATTGCCAGCGCGACTTTTATCTTGTCACTCGACGTGCTAACGGTTTGCACGGATTGATTTGACATTTTTCTACTTTCGGTGCCCTGCACCTTGACGGTGGCAGGGACGGAGGGCATCGAACCCCCAACCTTCGGTTTTGGAGACCGACGCTCTGCCAATTGAGCTACGTCCCTACGTAAAACTTTCGAGGAGTGCTATTCTACCACTCAGGACGCCCCGAGTGGTAGCATAACATTTCCTTATGCGAGGATTTTTGCAACCACGCCGGCGCCGACGGTACGACCGCCTTCACGGATAGCGAAGCGCAGACCTTCTTCCATCGCGATCGGGTTGATCAGCTTGACGGTGATCGACACGTTATCGCCTGGCATGACCATTTCTTTGTCTGCTGGCAACTCGATCGAACCAGTCACGTCCGTCGTGCGGAA
>NZ_JAFCWA010000019.1:0-92436 GCF_049897325.1 Janthinobacterium sp. DSP2-3-3 | reverse complement strand
CCTCGAGGGTGTCAACAACCGCATCAAAGTTATCAAGCGGATGGCTTACGGTTTCCGGGACTCGGCATACTTCTTCCTTAAAATCAAGGATGCGTTCCCCGGCAAAGTGCGATGAACCAAAAAAATGCCTGATGTCGCAGAAAACATGGATCTGAGCACCACCCCCGTCCACGCAAAACTGGATGCCGCCCTGGCCTTGCAGCGGGCCGCTTATCTGGCCCACCCCGTGCCCACGCTTGCCGAGCGCAAACGCGACCTGCAAACCTTGCAGCGCTTTATCCGCGACCACAAAGAAGCGCTGTGCGAGGCGATCAGTGCCGACTATGGCAATCGCTCCCGGCACGAAACCTTGCTGGCGGAAATTTTTCCCGCCAGCGACGGCATAAGCCATGTCTTGAAACAGTTGAAAAAATGGATGCGGCCGCAGCGCCGTGGCGTGGACTGGCGCACCTTCCCTGGCGCCAGCAACCGCGTGCTTCCCCAGCCGCTGGGCGTGGTGGGTGTCATCGTGCCGTGGAATTTCCCCGTGAACCTGAGCCTGGTGCCGTTGACTTACATCTTCGCCGCCGGCAACCGCGCCATAGTCAAGATGAGCGAAAATTCGCGCCACCTGGCCCGCCTGCTGATCGACAAGATACCCAACTACTTTCCACCGGAAAAATTGCAGTTTTTTGAAGAGACAGGTGGCGTGGGCATAGCTTTTTCACAACTGCCGTTCGACCATCTGCTGTTTACGGGTTCCGGCCAGACGGGCCGCGCCGTCATGGCGGCAGCTGCGCGCAATCTGTGCCCTGTGACCCTGGAACTGGGCGGCAAGGCGCCGGCCATCGTCTGCGCAGACTTTCCCCTGCGCACGGCCGCCGAACGCATCCTGTTCGTCAAATACCTGAACGCGGGGCAAATCTGCACCAGCGTCGACCACGTCTGGCTACCCGAGGCCAGCATCGCCGCCTTCGTCGCACATGCGCGCCAGATCGTGTCCACGCGCTACCCACGGCTGGACACGCCCGATTACACCTCCATCATCGACGAGGCCGCCTTTGAGCGCCTGCTGCTGGCGCTCGACGAAGCGCGGGAACGGGGCGCACAAGTCATTCCCCTGCTAACGGGGCCAGCGTACGACCGGGCCACGCGCAAGATCGCGCCGCATATCGTGCTCGATGCACCCGAGGACAGCCTGCTGCTGACGCGCGAAATATTCGGCCCCATCCTGCCCCTGCGCGGCTATGTGCATCTGGACAGCGTGATCGACAGCATCAACGCGGGACCGCGCCCGCTGGCCATCTATCCGTTCAGTAAGCAGGCAGACACCGTGCAGCTGCTGATCGACCGGGTGATGTCGGGTGGCGTGTCCGTCAATGACGCCCTGTTCCACGTGGGCCAGCATGATTTGCCTTTCGGCGGCGTGGGCGAGTCCGGCATGGGCCATTACCATGGCGTGGAAGGTTTTCATACCTTCAGCAAGCTGCGCACGGTGTTTTACCAAGCCCGTTTCAGCGCTTTGACACTGCTGTGGCCGCCCTACGGCAAGCTGGCCAGCCGCGTGCTGGCTTTCCTGACGCGCTAATTGCTTAGAGGAACAGCGAGGCGGCGATGGCCCACATGACGAGGGCGATGATGGCGTCGAGCACGCGCCAGGCCATGGGCTTGGCAAACACGGGCGCCAGGTAGCGGGCACCAAAGCCCAGCAGGAAGAACCACAGGGCCGAAGCCATGATGGCGCCGCCCGCGAAGTAGAAACGTCCCGCGCCTTCATGCTGGCCGCCAATCGAGCCGAGCAGGATAACCGTGTCGAGGAAAGCGTGCGGGTTCAGCAGGCTGAACGCCAATGCCGCGCCGATCACGGCCCAGTAACCTTCGGGCGACTTGGCGGCCGACACCGTCAGGGCCGTTGGACGCCAGGCCGACTTGGCTGCGCGCAAGCCGTACGCGATCAGGAAAGTGGCGCCACCGGCCTTGGCCCACAGCAGGAAATTGGGATTATCGGCAATAAACGTACCCATGCCGGCCACCCCGGCCGTAATCAGGAGGGCGTCGCACAGCAAACATACGAGTATGCAGGTGAGCACATAATGACGCTTCAAGCCCTGTTTGAGTAAGAATGCGTTTTGCGTGCCGATGGCCACGATCAGGCTCGCTCCGAGCCCCATGCCTTTTAAGAAGATTGCGCTGTCCATATTGCATCCTTTATTGCTTTCCATCACGCGCACGGCCGCCCACGCTCTGCCGGCAATGGCAAAGTCATCAGTGGTAGGTGGAGGGTGGTGCGGAACCAGGAGGACCGCGCGGGAGAGTGGAGTTGTTACCCTATTTCAACAGTGTAAAGAAAAAGTAAATATAAGTATAATGAATGATTCTAACTACATATAAGAGAATCTTATGCGCGTCGTCGATTACCGTGGTTTGGCCGCCCTCGACGCCGTGATCGGCCTGGGTAGCTTTGAAAAGGCCGCGCAAGCGCTGGCGATCAGCCAGCCGGCCGTGTCGCAGCGCATCCGTACCCTGGAAAACCTGGAAGGCACCCTGTTGATCATCCGCAGCCATCCGCCCTTACCCACGGAAACGGGCCAGCGCCTGATCGCCCACTACCGGCAAGTCAAGCTGCTCGAAGCGGCGCTCGACGCCCAGCCGGGCCCCACCACGCAATTGCCGGAACTGGCCATTGCCGTCAACGCCGACAGCGCCGCCACCTGGATCCCGGAAGCGCTGGGGCCGCTGCTATCGCCGCCGTCGTGCCTGCTCGATATCCGCCTCGACGACCAGGACCACACCCTGAGCCAGCTGCGCGAAGGACGCGTGTTTGCCTGCGTCACCAGCGCCAACGATCTGGTGGCCGGCACCACGGCCACGCCGCTGGGCGGCATGCGCTACCTGTGCGTGGCGTCGCCTGCGTTTGCGCAGCAATGGTTTCCCCATGGTTTTACGGTGGAGGCCGTCAGCCAGGCGCCCGCCATTACGTTTGGTAGCAAGGATGCCCTGCACGAACGCTATCTGCAGCACCGCCTCGGTTACACGGGCCGTTATCCTCACCATGTGCTCGGTTCGGCGCGCGACTTCGTGCGCTTCATTGAAGCGGGCTATGCTTATGGCATGGTGCCGCTGCTGCAGGCGGAAACGGCGCTGGCCGCCGGCCGGCTGGTCGACGTGGCCGCCGGGCAAGCGCTCGACGTGCCCCTGACCTGGCATGCCTGGGATATCCAGACGCCCCTCACGCGCACCCTGTCGGACGCCGTCATCGCCACGGCGCGCAAATGGCTGTTACAGGATTAATTGACACATGCAATATTTATCTATGCTAGACAGCAACTTCTCCGTATGCGCCCGGCCCTGCCTGGCCTACACTGCAAGCATCACTCTTAACCATCAGGAGCCAGCATGACGATCGTGCGCACGACATTGCTCGGTTTGCTGGCGGCCATCCCGCTCGCGGCCAGCCTGGCCGCCTGCTCGCCCTTGACCGCCATCAATGCCTTGTCGTCCGGCAGCGCCTCGCAGGTGACGAGGGGCCTGGCCTACGGCCCCCTGCCACGGCAAAAACTCGATGTATACGCTCCCAAAATCCGCACGGGGCCCGTGCCCGTGGTGGTGTTCTTTTATGGCGGCAACTGGACGGCGGGCGAGCGCGCCGACTATGCCTTCGTTGGTCACGCGCTTGCTGCGCGCGGCTACCTGGCCGTGATCGCCGACTACCGGCTGTATCCTGACGTGCACTACCCAGAGATTTTGCAGGATGCGGCCCGCGCCGTGGCCTGGGCCGCGATGGAGTCCGGCCGCCATGGCGGCGACCCCGCCCGCCTGTTCGTGATGGGCCATAGCGCCGGCGCCTACAATGCGGCGATGGTGGCGCTCGACGCCAGCCTGCTGGCGCGGCACGGCATGCACCCGCACGACTTGCGCGGCTGGATAGGCTTGGCCGGTCCGTATGATTTCTTGCCCATCGAAAATACCACCACCCGGCCCGTCTTCTTTTACCCGGACACGCCCGCCTCTTCGCAGCCCATCCATCACGTGACTGCCGAAGCCCCGCCCGCCCTGCTGATCGCCCCCCTGCCTGGACGGGACAAACTGGTCAATCCGCAACGCAACACGGGAGGCTTGGCGAATGCCTTGCGGGCACAACACCGACCCGTGACAGAAACGTATGTCGACAAGGTCAGCCATACCACCCTGGTCGCATCGCTGGCCAGCCCATTGCGCATGCTGGCCCCCACGCTGGACGCCGTGAGCGCCTTTATCGACGCCAACAGCGGCACGGGCAATGCGAGCACGCCGCAAGGCACGCGCATGCAGGAAAGCTGGGCCACGCGGCAACGTCCTGCAACGGAGCAACCTCCTGCGACGGCGCAGAGCGCCGCCGCGCAAGCTGCAGCAACGCGCCCCGCCACCCGCGACAAGACGCCCGCCCCTTAAAGACGGGCGCTCTGCCCGGACCAATTCACACGATGCTGCGCCAGCCAAGCGCATCACAAGGCCCGGTCCTCGTGACGCGGATGCAGCTGCCATGCACCGCCCCCAGCAGCGGCCCGCTTATTCTTTACGGCTGGCGCTGCTGCTTTTGCTTTGTGCGGAGCCCGCTTGCGAAGCGCTGCCGCTGGCGGAGCTTTCGCTGCCGGCCGACTGCTGGCTACCCTGCTGGCTGGCGCTTTGCAGGCTTTGGCCGTCACGGCTGTGCGCGCCGCGCTGCTGGTCGCGGTTGGCGCCGTTTTGATGGTTGGCCTGGAATGGTTCGGCGATGCGCTGCATGGCTTCCTGCTGCTTGCGCACGTTTTTCTGCGTTTCTTCCGAAGCCGTGCGGGCCACTTCTTCGGCCAGGGCCTTGGCAGTACGGCTCGTTTCATTCACATGCCGCTCTGCCACATTGGCCAGTTCGACCTGCGTATCGGCTGCCAGGCGCGATACCTGTTCCTGGTACTTGCGCAGTTGCTCGGCGGCTGGCTGGCCCGCTGCGGCAGCCACCTGGAACACATCTTCAGCACGCTCGAGCGTCAGCAGGTTCTGGCTGGTGACAGTGGTTTCTTCCAGCAAGCCTTGCGCCAGCTGCATGTTCAGGTCATTGAAGTGCTGCACCGACTGGAACAAGGACTTCGACAGACCATTGAAAAAAGCCAGTTGCGCTTCCAGGTGGTTTTTGACGGCAGGGGTAACACTACGGGAATATGGATACATGGAGTTCCTCATTAAATAGCGGTTGGGTAGACACAAGGCGACACCACCGGCTGTCGAACGGTGAAGCAGACGACCGGGCTACGCCACGAAACGCGAAAAAACATATCCGATTGGTGGAGAGATGCTTTGCAACGCGAGTCCCAAGGCTACGTGAGCACCGCAGGAGAGGGATGATCTGGATCAAAGGTGCGCCAGGCAGCGCAGAAAGTTTTGGCGGGACGGCTTGCCCTTGGCAAGCGTCAGTGACGGGAAGGGAAATCTGTGCCAGGCACGCTCAACGAACAGCGCCCGTGGCAGGCATAACAGGCTTGTAACCATGGCTACGCAGCGAGGCTTCCAGCCAGCGGTTGCCATACCAGCCACGCGCCAGCAGGTAACTGAGCTCCGCGGCGGCCATCAGCAGCATCATCGGACCGATGTGCAGTTCGGTGGCCAGATGACTGCCAAACCACAGGCAGACATCCATCGCCAGCATGAGCAGCAATAGCCACCAGCGGCGCTTGGCCACGGCCCAGAACGAGCCCAGCAACAGGGCCGGCCAGGAAAATCCCGCTTTCACGTAGGCATAGCGGCCCGCATCGTCGGCAAACAGGGTGGCGCTATGCTTCATGCTGCTCTCTTCTGGTAATGAACGGTGTCAGGGTTCGGGATGGTGGCAGACGGCTTCGACATTGTGACCGTCCGGCCCCAGCACAAAGGCGCCGTAGTAATTCGGGTGATACAGGGCGCGGATGCCGGGGGCGCCGTTATCCTTGCCGCCCGCTGCCAGCGCGGCCTGGTAAAACGCATCCACCTGGGCACGGTTGTCCGCCGTAAAGGCAAGATGCATGCCGGCATGCGGCGTGCCGCCCACGCCAAACCAGAAATCGGGCTTGCCATCCTTGCCCAAGCCAACCCAGCCCTGCTCTTCCATCACCACCGACACCCCCAGGGGCGCCAAGGCGGCCGAAAAGAATGCCTTGCTGGCCTCGGCATCGCTGACATTCAAACCGATGTGATCAAGAATCATGATGGTGCTCCTCGCAGGTAAGGGGACAGGAAGCGCAGTATGCGCCAATATTGCCTTTTAGGCAAGCAAAACTACAGATCCGGCACGTAGCGGGCGACCATCTGCGCCTGCGTTTCCTGCGGCCCGCTGCCGCCCGTCTGCTCCGCGATCATCTGGCCCATCGTCGGCAAGACGCAGCGTTCGACTTGCGCCGCGCTGTCCCACAGCCGCGCACGCATGAGGGCCTTGGCGCAGTGCAAGTAAGCCTCGGCCACGCGCAGGCGCATGACCAGGCGTGGCGGGTTGCGCTCGGCGGCAAAGTGCGCCAGCAGCGCCGGATCGTCGCAGAGACTGGCCTCGCCATTTACGCGCAAGGTTTCATCGACGCCGGGGATCATGAACAGCAGCCCCGCCCTGCCCGTCTCGGCAATATTGCTGAAACTGTCGAGGCGGTTATTGCCCTTGGCATCGGGCAGCAGCAAGGTATGGGCATCGAGCACGTGCACGAAACCTGGCGCGCCGCCGCGCGGCGAGGCGTCGAGCTGGCCGCCAGCCCCGCCCGTGGCCAGCACGACGAACGGAGATAGCCCGATAAAGGCGATGCAATGCCGGTCGAGATGGTCGAGCTGCTTGCTCAGCGCCCGCCCCTGCGCGGGGGGATAATGCGCGCGCAGTTGCTCTATGGAATCGATGCGCATGGGGCCGGCACCTAGCGCAGGTTGCCCGTATGGCCCAGCGAATAGCGGCCCGGCTGGGGCCACACGGTGAGGCCATGCGGTTCCTGGCCGACTTTCACCTTGGACACGTCGCCACTGTTCGTATCGATGCGATACACCACATCGTCGAAGCGACCGGACAGCCACAGATACTTGCCATCGGCACTCACATTGCCCATGTCGGGGCTGCCGCCGCCGGGAATCGGCCAGTTCGCCACCACTTTTTCAGTGGCGAAATCGATCACGCTGACGCTGCCCTTGCCATTGCGCTTGCCGTGGATGCGGTGCGTGCCGCGGTTGGCCACGTACAGTTTCTTGCCGTCACGGCTCGGGTACAAGCCATGCGCGCCCACGCCCGTCTGGATGAAGCCGATTTCCTTCAGGGTGGCGCCATCGACGATGTGCACGCCGTCGGCGTCCATGTCGGCGATAAAGAATTTCTTGCCGTCCGGCGAGATGCGTATGTCTTGCGGCATGCCCTTCTTGACGCTGCAGATTTCATTCGCGGGACCGCCCACGGGGCCGGACTCGGCAAAACGCTTGGCCGGCATCTGCAATTTCAGGTAGCCATCGACCTTGCGCCCCACCAGATCGATCTTGGCGATGGTGCCGTCGAACTCGCAGGTGAACATGGCGTAGCGGCCGTCATTGGAAAAATCGGCATGGTTGATGCCGCCGCACTGGGGCGTGTCGATCGAGTACTGCACCGCCATGCTCTTCGGATCGCGGAAATCGAGGCGGCGGCGCGCTTCGGCCACGACGATGGCCGACTTGCCATCCGGTGTGAAGTACATATTATAGGGATCATCGACGGGCACTTCCTTGCCCGGCTTGCCGCTCAAAGGGTCGACCGGCGTCAGACTGCCCTTGTCCGTGCGTTCGGCATTGTTCGCCACCCACAGGGTGCGCAAGTCCCACGACGGCACGACGTGCTGCGGGCCGCTGCCAACCTTGAACTTGTCGACCACCTTCAGGCTGTCCTGGTCGATCACATAGACGTCGTTCGAGCGCAGGTTGGGCACGTAGACGCGGCGCAAGTGATCCTTGACGACGGGGCTCATATTGCTGCTGGCGATGCTGCCATACACGTTTTTCGGGTCCACCAGCGGCGGCATGCCCGGCAACGGCGAATAGGCGGGCGCCGGCGCTGCGGCGGCAGGGGCCGCCGTGCTGGCGCCGGTGACCTGGCTGGCCACGCCCAGGCCGGCCAGTGCGGCAGCCAGGGCGGACAAGGTGACGATGGTGCGTCGTTGAGATTTTTTCATGTGATTTCGCGTCTTTTCGTTGCAAAAGCCGGAAGTTCAGCACTTCCAGCGGGATGTCGGCTCAGTCCAGTAATCGAGTCAGTCCAATATTTACTTGCGTTGCAGCAGTTGCTTGATGGCGGCCACCGAGGTGTCCACCTGCAACTTGACGCCTACCTGGCCCAGTTCAGCCGTGGCACGCGTGGCGTCGCCGCGCACGCCGTCCGCCACACCGGGCTTGGGTCCATGGGCCATGGCTACGCTGCGCACCAGCGACGGGTCCGTCGCCAGCATGAGCGCTGCGTCGGCCAAGCCCGCATGCAGGCCGATCTCGGCGCTGCTGTAACCGCGCTTCTGCAGCTCAGCAATATATTGCGATTGCGTAATGTCATAGTAGTCGAGCAAGGCATACGCACGCGCTTCCTTGCCAGCGGCAGTTTTACCCCAGGCACGATTGAGCTTGCTGGCCACATTCTGTTCGTTCTTTTGGTAACCGCCGTGATCACCGAGGAAAATGATGTCGCGGAAGCCATGCTGGCGCAGGCTGGCGGCCGTCCCTTCCAGCACAGCTTCGAAGGCGGCCGGCGGTATCGAGATCGTGCCGGCAAAGCGCATGTGACCGGCCGGTGGCGTAATACTGCCTTCCGGCACGTAGGAAACGACGGGCGCGACGATGGTGTTGCCCAACTTTTGCGCGATCTGCCGCGCCAGCAGACCGGCGCGCACATTGTGCTTGCCCAGCGCAATATACGGCCCGCTCTGCTCGACGCCGCCTATCGGCACCAGCACGGTCGTGGCGCCATGATCGATACGGCTGCGCAACTCAGTGCTGGTCAGTTCTTCCAGCATGACGCTGCCGCTGGCAGACGTGGCCGCCAGAGCGGACGCAGCAGGAATCAGGCAGAGCAGGGTCAGGGCAAACAGGGAGCCAAATGGCTTGGACAGAATGGAGGGCGCGCGCGGCGCCAGCGGTACATTCGGCAGGGGGAACTGCAGAGTCATAAGCAAACATCTTTCCAAGGTCAAGGCGTGACGCCGTGCCCGGCCTTGCCAGGCAAGCTGGCTGCCACGCAGGAATTGTATTCCATCATGACGGGAAGGGCACGTTAATTTGCTACGGTGCTTTGCAAGGAATTGACGAGGGGAAACTATCTATCAGGCTGTTGTCGCGTTAGCCCTGCCCGCCTCACCATCATGGAGTGTCTCGTTGCGTTTCTCGGCATAGGCCTTGAGTGAGCGCATCGTTCCGGGCAAGCCTTGCCGCACTTGCCTGGCAACGCCTGGCCCGAACAGAAAGGCAAGGGCTCCAGTGAACCACACGCGGTGCATGACTTCCGATCCGCCATCTACGGCCGCAACCGTGTGCTCGAAATGGATGCGGAACAAAGGAATGTAGCCCTCGACTGTGAACGAGCGGCCTGCGGAGCGCTCGGTAATCAGCATCGGAATACCCATGCCTTTGCTGGGAACTATCCTGCCCTGTGTCCCAGCCGCGAATGGCCCATTGAGCCGGGCTTGCTTTGTATCCGGATCCCACAAGTGCCAACGGTCGACCTCGCTCCAAATTTGGTCGATGACCGTGGGCGGGACTGCAATGTGGATGTTTTCTTCGATATGCCTCAATTGGAGATCTCCCTATGGAAGTGCTGATTGATTCGCTTTCTTAGCGACTTTGGCGCAACAAATGGTCGACTGGCCGAATGCGGCTTTACGATGGTGCCTTCGCACATCATTATGCCTTCTCGGCCAGATGGGCGTTGATCGTCTCGAATATCTGGCCCGCCAGCCCGATTGGGGGACGACCAGCGCCTTCAACCTTCGGATAGAAAGGTTCGATGAGTTTGTACAGCTTGCCCCGCGGCGTTACGGCGTCACGCTGTCGATCTCGATCAGGAAGCGGTCACGCCGCGTGAGTTTCTTCTTGGCGGCGTATTCGAGGGCGGAGAAGCTCTTTGGCATGATGGATCGCTGGCAGTGAACGTAGCGTGATTATCTCAGGTCGGCCCGCTGCAGGGAACGGTCCCAAATGAAGAAATCAGTGCTTCCCTAGTTCGCCATCGGATCGACGAGCTGGAAGGTACTGCTGCTACGGCAACCCAACTGGATGCACTCTTTCGTTTAGTCGATGAGTTCGAGTCACGCCGGCGCAGATAGTTTGGCTCAGCTTTTGGACTACCCATACGTCCGCTTGGGGGCGGAAGCGGACGGAGCCGATTAGCGCTCTGAATCGCCACCAGTACCTTAAGACCGCAATTTTCAGCGCGGGAATTTATACCGTACCAGCAGCGTAGGTCCTTTGCCGCCGGGTGGCATCAGCAGTATCTCGTCACCCGGCTGCATCTCCTCATACATCACCGTGCAACAGGTCGGCATCGAGTGGCCGCGCGCGGGATAAACGCCAACGTCGGTATGCAGGGTCGCAGCGCGTACGTCCACGCTGGTCTCGCCGGCCTTTCCTGCTTCTTGCAGCAGCTTGCGCAGTGAGGTGACGAAGTCCGCTTTGCTGAGTCTGGCAAGTGCTTGGCTTGCTTGCGGGCGAGCGCTTGCGTCGTTTTTCATGGCAGTTTCTTTCAGTGTATACATTCCCGCCACTATATCATTTGCGCCTGGCCTCTACTCTACTTATCGTGCCCCCTAACAGTGGTTTGCTGTGGTCTAATTTGCCTGAAGGCACTCGGAAACTACACGACAATGTGGCCTCCAGTCGCTGAAACGTGTACGCCAGAGCAAAATGTCCCTGCGGGGAGAAAGTGGTCGTTTTGCGATCGCTAACCCTGTCACCCGTGTTGAATGCCCACTTAGTTTATTAAGGAAGAATTAATGCCAAAGATATCTATATCGCTTGCAATCCCAAGTAATAATTTGGATGCTGTGAAATTGATTCATAAGGTAACGGGGTTGCCGCTTTGGGTGGCAAAAGAAAAGATTTCGATGGGAGAAAAGGGAATATTTTATTCTACTGAATTATTCCTTAATGATCACGCCACCAGGGACAAGGAAATTAGAGCAATAATCCATGGATTTCATGAAATTGGTCTCGATTTGTATATTGCTGAAATACCTTATGATCAAAATTGGGATGATGCAGTTGATATCGATCGTATAGATGAAGAAATATTGGAGAATATGTTGGATAGCGCAGGCGATGAGAAAAGGAGCAAGAAGGCCGGCCCTGTCGCTCCTGCAGGAATATGCGTCAAATGAGCTTCCGCTTGGGGCCGAAAGCGGACTCACGCGCCCGAAAGCTAATCAGGCTCCCTGCCTAGCAAGGAGACGGGTGCCCCCCGTCTTCCGCACTGCCAGCCCGTCAACGTTACTTCCCCGTCACAGGTGCAGAACATCAACGCTACCACAGGGGGCAGCGCCACCACAAAAACCCCGGCGTACCGTGGCAACCACATGGCCTAACCGCGGGCGCTGCGGCCGGGCAGCGCCAGACGCCGGCTGGTAGCGGCGGCAGCCGGGGCCGGCAAGCCGCCGGCCAGCTTCAACGCTTTTGCCTGGCTATCGCCACGCAGCCGAAACACGGCCACCACCTCGACCAGTTCCACGGCGCGGTCTTGCAGCGAGGAAGCGGCTGCGGCTGCCTCTTCCACCAGGGCCGCGTTTTGCTGGGTGACCTGGTCCATTTGCGAAATGGCCTGGTTCACCTGCTCGATACCGGCGCTTTGCTCGTGGCTGGCGTTGGCGATGTCGCCCATGATGTCCGTCACGCGCAAGATGCTGGCGACGATTTCTTCCATCGTCGCGCCCGCCTGATCAACCAGTGCGCTGCCCGTGTTGACTTTATCCACGGAATCCTCGATCAAGCCCTTGATTTCCTTGGCGGCAGCCGCCGAGCGCTGCGCCAAGTTGCGCACCTCGGTGGCCACCACAGCAAAGCCACGGCCCTGCTCGCCCGCACGGGCCGCTTCGACGGCCGCGTTCAGCGCCAAAATATTGGTTTGGAAGGCAATGCCGTCGATCACGCCGATAATGTCGGCGATCTTCTTTGCCGACTCGTTGATCGAACCCATCGTGCCCACCACTTGCGCCACCACGGCGCCGCCCTTGCGGGCCACGTCCGAAGCGGACACGGCCAGCGAGTTCGCCTGGCGCGCATTGTCCGTATTCTGGCGCACCGCCGAGGTCAGCTCTTCCAGGCTGGACGCCGTTTCTTCCAGCGACGACGCTTGCTGCTCCGTGCGCACGGACAAGTCCGCGTTGCCGGCGGAAATCTGGGCGGCCGCCACGCTGACCGTATCGGCCGACGTGCGCACGGTGGCGATCACGTCGACGATGCGTTCCAGGAATTTATTGAAGGCGGTGGCCGTGCGCCCCACTTCATCCATGCGCTCGACGGGCATGGCGGCCGACAGGTCCAGCGAGGCGCTGACGCGCTCCAGCGTGTGTTCGATATCGCCCAGGCCGCCGCTGATGGTGCGGTAGATATGCCAGGCCAGCGCGCCCGTCAGCAGAACGGCCACGGCCAGCACCGCCAGCATGGTGTTGAACGCCGTGTCGTAGGCGGCCAGGCTTTCGGCCTTCACGTCATCGACCAGCTTGTTGTTGTAAGCGATATGGTCATCCATGCTTTTTTTCGCGGCTGCCGCCGTGATGGCCAGCGGCGTGCCGGCCAGCAAGGTGGCGCGCACGCCATCCATGTCGCCCGCGTAGGCGGCGGCAAAGAATGGCACGAGCGCGCGGCGGTAAGCTTCCATGGCGGCCTGGTCGGCGTCGAGCATCTTGCTGTCCGTCGCGTCGTACAGACGCTCGGCGCGGTAAGTGGCGATGACCTTGTCGAAATTCGTATTGGCGTCGGCCACGGCCTTGTCCAGCGCCGTCTTGTCGGCCAGGTTCGAGAACACGGACAAACGGTAGCCGGCAAGGCGCGAGTCGGCCAGGAAGCCCTTGGCCGCATTCAAGCCCTGGATGCTGGGGATGATGCGGTTTTGCACGGTATCGAAACGCTCCTGGGCGCGCTGCAGCTGGAAGGCGCCGCCGGCACCCAGCAATAGCAGGGCCAGCAAGGCGATGGTCAGGGTCAGAATTAATTGCTTGGTGATATTCATGGTGTTTCACAGTAAAAAGAGTGCCTGGCAAGGCCAGGCAGGATGAGTAGCTGCCGATCAGGTGGCCGGGGATCGGTTGCCGGGCTAGGCCGCCAGCGGGGAAGCGTCGGGCGTGCGGCGCAGCAAGTCGCCATGCTGGCGGCAAAACGCCAGGCCCGCCTTGTGGCCCACGTCGAATAGCAGCTGCATGTTCGAGTTGGACCAGTCCAGGGTGTCGGGCCAGTGCTGCTCCGGAATGCCGCCCATCAAGTCGAGCTTGAGCAAACGCCGCTTGGGCTGGCCCGTGCGCGCGTCGGTGTTGTGCTCGAGTTCAAACAGGCGCAGCTCGCTCTTGGAAATCTTCACCAGCGGCGTGATGATGGAGCGCACCCAGGCGTCGTACAGGTTGCGCGGCTTGCGCAGCAAGCGCTCATCGCCCAGGATGTCGAGGATGACCAGGGTGTCGGCGTCATGGTGCTCTCCCTTGCCTTCGATAAATGGCTCGAAATTGAGCGTATCGAGCGCCGCGCCTTCGATGTAGTCGTCGCCGGCGATGGTCGTAGGCGCATACAGGAAGGGAAACGACAGGGCCGCGCGCACATGGATAGCTTCGATCTCGTGCTTGCCCCAGATTTGCATGCGGTGCTCGCTGAGGTTGTAGGCATTGATGTAGAAATCGGGGCGCATGCGCGCCACGCCCGAGAAATCCACGGCTTTTTCCAGGAACGGCAAGTGCGCGCACAGGCCCAGGCTTTTCGCCGACAGGTCCGATGGCGACAGCGACGACACCATCAGCTTGCCCCAGTCCGACCAAGCCGTGGGCACGCCCGCAAACGTTTGCTGGAACGCCTGAAAAAAAGGATTGTTGGCCGGCGGCTGGAAAGCGTCGCGGAAAGTGCTCGCATGCATGCCCGGCTTCTGGAACACCTTATAGTTGATCGGAATCATCTTGTAGATGCTGTCGGCCACACCCGTGTCGGCCCAGCTTTGCAAGGCCTGGCGCGGCGTGGCCTCGTGCGGCGTCGTGTAAAGCAGGCCCATCAGCACACCGGCGCCCGAGGCGGAAATGACATCGAACTCGATGCCCTCATCGAGGAAAGCGGCCAGGGCACCGGCGATCAGGGTGGAATTTGGTGCACCGCCACCTAGCAGCAGACCCGTTTTACGGGCCGGTTTCGCTGTCGCAACTGGCGCCGGATTCGGCGGCGTCGTCATCACTGTCTTCATGCACACTCCCTGAACGGAACGGGGTTACCACCCGTTAATTGTTGGTTACTACACGCTTATGGCGCCTAATCCTGCGCATGCACCCGCAAGCACCTCGCCGATGCAATGTTGCAGAAACAGATATGAAATTAACATAAATAAATTCCTTATGGCAATTTCCATAACGTATGACCGGTATTCAGAAAGACCATAAGCTGATGCCTTGCGGCATGGCGTGATGCGGCGCAGCAAATATAAATCCAGCGCGGTTAGGAATAATCTTTTTGGGGTAGGAATATTCCGCAACCCGCCGCCAGTGCGGCGGCCAGCGAGATCAGCGCAGCGAGGCTGGGTCGGGAGGGGACGAAGAAAGGTGCAGGTGGGTACACAAGTGGTCAACAAAGACGCGAATTTTGGGCGACAGATGGCGGCTCGACGGCCACAGCACCCAGAACTTGCTCGCGTACAGCAGGTAGTCGGCCAGCACGGCTTGCAGGTCGCCGCGCGCGATGGCGTCGCGCACGATAAAGTCGGGCAGGTAAGCGAGGCCCACGCCCTGCGTGGCAGCGCCGATAAGCGCTTCGATATTGTTGCAGGTCAAGGCCGTTGGCAAGCGCAACTCGCTGCCGCTGTCGCCAGCGGCGCGCTGCAACGTCCATTCCTGCAACTTGCCCGTGCTGGGAAATTTATAGCGCACGCAGGCGTGTTCCTCCAGCGCGCGCGGCGTGGCCGGCACGCCATGCCGGACGAAATACGCGGGAGAGCCGACGATGGCAAAGGCAAACGGCCCCAGTTCGCGCGCCATCAGCCGCGAATCGGTCAGGGTGCCACTGCGCACGGCCACGTCAACGCCTTCGGCCACCAGGTCGACCAGGCGGTCGTTGAAATCGAGGTCGAGCTCGATCTCCGGGTACCGGTGCGTAAAGTCCGCCAGCAAGGGCAGGATGATGCGGTAGCCGATCACGGGCAGACTAACCTTGAGCTTGCCGCGTGGCGCCACGGCCAGCTGCGACAATTCCGCCTCGGCATCACCGAGGTCGGCCAGGATGCGCTGGCAACGCTCGTAAAACAGCGCGCCCTCGTTGCTCAGGCTGATGCGCCGCGTACTGCGGTTGAGCAGGCGCACGCCCAGCTTTTCTTCCAGCCGCGCCACGCTCTTGCCCACGGCCGAGGCCGACACCCCGAGCAGCCGCCCGGCCGCCACATAACTGGAAGTTTCCGCCGCGCGCACGAAGGCGGCGATGCCGTTCAAATTATCCATGCCACCCCGCCATTTGAATTAGGGAATATTTGTCCGTTATGAGTGGCTTTTCAGCCACTTTATCATGGATTACGTCCATATTATCATCAGACTCCCTCTTTCTGGAATCATTCCCATGGATACGAATCATCGTATGAAGCCTGCCTCCCCGGCACGGCGCGCCTTCGTGCTGGCCGCCGTCTGCCTGGCCGCGCTGTGCATGCCGCTCAGTTTTACGGGCCCCGCCATCGCCATCCCCGCCATTGCCGCCGACCTGCACGGCACGCCGCTGGCGCTGGCGTGGATCACGAATGCCTTCATGCTCAGCTTTGGCGCTTGCCTGATGGCGGCCGGCGCGCTGGCCGACCGCTACGGCCGCAAGCGCGTGTTCTTGCTGGGCATGGGTGTGTTTTCCGCCGCCGCACTGGCACTGTCGGCCGCACCCGCCATCCTGTGGCTCGATGTGCTGCGCGCCGTCCAGGGCCTGGGTTGCGCCATGGCCCTGTCGAGCGGACTGGCGGCCCTGGCGCAGGAATTCGACGGCCCGGCCCGCGCGCGCGCCTTCAGCCTGATCGGCACGGCTTTCGGCGTAGGGCTGGCTTTCGGCCCCTTCCTGGCAGGCACATTGATCACGCATACGGGCTGGCGCGCTATTTTTGTCGCCACGGCCGCGGCCGGTCTGGCCGCCCTGCTGGCCGCCGCGCGCGCCATGCGCGAATCGCGCGACCCGCAGGCGCAAGGGGTAGACTGGTCTGGCGCCCTGACGTTTACTGGCGCCCTCTCCCTGTTTACCTATGGCTTGCTGCAGGCGCCCGACAGCGGCTGGGGCAGCGCCGCCAGCCTGGGCCTGCTGGGTGGCGCGGCCTTGCTGCTGGCCGCGTTCATCCGCGTGGAGCGGCGCGCCGCGCGACCCATGCTGGACTTGACCCTGTTCCGCCTCCCAGCCTTTGCCGGCGTACAACTGCTGGCGGCCGCGCCCGCGTTTTCCTTTGTCGTGCTGCTGGTGTTGCTGCCGGCCCGCTTCATCGGCATCGAAGGCTACAGCGCGCTGGAGGCGGGACGCATGATGATCGCCCTGTCAGCGCCCATGTTGGTGCTGCCGATCCTGGCCGGCATGGCGGCGCAGCGCATTGCCCCCGCGCACATTTGCGCCAGCGGCCTGCTGCTGGCGGTGGGCGGCTTGCTGTGGCTCTCCACCTGCGCGCCGGGCCAGGCGCCCGCTAGCTTGCTGGGACCGCTGCTGCTGATCGGCTGCGGCATCAGCCTGCCCTGGGGTTTGATGGATGGCCTCGCCATCAGCGTCGTGCCTGTCGAGCGTGCCGGCATGGCGGCCGGCATCTTCAATACGACGCGCGTGGCGGGCGAAGGCCTGGCGCTGGCCATCGTCAGCGCGCTGCTGGGCACATTCACCGTGGCAGCGCTGGGCGCCGCCGGCATTGCCGGCATCGGCGCGCAACAGGCGGCGCACGCCGGCCCCTTCCTGGCGCTGGGCGAGCTACGCCATGCGAGTACCTTGCTGCCCCAAGTGGGCGCGGCCGACCTGGCGCAAGCGTATGGCACGGCCTTCCGCCACTTGCTGTATGTGCTGGCCAGCATTACGACGGCCTCGGCCCTGCTGATCCTGGCCTTTTTGCGTCATCCGGCCGGTGCCGCAACGGACACGGCCGCCCTGCCCGCCTGCAAGGCACAGCAATAATTCACAACCGCCATTCCCGTCTGCCGTACACGGCGGCGGCCACGCGCCGCCGCCCTCTCTGATGTTTCTCCGCAACACCTAAGAAATTTCCAGGAACAAAACTAGTTTACTGATCAAAGCGCTTTGAACTATACTCAAAGCGCTTTGAAATAGAATTAAAGCGCTTTGGTTGTGCGAAGTTGATGCGCGCCGATCCCACACCTATAAAAACACTGGAGACACAATGAACAAATTTTTCTTGAAAACATTGCCAGCGGCAGTGCTGATGGCCTTGAGCGCGTCGGCCCAGGCTGCCCTGCCGATCGACTTCGGCGGCTACATCCGCTCGGGCTTTGGCACCAGCAGCGAAGGCGGCAAGGAAGCGTGTTTCGGCTTGGCCGGTGCCTCGTCCAAGTATCGTCTGGGCAATGAGTGCGAAACCTACGGCGAGCTGAAATTCGGCGGCGAAGCCTTCAAGGCAGCCAACGGCACCACCTTCCGCATCAATACCCTGGTGGCGTTCTCCGTCAACCAGAACCAGGACTGGGAGCAATCGGACCCGTCGTGGCGCGAAATGAACGTGGTAGCCGACAAGATCGGCACGGGCGCCTTCGCCGAAGCGCGCGCCTGGGTCGGCAAGCGCTACTACGACCGCCAGGACGTGCATATCACCGATTACTACTTCTGGAATAACAGCGGCCCTGGCGCCGGCCTGGAAAACATCGACCTGGGCGCCGCCAAGCTGGCCTACGCCATCGTGCGCACGGCCGATGACGGCGACAGCAAGCGCATGGGCCTGTCCCACGACTTGCGCTTCTCCGGCATCAAGGTCAACCCGGATGGTGAACTGACGCTGGGCCTGCAATTCAACCAGAAACGCAATGCGCAAGGCGCGGCCCCCATCGCCAGCGGCCACTTGCTGACCATCATGCATACGCAAGGCAATCTGCTGGGCGGCTTCAACAAGGTGGCCTTACAGTACGGCAAAGGCAGCGCCGCCAACACGGGCGGCTTCAGCCTGGGCGCCAACAAGGATGACAAGGTCGTGCGTCTGACAGAACAAATCATGATCCAGCCCAAAGGCGCCTGGTCGGGCATGGGTACCTTCGTCTACGAAGACAAGGAATCGGCAGGCGTGAGCAGCAAGTGGACGTCGATCGGCGCGCGTCCCGTCTACCACTTCACGGACAACTACAGCCTGGCCGTGGAACTGGGTCATGACATCGTCAAGCCGGAAGGCGGCGAAAGCCGCAACCTGACCAAGCTGACCTTTGCCCCGCAACTGTCGGCCGGCAACAGCTTCTGGTCGCGCCCCGTGCTGCGCGCCTTCTACACCTACGCCAAATGGAACAAGGCAGCCCAGTCGGCCGCCGCTGCGGAATCGGCGCTGTCGTCGACGGGCGTGTTCGGTGGCAAGACCAATGGCAGCTCCGTCGGCTTCCAAGTGGAAAGCTGGTGGTAATCGCAGGCCGCTAGAACTTTGGCAAGCGTCCATGGACGCTTGCCACAGGCAGCAACACCGCCCGCTCATCCAGGGGCAGGCAGTATCCGGACCCACCATTTCGCCGCTGCACGCGATGGCCGGCAGCTTCAATGTAGTGATTCAGCAGTATCCTCTTTTAGCGCGGGCGCCCCTGGGTTTGCCCGCGTATTTTTTTGGGCGCTGCCGCCGGTCGCCATGACCCTGATCATTCCGGCATTTATCAGATAAACTACCCCTAATCGCATTGCACTGCACCGCTCCCGCCCACCGGCAGGATGCCGGTAGCGGCAAGACCCACCCAGGATAGACCCCGACTGCAGCATTCATGAACCTCAAAAATCTCGCCAAAACGCTAGGAATATCCGAAACCACCGTCAGCCGCGCCTTGAATGGCTATCCGGAAGTGAGTGAACGCACGCGCGAACGGGTGCTGGCCGCCGCGCAGGCGGCTGGCTACCGCCCCAATCCCATGGCGCGCAGCCTGGCCGTGGGGCGCACGAATATCGTCGGCATCATCTATCCGCTGATGCCGAACGACCTGGCCGACCCCATGTTCATCGAAATTGTGGGCGGCATGTCGGAAGCGCTGGAAGCGCAGCAGATGGACATGATGATCGCGCCCGCTTCGGCAGGCAACGAATTCCACACTTATGAACGCATGGTCAAAGGACGCCGCATCGACGGGCTGGTGGTCGGACGCACCAAGCCGTTCGACGAGCGCATCGCCTACCTGGCGCAGCAGGGCATGCCCTTTGTCGCGCATGGCCGCACGCAGCTGAACCAGCCGCATGCCTGGTTTGACTACGACAACGAGGCGGGCATGCGTCTGGCCGTCGAGCGCCTGGCGCAGCTGGGCCACCAGCGCATCGGCCTGATCAGCGCCACGCCGGACCTGAACTTCGTGCGCCAGCGCGTCGAGAGTTTCCAGCACGCCATGCAGGCCGGCGGCCTGGCCATCGACCCGGACAACCTGGTCGACAATGCGCACGACCGCCGCGCCGGCTACCAGGCGATGCAGCGCCTGCTGGCCCGCTCGCCCCGTCCCACCGCCGTCATCGTCGACAATCACATGTCGGGCGTGGGCGCCGTGCGCGCCCTGCTCGACGCGGGCATCGCCATCGGCAGCGAAATGTCGCTGATCGTCTGGGGCGTAATGGAAGACTCCCTGGCCGGCCACAACGTCACCACCGTCGTTCAGCCCGACCCGCGCGGCGCCGGCGCGAAGATGATCCACATGCTGCTGGCCCTGATGGATGGCACGCCCGTCACCGATTTGCAGGAACTGTGGCCGTGCGAACTGCTGCCGGGCGAGTCGGCCGGCCCCGTGCCAAACTAGCCAATCCCGTATTCCCGGCACCGCCGGCCAGTTGGCCAGCGGTGCCGCCGCGTTGTCCTGAATTACCCTCATAAAAAAATCGTATGTCTGGTGCGTGTATCGCTTTACTTTTCAAAGCGCTTTGAACTATACTCATTTCATACCCAAAGCGCTTTGAATTTTAAAATAAGACGTTCGCCTACCAACCAGCAGCGCTGCCCTGATAGCCAAGGCTACAGGCAACTTTTAAGAAATCATTCATGCCGACCATCCAGAACAATCTCGCCCACCTGCCCGCCGACTGGTGGCGCAGCGCCGTCATCTACCAGGTCTATCCACGCAGCTTCCTCGACAGCAATGGCGACGGCATCGGCGACTTGCCCGGCATCACATCGAAACTTGCATACATCGCCGCCCTGGGCGCCGACATCGTCTGGATTTCGCCCTTCTTCACGTCGCCGATGAAAGACTTCGGCTACGACGTAGCCGACTTCTGCGATGTCGACCCCATGTTTGGTACTTTGGCCGATTTCGACCGCCTGGTGGCGCGCGCCCATGAACTGGGCTTGAAAGTGATGATCGATCAGGTGCTATCGCACTCGTCCGACAACCACCCTTGGTTCGTGGAAAGCCGCTCCAGCCGCGACAATGCCAAGGCCGACTGGTATGTGTGGGCTGACCAGAAACCGGACGGCACGGCGCCGAATAACTGGCTGTCCGTGTTCGGCGGTTCCGCATGGCAATGGGAGCCGCGCCGCGGTCAGTACTATCTTCACGATTTCCTCGCCAGCCAGCCCGACCTGAACTTCCACAACCCGGCCGTGCAGCAAGCCCAGTTGGACAACCTGCGTTTCTGGCTGGAGCGCGGCGTCGACGGCTTCCGCTTCGATTCCTGCAACTTCCCGTATCACGACCAGCTGCTGCGCGACAATCCGCCAGCCGCGCAACGCGACGCGAGCAGCGTGTCGGCCATCAACCCGTACGGCATGCAAGCGCACGTGTACGACAAGACGCAGCCGGAAAACATCGCCTACCTGCAACGCGTGCGCGCCGTGCTTGACGAATATCAAGCCATTTCCATCGGCGAAGTGGGCGACGACAATGCGTTGGCCACCATGGCTGCCTACACAGGCGCCGACAAGCTGCACATGGCTTACAGTTTCAACTTGCTGACGGCGGAGTTTTCGGCCGAGCACATCCGCACGCAAGTGGAAGAATTCGAGGCCCAGGTGGCCGACGGCTGGGCTTCCTGGTCCGTGGGCAACCACGACAGCGTGCGCGTCATGACGCGCTGGGGCGGCGAAAACCCGTCGCCATCCCTGGCCAAGGTCGTGCTGGCCGTGCAGGCGGCGTTGAAAGGCACGCCGTGCCTGTACCAGGGCGACGAGCTGGCCCTGACGGAAGCGGACATTCCTTTCGAGGCACTGCAAGACCCATACGGCATCCCGTTCTGGCCCCAGTTCAAGGGCCGCGACGGCTGCCGTACGCCGATGCCGTGGGTGGCCGAAGCGCCGTATGGAGGCTTCAGCAATGCCACGCCTTGGTTGCCCGTGCCTCCGGAACATCTGGCGCGCGCGGTTGACGTCGAAGAGCGCGATGCCGCTTCGCCGCTGCAGTTTGCGCAAAATATTCTCGCCTGGCGCCGCACCCTGCCGCAGTTGCTGCGCGGCGACATCGTTTTCTTCGATGCGCCCGAACCTGTGTTGGCCCTGCGCCGCGACTTGCCCGGCCAAGCATCCGTGCTGGCCGCCTTCAACCTGGGCACGGAATCGGTCACGTTCGCTTGGCCGGATGCGGCGCCAGCGGACGACCTGGCCGGTCACGGCTTGCCGGGTAGCAAAGATGGCCAACAGGTCAGCTTGCCCCCGCATGGCGGCTGGTTCGGCACCCTGGCGTAAATCGCAGGCTTTGGCGGCCATGCCGCCAATTACAATAACGAGCCCCGCGTATCAGCGGGGCCAAATTGACAGATTGAGGACGACAGACATGGCTGGACTGAAGTTAACAGGCCTGAAGAAGGCATATGGCGACGTGCAAACCCTGCACGGCATTGACCTGGAGATCGCCGATGGCGAATTCATGGTCTTCGTGGGCCCGTCGGGTTGCGGCAAATCCACCTTGCTGCGCAGCATCTGCGGCCTGGAAGAAATCAGCGGCGGCGATTTGTTCATCGGCAAGACGCGCATGAACGATGTGCCGCCTGCCAAGCGCGGCATCGCCATGGTGTTCCAGAGCTACGCCCTGTACCCGCACATGAGCGTGGCGCAAAACATGGCGTTTGGCCTGAAACTGGCCGGACAGAGCCGCGTACAGATTGCCGACGCCGTGCAGCGCGCCGCGCAAATCCTGCGCATCGAACCTTTGCTCGAACGCAAACCAAAAGACTTGTCGGGCGGACAGCGCCAGCGCGTGGCCATCGGCCGCGCCATCGTGCGCAAGCCCGACGTCTTCCTGTTCGACGAACCGCTGTCCAACCTGGACGCATCGCTGCGCGTGCAGATGCGCATCGAACTGGCGAATTTGCACCGCGAATTGCGCTCGACCATGATTTACGTCACGCATGACCAGGTCGAAGCGATGACCCTGGCCGACCGCATCGTCGTGCTCAACGCGGGCCGCATCGAACAGGTGGGCGCACCACTGGAGCTGTACCACCACCCCGCCAATCTGTTCGTGGCCGGTTTCCTCGGTTCGCCCCGCATGAACTTCCTCAAAGGCAAGGTCCATAGCTACGCCGACGGCGTGGCCACCATCGCCACCAAGGCGGGCGGCATGTTGCAGGCCGCACTCCAGCAGCCGCTGGCCAGCGGCACGTCCGTCACCATCGGCGCGCGTCCCGAACACGTGCAAGCTTGCGTGCCCGGCGCCGCAGCCGCCATCACGGCCACCGTGCAAGCGGTGGAAAAGCTGGGCGACATCAGCTATCTGTATGTGCAAGTACCGGGCGGCGATGAGCCGCTGGTGGTGCGCGCCGATGCAGACACAGACTGGGCCATTGGCCAGAGCGTGGCGCTGCAAGTGGCGCCCGCCCGCGTCCACGTGTTCGACGAGCATGGCCAGACCCGTACCTGACACCCGGCTTTAAGGGGCCAGGCGCTACAGGCGCCGCCTGGCCTGGTTGTATCGTTTCAGCCTTGATACTCAACATAAACTTAGCATAAAAAAAGACACTGGAGATTGACATGTCCTTCACGCACCCGAAACGCAGCTTCATCAAAACCACCCTGATCGCCGCCGCTCTGGCCGGCATCGGCAACCTGGCCGCCGTCAGCATGGCGAACGCGGCCGAAGCAGGCACCCTCTTGATCTGGATCAATGGCGACAAGGGTTACAAGGGCCTGGCCAAGGTCGGCGAAGAATTCACCAAGAAGACGGGCATCAAGGTCGTCGTCGAGCACCCGGAAGATGCACCGAACAAATTCCAGCAAGCAGCCGCCGCCGGCAAGGGCCCGGACATCTGGATCTGGCCGCATGACCGCATCGGCACCTGGATCGACGCCGGCTTGCTGCAACCATTGACGCCAAGCAAGGAAGCGCGCGCCGCCATCCTGCCGCTGGCCTGGAACGCCTTTACGGTGGGCGGCAAGACCTGGGGCTACCCGATCTCCATCGAAGCCGTCGCCCTTGTCTACAACAAGGACCTGGTGCCGAACCCGCCGAAAACCTTCGAGGAAATTGCCGCGCTGGACAAGAAATTGTCTGCGCAGGGTAAAAAAGCCATCCTGTGGGATTACACGAATACCTATTTCACCTGGCCTTTGCTGGGTGCGGGTGGCGGCTTCCCGTTTGAAGTCAAGTCCGATGGACGCTACGATGCGGCCAAGACAGGCGTCAACAATGCCGGTTCGCAAGCGGGCGTGAATGCGCTGATGACCCTAATCAACAGCGGCGCCATGCCGAAGGGCGCGGGCTACGCGGAAATGGAAGCCGGCTTCAACCAGGGCAAGATCGCCATGATGATCAACGGTCCATGGTCGTGGGACAACGCGCGCAAGTCGAAGATCAACTTCGGCGTGGCAACGATCCCTACCGTCGCAGGCAAGACGGCCACCCCATTCGTGGGCGTGCTGGGCGCGATGATTTCTAAAGCCAGCCCGAACAAGGACCTGGCGACGGAATTCCTGGAAAACCAGATGCTGCAGCTCAACGGCCTGAAAACCATCAACGCCGACGTCCCGCTGGGCACGCCAGCGAACAAGGTACTGTTCGCGGAATTGAAAGCCAATCCGAACATCCAGGCCACGATGGAAAGCGCCCAAGCGGGCCGCCCGATGCCGAACAACCCGGAAATGGGCCGTTTCTGGTCGTCGATGCAATCGGCGCTGGAAAACATCACACAAGGCCGCCAGACGACCAAGGATGGCCTGGACGCGGCGGCGAAGCGGATCACGACGGCGAACTAAGTCATTTCAAGGGGCTTGCCCCTGCGGGATCGGCATGCGCGCCACTGGCGCGCATGCCCCCCAGGTCTTTCACCATCTTCACAGGTATCCCATCGTGCGCAAGTTTATCGGCCCTACGGTATTGACCATCAGCATGGCGCTGGGTCTGTATCTGCTCTTCATGTTGTACATTTCCGGCCAGACCATGCTGGCCGCCGTTTTCCTCGGCTTGCTGACCCTGACGACGTTTGTCTTCACGTCGCCGCGCGCCTATGCCTACCGTTATCTGTTTCCCGGCATCACGGCGGTCATCGTCTTCGTGCTGCTGCCGATGGTGTACACGGTGTCGATCGGCTTTACCAATTTCAGTTCGCGCAACCTGCTCACCTACGAACGGGCCACGCAATACCTGCTCGACGAGACGCAGCGCGTGGAAAGCACGGGCTACGCGCTGACCGTGCATGCCGACAACAAGGAATACCGCTTGCGCCTGGAAAGCCCGGACACGGGTGAAGTGCTGCTGACGCAGCCGCTGGCCCTCAAGCGCGCCGTGCCCCTGAAGGTGGAAGTGGCGCCGCTGGACCCCGTGCAAGCGCCCGTGCTGGCCCCGCCGCTGCCCATCAAGGACATCATCGCTCTGCAAAAGGACTTGAAGCTGCTGACACTCATCCTGCCGAACAGGATCGAGCTGCGCATGGTGGGCTTGCGCGAATTCGGCCCCGTCGCGCATGTCTACAAACAATTGCCCGACCAAACCCTGAAGAAAATCGCCACGGGCGAGCTGGTCAAACCGAACTTCAAGACGGGTTTTTATGAAATGCCGGATGGCACGAAGCTGGAACCGGGCTTCAAGGTGAATGTGGGCTTCGCCAACTTCGTGAAGATTTTCTCCGACGAAGCGTTCCGCGGCCCCTTCCTGCGCATTTTCGTGTGGACCATCGTTTTCGCCCTGATCAGCGTGGCTACCACGACGGGCCTGGGCATGGTGCTGGCCGTGCTGCTGAACTGGGATGCGCTGCGCTTCCGCGGCCTGTACCGCACCCTGCTGTTCCTGCCATACGCCGTGCCGGGTTTCATTTCCATCCTCGTCTTCAAGGGCTTGTTCAATAACAACTTTGGCGAAATCAACCTGGTGCTCGACGCCCTGTTCGGCATCAAGCCCGCCTGGTTCTCGGACACCACCCTGGCCAAAGCCATGATCCTGATCGTCAACACCTGGCTCGGCTACCCCTACATGATGGTGGTGTGCATGGGCTTGATCAAGGCGATCCCGTCGGACCTGTATGAAGCCTCGGCCCTGGCCGGCGCGGGACCGCTGACGAATTTCTTCAAGATCACCCTGCCGTTGATCATCAAGCCGCTCACGCCCTTGATGGTGGCCAGCCTGGGTTTCAACTTCAATAATTTCGTACTGATCAGTTTGCTGACGGGCGGGCGTCCCGATTTTCTCGACACGACGCTGCCGGCCGGCACGACGGACTTGCTGGTGTCCTATACCTACCGCATCGCGTTCGAGGATTCCGGCCAGAACTTTGGCCTGGCCGCCGCAATCTCGACCCTGATCTTCTTCCTCGTGGCCGCGATTTCGCTGGTCAACATGCGCCTGACGCGCATGAACAAAGCATAAAGGACAGTTCATGGCTATCGTTGTCGACCGTTCCAACCGCTGGCGCATCCTGGCGGCCCATGTCGCCGTGATCGCGCTGATCGCGCTGGTGATGTTTCCCTTCCTGATGATTTTGTCGATCTCCCTGCGGCCCGGCAACTTCGCCTCGGGCAGTTTGATACCGCCCGAGATCAGCTTCGAGCACTGGCGATTGGCGCTGGGCATGTCTTATCAGGCGCCCAACGGCGCCCTGGTCGAGCCGGATTTCCCCGTACTGCTGTGGCTATGGAATTCCATCAAGGTGGCCAGCATGAGCGCCACCGTTACCGTGCTGCTGTCGACCACCTGCGCATATGCGTTTGCGCGCATGCAGTTCCGCTTCAAGTCGCAAACCCTGTCCGCGCTGATGCTGCTGCAGATGTTCCCCGCCGTGCTGGCCCTGGTCGCCATCTACGCCATCTTCGATGTGCTGGGCAGCTACGTGCCGTGGCTGGGCATCGACCACCACGGCAGCCTGGTGCTGGCCTACACGGGCGGCATCGCCCTGCATATCTGGACCATCAAGGGCTACTATCAAACCATCCCCGTTGAAATCGAGGAAGCAGCCAAGGTCGACGGCGCCACGCAATGGCAAGCGTTTGTCTACGTGCTGCTGCCGATGACGGTGCCCATCCTGATGGTGGTGTTTTTGTTGTCGTTCATCGGCGCCATCATCGAATACCCGATCGCCTCCGTGCTGCTGCATGAACAGAACAACCTGACCCTGGCCGTCGGTTCGAAACTGTTCCTCTACGAGCAAAAATACCTGTGGGGCGACTTCGCTGCGGCAGCCATTTTGTCCGGCCTGCCCATCACGGCCGTATTCCTGCTGGCGCAAAAATGGATGATCTCCGGCTTAACGGCTGGCGGCGTGAAGGGCTGACCATGCACCGCGCCCTGACTACGCTGGCCGCCCTGCTCTTGAGCGCTTCGGCGCAGGCAGGGAGCAAGGTTTCAGCAACATTCTCTGAAAACCCCATCGTCTACTTCGCCGTCACGGACCGTTACGCCAACGGCAATCCCGGCAACGACCACAGTTATGGCCGCGCCGCCGACCCGGCAGGCGGTGATGTCGGCAGCTTTCACGGCGGCGATATCGCCGGCATCACGCAACAACTAAAAGCCGGCTACTTCCGCGACCTGGGCGTCAACGCCCTGTGGATCACGGCGCCGTACGAGCAGATACACGGCTGGGTAGTCGGCGGCAAGCAGCAATTCCGGCACTACGCCTACCACGGCTACTGGGCGCTCGACTACACCACCATGGATGCGAACATGGGCACGCGCGAAGAATTGCGCGAAATGATAGACACGGCCCACGCGCAAGGCATCCGCGTGCTGTTCGACGTAGTGCTGAACCATCCCGGCTACGCGGACTTGCGCACCCTGGCCGAATACAAGGTGCCCGTGCTGTGGCCTGGCCATGAAAAGGCCGTGCTGCGCGACTATCACAGCTTCATCGACTACAACAACTTCGAATTCAAGCAGTGGTGGGGCCCGGACTGGGTGCGCGCCGGCTTGCCCGGCTACCCCGACGGCGGCAAGGATGATTTCACCATGCAGCTGGCCTATCTGCCCGACTTCCGTACCGAAAGCAGCAAAGCCGTGGGCTTGCCGCCCATCCTGCAGCGCAAAGCCGACACACGCGCCGTCGCCCTGCCCGACACCACCGTGCGCGCTTACTTGGTCCACTGGCTGGCCGACTGGGTGCGCGAATTCGGCGTTGACGGTTTTCGCGCCGACACCGTCAAGCACGTGGAGGCGGCCAGTTGGCTGGCCCTGCGCGCGGCCGCCACCGATGCCCTGGCCGACTGGAAAACACGTCATCCGCAACAGAAAATCGACGATGCGCCATTCTGGATGACGGGCGAAGCGTGGGGCCATGGCCCGGAGCGCAGCAGCTGGCATGACGCCGGTTTCGATTCGATGATCAATTTCGATTTTCAACACCGCGCGGCCGGCGACTGGAAAAGCATCGACGGCGTGTACCGCCAGTACGCGGGCTTGCTGGGCAAGCGCATTGGCAATGAGCCCCGCCATGACATCCTGTCGTACATCTCGTCGCACGACACCAGCCTGTTCCCGCGCGACCGGCTGAAACACGGCTTGAGTGCCCTGCTACTTGCGCCGGGTGGCGTGCAGCTGTTTTATGGCGATGAAAGCGCGCGCCAGCCTGGCGCGGCGCCCATCGGCGACGAACAGCAGGCGACGCGCTCCGATATGAACTGGAACTCGCTCGACTCTGCCACCCTGGCGCATGCGCGCAAGCTGGGCCAGTTCCGCTTGCGCCACCCTGCCCTGGCGCGCGGCGAACATAGGTTCATCCATGAACAGCCGTATGCGTTCGCCCGCGTGACGAAAGAGGACGCCATCATCGCCGTGCCGGAGGCACTGGGCACCATCGAACTGAAGGTGCACGGCGTGTTCGCCGACGGCACTCCGCTACGTGACGCCTACACCAATCAAACCTACATCGTCAAAGATGGCGCCATCGCGGTAAACGCGGCCGGCACCGTCCTGCTGGAGAAAGCTGCACCATGAGTACCTATGACATTTTAGTGGTCGGCGGCGCCGGCATCGACACAATAGTGCGCGTCCCTTCCCTGCAACTGCCCGTGGCCGATTCGCTGCACGTGCCGCCCATCCGCGATTACGTGGCGCACACGGGCAATGGCGTGGCGTTGGGCTGCTATGCGCTGGGCTTGCGCTGCAAGTTCATCGACTTCATCGGCGACGATGCGCAAGGCGAGGCCATCCTGCAGCGCTATAAAGATGCAAAACTCGACTTTTCACACCTCGTCGAACCCTCGGGCACGCGGCGCAGCGTCAACCTGGTCGACCCGCAAGGGCGCCGGCTGTCGCTATACGATGGCCGCCACCCGGAAGACGTGCGCATGCCGTCCGCCTTTTACCTGCCCTACCTTGGCCCCGCGCGCCACGCGCACTTTTCCATCATGGGCTGGGTGGCGGCGCTGTTTGACGATGCGCTGGTATGCGGCACCACGGTGTCGACCGATTTGCACGACTGGGATGGCGTCAACCCGCACCACCAAGTCTTTGCCCTGCGCGCCGACCTGGTGTTCCTCAGCACGGCCGCACTGGGCGAACGCACGCAGTCCGTCATGCGCGCCATCGTGGAGCAAGGTCGCGCGCAAGCCGTGGTCGCCATGGCCGGCGCGGACGGCGCGTATGTGCTGGAACGGGGCAGCGCATCCGCGCGCCACTATCCGTGCGCGCAACTGGACTTGCCCGTGGTGGACACGAATGGCGCGGGCGACTCCTTTGTCGCCGCTTTCTTGCAGGCATGGCTGGATGGCGCGGGCATCGACGCCGCCATGCGCCGCGGCGCCATCGGCGGCGCGTTTGCCTGCGCCCAGCACGGCACGCATGAACGTTTCATCGCGTTGGCACAGCTGAATGACTTATATCAAGATAGCACTAAGTAACCCCCAATAAATTATTGTGTTTTCTGACTTCCATAACCGGCGCTGTGCGGTGTTGCCCGCAGCTAGCAGTGCTCGCACTGCGTCGCTGCAGGCGCCTTGCACAGCATCCGGTTCTGTTCGTCATAAATTCACAGTATTTTCCCGAGGATTACTTAGCTTATGACTAAATATTCTATCAAGCGTAACAGCCTGACAAGTGGCGCATGGCACAATGGCTGCGGATTTCACCACCGCATACCATCGACACCGGAGACCACATGAGAATCGAAACCCTGGCAGTGCACGCTGGCTACACCCCCGACCCGACCACCAAGGCCGCCGCCGTCCCCATCTACCAGACGGTGGCCTACGCCTTCGACAATGCCCAGCATGGCGCCGACCTGTTCGACCTCAAGGTTGCTGGCAATATCTACACGCGCATCATGAACCCCACGCAGGACGTGCTGGAAAAGAGGGTCGCGGCGCTGGAAGGCGGCGTAGCCGCGCTGGCCGTGGCCTCGGGCATGGCGGCGATCACCTACGCGATCCAAACCATTGCCGAAGCGGGCGACAATTTCATCTCCGCCAGCCAGCTGTATGGCGGCACCTACAACCTGTTTGCCCACACCCTGCCGCAGATCGGCATCGAAGTGCGCTTTGCCGATGCGCGCCAGCCCGAGACCTTCGCCGCCCTGATCGACTCGCGCACCAAGGCCATCTTCTGCGAATCGATTGGCAACCCGCTGGGCAATGTCACCGATGTAGCGAAGCTGGCCGAGATCGCGCACGCGCACGGCATCCCGCTGATCGTCGATAACACGGTGCCCAGCCCCTATCTGTTCCGCCCCATCGAGCATGGCGCCGACATCGTCGTCCATTCGCTGACCAAATACCTGGGCGGCCACGGCACCACCGTGGGCGGCGCCATCGTCGACAGCGGCAAATTTCCATGGGCAGAACACAAGGAGCGCTTCAAGCGCTTGAACGAACCGGACGTGTCGTATCACGGCGTGGTCTACACGGAAGCGTTTGGCCCCGCCGCCTTCATCGGCCGTGCGCGCGTCGTCCCGCTGCGCAACATGGGCGCGGCGATTTCGCCCTTGAGCGCCTTCCAGCTGATCCAGGGTATCGAGACCCTGGCCTTGCGCATGGACCGCATCTGCGACAACACGCTGGCCCTGGCCAAACACCTGAAACACCATCCGAAAGTCGCGTGGGTCAATTACGCGGGCCTGGAAGACCACCCGGACCACGCGCTGGTGAAGAAATACATGAACGGCCGCGCCTCGGGCATTTTGTCCTTCGGCCTGAAGCTGGCAGACGGTGCGAATGTCAACCCGGACCCGCGCGCGGCTGGCGCACGCGTGCTCGACGCCCTGCAACTGTTCACGCGCCTGGTCAACATCGGCGACGCCAAGTCGCTGGCCACCCACCCGGCGTCGACCACGCACCGCCAGCTCAATCCCGAAGAACTGGCCAAGGCCGGCGTGTCCGAAGACATGCTGCGCCTGTCCGTGGGCATCGAGCATATCGACGACTTGCGCGAAGACCTGGAACAGGCGTTGAACGCGGCCTGAGTCAAACTGAAATCCAACTGAAATCCAACTGAAATCAGGCTGGAAGCCTGTCCCGGCACATGCATGCCTCCCCTGCCGGGATAGGCTCCTGCATACCGTAAAGTGAAGTCGGCGTTCTCGCAGAGCGCCAGCGACGCTTCTGTCATCCTCACTATGGTTGAACTGGATAGCCCCCAGGTCCAGCCCAGCGCCTCTTTATCTCCCCCACCCCGCATCCTCTGATGCCATGCCTATGCCATGGCGACTTATTCGGCACTCCTGCCGAAATCGATGATCGGCGAACGTCCGTGCGCCAAGGCAAGTGGCGAGCAACTGGCCTATGCACCGCTACGCATGGCCGATATTGTCATGCTGCCGAAACGAATCCAAACGAACAAAAAAGAATAGATTTATGTTGTTAAATTTTCGAACATGCGTAAAATACAGAAAAAAAAGCGCATTATTCTTCACTTCAGCGCATTTTTCTTCCTGGTCGCATGAACACTTGCATGCGCCAATGGCAGTGGCACGAAGGCGCATGCTAGCGACTGCGTGGCTGAATGAAAAAAACAAGCTGAAACCATGCACTTTTTGTAGCCCATAGCGGCCTATCACCACTTCCAGGATCATGATGCAATCGACAATCAAGCAGCTAGCGCAACAGGACTGTGATCTTTTAATCGTCGGCGGCGGCATCAACGGCGTCGGTATCGCGCGCGATGCGGCAGGCCGCGGTTTGCGCGTCATCCTGTGCGAGCAGCACGATCTGGCCCAGCACACGTCCTCGGCCAGCACAAAACTGATACACGGCGGGCTGCGTTATCTTGAGTATTACGAATTCAAGCTGGTGCGCAAGGCCTTGCAGGAACGCGAATTGCTGTTGCGCACTGCACCGCACATCATGTGGCCGCTGCGATTCGTCATGCCTCACGATGCCGGGCAACGGCCAGCCTGGATGATTCGTGCCGGCCTGTTCCTGTATGACCATCTGGCGCGACGCACTTTCCTGCCGGCCTCAAAAGGCGTGTCGCTGCGCCAGCACGTGGCGGGCGGGCCGCTGAAAGGCGATTTCCGCAAGGGCTTCGTGTACTCTGACGGCTGGGTGGACGATGCGCGACTGGTGGTGCTCAATGCGCTCGATGCCAGCGAACGCGGCGCCAACATTCTGACCCGCACCCGCTGCGCGGCGGTACGCCAGGAAGGCCAGGGCTGGCACGCCACGCTGGACAGCGAGCAGCATGGCCGCATCGACGTGACTGCGCGCGCCATCGTGAATGCCGCCGGTCCCTGGACCGCGCAATTCGCCAACGCCGCCTCGGGCGTGAGCAATACGCACGGGCTGCGGCTGGTCAAGGGCAGCCACATCATCGTGCCGCGCCTGTTCGACCACCCTTACGCCTATATTTTTCAGAACCAGGACAAACGCATCATCTTCGCCATTCCCTATCAGGACGAGTTCACCCTGATCGGCACCACCGACCTCGAATACACCGGCGCGCCCGGCAAGGTGACGATCAGCGACGGCGAAGTGAGCTACCTGTGCGAGGTGGCCAACCGTTACTTCACCAAACAGATTGCACCGAGCGACGTGGTCTGGACCTATTCCGGGGTGCGTCCGCTGCTCGACGACAGCGCGCAAAACGCCTCGGCGGTGACGCGCGACTACCTGCTCGAATGCGACCCGAACACCTCCCCCTTCCTCAATATCTGGGGCGGCAAGATCACCACTTACCGGAAACTGTCGGAAGAAGCGCTGGCCATGCTGCAGCCGCGCCTGGGCCGCGATGCGCCGGACTGGACCGCCTCGGCACCCTTGCCGGGCGGCGACTTGCAGCAAGCGGGCGCACTGGTTGAGAACATCGACTTCGAGCGCTTTGCACAACAACTGCACGCCCAGTACCCATGGCTGCCGGGCAAGCTGGCGCAACGTTATGCGCGCTGTTACGGCACCCGCGCCAGGCGCATGCTCGGCACGGCAAAGAATATGACGGAGCTGGGCGAGGAACTGACGCCCGGCGTGTACGAACAGGAAGCGCGTTATCTGTTTGCGGTGGAATGGGCGCGCAGCGCCGAAGACATCCTTTGGCGCAGAAGCAAATGCGGCTTGTACTGCCAGCCACGGCATGTGGCGCGTCTGGAGGAATGGATCAAACAGATGTCGATGCATGAGATGAGCGCTTAAAAAAATAAGCCTGAGAGTTGGGATGGAGACACAGTAGGGATGTAGGCACGCCGGTATCGAGGCGAATGGCGCTCGCCGCGCCGAAGGCCGGCCATGCGCACCGTTCCTCGCGGCGTAGCCTTGCCTGGGCCATCGCCATGGACACGGGCTGACAGTTTTACCGAGCGACCGGCGCGGCAAAGACCGGCAAAAAAAATCAACTATAGACGGAGGGAAGACATGCAAAAAATGGCGATGAAGGACCAATATATTCTTGCGCTCGATCAGGGAACGACAAGCTCACGCGCGGTGTTATTTGATCGGGCCGGCAACATCGTCTCGGTAGCACAAAAGGAATTCCCGCAAATATATCCGCAGCCGGGTTGGGTCGAGCATGATCCACAGGATATCTGGTCGACGCAGGCCGGCGTCGCAGCCGAAGCCGTCACGCATGCGGGATTGAATGGCGCATCGATCGCCGCCATCGGCATCACCAACCAGCGTGAAACCACCATCGTCTGGGACCGCGAGACCGGTCGGCCGGTGTACAACGCCATCGTCTGGCAAGACCGCCGCACGGCCGATTTCTGCGATGAGCTGAAAGACCGCGGCCTCGAAGCCATCGTGCGGGAAAAAACCGGTTTACCGATCGATTCATATTTTTCCGCAACCAAGATCCGCTGGATACTCGACAATGTTCCAGGGGCGCGCGAACGCGCCAACCAGGGCAGGCTCGCCTTCGGCACTGTCGACAGCTGGCTGGTCTGGAATCTCACGCAGCAAGGGCTGCACGTCACCGATGTCACTAACGCCTCGCGCACCATGCTGTTCAACATCCACACGCTGGAATGGGACGACGAGTTGCTGTCCATGATGGATATCCCGCGCAGCATGCTGCCTGAAGTGCATCCGTCTTCCGCCGTCTACGGCGCCACCAAAACCACCTTGTTCGCCTCCGCCGTGCCGTTGGCCGGCATCGCCGGCGACCAGCATGCGGCGCTGTTCGGCCAGATGTGCACCAAGCCAGGCATGGTCAAGAACACATACGGCACAGGTTGCTTCCTGGTGATGAACACGGGCGATAAACCGATTGAATCGAAGAACAATCTCGTCACCACGATTGCATGGCAGATCGGCGAACAAGTCAACTACGCGCTCGAAGGCAGCATTTTCATCGGCGGCGCGGTCGTGCAATGGCTGCGCGACGGGCTCGGCATCATCAAGAGCGCTGCTGAAATCGAGGCGCTGGCGCGCTCGGTGCCGCATGGCGACGGCGTCTACCTGGTGCCGGCCTTCGCCGGACTCGGCGCGCCGCATTGGAATCCGCGCGCCCGCGGCACGCTGTTCGGCGTGACGCGCGGCACCACCTCGGCCCACATCGCGCGCGCCGCGCTCGACAGCATCGCCTACCAGTCGCTGGATGTATTGAAGGCCATGGAAGCCGACTTGGGCGGCAAGATTACCGAATTGCGCGTCGACGGCGGCGCGGTGGCAAACGATTTGTTGATGCAATTCCAATCGGACCTGCTCGGCGTCGACGTGGTGCGCCCGCAAATCAGCGAAACGACGGCCCTGGGCGCGGCGTATCTGGCCGGCCTGGCAGTCGGCTACTGGAAGGATGTCAGCGACATACAGGACCAATGGAAACTGGACCGCCGTTTCACGCCAGCGCTCGACGCAAGCACAGTGAAGACCCACATACAAGGATGGCAGCGTGCGGTCAACGCCAGCAAAGCCTGGGCCGATGCGGTCTGATCCGCAAGGCGCCCATCCCCCACACTTCACTGGAAGCTTCACATGAATCCTCTATTCGCCGAATTCATCGGCACCACTTTGCTCGTCCTGCTGGGCAATGGCGTGGTCGCCAACGTCATCTTGCAAAAAACCAAGGGCCACGACAGCGGCCTGGTCGTGATCGCCATCGGCTGGGCAATGGCAGTCTTTGTCGCCGTGCTGTGTACCGCTGCCGCCAGCGGTGGCCACCTCAATCCGGTGGTGACCGTGGCAATGGCGGTGGTCGGGAAATTCCCTTGGGCAAAGGTTCCCGCCTATGTCGCCATGCAGATGCTCGGTGGCATGATGGGGGCATTTCTGGTATGGGTGATTTACTACAAGCACTTCGAGGCCACCCCCGATGGCGACACCAAACTGGCGGTCTTTTGCACCGGCCCGGCGATCCGGGGCACCTTCGGCAGCCTGGCCGCCGAAATGATCGCCACCTTCGTTCTCGTGTTTGCCGTGTTGAACATGGCGGCGCCAAGCTTCGGACTGGGCGCCGTGAGCGCCTTGCCCGTCGCCCTGCTGGTACTGGGCATAGGCGTGTCGCTCGGCGGCACCACGGGTTACGCGATGAGCCCGGCACGTGACTTCGGTCCGCGCATCATGCACGCCATCCTGCCCATCCCGGGCAAGCGCGACAGCGATTGGCGCTATGCCTGGGTGCCGGTCATCGGCCCGCTGCTGGGCGCCGTCCTGGCGGCACTGCTATACAACAATTATAAGTTCTAGGTCCAATCCCACGACTCCCCCGTGCTCGCAGCACAGGGCCGTCTTGCCAGGCAGGACGGATGACAACGCAACGGCCAGAGCGGGGTGGAGTGGACTTCATGCCATAATCGGCGGCATGTCTTCCCCTCCTACCTCCCCTGAACAGCCGGTATCCGGTCAGTTCCGCGCCGAATATGCACGGCGCATGAATGCCGTGCTTGACCATATCGACCGCCACCTGGATACGCCGCTGGATCTGGCGCAGCTGGCCGACGTCGCGCATTTTTCGCGTTTCCACTTTCATCGCGTGTTCGCCGCCTGGATGGGCGAGACGCTGGGCGACTATGCGCGCCGCCGGCGCCTGGAAACGGCCGCCCTGCGGCTGGCCGTGCGCCCCGACGAAACGATACTGGACATCGCGCTGGCGACGGGTTTCGGTTCCGGCGAAGCGTTTGCGCGCGCCTTCAAGCTGAAATTCGGCTGCACGCCGACAGCCTGGCGCGCCGGCGTCGCCGCGAAAAACGCCGCCATGCTCACGGCCATGCGCCTGCGCCGGCAAGATAGCAATCCGGATCAGGCCATGCGCAATGCAGATCAGGCAAAGCTGCCGAACTTCCAGCACCATGGGCACTCCAATCCACTTCATAGAGAGAGTCCCATGCAAGTTACCATCCTCGACCTGCCGCCCGCCACCGTGGCGTGCCAGCGCCATATCGGCCCTTACGGCCCCGCCATCAGCGCCTTCTGGCGCGACACCGTCGCGCCATGGATGCAGTCGCACGGCCTGGGCGACGCGACCTGCTACGGCATCGGCCATGACGATCCCAGCATCACGCCGCCAGGCAAATGCCGCTACGACGCCTGCGTCGCCGTTCCCGATAGCTTCCAGGCAGGTGGCCGGGCCAGCATCACCACTCTGCCGGGCGGGCGCTATGCGGTGGCACAGTTCAAGGGACCATCCAGCGCCATCGCCGACGCATGGACGCGCATGACGCGCGAATGGCTGCCGGCCAGCGGCCTGCAATGGGATGAGCGCCCCTGCTTCGAGCGCTTTTCCGCCGCCACGGCGATGGACCCGGCCACCGGCGAATTCTCTTGCGACATCTGCATCCCCGTGCGGCCGCTGTAACTTCGGCGCGCGGCACTGGCGCGCGTCGTCGATGATGCCGCGTTTTCGGACGAGATACTGGCAGCCGTAAGCTCCGCCTTCGCGGCGTAGGTCGGATTAGCGGAGCGTCATCCGACATCACCAAATGCGCCAATAAGACTGTCGGATGACGCGGCATACGCCGCTAATCCGACATTCATCGCGCTGCCGCCAGCACTTGCGCCACCTGCCGGACCCTCCCGGCCACCGTGCCGGATACATGGATAAAAGCGATCCCCCGCCGCGCCAATTCGGCCTGGTACCACGCATGCTGGCGCGCGCGGAAATCCCCGTCGCGGCGCGTACCATCCTGGATGAAGGGGAAGTCGGGCGCGCACAGCAGCACCAGGTCGTAGCGATGCTCGGCCAGCTGCGCCAATGCTTGCTCGGCCTTGCCGAACATCTCGACGCAGTAGAAATAGGTGGTCAGGGGCGAGGTATCGCAAAAAAGCCAGCGCTGCACGGCCATGGCGGCTTGCGCTTCGCGGCGCAGCTGCTCGCGGCCGATCTTGAGCAGATCGTCGTAATGTAATATGCCATCCTGGCTTTCCCACAGCTCGCGGCCATACTCGGCCACCCAGCCGGTATCGAAATGCGCTGCCAGCGCGGCCGCCAGGGTCGTCTTGCCGCTCGATTCGCCACCGAGCACGCACACGCGCGTGACGAAATGGGCACGCACCAGGGGCGACAGGAAGGCGCTGTGCGCCTGCGGGTCTTGCCGCACCAAGGTTCCGGACACCGGCACCAGCGCTCTCGCCTGGTCCACGCTGACGTGCGCCACCGGCCCGCTTGCATAATGGCGTTCCAGCGCCCGCGCAAAGCCGGGGCCATAGTCTTCGCTGCTGAACACGGCGTCGACGGGCAGCGCCAGCACCGTCCAGCACAGCCAGCCCATGAAATGGCGATGCAGTTCGCCGTCGTCGTCGTTGTGCGGCAAGGTCCGCGCCGGCACGCCGCGCGCTGCGCACAGGGCGGCCAGGCGGGCATCGTCCAGCACCACGATTTGCGCTTGCGGAAATTGCGCGCGTAGCCAAGCTTCCCGGCGCACCGGTTCCAGGCCGGGAAATTCAGGCTTGGTGTAGCTGACCACGAGCAGTTCTTCGCAAGCCTCCTGCGCACGATAGAGCAACAGTTCGTGGCCCTTGTGCAGCGGGCAAAATTTACCGACCACCAGGCCGCGCTTATAAAGCTTCATGCTGCCGCTTCCTGCAAATCCGAGGTGTATTGAATGATCTTGTCTTCCGCCAGCAAGGTCTCGACCGTGATGTCGCCGAAAAAAGGCGCCAGCAAGGCGCACGCCTGGTCCGCATGCCGCATGGCGCCCGGCGCCAGGCGCAGCACGACGCTACCGTCGCCCTGCTGGTGCACGCCGAACAAGGCGATGGCCAGCGGCTTCAAGGCATGCGTGATATCGATATTGTTGATCCATTCGCCGTTGATCGTCCTGTAGCGCAAGGGACTGCGGCCGGCCAGGCCCACCAGCACAGGCCCATCCGGCCCATGCGCCAGCGAGGCGTAATCACCGGTGCGGTAGCGCACCAGGGGCAGGCAGAAATTGAAGCCGCCCGTCACGGTGATTTCGCCGCGTGCGCCATCCGGCACGGGCTGGCCGCCGGCGTCGAGGATTTCCACGTACAGCCGGTGCTGCAGCAGTACGTGGCCACCTGCCGGTTCATCGTAGACGGCGACCGGCCCCACTTCATTGAGCGAATAGATGTCGAGCACGGGACAGCCGAAACGCGCTTCCAGGCGTGCGCGCATGCCGGGCAACAGCATCATCGAGACGGACATCAGCGCGGCTGGCTTATGCACCATGGGCAAGGTCAGCAGCTCGGCAAACGAAATGGGGTCGCCGGCGATCAATTCGGGCGCCATGGCATCAAGATAGCGCGCGCGGTCGTCCGGGTCGCGCCAGTCGTCCACGTGCAGATTGATCTTCGCCAGGCCCGATTCATACATCGTGGGCGTGACGGAGACATAAGTGAAGCAGCGGCGCTGATGCCCCAGCAGCATGACGCCCACCTGGCCCGCGCCATGGAGCAGGGTCACGCCAAAGCGGCGCAGCGCGCGCTTGTGGAAGGCCAGGTAGCGCCCCGCCACCAGCGGGTGCGAAGCGATCAGCAGCGGGTGGCCTGTGGTGCCCGTCGTCTGGAAATTGATCATGCGCGCCAGGTCCGCATCGTCGGGTACGAAGGCGGCGATATCGTGCGCCAGCTCGGCGCGGCTGATGGGCGCCACGTCGGCAAGGCGGGCAGGCGGCGAACCGCAGGCGCGGTAGTACGGCACCGTGGCGTAAGTCGCCTTGAGGAAATCGGGCAGCCAGGACGGCGGCGCGGCGGCGCTCCAGCTGATCGACGCATCCATGACCTCCTGCTCATAGGCACGCAGCGCATCGACTTCGTCAGCCAGCAGCTTGTTGCCACTGCGGTTGCGGTACTGGGGGGCTGCGGGATGGCTGCGCAGTTTTTCCAGCATGCGCGCGCCCGTTTGCGTCAGGGTGGGACAGTAATCGCGGTCCGATTCCCAGGCGCCGTCCGGAAGATTGACGTCAGGTTTGCCAGCGAGCGTCATTCGCGCGACCACTTGTCGGCCGATTCCTCGGCCGCCTTCTTCGCCAGCGCCTCACGGATCTCGCGTGCGCGCTGTTCGGCCAGCCGGCTCGCTTCGAGCAGGCGCCGGCGCTCCGTGCCGCTGATGGCAGACAATCTGTCCGTGGCCTGCGCCACGCTTTCATCGCTGGGCCTAAAACCCAGGCGCGCCAGCACGATGCGCGCCAGTTCCTCGCGCCGCTCCGGGTCTTGCGTAAACTGGTGGGCAGGCGTGGCGGCGGCAAGTTCGCGCGCCGCCTCGCCCAGCAACTGCAACAAGTCGTACTGCGGCAACTGCTGCCCGGTGAACCACTCGTCGGCCAGCAGCCAGCACAGGATCATGGCCAGCGCCAGCCGGTTACGGTCCGCTTTCACTTGCGCGCCGATAAAACCCTGCAGTGACGCGGCCGGCGCGCGGGCGCCATGCAGCAGCAAGATGTCGTTAACCAGCGCGGCAACCGCCACCGCCTGCGCATTGGCGACGCCGGCGACGCGGGGCTCGGCGAGGAATTCGACGGGTGTATCGGCCAGGCGATGGGTCAGGATTTCGAGGTGGGGACCGGGAGTGTGCATATCATGATTGTATATAGTGGCGCCGGCTGAACGCCCGCGCAAAGTCCAGCAAATCCTCGTAGCGCTCGACGGCGTGGATATCCCAGCCCTGTTCACGGCGCGCGCGTTTCAGCGCGTCGTAGGTCTGCTGCAGCCACTTGTTGGCTGCCGCGCCGTCCCAGTCGCGCTCCAGGTTCAGGGCCATGGTGCCTCCCGCGCCGCCCTGGGCCAGCGCCTTGGCGGAAATATCCCAGCCGCTGTTGCCGATTTCATCATTGTCGAACATGGTGCTGATGCCATCGTCGGAAATCATCAGGATGTGCGCTGGCCGTTCTCGCTTGGCCGCATAGGTCTGGCGCAGGCGGTGGATGGGGAAACAGGTGCCGCCGCCAAAAAATTCCGTCAGCACGCCCAGGATCATGTCTTCATCGCGCACGAAACCTGGTGTCTGCATCACCTCATGCTTGCCGCTCCACAGCGTTACCTGCACTTTCGCTCCCGCGCGCAGGGCGGACAAGGCGATGACGGCGCCAGCCAGGGTCAGAAACGAAGTATGCGCCTGCGGGTTCGGCATGGAGCCGGAACTGTCCACGTACATATCCAGGTCGACAGGCACGGCGTCGATGGCGCGCGCCGGTTCGCGGCCATACACGCGGCGCACGGTGGTCACGCCGGGCACGGGGCGCGGCGACTGCATCACGGACTGCAGCCAGTCGATGTCGTCCAGCGGGTCACCGATCTCCCATGGTTCCAGTCCCTCCATCTGCGGCTCCTGCGATTCGGGCGCGGGGCGGCTGGGGAATGCGACCAGATGCGGCAAGGCCCGTTCGCGGTAGTAGCGGATGGCGATTTCATGGTCGCTCAGGTCCACGCCCGAGGCCTTTAAAATGTCGCCCAGCTCGAACGGTTCGCGCAGTTGGCCGCCAGCCGGCCTGGCCGGCACCTCGGCTTGCGGCTCCTCGCCATCGAGGCCGGAGATGCGCTTGTCGTGCACGGGGTGGATGGCGCCGCCCTCCTCGTCATCCTCGATCTGCTGCGCGCCATACGTCTGGCAACCACGCGCGGCATCGCGCGTGTCCTGCAGATAGCGGCTGGGGTCAAGACTATCACCCAGGGCATCCGTGTCTTCCACCAGATAAGGCAGCAGCAAGGTGGCGAAGCGCCCCGCCGCCAGCATCCAGTCATTCGCATACACACGTATCAGGCGCGCGCCCAGCCAGGCATCCGTGTCCAGGCGCTCATCCACATTGGCGCCACCCAGCTCGCCCTTTTCCAGCTGCCACAGGCTTTCATAGATGCGCATGTACAGGGTCCACACGCCACCGCTTTTAGCGTCAGCTTGCGCCGTGCGCCCCTGCTGCAGCTTGCGATAAATGTCCGCCATGCGCAAATTCGCCTGGCGCTGCAGCCGGTCGTTGATGAACAGGTCCGTGTACAGGTTGGCCACCATGGGCGCGTGCTGCTCCAGGGTCGGCAAGGCGCGGCGCATGCGCGCCAGCAGGCGGAACTGGTCGCTGGCGCTGCCCGGCGCGAGGATGTGGTGGCCGATTTCATGCGCGAGGATTTCCAGCGCATAGTCTTCCAGGCCCAGCTCCGTCACCAGCGGCAAATCCACCACGACGCTCTGGTCCAGCAAACGGATCATGGCGAAGCTGCCGGACAGGCCCTGCTTGCTGGCCTCGACGTGGCTGGCGCACAGGCTCGGGTCGCGCAGTCGCGTAAATTTGCTCCACACGGCCAGGGCCTCGGGCCAGACGGCCTGCCAAGCGTCGATCAGGGCGGTGTCGGCATCCTTTTTCATGCAAGCGGCAGCAAGCGAATCGCATGCGTCCAGGGCGACGTGATGGCCAGCGTATGCGCATTGGAGGCAAGGGCGATGTCGCCCGCCGGCACATCGAGCACGATGCTGCGCACGCCGATATGCACGGTCGCCCCATCGAGGCGCACGGACGACGGCAGCTCGTTTGGCGCCTGCTCGAACTCCTGCGCCGTGGCGCTGTGCAGCACGGCGCCATAGGCGTCGGCCACCAGCAGATAATGGCGTTCGGCGCTGCGCACAGCAAAGCCGCAACCGTCCGCCGTGGCGCGTACCTGCGGCGGCGTGCCGAAATCGCCACCGAGGCCGCTGAAGCTGCCGAACTCCCTGCCATCGGCATTGCCGCGCCAGGGATTTGCCAGCAACTGCGCATGCACCTGCGGCCATTGCGCGCCCGGCTCGCCAAAAGCCGCCAGCGCCAGCGCAGGCGGCAAGGTGTCGGCGGCGGCCAGCGCGCCCAGTCGGAAATGCGCGAGGCCGGCACGCCAGGCCAGCACCTGGCCCACGGCGCGCAGCTGCGCGACGCTGCCGACTTGCGGCGCCACGGCAGCCATCCCGGCTTGCCACTGAGCGGGACGCGCTCCCGCCAAGGAGGCTATGTGGATGGCGGCGTTGCTCAACATACCCAGCACATCGAGGGGCGCCGTGGCCAGCAGCGGCGCAAACGATGGCGCCAGTTCGCGCCAGACGGTATTGAGGAAGGGATTTTTTGCGGCCGGACCGGCCAGGCCATGGCCCACCAGCTCCAGCGCCATGTCGTAGGCGGCCAGGGTGACACTGCCCGCGCGCTCGGGCGCAGCGGCGGTCACGGCCACCACCAGCGGATCGACGCCATCGTGCAAAAAGGTGCCAAAGGCGGCCATGTCGAGCGCGGGAAAGCGCCGACGCGCTTCCGCTGCGCGCGCATTGAATTGGGCGCGGCCGCTGGCGAGTATCGAGGCAAAGGCAGGAGAAATCATCGCCGCTCCTCAATCGCTGTGCGAGAAGTGCAGCAGATAGCGTTCATCCCCCAGTTCGAACGCGATCTCGTCCCAGTGAATCGCGTACCAGAAACCAGCGGGCGGCGTCATCGTCACGGCGTGCAGGGAAAAACCGTCCAGCACCGCGTCGAGCGACTCCTGGAAGGCGGCCACCAGTTGCGCGCGGAAGCGCCCGGGTGGCGCCGCCTGCATGTGCCGCGACGAGAAAAACCAGCGCTGGCACACTTGCTCCAGGTGCGCGCGCCCGCACGGCGCCGCATTGACGTGCCACAAGGCTGCCGGCAAGTCGCGTGCGGGTTCGATGACGTTCAAGGCATATCCTTCCACGCGCAAGCCCAGCGCCGTGGCGAGATCGGGCGCATCGGGCAGGCGCTGCAACTCGTAGCTCGCGCACAGGTCGCTCGCCTCGCCATTGAGCATGGCCAGCGCTTCCAGGAAGCCTTGACAATGCAGGACGCTCATTGCGAACGCAGCCAGCTGCGGTAATTGGTATAGCGCTGATGCAGGTATTTGAGCTTGAGCAGGTCATCGTACAGGGGGCCGTACAGCTTACGCCCTTTGGTGCGTTCGCCGATCAGCTTTTCGATGCGGTTCAGGCGCGCCAGGGTCTCGCGCTCGCTGACGCCATCGAGGCCCAGGTCGAATTCGGCCGACAACACCCCGACAGGATCATCGCGGTCCAGGTCCAGGCGGTTGAATTCATCGTTCGACAGGTCGAACAACCGGCGCAGCCAGCCCAGCCTGTCGCTGCGGTAGGCGGCGTTTTCCGGCAGCGCGAAAAAGGGCGCGTCCGGGTCCGGCTGCAGCTTGTTGTGCAGGACGAAGGGCAGCACCTGGCGCAAGTCTTCCAGCTCCACCTCGCCATTGCCGCGGAAGTAGGCCATGGCTTTGGCATAGATCAAAAGCGCCATCAGGGTACGCACGGAAATACCGTTCAAGGTCTGGCAACCGAGGTCCTTCAGGCGGTCGCGCCCATTGTCGGCCGCCTGCGCGGCGCCACGGTCGGCACCCGCCAGGCGGGCAGTATCCTTGGTCATGTATTCGAACTGGCCACCGGCCGTCTCGAACAGCTCGAACTGGCTGGCGAAGAATTCCAGGCGGCGCCGCACGGCGTCGGGTATGCCCACTTGGCGGATGGATACGCCGATCTTGTCCACTTCTGCTTCCGTGAAGATGATCTCGGGCGGCACCAGTTCTTCTGGCCGGATGTTTTCTTCCACGCGCAGCAGCAACTCGTTCAGGAAGCGCGGATTGAAGGCCAGCGCCTGCACCGTCACGTCGACCCGGTCGCGCAGCGCCTCGATCACCTAGTAGGTGCCGCCACCCTGGTCGTCGTTGGCCGTCAGGTACCAGGCCGCTTCCGGGCATTCGTAAATGTGGTTCAGCACTTCCGCGTAATTGTCGCCCATGACGGTGAGCAGCGCGCTTTGCGTACGCGTGGGGATGCGGTTGTATTCATCGACAATTTTCACGCGCATGCCCAGCCAGGCGCGCCAGGCGATGCGGATATCGTCCATGCTTTGCGCGTTCACCAGATCAAACGGCAACGGATTGCCGAGCAAATCGGCCACCGTCATCTGCGGGTGGCCATGCTGCATGGCGCGTTTGACTTCCTTGACGGTGGAGCCGGCCAGCACACCCATTAACAGGGCGCTGGCCGTCTTGCCCCGCCCCGGCCCGCCGACGAACAGGCATTTGCGGCGCGTGGCGAACGTCAGCAGCGGTAGCAGGATGAAACTGGAATAGCTTTGCGCCGACGGCAAATTCAGGGTGCGGCGGCTGTCGCCCACGGCATACGTCTGCGACGGGCCATCGTTGTATTCGATATCGTAATGGGGACTGATGATGGCGTGATTGACAATCCAGAAATAGGCCTGGCGCAGCTTTTCATCGAAAGGCCGCGCTTTCACCTCGCCGTCTGCTCCCAGCGCGATAGGTCCCTGGTACAAATCCGCCACGTCGAACTGCCGCGCGGCAGGCGCCGCCTTGGGCTTGGTGGGGGCTTGGGACACACGCTGGAACAGGTTGAAGGGGGGCATGGTGCTGGATATAGGCGGCGTGACAGAAACGAAATTATTGCACAATGCGTCAACAGGCACTTGTTCGGATGGAAAGTATGTCGTGGTCAGCAAGCCATCCGAGTGGCAATAAACGCCGCTTGCTGCTCTGCCAGTGCCGTCAAGCTGGCCACTGCCGGATAATCGCCCGCCTCCAGTGCATCCGGCACCATCTGCTGGGTGAAGCTCCAGGCCACCGCAATGCTGATACCGGCAACACTCAGACAGTCCGGTGTTTCTTCTCGCACAGACACTTCCAACTGCCGCCAAGCCCCTTGCAGTTGCACCTGGACACGGTCCAGCCACGCCTGGTGCTGTTTTTCCTGGGGACGCAAGCGTCGTTCATACACGATCTGCACCGTTTTCTCACAGGCCGCCAGCGCAAAACCTGTCTGGCACAGCGCATGCAAGCGTGCCGGGCTTGGCCCCGGCATGATGCGGGGCGCCCCTGCTGCAAGTTCATCCAGATAAACAAGTATCAAGGTGGAGTCCATCAACACTTGCCCATCATCGGTAATCAGGGTCGGCGCCTTCACGGCCGGATTGATTTTTCTAAAGATGTCAAAGTCAGAAAAAACCGAGAGCGGCTGGTGTTCGTATGGCAGGCCCAGCACTTTCAGGCAAATAGCGACACGCCTGACGTAGGGAGAATCGAGCATTCCGATCAATACCATGATTTATATCCTTCCAATATCATTAACAAAATCAATCACTTGGGCAGCGACAGGCAATGGCACATCCTCCATCAGGAAATGCCCGGCCTCTTCGTAAAGGTGCAGCGTGGCACCGCGAATATCGCGCTGCAGGCGCCGTGCATAGGCCACTGCCTGCCACTCGTCTTCCATGCCCCATAAAATCTGCACCGGCAAGTCGAGCTGCGGTAATTTTTCGGCAAAGTCCCTGGTATAAGATGCGTCATAGTGAGCCACCTGATGCTGGTAAAAAGATGGTTGTCCCACCACGCCGCACAGCGGTTCCAGATAATGCTGCAGCGTCTCGCCCTGCATCCTGTCCTTGTGAAAAACGGCCATGCCGAGCTGGCGCAACATCGCACTGCGGTGTGCACTTGCCGGCATCAGCGCACACTGTGCGTAATCATCGCGCATGTGCTTCCAGGTGGGCGACGGCCAGGAGTCATAGCTGGGAATATCCGCAATGGTCAGGCTGAGCAAGCGCGTGGCATGTTCAAAGGCCAGCCGCAGCGAGATGGCCCCGCCGATATCGTGGCCGAACAGATGGGCCTTGGGCAATTGCCAGTGGTCGAGCAGCGCGGCCAGCACCGTCACCTGCGCGGCCACGGAGGTATCGCCGCGAACGGGACGCTCGGAGGCGCCAAAACCCAGCAGATCATACAAATGCACCTGGAACCCGGCACCGACAAATACCGGCACCAGTTCCCGCCAGATGCCACTGTGCGCTGGAGTGCCATGCACCAATACCAACGGTGTGCCAGCGCCATGGATGCCCGTCGCAATGCGGTAGCCGTTGATCAGGATGTGGCCGTTCAGCAATGGCTCGTAAATAGTCATCAGGTGTCCTCATTTTCAATTACTGCAGACTATCGCTTGACTGATAATGACACAAGTGACATTATTTTCACCTTGCTTGCAACTTTTGTCATACATAAAATGCCTATGCGCCTTTCTGTCGATGCCCTCCGTGTATTCAGAACGGTAGTGCAAACTGGCAATATGAGTCATGCCGCGTCTTTGCTCAATCTCAGCCAGTCTGCGGTGAGCTGGAAAATCAAGCGGCTTGAGCAGCAACTGGCGTGTCCGTTGCTGGCGCGCAGCGGCAAGCTGTTCGCCCCCACTGAAAAGGGCGCCGTGCTGCTGCAGCATGCGGTAAAAATTCTTGATGCGCACGATGACGCCATAGCCTATTTTTCGCCATCTGCGATGAGAGGCCGGCTGCGCATAGGAGTGACGGAACAGATTTCACTGGCTGAAGTCTGCGCGGTCCTCTCACTGTTTTCGCATCACCATCCAAAAGTGGACGTGCAACTCATCATTGAACAGAGCCACCTTCTGCGCCAGCACTTTACCGACGGCGATCTGGATATCATCTTGCACCAGGATTTTGCCGACATGGCGTCCCCCTCTGACAGGCTGTTATGGCAGGAAAAATTACACTGGTGTAACGCCACAGCAGAGCAGAGCCTGGCCGGCGAACCCATCAAATTGATCACCTATGGTCCGCAGTGCTTTTATCGCCGACTTGCCGAGGAAAAGCTGGGCGGAGTCGGCATGGCCTGGAGCGTGAGCCTGGAGTGCCCTTCGATGGCAGGCATGCTGACTGCGATCGCCAGCGGGCTGGGGGTGGGGATCATGAATGAACGTAATCTCGGCAATACCGTACGGCGGCATGCGGCGCTGGAACATATTGCCCCGCTCCCCCGTGTCGCCAGCCTGATGCGGGCAAGCGAAAAGCATCCTGACCCGGCGCGTGATGTTTTCTGCAAGATGCTGATGGCAGCATTCCAAAAAACGGCATGAAAGCAGGGGCGTCTTGCGCCGGCGCCCTGAGAGCCATCAAACGCGATGGATAAGCGGAACAGGCGCCAATGGAAGCGCTACGCCATGCGCCAGCGCCGCCATCCCAGCGCCAGGCACAGCACCAGCAAGCCCAGCAAGCCCGCCACTTCATGACGGATTTCATACAGCGAAGCGCCCATTTGATTGAGCGCGACGAAGCCCTGGATGCCGGCCGTGGATGGCAGCAGCCAGCGCAGCCATTGCAGCACGACGGGCATGGACGACACGGGCCAGGTCAGGCCTGCCAGGAACAGCACCGGCATTGAAGTGGCGATCATCAGCTGCGTGCCCCGTTCACGCGTGCGGAACAGCATGCCCAGCAGCATGCCGAAGGCTGCTTCCGCCAGAGAGAACAGTACCAGCAGCAAGAGCATGCCGCCAAAATTGCCGCCACGGGGGTAATCCTGGAACCAGAAGACGAAACCAAAGAAATAGCAGCAGTTGAGGAACGCCACGCAGGCAAACGCCAGCAGCATGCCCGCATAGCCGCCGACCGTGCGCTTGCCCGCCAGGGGGAAACTCTTGCGCTGGTACCATGTACCGAACAGCATGGTCATGCCGATCAGCAAGGTCTGCTGCACAATCAGGGTGGCCACGCCCGGCACGACATAGGCGCCATAGCCTTCCTTGACGTTAAACAGGGGTACGGCATCGAAGGCGATGGGCGAGCGCTGCTGGTTGGCCTGGATGGTGGACGGCGTGCCCGCAGCCAAACGCTTGAGTTCTATACCGGCCGACACGGTGCCCACCACTTCGGCCAGGCCGTTCAGGGCCACCTTGTTCAGCATCAAATACAAGCCATTGCCCGCCACCTGCGCGTGGGCGGCGCGGCCGGCCAGCACGTCCGTCTGCAAGCCGTCGGGGAGGATCAATACGCCCATGACTTGGTCGCGCCACAATAAATCTTGCGCGACGGGTAAATCCGGCGTGACAGCGATCACCTGCAGCGACGGATGCGCCATGGCAAAGCGCGTCAACTGGCGCGACATGGCGCTGCGGTCCTGGTCGACGACCGCCACGGGCACGCGCTGGACGATTTCCGTCGAATACGGCAGCGGATAGAAGAAGGAATAGATGATGCCGCCGATGAACAGCAAGGTCAGTGCGCCCTTGTCCGTCAGCATGGCGCGCCAGGTGGCGAGAAAGGCCGGCCACATCATGTGCGCCCCCAGGCGGCCGGGGCATTTGCGCGGCGCGCCAGCAAGAATACGCCCACGGCGCCGCAGCCGATGGCGATACCGGCCAATATCAGCATTTCCTGTACCCCATAGCGCCACGGTGCACCAGCCAGCCAGTATTTCGTTTGCAGTTGCAGATAATGCGTGAGCGGCAAGGCTTCCGCCCAGGCGCGGGCCGGCGCCGGCATGGCCATCAAGGGAAATGCCTGGCCCGCAAAGGCGAAGGCCGGCGCCGTGATGAAGGCGGCGCCCGACAAGGCCAAACGCAGGGACAGGGTGGCGGCGATCAGCAAGGTGGCCAGGCCACAGTAGGCGAGCACCAGCAACAGCATGCTCAGCAGCAAGGCCGGCAAGCTGCCCGCGACGGCCCAGCCTCGCGCCAGGCTGAAGAACAGCAAATACAGCAGCGCCAGCGCACAGTAAGCAATGAGGGGAAACAGCAGCTTGGCGCCAACGGCGCGCAGCCAGCTGCCATGGGCCGAAGCCAGCCATTGCGGCACGGTGCCGTCGCGCAATTCACGCCCGATGGAGGTGACGACGGCAACGACGATGAATATCTGCAGCATGGCCGGCATCAGGGCCAACGTCAAAAACGCTTCATAGCTGATGTTTTCATTGTATAAACTATTCAGGGTGGTGCGGATCGGTTCGAACTGGGCCGCCGCCTGCACGCCCGACATGCCCTTTTTCACGCGCGCCGTCATCTCGATGCCGGCCGACAAGGTCGTGCTGACCGTGCGCACGTCGCGCAGCAAGGCGCCCGCGTGCGAAGAAAACTGTGCGTTGTACAGCCATTGCACGGTGGCTTGCCGGCCACCCAGCAGTTTCTGTTCGAAATCGTTGGGGATCAGCAGATAGCCAAACGCCGTGCGCTCGCGCAGCCGGCGCAGGGCTTCATCGCTGGACGCCACTTTCGCCGCCACCTCGATGCCGGGCGAGGCGTCGAGCCAGCGCGTCAGCTGGCGTGACAGGGTGGAGTTATCGTTATCGATGATGACGATGGGCAAGTCGCGCGCGATGCCGGCCGAAAAAATCAGCCACAACATGCCGCACAGCACGAGGGGAATCCAGCTGAGCATGCCCATGTCCCAGAAGTCGCCGCGCAAGCGCCGCCACTCGCGTGCCAGCGCCGCCGGCTGTTCTTTGTCAATCTCACTCATTGGCTATCAGAGCGGTGGAAACACGACCGACATACCCGGACGCAAGCCCTCGACCTTGATGGCGGGGCGCAAACGGATTTCAAACGTGCGCAAGTCTGTACCGCCCGGGCGGGCAGCGCGCCACGTGGCGAAGTCCGGCAGCACGGCCACGGAGCTGACCTTGAAACTCAGTTGCTGCTTGAGTGCCGGCACATTGGCCGTATGCGTGCTGCCCATGGCAAACGCTGCCATGTCATCTTCGCGCACTTGCAGCACGGCCCAGGCGTCATCAAGGTTCACCAAAGTGATTACGGGGAAACCTTGCGGCGCCAGTTCACCGGGCTGTATCTGGATCTTGCTGACCTGCCCGGCCACCGGCGCGGCGATCTTCGTTTCGGCCAGGGCGATCTGCGCTTCCGTCAGCACGGCGCCCACCTGGCGCGCCTGAGCGGCGGCGGCCGTCTTGTCTTCCGGACGGGCGCCTTTTTGCGCCATGTCATACTGCGCGCGTGCAGCTTGCGCCAGCTGGTCGGCGGCGCGCCATTGCGCTTGCGCCTCGTCACGTTTCTGCTGGGCGATCACGCCTTGCTCGAACATATTGTTGACGCGGGTATAGGTGGTTTTGGCGATGGTCGCCCCCGTTTGCGCCCGCTCCCAGTTGGCTTTCGCGGCGGCGACTTCTTCCGGACGCGCACCCGCTTGCGCCTTTTGCGCCACGGCATCAGCCGCTTGCGTGGCGGCCGTCGCTTGCGCGATCTTCGCATCCACTTCCGGACTCGTCAGCTGGAACAATACCTGGCCTTTCGGCACCGTCTGGCCCAGCTTGACGTACAGCTCGCCCACCCTGCCCGGCACTTTCGACGAGACATTGACTTCCTGCGCGTCCATCTGTCCCTGCAAAGGCAGGCGCTGCGGCTGGAACGCCTGGTACAGGCCCCAGCCCACAAAGGCCAGCACGATGACTGCGGCGACTATGGCCAATGGTTTTTTGAAAGTACTCATTATTATTTGTCCACAGGTAATTGGATGTCGGCCGCTGCGGCCAGGCTGCCCAGGCGCTGCGTCTCGCCCGTTGCTTCCAGCAAATGCGCCAGCCCCATCACATAGTTATAGGCTGTCTGCGCGCGCTGGGTCTCGATTTTCGCCAGGTTCAGGCGCGCGTCGACCACTTCCAGCGACGTCACTTGCCCTTGTTGGAAGGCCACTGTTTGCAAACGGATATTTTCGCGTGCCAGCTCCACCGAAGACGCCGTGGACAGATACTGAATGCGGGCGTTTTCCAGCGCACGCCAGTTCTTCTCGATCAGGGTGGGAATGTCGCGCTCGGCCTGGCGCGCCACTACTTCCACCCGCTCCTGGTCGAGTTTGGCGGCGGCGATCATCCTGCCTGTATTGATGCGGTGCACGAGCGGCACGGACACGACCAGGCCGATGGCCCAGTTCGAGCGCACGAGCTGGCCGCGATTCAAATTGTAGTTACCGATGGCAAAGACGGTGGGCGCGTATTCCTTGCCGTGCAGCTTCAAGGCTTGCTCTGCTTGCACGCGCTTGCTATCGATCTTTTTCCAGTTTGCATTTTCGCGCATGCCCGTGCTGATGAACGATTGCAAGGTGCCGACCGGCAAACTGTTGACGAACAGCGGCGTGCTGGGGCGTACTTGCGTGTTAACGGCAAGCAAACGGTCAAGCGCCACTTGCGCAATTTCCTCATCGCTGCGCGCCTGCGCTTCCTCGCTGCGGGCGCCGTCCAGGGCCACGTCGGCACGCAGGCGTTCCGCACGCGAAATCAGGCCGCCCTTTTCCAGCTTCGCCGCGTCACGCTGGTGCTGCGTCACGCCGGCCGTCACGTCGGCCCGCACGGCCACCACGCGCTTGGCCAGCAGCAATTGAAAATAGCGCTGCGCCACCAAGGTGGCTAGCTGCTCTTCCGCCTCAGTGCGCTCGGCTTGCGCGGCCAGGGTCAGGCTGGAAGCGAGGCCCTTGACGGCGTCCAGGCGCCCGCCCGTGTAGATGGGCCACATGCCCAGCAAGCCGAACGAGGTCAAATCCGTCACCACTTCGCGGTTCAGGGAATTGGGAATATGTGGCGTGGGCAAGCCGGGAATCGGCGGCAACACCGATCCGATGCCGCCCACCACGCCGGACAAGCCGCTGGTATCGATACTCAAATCCGTCGACAAGCGGCCGCGAAACGCCGTCAAGTCCACCGAAGGGCCATCGATATTCGACAAGGCTTCCGCCTTCAGTGTTTTTGCGCGCACGTCGAGCGCGGCGCCCTGCACGGCGCCCGAGGCGGCTGCCGCTTGCTGCAGCGCTTCGCTAAAGCTCAGCGGTGCGCCAGCCGGCATCTGCGCCTGGGCGGGCATGGCGGCGCCCAGCGCGCTCGCCAGCAATAATGATAAGTGTTCTTGCAATCTGCCCATGTAGCGTCCAGTCAATGAATGAGGGGAAAGCACGGGGTTGCCATGTTTATACTTTCACAATAGCAATTATATCCACGGATGTCTATTCCAGCCTGCACTATTGGTTACTGGGCCTGACACATAAAAACGGGCGCCTCTTGCGGAGCGCCCGTTTTACGCAGAGTAAGCGGCTAGCGATTTACTTCTTCGCCTTCTTGCCGCCCTTCTCCTTTTCCTTTTCAAACACGGCGAAGAACTCGGACGCCATGCTGCGGATGGCGCGGCCGATGTTGGCGTAATCGTATTCGTTCAGGTTGGCCAGCGAGACGCGGCCGGAAGGATGCGTGGTGCCGAAACCGCGGCCAGGCAACAGGATGACGCCCGTTTCCTCTGCCAGGCGGAACAGCGCTTCGTTCGGTTTCAGCTTTTTCAGCAGCCATTGCGAAAACTCCACGCCATGCATCTGCGCGGCCAAGGACTCCATGTCCAGCAAGTGGTAGTAGCGCACGGAATTGGCGTCGTGCACCATCGGCAAGCCCAGTTCGCGGTACAGCGCTTCCTTGCGGCGCAGCACGATGCGTTTCATCGACTGCTTGTACTTTTGCTCTTCATCCATCAGCGAGAACAGGGAGAACAAGGTCATCTGCGCCTGCACGGGTGTGGACAGGCCGGCCGTGTGGTTCAGCGCCACCGTGCGGCTGTCAGCCACCAGGCGGTCAATGAATTTCAGCTGGCGCGGCTCGGTCGTGATGGAATGGTAGCGCGCGTCCAGCTGCTTCTTGATGGTTTCCGGCAACTTGGCAATCTTGTCGTCAAGCACATTGTTTTCATGCGTGGCGACCACGCCCATGCGCCAGCCCGTCGCGCCGAAGTATTTCGAAAACGAGTACACGAGGATGGTGTTGAACGGGCAAATGGCGAACAGCGAGACGAAATTGTCGGCAAACGTGCCATACACGTCATCGGTGAGGATGATAAGGTCGGGGCGCTTCTTGATGATCTTGGCGATGTATTCCAGGGTTTCATCGTCGATCTTGACGGATGGCGGATTGCTGGGGTTGACAAGGAAGAAAGCTTTCACTTTCGGATCGAGCAGCTTGTCCAGCTCTTTCTTGGTGAATTGCCAATTGTTCGATTGCGGCGCATCGATATGCACGGTGTTCAGCTTGTAATCATTGAGCTGGGGAATTTCGATGTACGGCGTGAAGATCGGCATGCCCAGGGCAATCGTGTCGCCTTCCTGGATGATGTGGTTCGACTTCAGGCTGGCGAACAGATACGTCATGGCCGCCGTGCCTCCTTCGACGGCGTACATGTCGAAGTTGCCGACGAAGGGATGGTCGCCGATCATTTCGCGGTGAATATACTGGCCGACGATTTTCTCGGACAGGCGCAGCATGCGGTCCGGCACGGGATAGTTGCAGCCGAGGATGGCTTCACACATCTCATAGATGAAGTCGCCCGCGCTCAGGCCCAGCTGGTCGCGCACATACGACACGGCCGCCTCGATGAAATGCACGCCTGGGTTGCCCTCGTGTTTGCGCACGAAAATTTCAAAGCGCGCCTCGATGCCGTCGCGCGTGGGGAAACCGCCCACGTCTTCCATGTACACATACGAACGCTCCGCTTCCGTCATGGCGAACTGGCCGAACTGGAAGAAGCCATGGCGTGGCGTGGTCGCCAGGAAATTCGGGTTGCCGCGGCCCGCATTGAGCATCAGGCGGTTGCTTTGCTTGGCCGTCTGGATCAGCGCATCCTTCAATTCGAATGGGCTCAACAGGGCGAGTTTGGCGGGGTTACTGAAATCCATTTTTGCTACTCCTTATAGAATCACAATGTTCAGGGTCTTGCAAAGGGTCTTGCAAAGAGCTCTTGCAAATGCATGCAGACTCAGACGAAGGCCACAATCAGCGGCCCCAGCAAGGTCAGGAAAACGTTGGCCAAGGCATACGTGATGGCAAACGGCACGGTGGGAATCGAGTTTTGCGCCGCATTCAGCACTTCGCCGAAGGCGGGATTGGCGCTGCGCGAGCCGGACAAGGCACCGGCGAAAACGGCCACGTTGTCATAACGCAAAATGTAGCGGCCGATCAGCATGGTCAAGATCATCGGCAAGATGGTGACCACCACGCCCACGCCAAACAGGGTCAGGCCATGTTCGCGCACGGTTTGCACGGCTTGCAGGCCTGACGTGAGGCCGACGACGGCGACGAAACCGGCCAGGCCCAGGTCTTTCAGAATTTGCACGGCGCCGCTGGGCATGTAGCCGAAGGTTTGGCGCTTGGCGCGGAACCAACCGAATACCAGGCCCGACAGCAGCACGCCGCCGCCGCTGCCCAGGGTCAGAGGAATCGAGCCGATGCGCGCCACCAGCAAGCCCACCAGCAAGCCGACGACGAGGCCGGCGCCCATGTAGACGAAGTCCGTCTTGGCGCTCGGTACGATCATGTAACCCACTTCGGCCGCCACGCGCTTGACATCTTGCTCGGCGCCATAAATGGTCACCACGTCGCCCGTCTGCACCACGGTTTCTGATTGCATGGGCAATATCTTGCCCATACGGCTCAGCTGCACGACAAAGATGCCGTGGCGCACGCCCGGCGCCGTGCCGCTGCGGATTTCACCCACCGTCTTGTTATGGTAAGCCTTGTTGGTCAGCACCATGTCGCGGCGCTGCATCACCAGTTCCATGCCTTCGACGGCAAGCAATTCCTTGCCCAGCTGGGAAGAGACGCTGAGCATGGCTTCGCGCCTGCCCACCAGCAGGACGACATCGTCGGCCGCCAGCACCAGGTCCGGACTGACGTCGATGATCTGACCATTGCGCTTGACGCGCTCGATGGTGATGGCCGTGTTCGGATGGGCACTTTCGATTTCCGCCACTGAGCGCCCGGCCCCCGGGCCGACGTCGTAGATGCGGCCGATCAGGTCCGGCGCGGCCGGCGTCTGGCCCGGCCCCAGCACCTGCACGCCCGCCTGCAGCGCTGTTTCCGCCTTGATCGCATCTTCGCGGATGGTGCGTTTCATCAGTTTCGGCAAGATATTGACGCAGACGATGATGGCGCCAAACGAGCCGAACACATACGTCACGGCATAGCCGACGGCTACGTTGCCCTGCAATCGCGCCACCTCGTCGGCCGCCAGGCCCAGCTTGGTGATCGCGTCGCCGGCCGTGCCGATGATGGCCGACTGCGTCAAGCCGCCCGCCGCCACGCCGGCCGCCAGGCCCTTGTCCAGGCCGAAGACCTTGGCCATGATGACCACCGTCAGCAACGCCGTCACGGCCAGCACCACGGCCAGGATGATTTCGCGCACCGACTGGCGGCCCAGGGAATTGAAAAACTGCGGTCCGCTTTCATAGCCAACCGCGTAAATGAACAGGGCGAACAGCACTGACTTGACGCCGGGATCGATGGCGACGCCTACCTGGCTGACGAGTACCGCCACCAGGAGTGAACCGGCGACCCCGCCCAGCTGAAACGAGCCGAACTTGATCTTGCCGATGTAGTAGCCCACTGCCAGGGAGAGAAACAAGGCAATTTCAGGCGACTTCTTGAATAACTCATGCAACCATTCCATACAGACCGCCTTTCGTGTTGAAGGAATTCTTTACTACCTGTGCCTCATGCGTGGACGGAGCCGGCCAGGGCCACGATGAGCGGTCCCAGCAGAGGCAGCACCACGTTCGAGATGGCATACGTAATCGTGTACCCCAACAGGGGTGTCGAGTTGCCGGCCGCGTTCTGCACGGCCGACAGGGCCGGCGTGCTGCACTGCTGGCCGGCGATGGCACCCAGCAACACGGGCGCTTCCAGCTTGAGGAAAAAGTGACCTACCAGCAAGGAGAGCGAGGCGGGAATGACGGCGATCAAGACCCCCATCAGCGGCAGCGACAGCCCGTACTGGCGGATCAGATCGATCGCCTGCGGTCCGGAGGCCAGGCCCACGCAGGCGATGAAGGTGGCCAGGCCGATATCTTTCATCATGTCGAGCGCGCTGGGATGAATACCCGGCATGCCCGGCTTTCTCGCCTGGTACCAGCCGAACACCAGGCCCGTCAGCAAGGCGCCGCCGCCCGTGCCCAGCGAAAAGGGAATGCCGCCCAGCTTGGCGGTAAAGCCGCCGATATACACACCGAGCACGATGCCGATGCTGGCGTAGACGATGTTGCTGCGCGCACCCGAGGGCACGCGCTTGCCGATGGCGGCCAGCGCCGTGTTCAGATCGCGCCCTTCCGTCGTGCCATACAGGCGCAGCACGTCGTCGCGCTGCAAGGCCAGGTCCGGCAGGGGCGGCATGCTGTGCTCGCCACGGACGACGGCCGCCACATGCACGCCGGAAGGCAAGGCCAACTGGCGCAGGGGCTGGCCAACGAGGCCCGCCTGCTGCAGCACCACTTCGACGGCAGAAACGGCCATGTTCAAGCCTGTCGTGTCAGCAAATTCCTCGCCCAGGATAGCTTCAGCCGCCACCAACGCGGGCCGGTGGCCGATCACCAGCACTTCGTCGTTGTTGCGCAGGCGCAGTGCGGGTTCCATAGGCAATACCTTGCCATGCCGGCGCACGCGCGTGATACTGGCGCGGCCCGCAAAAATATGCTGCAAGGCATCGAGACGACGTCCCGCGCCACGGCTGATACGGTAAGCGCGGCCCACCATTTCCGGCGTCGCCTGCACCCCGTCGCCATCGGTCTGCGCGCCGCCCATCTTTTCCCACAATTTATCAGCTTCCTCGCGCAGGTTGACACGCAACAACAGCGGAAAAATCTGGCTGGTGACGATGACAATGGCGATCAGGCCGAAGATGTAGGTGATGGAATACGCGGTGACCACGTTGGCCTGCAGCTCGGCGATGCGGGCGGCCGGCAAGGCCAGCTTGGAAATGGCGTCCGTGGCCGTGCCGACGACGGCAGATTCCGTCGCCGCGCCCGCCATCATGCCGGCCGCCGTGCCCTGGTCAAGACCGAGGAAACGCGTGGCCAGCAGCACCAGTGCCAGCACCACCACCACTTCGATCAAGCACAACAGGCCCAGGCGCAAGCCCTTGGCGTTGAGGTTGGCAAAAAATTGGGGACCGCCCGCATAGCCGAGGGCAAAAATGAACAGCATGAAGAAGACATTCTTGACGCTGGCGTCCAGGGTGATGCCCAGCTGGCCGATCAGCAGCGCGGCGATCAGGGTGCCGCACACGCCACCGAGCTGGATGGGGCCGAAGCGTATCTGCCCTATCGCATAGCCGAGCGCCAGCGCCAGGAACAGGGCCAATTCTGGCACTTGGTGCAATACTGACGTGATCGAATCGAGCATGGACGAACCTTCGAAAAGATAACGGATGGTTACAAGGATGGCTGGCCGCAGCTGGCTGTTGAACGCGCGCACAGTGTCCTGCACGCCAGCTGCCATGGCGCCTTGTGCGGGTAAAATCTTGCAAAGTAGAATTATGTTCGGCGAAAACTTTATAAGTGTCAACAGGTGTTCTGTTGAACTCGCATTGCGTTTCATCAAACATCCTGCGCACGATTGAAGAGGTGGTTTGACACCGATCAATAAAACCACTAGTAATGATGTGGACGATACCAAAGTGCCTTGCGCGCCAGCGGCGTCTCCTCCGGCAAGTCAGGATTGGCCAGCTCCAGCACGTACCGATGGGACAGCTTCAGGCCATCTGCGAGACGGCCAAAATAGTGCTGAAACAGCTGCGCGAAACTGCCATCGGCGAGCATGCTTTCCAGTCCGATTTCAATGTGGCGTGCCAGTTCCGGCCGGTGCCTGCCGACAAAAAAATACAGCGCGGCCGGGTAGCGGATGACCAGGTGGGCATCGAGCGCCAGCGGCAATTGCGCATGGCTGGCCAGTTCGCTTTGCGCCTCGATCACGGAACGGGGAAAGTAATCGATGCGCCCTGCCGCCAGTTGTTGGAACAGGCCTTCGTAGGTGCTCGAGGTATCGAGGCGCAAGCCATTCGCTTGCAGGATGGCGGAGTCGGGCCAGTCGCGCATCTGGCCGGCAGACAGCCGCGCCAGGGCGGCTATGCTGCGTACGGCGCGCAGCAACTGCGGCTGGCGCGCCTGGATCAGGGCCACGCGCCAACCGATCAGCCCACGGTCGATGGGGATGCGCACCGGCAGCAATTGCGTTTCGCGCACACGGCTCGTCATGGCCCACACGACATCGACGCTGCCCGACGCCGTGGCGATTTCCTGCATGGCGCGCGTCTGCACCATGCGCAGTGCGGAACGGCGCAAGGCATACGCCCGGCCCGAACGCGCCAGCGCCAGTTGTAGCAAAGCCGTCACGTAGCCTTGCTGCGGATCATTGAGTGCCTGGTGGCGCGGATACACGAGCGGCAACGGCGTGCCGGCGGCCGCGCCGAATGGCCACAGGCCGGCAAGCATAAGCAGAGGGCGGCGTTGCATGGCCCCTCCTTTCCAGCGCTTTCATCAGCGTTCTTATCAGAATGACAGTATCGCGCAGCACGCCACACTTGTCGACTGGAATAAGGAAACTGTGTATAAAACAACAGCAGTTCCAGGCTATCTTGGAGAGAGGGAATTAATCCAGATCAATAAAACCGCAAATAGAAAATAAATCTTGCGTGCTGCTCTGGACGGCATGCGCGCCCCTCGCCTACGCTGTTTTTTTATTTGAAAAACAAGAGGAACCCATGCAAACAGCGCGCTTAAATATTATCGGTATGGATCACGAAGGCTGCGCCGACAGGTTGACGGGCGCGCTCGAAGCCGTCTCGGGCGTGGCCACCGTATGCGTCTCGCTGGCGCGCCACGGCGCCACGGTGCAATTTGACGAACGGCTGGCTACGCAAGAGCGCCTGCTGGCGGCCGTTAACGACGCCGGTTTCATGGGCGAGTCCTCCGATGAAGAACAACTGCCGTCCTGCAGCGGCGCCTGCGGCCACTGCCGCCACTGAACGCTTGCTCCAGCCCTTCTCCGCTCCCCCTGCTCCGCTCAGCCTTCCCGCGCGCCCCGGTCGCGCAGATGCGCCAGCACGCGGCGCGGTCCCAGCGCCTGTAAATCGAACGGCGGCAGTTCGATGGCGTCGAGCGTATTCTTGAACAGCAGCCCCAGCTCCGTATCGCCTTCCAGACTCAAACGACGGCTGAAGAACAGCGTGTCAGGATCTTCCTGGCGCCGCGCCAGCAGCATCAAGTCATGCACGCTGGCGGCGATGCACAGGTCCGGCACGTCCACATAGCGCTCGGCCACGAACACCGTGCCCTGCCACTCGAAATCGAAGGCGATGCCCGCATCGAGCAAGCGCAGGCGCAGGCTGCGCCCCTCCAGGCTGCGCCGCACATCGTCGGGCAATTGCGGCGCCAGCAGGCGGTTCAAGCCTTGCACGAACAGCCAGGAGGCGGGATACGGCGGCAGCTTGGACAGCAATTCGGCCAGCGGTTCGGGCAATCGGTACGACATGGCGGCCTTGCTCATGGCGGGCTTGGCCGGGACGGGCAATCTGTCCAGTTGATCTTGCATAGTGCTTCCTTTCGATGGGTTCAATGAGCGGCGTGCTGTTCCATGCCGGGCTGGCCGTGCCAGTAGCCGTCACAGGCACCGGCCGGCTGGCAAGCCGCCAGCTGGGCCTGAGCGCCAACGCCGCTAACCTGGCCGCGGCGGGCGCGGTCGAAGATGGCGATGACTTGCTCCGTATGCATGGCCTGCGGACTGATGCGCGCCGCCGCCACGCCCATGTCGCGCATGGCGTCGAGTTCGCGCACCAGGTTGTAGACCAGGGCCGACTGCGTCTGCGTGCCATTCAGTACCAGGAACGGCACTTCGTCGCGCGTGCGCAGCAGCAGGCCGTCCGGTTCTTCCAGGCAACTGTAGCCGCAGTCGTCCTTCGGCAGGTTGCGGTTGCGCGCCGTGAAGCAGCGCGCGGAAAACGCCAGTGGCATGCGGCCATAGGCGAACACTTCCGTCTCCAGCCCTTCCGGTTTCTGGCGCTGCATCTCGGCCAGCGCCGCCTGTCCCATTTCCAGCGGCATCACCCAGCGCCGCGCACCCAGGCGCACCAGCAGTTGCAGGCTGGGGCCATTGAACAGGTTCAGGTGGGGGCCGGCGACAAAGGGCGCGCCCTTTTCCATGCAGTGCACGGCGCCCATGTCGTTGGCCTCGACCGTATAGCGGCCATTGCCCGTGATGCGGCGCAGGGTCGCCAGTTCGGCGCCCGCCTCGATCAGCGCCTGCGTCGACAGCACCACTTCCTTGCCGGCAGCGGCCAGCATGTCGGCGATATCGAGCCAGTCGGCCAGGCGCAGTTCATGCCGGCGCGAGCAGACGGTTTCGCCCAGATACACGATATCGACGGCGGTGCCGGCGATCTGCTGGTAAAACTCGAAGACGGTGGCGCGCGGCCAGTAGTACAGCAAAGGACCCAACGATAGTTTTAGCATGCCTTTTCCAGTATGTTTAAGTGACAAAACCGTAGCGAGCGGCTCGCGGCGAGGCCGAGAAGCGCAGCCGTGCTCAAGCACGGTGAGCATCGCAGGCCGCGCCCCGGGACGCGCAGTAGGTTTTGCTATTTCCAGGAGCGATGGTAGGCGCCGAGTGTGTGCTGCTGGCCCTCGGCCAGCTTGTCCATGGCCGCCATCCAGCCCGGCTTGACGGCGTAGCGCGGTTTGCCTTCGCGGCAGGCGTCGATCGCTTCGCGCCACACGCGCGTGACCTGCGCCACGTAGGCGGGACTGCGCTGGCGGCCTTCGATTTTCACGGCACGCACGCCCATGGCGATCAGTTGCGGCAGCAGCGCCAAGGTATTCAGGCTGGCCGGCTCCTCGATCGCGTAATACTCTTCGTCATTGACTTCGAAACGCCCCTTGCACAGGGTGGGATAGCTGGCGTTTTCACCGGGCGCGTAGCGGTCGATCAGCACGCCGTTCAGGCGCGACTCCAGACCGTTCGGCGTTTCCAGCCAGCGCACGGCCTTGGCCGGCGAGCACACGCCGTGCGTATTTGGCGCCTCGCCCGTCGCATACGAGGACAAGGCGCAGCGCCCTTCTACCATCACGCACAGGCTGCCGAAGCCGAACACTTCAATCTCCACCTCCGTCTTGCTGATCAGTTGCTCCACCTGCGCCATCGACAGCACGCGCGGCAGCACGGCGCGGGCGATGCCGAAGTGCTCGTGATAGAAGTTGATCGCTTCATAATTCGTGGCCGAGCCCTGCACGGACAGGTGCAGGCGCAGCTGCGGCTGGTGCTGCGCCGCGTAGGCCATCAGGCCAGGATCGGCAACGATCATGGCGTCGATGCCCGCCGCGGCGGCACGGTCGATGGCGCTGCGCCACACGGCCCAGTTGTGCGGCTGCGGATAGGTATTCAGCGCCAGCAGCACCTTGCGTCCGTATTGGTGGGCATAGCGCACGCCCTCGGCGATGGCCTTCTCGTCAAAATTGAGGCCGGCGAAATTGCGCGCATTGGTGGCGTCTCGAAAGCCCAGGTAAACGGTATCGGCGCCATTGTCGACGGCCGCTTTCAGGGCAGGCAGGCTGCCGGCGGGGCAGACCAGTTCCAGCGGTCCGGCCACGCGGGTGGCGGTAGTTGATTCAAGCATCATGATATTCACAGTCCTGTATCGGCTCAGGCTGCAGACTATAGCCCCGCCCATATGCCCAGTCGTTGACGCAGGTGAAGGAATGCATGCATGGCTGGCGCACCTTCAACTTGCTTGACCTGGCTGTAAAATGCCTGTCTTTCCTCCTGTTTAAATGCCCACCATGACCCGCAAACCGCTGCTGATTTTCCTTCTGACCCTGTTCCTCACCGCGCTGCAAGTGCAGTGGGCCGGCCCGGCCGATGGCGATAACGCAGGGACCATCTCCATGCTGTCGCCGGAAGTGCTGGGCGCCTATCCGGGCGTACTGCTGCTGTTCCTGCTGGCCGTGTTCGCGCGCCGCCAATTGCCGCTGCTGCGTCAGGCCGCCATCTGCACGGGCCTGCTGGCCATCTACTGGCTGCTGGCGAACTACGCCACCTTTGATGCGCGCGTGGCCAGCTGGAGCACCTATTCGCCGCTGGAAATCTGGACCCACGTACTGCCCGCCTCCGTCGCCAGCATCGCCGCCTGTGGCGCCGCGTTCTTTTGCGCGAGCTGGCTGATCTTGCGCGAAACGCGCTGGAATAAAACCGGCTGAGGTGTATTTTTCACCTGGATCAAGGATACGCGAATCGCTTGCACGCCCCCTTTGACGGCACTACATTTAGTAGATAACCTTCATAAAAACACCGCATGTTGTGTTTATTGGAGGTTTCATGACGACGAATGCAGTTCCCCCCACACGCGGCCAGGTCGATGTCGCCGCGTCCATCAATGAATACCTGGAACGGCGCGACTGGCGCGTCAACGCCAACGCCAACCAGGGGTATTCCCTGGGTGGCCTGATCCTCAATGTGTCGGGCAAGGTCATCGCCAATTACTGGCTGGACCAGGTGTATCCGCCGGAGGTGGGCGCGGCACACCGCGAAGCGGCGCTGCACATCCACGACCTCGACATGCTGGCCGGCTATTGCGCCGGCTGGTCGCTGCGCACCCTGCTGCATGAAGGCTTGAATGGCGTGCCGGGCAAGATCGAATCGGGCCCGCCGAAACACATGTCGAGCGCCATCGGCCAGATCGTCAATTTCCTCGGCACCCTGCAAAACGAGTGGGCCGGCGCGCAGGCGTTCAGCTCCTTCGACACTTACATGGCACCCTACATCCGCAAGGACAGCCTGCGCTACGAAGACGTGCGCCAGTACATGCAGGAGCTGATCTTCAACCTCAACGTGCCATCGCGCTGGGGCACGCAGACGCCGTTCACCAACCTCACTTTTGACTGGGTCTGCCCGGACGACCTGCGCGAGCAGATTCCCGTCATCGCCGGCCAGGAGATGGACTTCAGCTATGGCGAGCTGCAGGCGGAGATGGACATGATCAACCGCGCATATATCGAGATCATGATGGCGGGCGACGCCAAGGGCCGCGTCTTCACCTTCCCCATCCCCACCTACAATATCACCGAGGATTTCGACTGGCATAGCGAAAATGCGGAACGCCTGTTCGAGATGACGGCCCGCTACGGCCTGCCCTACTTCCAGAATTTCATCAATTCGGAACTCAAGCCGAACATGATCCGCTCCATGTGCTGCCGCTTGCAACTGGACTTGCGCGAACTGCTGAAACGAGGCAATGGCCTGTTCGGTTCCGCCGAGCAGACGGGCTCCCTGGGCGTGGTCACCATCAACTGCGCGCGCCTGGGCCACCTGTGGCGCGGCGACGAAGCGGCACTGCTGGCCGACCTGGACCGCCTGCTGGAACTGGGGAAAGTCAGTCTGGAAATCAAGCGCCGCACCATCGAAGAACTGATGCAGCAAGGCTTGTTCCCTTACACGAAACGCTACCTGGGCACCCTGCGCAATCACTTTTCCACCCTGGGGGTGAACGGCATCAACGAAATGATCCGCAATTTCAGCGGCGACGCTTACGACATCACGTCCGCCGAAGGCCATGCGCTGGCGATACGCCTGCTCGACCACGTGCGCGCCCGCATGGTGGCATTCCAGGAAGAGACGGGCCACATGTACAACCTGGAAGCGACACCGGCCGAGGGCACCACGTACCGCTTCGCCCGCGAAGACCGCAAGCGCTATCCGGCCATCCTGCAAGCCGGCACGGTCGATAATCCGTATTACACGAACTCGTCGCAACTGCCCGTGGGCCACACGGACGACCCGTTCGAGGCACTGGAATTGCAAGATGCGCTGCAGCGCAAGTACACGGGCGGCACGGTACTGCACCTGTACATGACGGAAGCACTGTCGGACGCCAACGCCTGCCGCGAACTGGTGAAACGCGCGTTGAGCCGCTTCTCGCTGCCCTACATCACCGTCACGCCCACGTTTTCCATCTGCCTGCGCCACGGCTACCTGGCCGGAAAACACGAATTCTGCCCCACCTGCGACGCGGAACTGATCGCCCGCAAGCAAGCCCACCCTGCTCCATCACTTGAGGAAACACCATGAACGCACGTCCCGACGTTACTCCCGCCATCACCCTGCTCGACACCGAACGCCAGCGCTGCGAAATCTGGACCCGCGTGATGGGCTATCACCGCCCTGTCGCCTCGTTCAACATCGGCAAGCAGGGCGAATTCCATGAACGCCAGTATTTTACGGAAGCGAGCGCCCGGCTTGGCCAGCCCGCCTGCCATGGCGGCTGATTTGAAAGTGGGCGGCCTGACGCCCTTTTCCGCCACCGACTACCCGGGCAAGCTGGCGGCCGTGGTGTTCGTGCAGGGCTGCCCCTGGCGTTGCGGCTATTGCCACAATCCGCACTTGCAGGCGCGCACGCCGGAAGGCGCCATGCCCTGGCAGGACGTCTTGACCTGGCTGCGCCGCCGCGTGGGCCTGGTCGACGCCGTCGTCTTCAGCGGCGGCGAAGCCTGCATGGACCCGGCACTGGCGCGCGCCATGCGCGATGTCAAGGCGCTGGGTTTCGGCATCGGCCTGCATACGGCCTGCATCTATCCGCAGCGCCTGCAGGAAGTGCTGCCCCTGGTCGATTGGGTCGGCTTCGACATCAAGGCGCCGTTTGCCGACTATCGTCTTGTGACCCGCGTGGCCGGCAGCGGCGAACCCGCGCGCGCCTGCCTGGACGCTATCCTCGCCAGCGGCGTCGCTTACGAATGCCGCACCACCACCCACCCGGACTTGCTGCCGGACGAACAGTTGCTGGCCCTGGCCACCACCCTGGCCGCGAAGGGCGTCGATAACTACGTGCTGCAGCAGTTCCGCGCCGAAGGCTGCGCGGATGCGGCGCTGGTCGGCCACCCCCTGCATGGTTATCCGGCGGCGAGCACTGTGGCGCAAATCGGCGCCATGTTTCCGCGTTTTACATTCCGTAATCATGGCAGTTGAACCTGCAGCCACATAATTGCTGAAAACCCCGCGAAATTCCCCGTTCTGCAACGCTGAAATATCTTGCGTGCTGTACTGTATCAACTGTGCTGTGCACCATGCGCAGCCCGTCAGATTCCTCACACCGCACTACAGATAAGCGTCATCCATGAACGATTTCACCGCAGTCAGCCCAGGCATCCCTTCCACCCACGCCGACATCCTGTACGGCCCGCCGCGACCGGATCTGCTACGCGAGGAAGTGCTGGCCGACCTGCTGGAGGCAACGGCCCGCCGCTGCCCGCAGCAGATCGCGCTGATCGATGGCGAGCGCCGCATCACGTATGCCGAACTCGATGCGCAGGCGGGCCTGGCCGCGTCGCGCCTGGTGGCGGCCGGCGTCAAGCCCGGCGACATCGTGGGCCTGTGGCTACCGCGCGGCGCTCCTCTATTGCTGATGCAGGCAGCGATTGCCAAGGCGGGCGCCGCCTGGCTGCCCGTCGATGAAGACACGCCCGTGGAACGCCTGCAAGTATGCCTCGATGACGCCAATGGCGCTGGCGTCGTCAGCTGCGCGCAGTTCGCGCCGCGCCTGTTTGATGCCGGCGTCAAGCGCCCCGTGTGGACGGCGGAAAGCTTGCTGGCCCCCGCCGCGCAGGGCGAACACCTGCCCGCGCGCGGTGCCGTGCTGCCCGAACACCCGGCCTATGTGATCTACACATCGGGTTCCACGGGCAAACCCAAGGGCATCCTGATCAATCAACGCAGCATTTGCCACTTCCTGCGCAGCGAAAACGCCGTGCTGGAAGTCACGCAAGACGACACCGTCTATCAGGGCTTTTCCGTCGCCTTCGACATGTCGTTCGAGGAAATCTGGATCGCCTACCTGGTGGGCGCCACCCTGTGGCTGGGACCCAAGGATATCTCGGGCGACCCGGAAGCGTTGCCGCGCGCGCTGGCAGCCAATCACGTCACCGTACTGCACGCAGTGCCGACATTGCTGGCCCTGTTCGCCGAGGAAGTGCCCAGCCTGCGCCTGATCAACCTGGGCGGCGAGATGTGCCCGGAATCCCTGGTCGAACGCTGGTCGCGCCCGGGCCGCGCCATGTTCAACACCTATGGCCCCACGGAAGCGACCGTGTCGTGCAGCCTGGCGCGCCTGCGGCCCGGTGAACCCGTCACCATCGGCACGCCGCTGCCCAACTATGGCTTGCTGGTGTTGCAGGTGGCCGAGCCAAGTGAAAACCGTCCCCTGGCCCTGTTGGCGCGCGGCGAAACGGGTGAGCTATGCATCATCGGCCCCGGCCTGGCCGAGGGTTACCTGGGCCGGCCCGACCTGACGGTGGAAAAATTCCTGCCCAACCCGTGGGCGACAAGCGAAGATGACGCGCGCCTGTACCGCACGGGCGACCTGGCGCGCATCGATGGCGACGGCCAGGTGCTGTGCCTGGGCCGCGCCGACGACCAGGTGAAAATTCGCGGCTTCCGCGTGGAACTGGGCGAAATCGAAGCCGTGCTGGCGCAGCAGGCGGGCGTGGGCACGGTGGCCGTATTGTTGCGCAAGGATGACGGCATCGACCAGCTGGTGGCGTATATTGTCGGTAGCGACGAGGCGAGCGACGACGCCCTGGCCGCGAAAACCTTGCGCGCAGCCTTGAACCTGCACTTGCCGCCGTATATGGTGCCTGGCCGTTTTGAATTGCTACCGCTGATGCCGCGCCTGACCTCGGGAAAAATTGACAGGAAGGCCTTGAAAGCCATGCCCCTGTCCGCGCCGCCGGCCGGCGAGGCGGGCGAATCGGACGTGCCGGAAACGCCGGCCGAAGCAGCGCTGTTCGCGGCCCTGGTCAAGCTGTTCCCCGGCCAGGCGATTTTGCGCCAGCTCGATTTCTTCAGCGACCTCGGTGGCCACTCCTTCCTGGCCGCGCGCCTGGCGTCCGCCCTGCGCGCCGATCCGGCCTACGCCCATATGACGGTGCGCGACATTTATCACAATCGCCAGATCGGCAAGATCGCCGCCGTGCTGAACGAAGTGCCTGCGCTGGCCACGCCGGAGGCGGAGTGGACGCCGCCATCGGCCCTGAAGCGCTGGATCTGCGGCGCCGCCCAGGCGGCTGCCGTGCCGGGCCTCGTCACCCTGCGCATGGCGCAGTGGATGGCGCCCTTCTTCACCTATCATTTCTTCACGGGCGACACGGGCGACACCGTGCCGCGCGCCATCGCCGCCTCCATCGGCGTGTTCCTGCTGGCGACTTTGGCCGAATTTGCCATTGCGATTGCCGGCAAGTGGCTGATTGCCGGGCGTTTGAAGCCGGGCAGCTATCCGCTGTGGGGTGTCACCTATTACCGCTGGTGGCTGGCCGACCGCCTGGTCGAATCGGCGCCCGCCTACCTGCTCAGTGGCTCGTCCCTGAATAGCTGGTGGCTGCGCGCGCTGGGCGCGAAAGTGGGTAAGGAAGTGGTCATCGGCTCGATGACCCTGCGCGCGCCCGACCTGCTGTCCATCGGCGACAACGTCAGCGTGGGCAATGCCGTCAACTTTGAAAACGCCCGCGTGGAACGCGGCCGCTTGCTGCTGGGCCAGATCAGCATCGGCGACGATGCCTGCATCAGCTCTTACGCTATCCTGGAAGGCAATACCAAGGTGGACGCCTTCGGCCACCTGGAAGGCCAGTCGGCGCTGGCCGACGGCGTGGCCGTGCCGGCGGGCCGGGTCTGGACCGGCTCGCCCGCGCGCGACATCGGCCCCTACGATCCCGCCCGCCAGCCACCGCGCCCCGCCGTCTCGCGCTTGCGCCTGACGGGCGAAACCCTGTTCTTCTGCTTCGGCATGGTCTTGATCGCCGTGCTGTTCTTCATGCCCGTCTTCCCCAGCTTCGTGCTGATCGACTGGTTCGACGAGCGCGAAATGATGCCGTGGCTGCAGGGCCGCGACGTGACGACCCAACTGGCCCGCTACTTCCTGCTGGCCTTCCCCGCCAGCGCCGTGCTGATCGTGCTGACCGCCCTGCTGTCGGCCGCCATCCGCTGGGGCGCACTGCCCCGTTTGAAGCCGGGCAGCTCGCCCGTGCACAGCAATATCTATTGCGCCAAGTGGCTGGTCAGCCATATCCAGGAATCGAGCCTGAACGTCCTGCATGGCATTTACGCTACCGTGTACGCGCCCTACTGGTACCGCCTGCTGGGCGCCAAGGTGGGCAAGGGCGCCGAGATTTCCACGGCGCTGGGCGTAGTGCCCGACATGCTGACCCTGGGCGACGACACCTTCATCGCCGATGCAGTCATGCTGGGCGACGAGCAGATCGACGGCGGCTGGATGACCATGCGCCCTACCGTCATCTCGCACCGCAGCTTTGTCGGCAACGGCAGCTATATCCCGGATGGCACCGTGCTGCCCGAGCATGTGCTGATCGGCGTGCACACGCATGCGCCGCGCAATGAACAGATGCACAGCGGCGATACCTGGCTGGGCTCTCCGCCCATGCATCTGCCCGCGCGCGAGCAGGTCAGCGGCTTTGCCGAGCACCTGACCTTCAAGCCGTCCTTGCTGCGCCGCCTGGGCCGCAGCCTGATCGAAGCGTTCCGCATCGTCGCGCCGCACGCGGTGGTGATCGCCGTCGGCTACACCCTGGTGCTGGACGTGATGCCGATTGCGGGGGCGGGGCGCTGGGGCGAAGTGGTGAGCGACCTGGCCATCGCCGGCCTGGCTTACGGCATCGGCAATTTCCTCGTCGTCGTGCTGTTCAAGTGGCTGCTGCTGGGACGCTACCGCAAGCACGCGGCGCCCATGTGGACGCCGTTCGTGTGGATTTCGGAAGGCGTGACCAACCTGTACGAAGGCATCGCCGTGCCCAACTTCATGCGCTACCTGCGCGGCACGCCGTGGCTGCCGCTGGCCTTCCGCCTCTTCGGCTGCAAGATCGGCCGCGGCGTCTACATGGACACGACCGACATCACGGAATTCGACTGCGTGCACATCGGCGACTATAGCGAACTGAATGCCCTGACCTGCCCGCAGACGCATTTGTTCGAAGACCGCGTGATGAAGATCGACCACGTGGAGATCGGCCAGCGCGTCTACATGGGCCCGCGCAGCTCCGTGCTGTACAGCGCCAAGGTGGGCGACAATGCGCGCCTGGGACCGTTGACCCTGGTGATGAAGGGCGAACACATCCCCGCCGGCAGCAACTGGGCCGGCTGCCCGGCGGCGCCGCTGCGCAACTGATCGCATCTGATGACTCGTACGGTTTTCTGGTCGGGGGATGGCTTGCTGGTGATCGGTATTGTGCCGCCGCCGTCCCGCATGGAAGCGCGCGTGCGCCTGCGCCAGGCCGTGCGCGAGGCGGCGGCGCAATGGCTGAAGCTGGACATCAAGGCGATCTCGGTGGAATCAACGCCGGGCGCCCCTCCTCGTTTGCTGCTGGCAGGACGCGCGGCGGGCCTATCGTTCAGCCACGACGAGGGACTGTCGCTGGCCGCCATCGGCCTGCATGGCGCCGTCGGCATCGACGTGATGCGGGTGCAGGACATTCCCGACTGGTTCATTCTGGCGCGCGACTACTTGGGGCCGCAGGTGGTGCAGGAACTGGCCGCCTGCCCTGCCGCCCTGCGCCCGGCAGCGCTGGCACAGGCGTGGACGGCGCGCGAAGCGGCGCTCAAGTGCGCGGGCTTGCCGCTGGCGGAGTGGGACGGGGCAACGCCGGCTTGCCGCTTGCATGCCTTGACCTTGCCTGCGCCGCATGTGGCGACCCTGGCATATTAATCTTCCTTGCCTTTGCCGCTACGGCTACCGCCGATCTGGACGAAAATCAGTTTTACGATAATACTGACGAGTAATCCCAGCACCCCGATCAATTCCAGCATGGTCTTTCCTTTGCAGTGACAGCAGACCAGGCCACTGTAGCCTGAACACCGGGGCAAGGCTAATATCAAATCAGGCATTCACCGATCTCGAAAAGGCATACGATTGATTTCCATCAGACAGTTCCGCTACTTTGTCGAAGTCGTCGATGCAGGCAGCTACTCGCGCGCAGCGGAAAAATTGTACATCGCACAGTCAGCCCTGAGCCGTCAGATCAAGGAGCTGGAAACCGAAGTACAAGCCTTGCTGCTGACGCGCGACGCGCGCCATATCGAACTGACGCCGGCGGGACAGGTATTTTATGAGCGGGCCAGGCGCATCCTCGAAGACATCGACGAAACCGTGCGCCAGACGCGCCATGTAGGGCAAGGGGCGCAAGGCATCATCCGCTTGCTGCATTCGAGCTCCGTGACCCTCACGCCCGCCATCGGCGCCGTGTTGAACCGGCTGCTGGCGCAATTTCCCGGCGTTTCGCTGGACGTATCGAAAGGCTCGTCGGAAAACCAGGCGGCCGATATCGAGGAAGGCCGCGCCGACCTGGGCCTGGTGCGCCTGCCCACCTTGCGCAAGCACGCCAATATCATCGTGCGCGAACTGTTTGCGGAAAAACTGGTGGTAGCCGTGTCAGCGATGTCGCCGCTGGCCGCGCTGCAGCGCACGACGATTGCCGCCCTGCGCGACGAGGCCTTCGTCTCGATCCCGCACAAGGACCGGGGCGGCCTCAGTTATCTGGTGGCGGGCCTGTGCCTGGCGCAGGGCTTCTTTCCGAAGGCCGCGCGCGCCCTGTCGCGCAAGACCTCGCAGCTGAACCTGATCGAGGCCAACATGGGCATCGCCATCGTCCCCGACAGCATGCGCCTGGTGGCACCGCCCGGCGTGCGTTTTATCATGCTGCCGGACGAGGAGTCGCATTCCATCGTCGGCCTGATCTCGCCGCGCGCGGCCAGCGGCATGGTGGCGGCATTTACGGAAGCGTTCGTGCGCGAGATGAACGCGTTGGCAACGACGGATTAACCTTCCGCATACAGCGCCGCATCCACGTCGCGCACGGCCGCCATCAACAGGGCCAGCTTCATGACATCGAGCTTGCCATCGGTGCGCACGCGCGAGCACAGGTCGATGCCGTAGGGGCGCACCTGGCGCAGCGCATCGGCCACGTTGGTGTCGTCCAGGCCGCCGGCCAGGAAGACAGGACGCGAACTGGCGCGCACGAAGCGCGCGCTGACAGACCAGTCGTGCGTGCGGCCCGTGCCGCCCAATTCCGGGACCAATGCGCCGGGACGTCCCGAATCGAGCAGGAAAGCATGCACATGGGGCGCATAGGCGGGAATCAGCGCCAAAGCCTCGGCCCCTGCCACGTGGATCACCTGCACGCGCCGCACATGCGGCAGCAAGCGCGCCAGCTGCGCCACCTCGCCGGGGTCGATATGCCCGACGATCTGCACGGTGGATGGTTGCGTGGCGCGCACGTGCTCGGCGATACGCTGCGCCGTCGTCTCGGCGGTCAGCAGGAACGTGGCCACGGGCGGCGGCGTCCAGGCGGCAATCTGCGCAATGCGCGCGTCGGGAATCGGGCCGGGCCCGGACGGCATGGCGGCCACCAGGCCCAGCGCGTCGGCGCCGGCGGCAATCGCCAGTTGCGCTTCGTCGATGGAAGCGATGCAGCAGATCTTGATGCGGGTTCTCATGGCCTTGCGTACTCAATCGGGATGATCAACATTACAACACAGGGCGCCACGCGCGCCAAGACACGCGGTCAAGGCCATGCACGATTGTGTGCCAGAATAGTGACATTGCCCACATCCAGAGGAATCCATGGCCGACTACAAAAACCCCAGCTACGTGGCCCGCTCGATGCACCCACGTTTTGATGAACTGACCTCGCCCGGCGAAGCCGTGCCGTATTCGGGCATCTACCGCTGCGACGGCTGCGCGCACGAGATCGTGTCGACGGAAGGCCACGTCATGCCGCCGCAAAACCACCATCAGCACAGCAGCGAGCAAGGTGCTATCCGCTGGCGCCTGATCGTCAGCCCGCGCTGATTGACACGCGCCAGGTGGCGGACGATACTTGATTACTTGATTGATCCGGGATCGCCATTGGAACGTCACTGGAACACCAGCATGCGCATCGTCGATTTTGAAGTCCGCAAGGAGTGTCCGCCGCAGCTGTGCGACTGCGAGCGCGAGCGCTTGCTGCGCGATCCGCAAGCGGACGTTTCCATCCTGCGTCTGAACCTGACGGAAGAAAAGCGCCTGCTGGCGCACATCGAGGGCATCGCCACGCATGCGCAGCTGCAAAAGCTGCAGCTGCTGCTGAAGGAAAACCTGGGCGTGGAATTGCAGATCGCGCCGGGCAGCGGCGAAGTGCGCACCGTGCGCGGCTTCCATATCCGCCTGCAAGAGCAGCCTGGCCTGTGCCGCAAGACGCGTGCCGCCATTCCGGCCGCCGTGCGGCGCTGCCTGGCCGCGCATCCCGAGATCGCGTTTGCGATACTGAATGAAAACGATTTGCTCGGTGGTGTTTAAGCGGCGCTGGCGCGGATGGGAATGACTTTCCCCTTTGCTGCGCGCGCGCGCAACTGCCCGCAGCCCCCCTCCACATCCTGCCCGGCCGAATCGCGCAATTTGGTCAGCACACCGCGCGCGTGCAGGGAGGCGGCAATGGCGCGCGCCTTTTCCCAACTGGGGCGCTTGAACGGCAAGTCGTCGATGGTGTTATACGGGATCATGTTGAGCACGGCGTATTTACCCTGCAAGAGCGCCACGATGCCATCCATCTCGTCGTCGCCATCATTGACACCATCCATCAAGGTCCATTGATACTGTACCGGGTAGCCAGTCAGGCGCGCATACGCTTCGCCGAACTCCACCAGTTCGCGCGGCGACAGCTTTGGTGCGCGCGGCAGCAGTTGTTCGCGCAGCTCCGCCTTGGTGGTGTGCAGGGACAGCGCCAGCGCCGGTTTGACGCGCCCTTGCGGCAGGCGCTCGAACGCGCGCGGGTCGCCCACCGTGGAAAACACCAGGTTCTTGTGGCCGATATTGCCCTCAGTGCCCAGCAGTTCGATCGCTTCCATCACATTGTTCAGGTTATGCGCCGGTTCGCCCATGCCCATGAAGACGACTTTTTTCACGGGACGCAGGGTGCGCGCCAGCACCACCTGCGCCACGATCTCGCCGCTGGTGACTTGCCGGATCAAGCCGTCGCGGCCCGTCATGCAGAACTGGCAGCCCACAGCGCACCCCACCTGGCTCGATACGCACAGGCCGTCGCGCGGCAGCAGCACGCTTTCCACCGTCTGGCCGTCATGCAGTCCCACCAGCAGGCGCGCGGAACCGTCCGCGCCAGGATGGCTACTGAGCAATTTCAGCATGCCCTGCAATTCGGCGTCCAGCGCAGGCAGGGCATCGCGCACGGGCAGCGGCAGGAAATCCTCGGCGCGGCGCCGGCCCTGGTCGTGCGGCTGTGCCTGTATCCAGTCGCGCAGCACGCGTTGTTCGTGCAAAGGCTTGGCGCCCAAGGCGCGCAGGCGCTGGCGGAGATGGTCGATTTGCATGGATTCTGAATAAAAAAACGGCGCGCAGAAATGAAGCCAGCGCGCCGTGTTACGGGTAAAAGCGTTACACTTTCTTGACGAACTCCGTCTTCAAGCTCATGGAACCGAAGCCATCGATCTTGCAGTCGATATCGTGGTCGCTGTCGACCAGGCGGATATTCTTGACCTTGGTGCCCATCTTGACGACACCGCCACCGCCCTTCAATTTCAAGTCCTTGATGACGCTGACCGTGTCGCCATCCTGCAGGATGTTGCCGGCCGAGTCGCGGTATACCTTGGCGCCATCTTCCGCTGCTTCTGCAGCCGTGGCCGACCATTCATGCGCGCATTCAGGGCAGATCAACTGGCTGCCGTCTTCATACGTGAATTCGGATTTGCATTGCGGGCATGGTGGTAATGTGCTCATTTTCTTCTCTGTCTGGTGAACAGCGCGTGCTGTAAAAGCCGACAGTATACTGCCTACGCCCTGCATCAGCGGGCTTTTTTCGCCATTCTTGTCAAGGACGGTGAACAATTTCGATGGTGCTATGGACAATTTCCTCGTGAATGCCGATGCGCGCGCGCAGCTCGGCGGCTGTCAGCGAGGGGTCGCGGCTGACCACGGACAGGGCGCACGAATACAGCTGTTTGCCCACGCGCCACACATGCAGGTCGACGAGGCGCGGCGTGTCGCCAGCGCTTTCCACTTCCACTGCCTCGCGTATTTCCGCCACCACAGGGTGGTCCATCTCGCGGTCCAGCAAGACCTTGCCCGTCTCGTGCATCAGCTTCTTCGCCCACAGCGCCACCAGCACTGCGCCCGCGATACCCATCACCGGATCGAGCCAGCGCCAGCCGTACAGCCAGGCGCCGGCTAGCGCAACGATGGCCAGCACGGACGTTGCGGCGTCGGCCAGCACGTGGATGTACGCGGCCTTCAGGTTCAGGTCTTCGCCATGGCCATGGTGATCATGGTGATTGTGATGCGCGTGTCCATGCTGATGGTCGTGGTCGTGGTCGTGGTGCCCGCCGAGGATCAGCGCACATACCAGGTTCACCAACAGGCCGAAGGCCGCCACCGCCATGGCTTGCGGATAATGTATCGCTTGCGGCGAGAACAGCCGTTCGACGGAAGCGGCCACCATCAGCACGGCCACGCCCAGCAGCAGGATGGCGCTGGTGTAGCCGGCCAGCACCTCGATCTTCCACGTGCCGAAGGCAAAGCGGGGATCGCGCGCATAGCGGCGCGCCGCCGCGTACGCAAACGCGGCCAGGCCGATGGCCAGCGCGTGCGAACTCATATGCCAGCCATCGGCCAGCAGGGCCATGGAGTTGTACCACCAGCCGGCGACGATTTCCAGCAGCATGGTCGCCAGGGTGATCCACATGACGATGCGCGCGCGGCGTTCCGCCTTGTCGCTGGCCCCGCCAAAAACGTGTTCGTGCTGCCAGGCGGACAGGTCTTCTTCGATATGTTGCAGTTTCATGCTGGTCTCTCCGACGGATTATTTGAGGTAGGTGCGCAGGATGGCGGCGATGTCGTCGGCGCCCCTGGCCCGTTCATCGCCGGAGATAGTCGGGCTGGCCACGTGCTCGCGCAAGTGCTCCTCGATGACTTCGGCCATCAAGCCGTTGACGGCGCCGCGCACGGCGGCGATCAGTTGCAGCACCTCGCCGCACTCGCGGCCCTCTTCCAGGCCCCGCTCCAGGCCTTCTACCTGCCCGCGGATGCGCTTCACGCGATTGAGCAGCTTGGTCTTGTTGTGCGCCGTGTGTCCCATGATTTTATCTCGATAAATACTATAGGGGGGTATACTATCAGAAAGAACCGACCGGCGGCCAGAGATAAAAAAAAGCCGCGCATCGGGAACGATGGCGACTGCATCAACAGCATGTGCAAGGACATGCCACGTCAGGACGGCGGCGCGATCTTTTGCAGCTTGCTGGCCAGCGAAGCATCGGACAATTCGCCCAGGTGGGTATCGACCAGGCGCCCATGGGCATCATAAAACAGGGTGGTGGGCAGGGCCGAGGAACCGGCCGCCTTGCCCAGCGCCGCCTCGCTGTCGAGCACCACATTGCGCAGGGTTACGCCGCTCCTCTCCAGGAAAGCGCTGGCGGCCGCCGCATCCTCGCGCTGGTTCGCATACACGAAAACGATATCGGCGCGCGCCTGCTGCGCCGCCGCCAGCACGGGCATCTCGCGTCGGCATGGCGGGCACCAACTGGCCCACAGGTTGACCACCATGGGCTTGCCGCCGGCCAGCGCCGCCAGAGTCACCGGTGCGCCATCGATAGTTTGCAGTGCCACGACAGGCAAGGCCGTCGGCTTGTCGTACGCCAGCGATATCCCTGCACTCAACACACCCCAGGCCAGCGCGCCGGACGTCACGCTGATGGCCAGCGGCCGGCGCATGGCCGCCATGGCGGGACGCCGGCAGCGCCACGCAGCGATGGCCATTGCAGCAGCGATGCCGGCAGGCGCCATGAAGCCGCCATCACGGATATTCAGGATGGACCAGGGAGCCGCCAAGGGGGCGCTGAAATACTGTTCATGCCAGCGCAAGACAAACGCCAGGCGCGCCGCCAGCAGGCCGGCGATCAGCAGGTCGGAAACCAGGGGGCCGGCGTCCGGCAGTTGGCGATAGCGCCGCAACCACCACGCCACGCCATAGGCGACGCACAGGGAGACGATCAGCAGGACGAGGCCCGTGGGCAGGGCCAGGGGACCGATTTGCAGGGACAGCATGGGCGCTTTCAGGGGCGTTGAATGGACGACCATTCTGCCCCATGCGGATTAAGCGGACGTTAAGAAGCGGCCAGCGCCTCCTTGCGCACGAAATGCATGGCTTGCGGCTGGTCCACCAGCACGCACTGCTTGCCCGTGCGCTTGCAATGGTCATGCACGCGCCAGTAAGCATCGTGGCTGACGCAGCCCGTCTGGCAAATCACCAGGTCGGCCGCCACCAGGCCCGCTTCCAGCGCCGCCGCATCGTCAGCGCCATCATCGCCGCCCGCGTGGTGCAGGAAGCGCCCGCCTGCCTGTTCGATGGCCAGCTGCGCCACGTTGGCGCCGACGGCCTGTTGGCCCGCATTCTGGTCCAGATAACTGCCCACATACAGCACGGCTTTTTCGCGCACGTCGGCCTGCAGGGCGGGCACGGGCACGACGGAAGGCGCGGACAGCCATTGCAGGCGCAGCAATTCGCGCATCAGATCCTGGACTCTTTCACCTAGCCACTCGACCTTGCGGGCCAGCCGGGCACGCGTCGGCAAGCCCGGCACGCTGGCCGCCAGTTCGGCCAGCTCATCGCGCGCCAGCGCCAGCTTTGTATCGCGGATCACGACTTGCGCCCGCGCGCACATCAATTCGGATTCCAGCTGCGCGATACGGGCCGCCTGTGCAGCCAGTTGCGCACTGCAACGGGCCTGCGCCCGCCCATACTCGCCCATCAGCACGCGATGCTCATGCGCAATCGCGTCCTCGTTGCCATACACACTGCCCATCATGCCCTCCTTCACCGCCCATGGCGCCGTGGCGCCAGCCCATCGCTACCCCATAGCTCGACATTATAAATGAGAATCATTATTATTTGTGTATGCGCGTGCGCGCGAGGGGCATGCGAGCGCCGTCGCATCATGCGGCAGGCGGGCAGGACAGCATGCGCTTCCAGACGTCATCCTGCACTTGCCGCACCTGCCGTAAGCCGTCGGGGCCGCGATAGATGTCCAGGGTGTTCGGCCATGCCATGTCGATGAACAACAGCCGTGCCGGATCGATCAACAGGGACTGGCCCACATAATTGCCCTTGATCTCTCCCTTGTTGACGGTCAGCAGGCGCGCGCCGCCCTCAAGCGTCCTCTCTTCCAGCGCCACGCCGCTGCGCTCAGCCACATCGCGCAGCCAGCGTTCGCGCCAGCGCGCCTGCTCCTCGAACTGCCCCTTGGGTGGCCGGTCCAGCTTGACGACGGCCGCCACGGGACCGCCGATACCCGCCTGCAGCGAAAAGCCCATGCGTTCCTGCAATTCGACCGTGTAGGCCTCGCCCTTGACGTCGATCTGGTAGCGCCCCGTCCCGTCCTGCACCAGCAGATCGGCCTGGTGATAGGCAAGCCGGACGCAATTGGCGTACTGATAGACAAGCACATCAAGGAACGGCGGTGCGGCCGGGGTGGACGCCGCCATGGCGGGCGACAGGCTGGCGCACAGGGCCGCAGCGGCCGCGCATTTCATCGTACTCATGCTTTCTCCGGTTCACGTGGAAAGACGATGACGGCCGGAAAGCACCTGCGGCACGCAATCAAAGCGCTCATATTAGCTATTTTGTATATTTCTTTCCGGCACATGATTCAATTGAATCGCGCTTGTTGGGCTTGAAGACTGGAATGCGGTCGCTCAAGGTGCAAACGCGCGCGCAGTAGACTGCCTGCCTCAGGAAGCCGCAGCCTGCGCACCGGCGTGCAACTGGCGCCAGAACGGCGCAGCAGGCCAGCGCTGCTCCCATGCATAGTATTGCCGGCGCTGCGCCAGGTACTGCGCATGGCGCAGCGCCACCGATTGCGCCACCGCGCCCAGGGTGGCGTGGCCGGCGATGGCGCCAGCGGCCGCCATGCCATTGGCGAGCGCCTTGACGATGCCTTGGGAGGTGACGGGATCGAAGGCCGAGGCGGCGTCGCCGATGGCCAGCCAGCCATCGCCATGCAGCCGGTCGAGGCAGTAGGACGGCGCGGGGAAACTCTGCACGCCGCCTGCCAGCGGCACTGCGCCGCGGGCCAGCGCAGCCGTGTTGGGCGCGGCCGCCAGCCATGCCAGCCAGTGTCCGGACTGCTGTAAGCGCCGCGCCTTGACAGTGGCCGCGTCACTGTAAAACGCCAGCAGCAAGGTGGCGTCGGGCAGATGGGCGCCATACCACCAGCCATGTTCGACCGCTTCCAGGTGCGTGAGGCCGGAACGGGCGCCAACCGGCGCGGCGAAGCGCATGGCCAGGCATACCAGCGGCAGCGTTTCGACCTTGCGGCTGCCGCGCTGGCGCGCGAAGACGGCACGCGTGCCGCTGGCATCGACCACCAGGTCGGCATGGATAGTGGCCTGCTGCGGGTGCGCCGGATCGCCCAGCATCAATTCCAGGGCAAAGCCGCCGCCTGGCGTCGGGGCCGACGTGGCCAGGCTGGCGCGCGTCAGCACCTCCGTCCCGCGCAAGCGCGCCTGCCGGGCCAGGAAACGGTTGAAGCGGGAACGCTCCAGATGCCAGCCGTGGCCCAGCGGATGCATCAGCGCATCGTTGTAGCCGCGCTTGTCGCTGCCCCACCAGGAACAGCTGCCATGGCAAGGCGCGTGCGCCTCGGCGAAGAACTCCTGCGCAATGCCCAGCGCCTGGAACAGGCGGTTGGCTTCGGGCGGAATGCTCTCGCCGATGCAAAATTGCGCGTAATCGCCCGCCTCGATGACGAGCACGTCGTGCACGCCATGCAGGGCCAGCGCCAGCGCGCAAGCGCAGCCGGCCGGGCCGCCGCCGATGATGGCGACCCGGTAGCGTTGCCGCGATGGCGATGGTGCGCCGGGACGGTCTGCAAGCGCCGGCATCAGAGTTTCGGTTTCGGCTGCGGCTTCGGCCGGTACACCTTGTCAATGGCCGTGTTGCGCCAATACTCGACCAGATTGCTTTCATCGCTGTCGAACAGGCTCTCGACTTCCAGGTAGTAGTCGCGGCAGATATTCTGCTTGCCCTGCGCCTGCGGGATGGCCGTGCTTTGCACCACCACCCCGATGCGCGGCCAGTTCAGCAAGAACTGCGCGCGGTCCTGATAGCGCCCTACATGCATGGCCGGCCGGTCGATTTCCGCGTCGGCGGGCGTGGTCGATGGCACGTCATCGGCCCGCGTGCCCTTGCCCCGCACGGAAAAACGCGGCGTCGGCAAATCCGTGCCGCTGGCAACGACGTCATCGTAGGTGTAGACGGCCACAGGCCGCTGCGCCGGCCAGGACGAGTACAGCAGCGTATTGATGCCATTGCCAGGGGTCGCCGTCGCCGCATCGATCGCTTCCTGATTATTCAGCAACTGGCGCCCGGGCGGCGTTTCCGGCAAATGGGTGGCGCACGAGTTGTAATCCGTATGCCACGGCAGGGCCATGAACTTGGACAGGTCGCCAGGCTGCACCGCCTCGCCGCGCAGCGGCGTGTATCCGCCCGTCAGAAAAGGTTTGTCCTTGACGGCCTTGCGGTAATCGAGGCGCTCGCCGTTGATGCGGAACGGTCCGCCGCTGTCGTGGCGCCGCCATGCCTGCCTATACAGTCCGGGGTCGCGCACGATAAAACTCATTTCGATGCCGGGACTGTAACGGCCGCCCAGGCAGTTGAACAGGACCGTGCGGTCCAGCGCCTCGCCGGCACCCAGCACGGCATCGCTGCCGGCCGGCGCATAGTGCTCGTGCGCCCACTGCTTCATGAAAAAGTACTGCGCCCGCGTCAGCGTCAGCAGGCCGCTGCCCGCGTCGCCCAGCGACAAGGGCATTTGCGGCGTCGCCGTCGCCAGCTCCGGCTGGTCCGGATCGCGGATGAAGTTCATGATGCGGTAGCCCTTCAAGCCGTCGGCCGCCATCTTGCCCAGCCGGTCATGCTCCTTGATCGCGCGCGGCGGCAGGCTGGTGGTCCACTTTTGTAGCGAGACGGCGCGCAGGATCGGCTGCACATCGGTACTGAAATCGCAGCGGTAGGCGGCCTGGTAACTGCCGTCCGCATAAATGGCGGGACGCAGCGCCATCTTTTCCAGCCAGGTGCAATACAGGTCGTCCCACAGCGACACCACGCTGGCCGTTTGCGGCGCATACGACGGGTCGCTGGAGATCACCCAGGCGCTGCCCTCGACGGCACGGCTGCTACCGTCGGCGAAGACCAGGCTGGCCGTGACGGGACCATCGGCCACGTCATCGAACCAGTGATCGTTGTTGACATTGTCGCCCAGGCTGGCACTGGCCGAATAATTGCCTTGCGCGTCAAAGCCGCACGCCTTGCCATAGCCGCCCAGTACCAGCAGGCGGCCATTGTTTTCCGTCGTGATGGCGCCCAGCGAGGCTATGATGCCGCCCGTGATGGCGCCAGGTCCATGGCCATCCGCGCCTGGCGGCCCGCTGCGGGGAAACGACACGGGATAGGCGGGCAAGGCGCATACGGCGCCGCTGTCGGCATTCACGCAGGAAGGTTCGGTGGCGGCGTCAAACTGCAGCACCGCCTGGCGCGATGCCAGTAGCGTGCGCGGACCCGCGTCGATGACCAGCAGTGTACGGCGCTGCAGCTCGTCGCCGATGAAGTTCTTGTTGCGCATGTCCGGCGCGCGGCCATGCTCAAAGGGGGCGACGCCATCGCCACCCAGCCAGCTATTCGCCTTCTTGTTGGCCAGGTGCACGGTCCACACGATGTCCTGGACGCGCTTGCCATCGACCATGCTGCCGATGACCACTTCGACCGGCGTGCCCTGCTTGCCGAGCGGGTACGTTTCAGTACCCGCCGCGTCATCGAAAGCATATTGAAAAATCCGGAAACGGGCCGCCTGCCGCTTGAGTTTCCCGCTGCCGTCGCGCAGTTCGGTGCTGAGGATCGTGGTGTCTTCTGTGCCCGGCCGGATCGGCAAGCCCCCCGTGCAGGTCTTGCCCTGCAACTCCATGCCCGCCATGCTTTCCGGACCGAGATAATATTCTTCGCTGTTGCCGACACGGGCGATGCCGATGGCCGGATGGATTCTTAACGCGGTGTATGCCATGCTGAACTCCTGGTAATCGAAGATGTCTGTGCCGCCAGGCACGCGAAACTTACGGCTGCATGCCGTCCCGCACCCACTGGTCGAACATGTCGATGCCTTCCTGCGGCATCGGCCCGTCAGGCGGCATGGGATGGGGCGCAGACTGGACATACTCGCCCTCTTTGCCGCCCCGTTGCGGCAGGCGGTGCGCGGCGCTCACCAGCCACGTCCCGCTCGCCGTGTCATAGTCGTAGCCATGCAGGGCCACCTGAATCTGGTAGTAGAAATCCTTCACGCTCTCATACTCGTTCAGGCGCAGCAGGCGCACGCCCGAGGACGAAGGGTTGTTCAGCTTGACCTTGTTCATATCCGCGACATATTTGGAAAACACGCCTTGCACATCGCGTTTGAAGCTTTTTGGCGCGCTCATCATTTCACTCCTTCATAGCTGGGCTGGGGAGGCGAGCGTCGATCGACGATGGCGACCGACGGTTTGGAGAAATCGTCTTGCCGGATCAGGCCGCGCCCCTTGTCATTGGTGGTAATGGCCGTCGTGATGCGCCATGTCTGGCCGCGCTTCCTAGGCACCAGGCTGTCGACGATGCTGGTGATATCGACGTCGATGGCGTAAGCCTTGTGCGCATGCGTGCCGGACAGCGCCCAGTGGCTGGTACTGGTGATCAGGTAACGGTCGCGGAACTGCTTGTCGCCGAGCCGCACGGCCACGTTCGCAGGGTGCAGATACACATCGGCCTGGAAACTGTAGTCTTCCATGGCATGGGCGCGATCCAGGTGCAAGTTGGCGCGCTTGTCTTTGGCGAGCGGCGCCCTGGCGATGGTATAGCTGCCGTTCAGGACGACGTCGGGCCGGGCGACCGTGCCATCGCTGGCCTCATCGCTCAACAGGGCGGCGAACAGGCTTTTCTGGTTGTCGCCAAAGGCGAAACCGGCTTGCTGACGCTGATCGATCAGTGCTTGCAAGTCCTTTTTCCGCACGAACTCGCCGCCATAGGTGGGCTGGAAGCCATACCCCTGCTTGATGGTGTCGAAGTAAATCCCGGCCTGCCCCATGTTCGCCGTATAGCTGCCCGAATCGGTCCGCTGCGGATCGCCATCGCCCGCATTCCAGCCGACGGGCCTGGCAAGGCCGGCATCCTGTTCGCTGCGCAGGAAGGTGTTGCGGCCGCTGCCCCGGATGCCGCTGTCGCCATGCTCATCCAGCCATTTTTCAAAACTGTAATCGAGAAAATTATGGAAGGCGTAAAACAGCGGGTCCAGGCCTGCCGTGATGTTGTCCCCCATATTGCCGCCCATGTAAAAGGCGTGCATGTGATTGTGGATGCGCGTTTCCAGGTTGCCACCGCCGCCGCTGCCATACTCGTCGCCGCCGAAATTGTTCCAGTCCATGTAGTAGATCTGGTAGCCCAGCAAGTTCGGCGAGGCGGTGGCCATGGAACTGTCGAGGCTACCCTTGATGCGGGTCGAGTCATACAACGGCGAATCGACGTCCTCGAAGGCTTTCGGATAGCGCACGCCGCTGGGCTTGCGAGTGAAGTTCCAGTACGGCAGCGCGACATTGCGCGTGCTCGGTCCCCGCTCGCCATTCGGATCGGCGGCCTGCAAGGCTTGCTCATAGAAATACAGCTGCGCCCGGTGCCATTGCAGGAAGGTATTTTTCTGGTGTTCGCACTCGCCCGGGAATTCCAGATGGGCATTGTCCTGCGTCGGCGGCTTGTCGAGGAAATAGGCAACATCGCAGCTATTGCGCGACGGGTCGCTCAGCAGCCACTTCAAGCCCTCGCCAGGCAGGGATGCCTGGCGGTCGTTGAACACATCGACGGACGGACAGTTGTGCACCCAGGCTTGCCACAGGAAGCCGCGCCGATCGTACACGTTTTCCTGACTCTTGCGTTTCATCTCGCTCACCGCATGCTTGAAAGCGTCAAGCTCGGCCGGAGTCAAGTCATCGATATTCTTGCGGTAACGCACGACGCGCGCGCCGCCCTGCTCCGCCTGGGCCAACAACGCGGGACTGCAACGGGCGACAGCCAGCGCGCCCGTGTCGGCGCCGGCCTGGGCGCCGGTGCACGCCAGGCCAGCCAGCAGGGAAAAGGTCAAGGTTTTCATGCGTAACATGGGCAGATGCTCCAGAGACAGGTTGGAAGGGGTGCAAGCGCGGCAAGCGCGCTTGCGCCAGGAACGCTCAGTGGCCGTGTCCGCCCACGTCGCCACCGCCCTTGCCATCCGGAAGCACCACCTTGACGTTTTGCATCATGCCCTGGTCTTCATGCTCGAGGATGTGACAATGCAGCACGTATTCGCCGATGTAGCGCTGATAACGCGTGGCAATCTCGATCTTGTGGTTCGCCATCACCAGCAAGGTGTCTTTCCACGTGCCGATCAGATCCTGGTACTGCGCATCGACCGTGCCGCCGTCGGTGCGGGTGATGCCGATGATCTGGAAGGGGTTGACGTGAATATGGAAGGGATGGTTGCCATTCTTCGAAGCGAGCTCCCAAATCTGCTCGGTGCCCAGCACCAGCGTGTGGTCGACGCGGTGCGGATCATAGACATACTTCATCTCGGGGGTCGGCGAGTCTTCCGGCTTGCCTTCCACCATGAAACGGGTCTTGCCGTCCACCGTGGCAATATTGAAGGTCGCGTACTCTTTCGTCTTGCCGCGCATCGCGTCCTTTGCCGCCGCGCTGAAACTGGCATGCGGGACGAACTTGCCGAGCTTGAGGCCATCCTCCAGGTCGCCGAGGATGGTGCTCTTGACACTATCGGGCAACTGGGCACCGGGAAGGCTCTTGACGGCATTGCGCAACTCGGCCAGCAGGAATTCGCGCGGCGACTCGCCCGCCCTGGCGCGGGACGATGCCTTGGCGTTGCTCTTGGCGGCGATCACGCCGATCAAGCGCGTGTTGTTGACGTCATGCATTGTCGTCATGTTGTTGACGTTGGTTTCCGCATACACGCAATAGGCGCCGGCTTTCGGCAGCGAAAACAGGATATCGCTGCGGTAGCCCGGTTGCAGGTAATTGAGCGTCTTGGGGATGATCCGGTCGTGCGTCAAGCCGTCGCTGGCCACCTCGAACTGCGTGACGTCCTCGCCATCGCACAACTCCATCACGTCCTTGTCCTGGTTGGCCACGCTGAGCGCCTTGAACAGCTTTTGCGGATCATTCGCGCGGCGGATGCGCAGCACCACGGTTGCCTGGAAACCCGTGTCGATCATGCGCCAGCGATACAGGCGCTGCGTCTTCATCTTCAGCACCGGCTGCACCTTGCCATTGACCGAGGTATAGCGGCCCGACTTCAGCCAGGCATTCTTGTCTTCGACCTGATCGAAATCCTCCAGCACGCCCACCGCATCCTTGTCGCACGGCCTCGCCGACACCAGGCTGTTGCTGGGGCAGTCATACGGAATTTGCTGTAGCAGCATCACTTCGCCGGCGCTGCCACTGCCATCATCGGGCTGGAACTGTTTCAGCACGACGTCAAGGTCGCCATTCGCCGTGGCGGTCGGATAACGCTCGCCTTCGACCACCAGCGCCCCGGCCATGCCGCTGGCGACCTGCATCGCCGTCGCGCCATGCTGGTGTGGGTGATACCAGAACGTCCCGGCCGGGTGGTCGATGGGAATATTGTATTCATACTCGAAATCCACACCAGGCTTGATCGATATCAACACATTGTCGCTATTGCCAGAAGGCGAGACCCACAAGCCATGCGAATGCAGATTGGTGTCGTTGAAGCAGCCGCGCGGACGCGCCGCATTGATATCTTTTGTAGCGCACTGCTCGGCAGGCAGCGCCGGCAACTGGTTGTACAGTTTGAAGCGCACGGTCTGCCCCGGCGCCATCACCACGGTGGGCGCCATGAAGGTGGCGGCATTCTCGTCGCGTCCATCGAGCGCCAGGCCGTTCGTCTGCTGGTAGGAACGCAGGCGCACCTTGTCATGCTTGGCCGTGGTCGGGTTATAGATGGTGCCGTTGGCATAGCGGATATACATGTCATAGGATTTTTCAAACTCGTCGCGCCTGCTCGCCGCGCGGTTGGCAGGCCTGGCGCGCGCCTTCAGTTTCGGCGGCTCCTGCAGCAGGCGCAGCTCGACATTGGGCACGGACTTCAGATCGAGGTCGAGATTGAGATTAACGCTGCTTTCCGCAGCGAAGGCGGTACTGCAGGCAAACGGCATGGCGGCCAGGCACAGCAACGCGTGCCTGCGGGGAAGACGATAGGACATGACAACTCCTTGATTGGACTCGGCAATGGAAGCATGGCTGGCCATGCATATAATTATTTTAAATTAGTAACATTGCTATTATCCATAATGACAAAGAGTCAATACTCACACTAAGTCACTTGTTGCATTTATGGCTGAGGGGGATGGGGCCGATGGGGCGCTGGCTGCTAGTGCCTGATGTGAGGGGACGGCGTTGGCCGCTGCGCGGCCAACGGCCCGCGCGCAGCGCGGTGCTTGGGCGATTCGGAGAGGGTTGGGCCGGCACGGCCCAACCCTTCGAATCCCACCGTTCCGTCCAGACAAATAAAAAAGCCTCCCGCAGGGGAGGCTTTTTTATTTGATTCTGGCGGAGACGGTGTCCGCCAAAGTGATGTTCGCAAAACGTCGCTTGATGCCTCTACGCCCTTGATTTTATGCGTTATTTTTTCCAATTAGTCCGCTTGGCGTCGCTTGAGTACGGTAAAATCCGCACTCTATGTGTGGGTAGGAATGGGGGTAGGAGATGGCGCGGACGGTTGAAAAATTGACGGCATTGACAGTGAGTCGGGCAAAAACGCCTGGGTATTTTGGCGATGGTGCAGGCCTGTACTTGCAGGTATCGAATACAGGCACCAAGAGCTGGATCTTCCGCTATACGCGCGAGCGCAAGCAGCGCGAGATGGGCCTTGGCGCCGTGCACACTGTAACCCTAGCCGAGGCGCGTGGCAAGGCGCGGGATTGCCGGGCGCTGCTGCTGGAAGGGAAAGACCCACTGGAAACGCGTGCTGCCGACAAGCTGACCGATGCGCTGGATCGCGCTCGGGCAATCACGTTCAACCAATGCTCCAGCGCCTACATCGCCGCGCACCGTGGCAGCTGGAAAAACGTCAAGCACGCGGAGCAGTGGGAAAACACGTTGGCGACCTACGCCGCGCCCTTTATCGGAGACTTGCCCGTGGCCGCCGTCGACACCGGCCTGGTCGTCAAGGTGCTGAGCCCCATCTGGCAGGAAAAGACGGAGACGGCCACCAGGTTGCGCGGCCGTATCGAGAGCATTCTGGACTGGGCGACCGTCAGCAAGTACCGCGTTGGCGAAAATCCGGCAAGATGGCGCGGCCACCTGGATAACCTGCTGGCGGATCCCGGCAAGCTTGGGAGGGTGAAGCACCACCCTGCCCTGCCGTGGCAGGATGTGGGCGGATTCATGAAAGAGCTGCGCCAGCGCGACGGCATGTCGGCGCGCGCCGTGGAATTTGCGATCCTCACTGCGGCTCGGTCAGGCGAGGTCCGAGGCGCGGTATGGGAGGAAATCGACTTGGACTGCGCGCTGTGGACAATCCCGGCCGTCCGGATGAAGGCCGGCCGGGAGCACCGCATCCCACTATCGGCCGAAGCGATCGCGCTGCTCAAGCAGATGCCGCGCGTGGAAAAGCATGTTTTCCCTGGGAGTAAAAGGGCCACGCCGCTATCCGATATGAGCCTGACGGCAGTGCTGCGCAGGATGGATCGGAACGATATCACCGTGCACGGCTTCCGGTCGACGTTCCGCGACTGGTGCTCGGAATCGGTTGCGAACTCGTTCCCGCGCGAGGTGTGTGAACACGCGCTGGCGCACAGCTTGCCGGATAAGGTCGAGGCCGCGTATCGCCGAGGCGACCTACTGGAGAAACGCATCCTGCTGATGCAGGTGTGGTCGAACTACTGCAACTCCGTGCCGGTTGTGGCTAGCGTGACGGCAATCCGTGGGGCGACGGTGTAGGAATCTAGCGGCACCCTGCCACAACCGCCTCCAGTTCGCTCTCATACCTCCGACCACGCAGCCAGTCTCGCGCCAACGCCAGGACGATCTCTCCATCCGTTGCCGTCGGCGCCAGCTTGTCGAATTCGTAGGTCGGGCGCGGCATTTGCACCTTTACACATGGTGTAAATACTGGAATCTCGACGCGCACGGGAGCCGGCGGCGCGCTGGCGCAGCCGGCAAGCAGCATGACAGAGATAAGTTGTAAAGCGTTCCTTGACAGCTGAATGCTCATCGCACGCCCTCCAGCAGCAGCCTGACGGCCGGCATAGCCTCGTCGCAGGTGTTGGCGCGCGCGCCAGCGACCTGCGCCAGGGCCGCGTCATACTTCTTGCCCTTGGCAGCGGCGGCCGCCTGTGCCGCCGCGCCGCGCGCCTGTGCCGCCAGGGTTGCCTTGGCCATCCCATCGATGGCGCGGTTTTGCTCGGCAATGGAGCTGCGCAGCTGCGCGCTGACGCCCTGCTCCAGCACCAGCGCCGCGCGTGCCACATCACGGTCGCTGGCGGCAAGCCACCAGCAGGTGCCAGTGGAGCTGGCCACCAGCAACAGCATGGCAGCCAGCGCGATAGCCGCCGCCTTCCAGATGCCGCTGACGGCGCCGGCCGCCAACGTGCCCAGCGCGCTCATACGATGCCCGCCACGTAGATGATGCCGCCGCCAGCAAACTTGGCCGTCAGCACCTGGCGACGCGGCGCGCCCGTCGACAAGCCGATATGCACCCACGTGCCCTCGTAGATCAACTGATCGAAGGCGATATCGCTTTGGCGGATCAGCAGGGCCAGCGCCTTGGGCGTCAGCTTGGCCGTGCTGATATCGGCGGCCAGGCCCTGCACGTGCGCGCTATTGCCCGCGCCTCCCACGGCCTTGTTCAGCGCGGGCGAGCGGTAACCGCTGGAAATGGCAATGGGCGCCCCCACCAGCGCGCGCACCTGCTCCAGCAGCACGGCCAGGCGCGTGAGGTTGGCGACGATGGCGGGTGCAGGGGTGTTGTCGATGCCCTTGCGGGTGGCCACCTGCGAGGCGACCAGTTCGGCCAGTGAGAAATTTTTACTCAGTTGCATGACGATCCCTTCCAGAACGATGAGCGCCGGTCGACGCAGACTAGCGCAGCGATGCCACAATGGAGCAGCACCTCGGGCCAGGCCGGTGTCACGCCGAACAGCAGCACGGCGGCGGCACCGGCCGTGAGCGCGATCCACGTGATACGGATAGGGCTGCCCGTGCCAGGCCGCATGTGATTGAGCTCGACGAACAGCCCTCGCGCCAGCACGATGGCCGCCGCCGCCATGTCGATCAAATACAAAATGTTCATGGCACGTCTCCTTTCTTGCGCAACCAGGCGAATGCGGCCGGGATGATGACCTGGGCGCACAGGCCCAGGCCCGCTGCGGCGGCGATACGGATACCCGATTCGCCGGCGCTCGACAGGAATGGGAAATAATTGGCTGCGGTGACGCTAGCCACCGGCGCGAACCAGCCGGCGATCAGCGAGGAGCCGATCACGCTGCCGGCGATCTGCGGTCCACGCATGGGTGGCAGGTAGGAAAGTGAGACTAGGCCGCCGGCCAGGCCGGCCAGCAGCGCGTCATACTGCACGCCCAGGATGGACCCGGTCAGGGTGATGGTGCCGGCGGCGATGGCGATGCCGACGGTGCTGCTTGCAGGTTCAGCCATATTGGCCTTTCGGATTGAGTATGTGGGTGGATTGCTCTAGAGCAGCAGCTAGCGCTGACATTACGAGCATGGCTGTCTCATTTCTAGGGAAAGGTGAGACAGTATTTTTCTGATGCTGGAAATGAAAAAACCCGCCGAAGCGGGTTTGTGGTGGAGTGCTGCTGTGCTACACGACCTTGACCATCACATAGGCCCTGCCGTCGGGCTCAATCGAAATCACGCGGCCGACGGCATCGAGGTACTGCGAATGCGTGAGGTCTGCCTTGCGGACGGGAATACCCTTGATTCCGGCACCGTCCTGCACCGGCACGATGTATTCACCTGGCTGGGCGCCTTGCACGTTGACCGGCACGCGGCCGGCGATGGCTATGCGGTCGACCTTCTGGCGCTCGACTTCCAGCGCCGCGTCGAAGGTGGCCATGGCCTCGGCGTCCTGCTGAACGGCGATGCTGTGGGCGGCCAGCGCGGCGGTGTAGGCGGCCTGCTTTTCTGCCCACTCGTCATTGGTGTCACCTGCCTCCGGTACCACGTCCTCATATTCCGGTGGATTAGTGCCGGGAACTGGCTGCTGCGTGACTACGTCTTCACGGCGCAGGGGCTGGGTCGGCGTTGCTCCAGCCTGGGCAGGCGGGCGCGCTCCTACGTCGTTGGCCCAGGAATCACCACCAACGAACGAGGGCGCGGTCGATTTGATCGAGAACATGACGGCATCGGCCCACATGTCAGTGACTTTATTATCGGCGGTGATGCCAACAATCTGGCCAGCAGCTACGATGCCGCACATCGAGCTTTTGAAAATATACTCGGCGTAATCGTTGCCCATGGTATTAACAGTGCCAGCAGAAGATACACTCCTGCCCGATGAAGAATTCTTCCCAATGTAGAGTACATTCCCTGAGTTATTCCACCCGCCAGTACCGTCCGCTGCGAGAACAGCTATGCTTGGAGCAACGGCACCATCTCTCCCGACATACAGAATTTCATTACCCTGAGAATTGCCTCTACTAATATTGTGGCGCAAGGTAGATGCGTCAGTACTGCCTGCCTTTAACAGTGGCACAAACACTATACCAGTTCCTTTCACCGTAATTAGATCGCCACCCCAGTAATTTGATTGTGTGTCATATGCCCTGAGAGTCATATTGTAACTATCTTTATACAGGTTGTTGGATACCCCATTATTATTGCCCGCAGACGTGAACCAGCTGAAGCAGCCGGGGGAGGTGGTTCCCGCTACTCCTCCAACTCCAATTCGTAAGCTATCCCTTTCCTGGCCAGCCGCCATATTGAGGCCGCCAGGGGCCAATGACGACGTAGTAATTGATCCATCGCCCACCGAGAGTATTTCATTAACTAGAAGACCCTTTCCGCCAGCGTTTGAAGCGCCCCTCCACCGTGGTGGAATGTGGATTGGGTTTCCCGGCCCTGTCGCCGAATCAAATACTACCGTTCCCGCTGGTGTCGAGTTAGTTTCAACAGGCAATGCATACGTCGTTGTGTTTATCCCAGTCAAATCGAATGACATAGTTGAAAAAACACTACTATCAAAAAAAGCATAAACGTCATGCTTTCCGTCGGCACGTCTTACGACCATGATGCGAGATTGCCAAATTATTGGACCTTCAATGTGCCAGTCCACATAGAACCCCTCGCGCACACCCATGAATATAGTGAAGGGGCTTGAACTAGATGCGGCCCAGCTATTATTAAACACACCACGAATAAGTAGGTTTGCATTTGCTCCCGCATTTGACTCGCCAATCGTAGCAATAAGTATCCAGCGAGTGATCCCAGCACCATTAGTCGCGTAGTTATAGCCGTATTTGGCGGTGGTGCTTACCCCGAAAGCAATATCCGTTCTGAGGGGGAGCCCAGGATCAAGCCACTCCGGCGTGATCTTTCCATTCGGCCCGCCAAGTGGCGACCGCCCCACCGCTGGCGTATACGATGCCACCACAGCGCCGCGCCCGGCCAGCTCATTCAGGCGCCGAATCGTATCCTTCTGGCCATAGTAAAAAAAGTCGCCCATTACATTTCCTCGATTTCGATGTTGGTGGCATATGCCTGGTAGTACGGGGTGGTGATGGCGGAATTGCTGGCGATGCGGCCGTACACCTGGTGCGCCTGTTCGAGCTCGCCGTCGTCACTGTCTGGATACAGGCTGATCAGCAACGGACGCGACAGTCCGTTGCCGCGCACGATGCGCCACACCTCGGCTCGGTCCAGCGGAGTCATATGATCGAGCGCAAGCGTGAGCTTGCGATACAGCGCACCACGTCCGACTGTTTGCCCGCCGGCGCCATTGCGGTACTGGGTGCTGGTGTCGACCGACGTGACGCCGGCACCATACGAGGCGTTTTGCTCCGGACTCCAGTAAGGGCCGATCACCAGGCGCGCCGCCTCGATGTAGCCGGCCGGGTTGTCCGGATCGGCCAGTTCGATGATCAGCTTCTTGATGCTGACCATCGGGAGCCAGCAGCGCGCATACGTGCCGCCGCCGTAGCTGAAGGCGTTCACGCCCAGCTGCAGCGCGCCCCAGTCCCACATGCCCAGCCTGGCGTACTCGCATGCCGCCACGGCGCCCGTATCGAAATCGGGCACAGCATCGCCTGGCTCGACGTAGCCGTGCACGCGGATCGTCGCCGTTGGCGTCAGGTTGCAAAATGGCAGGGCCACGCCGCCGATGATCTCGGGCGTGGGCCAGGTGGCGGTGACGCTCAGGGCCAGTCCTATCGAGCGCAGCACCTCATGCTTTCCTTCGCGCTGCAGGTTGACCACGCCCAGCGCGCCGGCCTGGCTCGATGCCGTCAGCGCGGCACGGTCGGCGGCATTGTCATAAATGATTCGCAGGTTCGTCATCGGTTCAATCCTTGGATGCCTTGAGCAAAGCAACCGCCTGCGCATAGGTGATATCGACGCCGTAGCGCATGAGCAATGCGGCGGCACGCTCCAGAGAAATACCGCCGGCAGCCAGTTGTGCGCGGTAGCCGCGCACTTCGGCGCCCAGGCGGAAGCGTGCCGACATGGCGTAACGCAACAGCCATGGCAACACGCCACAATTGCGCTGCTCGCGGTAATGCACCATTTCGTGCAAAAGCAGCGCGCTGTCGCCACGCGAGGCCGGCCGTACCAGGATGAGAGGCCAGACGGTCATGGCATCGAATCTTGCGGGTATGTATCGGGTTGAAATTATCATGGCTATCCGCAGTGGTAGGTGCAGGCGATCAAACGGGTTTCTGATGGCGTGTTGAATGAAATCGGCTCGCGCGCCTTGGCGACCGTGTAGGAATGTAAAACATCGTCCGCCTGGCGCATGCCCTTGCCAGGCATGCTGGACGTGGTGATGTAGTCGCCGGCCTTGATATCGCCGCCTTCGCCGCAGACATTGATCTGACCTTCGCCAACCGAGTTCAGGGTGATCAATTTGTACTTCTCAGCCATAAAAGCCAGACCAATAATGCCCTTGAGTGCTGCTGGCGGATCCTCCGGGTCCAGCGGGCGCTGGCCAACGAAGACACCGATTACGTTTTTCTGCTGCGGCCTGGTGGCCAGTACATTGATCGCAATCGTATTCGAGATACCGCCGTGGTGAGCAATCGC
>NZ_JAFCWA010000018.1:0-93767 GCF_049897325.1 Janthinobacterium sp. DSP2-3-3 | reverse complement strand
ACCCCTTCCCATCCCGAACAGGACCGTGAAACAACTTTGCGCCGATGATAGTGCTGCAACCAGTGTGAAAGTAGGTTATCGTCAGGCTTGTTATTCGTAGTAGAGAAAAACCCCGCCAGTAATGGTGGGGTTTTTTTTCGTCTGGTGGTTTTATCCATGCCAGCGATTACCGGGTTTTTGAAAGGGATATTTTGTCTGCTGAGCATACACTAGAACAATTACGCGCTGGCCAACTGGCCGGCGTGCGCCGCCTGACACTGTCCTGCGGCTTGACCGACTTCCCCCGCGAGATCTTCGACCTGGCCGATAGCCTGGAAATCCTTGATTTGTCCGGCAATGCGCTGTCTTCCCTGCCCGAGGATTTGACGCGCCTGCACAAGTTGCGCATCATTTTTTGTTCCGATAACTTGTTCACCACCTTGCCGGCCGTGCTTGGCTGCTGTCATGCGCTGGAAATGATCGGTTTCAAGGCGAACCAGATACGCCAGGTGCCGGCCGCGGCCTTGCCGCCCAGGCTGCGCTGGCTGACCCTGACCGACAATGCCATCGAAGTCTTGCCCGATGAGCTCGGCAAGTGCCGTGAACTGCAGAAACTCATGCTGGCAGGCAATTGCCTGAGCCACTTGCCCGCGTCCCTGGCAGATTGCCGTCAACTGGAGCTGGTGCGCATTGCCGCCAACCGTTTTACGACGCTGCCCGATTACCTGCTGTCTTTACCGCGCCTGAGCTGGCTTGCGTACGCGGGCAACCCCTTCACGGAAGTGCGCGAACTGGCAGCTCTATCCGATGCCGGCGCGGCGGGTGTGGCATGGCAGCGCCTGGAATTGGCGCAGCAGCTGGGCGAGGGTGCATCGGGCGTGATATATCGTGCCCGCCTGGATGGGCGCGATGATGTCGCAGTCAAAGTGTTCAAGGGGGCGATGACCAGCGACGGCTTGCCGCGCAGCGAAATGGCCGCCTGTGTCGGCGCGGGTGCGCACGTGGGCCTGATTCCCATCCTGGGCACCCTGGACGGGCATCCGCAAGGCGCGCTTGGTCTTGTCATGCCGCTCATCGATGCTGCTTTCGCTAATCTGGCCGGGCCACCGAGCCTGGCCTCATGCACGCGTGATGTGTATGCCGATGGCGCGCGCTTTGACGCGCCGCAAGCGCTGTCGATTGCCCATGGCATCGCCTCGGCCGTGTGCCAGTTGCATGCGCGTGGCATTCTACATGGTGACTTGTATGGCCACAATATCCTGCATGCGGATGGTGGCGCCTGCTTGCTGGGCGATTTTGGCGCGGCGTCCATGTTTGCGCCCGGCTCGCCGCAAGGAGACTTGCTGCAGGGCATAGAGGCCCGCGCCTTTGGCGTGCTGCTGGGCGAGCTGATCGCGCATGGTGCAACGTCCTTGCCCGTCTTGCAGTCTTTGCAGCAAGCTTGCCTGCAAGAAGAGGTGTTGCGGCGGCCCAAGTTCGACGTGATTGAGCGGGTATTGCTGGAAATGCTCCACGCATAAAAAATGGCGCAACCTTCGCAGGCTGCGCCATTTTCAGTTCAGGCTGAGAATATTCAGCCCTGGACTTCTTTTTCCGGCAGGGCGATCTGGTTGTCGACGCTGAACTGGTAGTCTTTGAAGACGTGTTCGGCCGTCAGGATCTGGTATTCGCCATTGTCCAGCTTGTGCGTGGTGTCCTTCAGGCGATACGTGTAATGGCCGCAGGTCCAGCAGTTGAAGTTGCGCATGTGGGTGCACAGGCAAGTCTTGTCCATCACGACGACGGTTTTTTGCTCCGGATGGGCAGCTACTTCGCGGTTGTACGAGTTGATGTACGCGCAGTTACCCGTCGCGTCGAGCAGATAGCCATACGATTCGCAGCCTGGACGGATGCCGGCGCCGATGGCTGGCGTGTTCTTCAGCATGCGCATCGGATAGCCCGTCGGCGAGACGCCATTGACGATGATGTCTTCTTCCGATGCCTTGTAGTACTCCTGCTTGACCTTGTTTGGCAAGCCACATTCCTCGGTGACGGTAAAGCGCGTCGCCACTTGCACGCCAGCCGCGCCCGCTTCCAGGAAAGAGACGGCATCGCTACCCGTGAAGATGCCGCCAGCGGCGATCAGCGGGATGTCCAGTTGTTCCGTTTTCAGATAGGCCAACAGTTCCGCCGTGATCGTGTGCAGGTCGTAATTGGCCCAGTCCATGCCGAAACCCAGATGGCCGCCGGCCAGCGGACCTTCGACGATGATGAAGTCGGGCAGGCGGTCCAGCTTGGCGTTCTTGCGCAGGAAAATCTGCAAGGCGCGTACGGACGAGACAATGATGCCCAGCTTGGCATCGCGGAAACGCGGATGGTCGGCCATCAAGGCAAACGAGCCGAAGTGCAAGCCGGCCGACAGAGTGATGCCGTCGATGCCGGCGTCCAGCGCCGCATTCAGGCGCACGCGCAGGGTTTCGCGGGGGCCGTTCATGGTCAGCTTTTCCATGCAATTGACGAAAATCAAGCCATCGCCTTTTTTCGCTTCCATGGTGCGGCCGATATGCAGGCGCTGTGCTTCCGCCAGGCGGCCCAGGTCGAACTGCACCACGGCCTTGTCGCTGTTATTGATGTTGAACTTGTACAGTTTCGTCTTGTCTTTGACGAAGGTGGTGTCGAAACGACGATCCGACACATCTTCCACCATGGCATCGGAGATATGGCCGATACCGTTCAGCCGCGCCGCTTCCAGGGCCAGCTCCGAGGTGGAAATATCCACACCCATTCCGCCTATCATGATGGGCACATATTCTTTTTTGCCAAATCGCAGGCGGAAATCATCAACACGTTTCATTGCTATCCTTAGACTACCGTGGTTATCACTGAGCCAGATATACGGTCAAGCCCGCCGCCGGTCAGGCGCGCGGGCACATGTAGCTGTGCACAGCTTCAATTCTACCCCAAGCGGGCAGGCTCTCCGGGGCAGCTTGCCACCATGCCGGTGCAAGCGCGTGCCGGATCGCACGCTTCATCGAAATTAATCGCGGAAATTGTTAAATTCCAGCGGCATGTCGGGCACGTCCTTGCGCAGCATGACCATGGCCGCTTGCAGGTCGTCGCGTTTGGCGCCCGTGACGCGCACGGCTTCGCCCTGGATGCTCGCTTGTACTTTCATCTTGCTGTCCTTGATGACACGCACGATTTTCTTGGCATCATCCGATTCGATGCCATTCTTGATCTTGATGATCTGCTTGACCTTGTCGCCGCCGATTTTCTTGATGTCACCTTCGTCGAGGAAGCGCACATCGACCTTGCGTTTGGTCAACTTGTTGGTCAGTACGTCGCGTACCTGGCTGAGCTGGAATTCCGAATCCGCAAACGCAGTCAATTCGTTTTCCTTGTGTTCGACGCGGGCGTCGCTGCCCTTGAAGTCGAAACGTGTCGTGATTTCCTTGTTGGATTGCTCGACGGCATTCTTGACTTCGATCATATCGGCTTCGGAGACTACATCAAATGACGGCATGGTCTGTTCCTTTCGTGTTAGAGCGAGCGCGCTAGCAGCGCGCCGGGCGCGCGCATTCTTTGCAAAATGGCATAGCCTCGTTAAAGATGCGACATTTTAACGGACAACGGACGGCCTGCCCTTGTCTTGCGCTGGTTTTTTGTCGGTTTCACTCTATAATCGAGCAAAATAATCGTTATCCCTTGTTTGCAGAGCTCACCATCGAACACAATTACTCCCTCCAGCGCCTGAATACCTTCGGCATCACGGCCAACGCGGCCGCCTACGTACGCATCACTTCGCAAGCCGAATTGCAGGCCGCGCTGCAAGATCCCTTTCTCTCCGCCATGCCGCGCCTGATACTGGGCGGCGGCAGCAACATCGTGCTTACAGGCGACTTTCCCGGCGCCGTGCTGCACATGGCCACGCGCGGCATGCGCCTGGCGCAGGCGGATTTCGAAACGATACTCGTCACGGCCGCGGCCGGCGAAAACTGGCACGACTTCGTGCAGTGGACGCTGGCGCAAGGCGTGGGCGGACTGGAAAACCTGTCGTTGATTCCCGGTACTGTAGGCGCCGCGCCTATCCAGAATATTGGTGCGTATGGCGTTGAAATCAAGGATTATCTGCATAGCGTGAGCGTCATGCATAGCGCCAGCGGCATCGTCTTCGACATGGATCGTGATGCTTGCCGTTTCGCTTACCGTGACAGCATCTTCAAGCATGCAGACGGACGCGAGCTGATCGTGCTGGAAGTGACGTTTGCTTTGCCGGCCGAGTGGCAGCCGAATTTGCGTTACGCGGAACTGGCGCAGGCCGTGGCCGAGCGCAATCTTGTCGAGCCGACGCCGCAACAGGTGGCTGACACGGTGATGGCAATACGCCGGCGTAAATTGCCCGACCCGGCCGTGATCGGCAATGCGGGTAGTTTCTTCAAGAATCCCGTGGTGTCACGAGAGCAGTGTCTTGCCTTGCTGGAACGTTTCCCCACGCTGGTACACCATGCGCAAGCCGATGGCACGGAAAAGCTGGCGGCCGGCTGGCTGATCGATCAGTGTGGCTGGAAGGGAAAAAACCTGGGGCCCGCGGGAGTGTATCCCAAGCAGGCACTGGTTCTGGTGAATAATGGCGGCGCTCGTGGCGCGGACATTACCCGGCTGGCAGAAGCGATACAAGATGATGTAGAGGCGAAGTATGGCGTGCGCCTGTCACCCGAGCCTGTGTTCGTTTAATCAGGCAAAATGACAGACGTAATCCACGGTTTCAGTTGTTTCGATATCAAAATGGCTATTGCCCGGCACCTTGAATTCCTGGCCCGCGCCGTAGCTGCTCCATTCTGTCGCGTCGGCGAGGCGTACCTTGCACAGGCCGCCGACGATTTCCATCGTTTCCGGTGCGCCCGTGTTGAAGCGCAGGGATGAAGGGAAAATCACGCCCACGCTTTTCTTCGTGCCATCGGCCAGGATGACGTTGTGCGAGACGCACTTGCCGTCAAAATAGAGATTCGATTTTTTGACGACGCTGACATTGTCCAGTTGTGTGCTCATGCTTCACTTTCCTTCAGTTAAAAATCAGTCCTCGACGTCATCAGCGCTCAGCACGCTGTTGCGTCCGCCGCGCTTGGCCGCATACAGGGCCTGGTCGGCGCGGTTGATCAGTTGCTCAACCGTCGAGTCCGGCGAGGGCACGATGGTGGCCACGCCGATCGAGATGGTGACGATGCCCGTGTTTGCCGCCGGGTTCTCGATCTGCAAGCCCTCCAAGTGGCGCCGGCACGCTTCGGCGATCAGCAAGGCCCCTGCGGCCTCCGTTTCGGGCAGGATCAGTGCGAATTCCTCGCCCCCATAGCGGGCCGCCAGGTCGGCCGGGCGCTTCAAATGTTCCGTCAGCACGGCGGCGACTTTTTTGAGGCACAGGTCACCCGCCAGGTGGCCAAAGTGATCGTTATAGCTTTTAAAATGGTCGATATCGCAAAATAGCAGGCTCAGTGGCGCCTTGTCGCGCTGGCCCCGCTGCCATTCGAATTGCAGGGTTTCATCGAAGCGGCGGCGGTTGGCGATGCCCGTCAAGCCATCGAGGGCGGCCAATTTCTGCAATTCAATATTCGCGTCGGCCAGATTTTTTTGGCTTTCGCGCAGGAAACGAAATGCCTGGTCGCGTTGCAGACGGCTGATGTGGGCCGCCGAATGGTAGCGTATGCGCGCCAGCAACTCCAGGCGGTCCGGCAGTTTCACCACATAATCGTTAGCGCCGACGGTAAAGCTGTGGGCCTTCAATTTCGGGTCATCCTTGGCCGACAGCACTATGACGGGCACATGCGCCAGCGCCTCGTTTTCGCGGTACAGCTGGATCAGCGCGAAGCCGTCGATGCCCGGCAGCACCAGGTCTTGCAGGATGACGGTCGGTTGCAAGCGCAGCGCCGTGTCCAGCGCTTGCGTGGCGTCGGTCACGTAATGAAACTCGATATCCTGCTGGTCGCTCAGCATGCGCCGGATTGCCTCAGCAATGATCAACTGGTCGTCCACCAGCAGCACGCTGACCTTGAATTCGGTCAATGCGGGCTCATGCAGGGTGAAACTGGAGGAAAATTCTGGCATTGCATTCTTTTCAGATGTTAGGGGAGGACTCCCACCCATTGTTGAGTTTTGCGCCCAGGCGGTTGCGCAGGCTGGCACCTATTCTATCCAATGGCAAGATTTGCTGCGCCGCTTCGAGTTCGGCCGCCGCGCGCGGCATGCCATACACGGCACTGCTGGCCTGGTCTTGCGCGATGGTCGTTTTGCCCGCGCGGCGCATGGCCAGCAAGCCGTCGCCGCCATCGCGGCCCATGCCTGTGAGCAACACGCCGATGGCATCGCCGCGCCAGTGCTGTGCCACGCAATGAAAGAAGACATCGACCGAAGGACGGTAAACATAGTCGCGCGGTGCTGCATCGTAACCCAAACGATAATTTTGATCTAGCAGCAGGTGATCATTAGTCTTGGCGACCAGCACACTGCCTGCCACCAGTTCGTCGCCCTCGGCGATCACGCGCACCGGCATGTCCAATTGATCGTCCAGCCATTTGGCAAAATGCGAGGCAAAGGTTTCATCGATATGCTGCACCACCACGATGGCGCAGCCGGGCGGCGCGCTCCAGCCGGACAGCACCTTGGCTACCGCCGACGGTCCGCCCGTCGAGGCGCCGATGGCCACCAGGGTGGTGACCTGGCCGTCGCTGCGTTCGCCGTTGGCTTGCACCAGGCGCGGCGACGGCGTTTCGGCGCTGTGGCGTATCAGCTTGCCGATGGTCTTGATCTTGGCCAGCAACTCGCTGTCGCCCCCCACTTGCCCCTGCAGCACGGGGGTGGCCGTGACGTCGAGCGCGCCGGCGCCCAGCGCGCGGAAGACCTGGTTGACATTGTCTTGCGGGCGTCCCGTGACCACCAGGATGGCGCACGGGCTTTGCTCCATGATCAGGCGCGTCGCCTCGACGCCATCCATCTCCGGCATGTTCAGATCCATCAGGATCAGGTCGGGGCGGTTGCCCTCGCACATGCGCACCGCTTCGAGTCCCGTGCGGGCAATCCACAGCACCTGGTGTTCCTGCGTGCTGGCGACCACCCGGCGCAGGGCTTCGGCGGCCATGGCGACATCGTTGGCAATGGCAATTTTCATGAACTACGACTCATAAGCGGGCATCTCCTATCAGGTCCGCCACCGCGTCGAGCAAGGTCTCGTCGTGGAAGCTGCCTTTGGTCAGATAATAGTCGGCGCCGGCGGACAGGCCGCGCGCGCGGTCTTCCGGGCGGTCCTTGTACGACACGATCATCACCGGCAGCTTGTGCAGGTGCAGGTCCTTCTTGATCAGCGACACCAGTTCGATGCCATCCATGCGTGGCATGTCCACGTCGGTAATTACCAGGTCGTACTCGCCGCTGCGCACCACGTTCCAGCCGTCGATGCCGTCGATGGCCACGTCGACGTCGAAACCGCGCGCCAGCAGCAGCTTGCGCTCCATTTCGCGCACCGTCAGCGAATCGTCGACGACGAGGATGCGCTTGGCCTTGCGGCGCTCAGTGTGGCCGGCCTGCGCCAGCTGGTGCAGGCCGCCTTCGTGCAACAGCTTGTCGATCGAGAGCAGCAAATCGGGCACGTCGAGGATCAGCACCGGCTCGCCATCATCTAGCAGGGCGGCGGCGGAAATGTCGCGCATCTTGCCGAAAATCGGATCGATGGCCTGCACGGCCAGGCTTTGCTCGCCGCGGATGGCGTCGACCACTAGCGCATAGCTTTGCTTGCCGCGCCCGATCACCACCACCGGCAAGTCCTCGGCCTGGTTGGCCGCTTCGCCCAGCTCCAGCACCTGCACCGCCGATACCAGGCCCAGATGCTCGCCCTTGAGTTCGAAGAACTGCTTGTTTTCCAGCGTATGGATAGCCGCTTGCGGCACGCGCACCACGCTTTCCACCTTGACGATGGGGATGGCGTAGGCTTCGCCGTGCACGTCGATCACCAGCGCGCGCACGATCGACTGCGTCAGCGGCAGGGTGATCAGGGCGCGAAAACCGCGGCCCGGCTCCGACTCCAGGCGCACCGTACCGTTTTGCTGGCGTATCGTTTCGTGCACGATGTCGAGGCCCACGCCGCGTCCGGACAACTGGTTGGCCGTGGCTTTCAGGCTGAAGGCGGGCAGGAACAGAAATTCCAGTAGCTCGCCCGGCGACAGCGCGGCCGCCATGGCGGGGCTGGCCATCTTGCGCTCGATGACGGACTGGCGGATTTTTTCCAGGTCGACGCCGCGCCCGTCGTCGCTGATCTCGATGCTCAGCATGCCGGCGCGGTGGCGCGCTTCCATGCGTATCGTGCCCAGCGCTTCCTTGCCCGCGTCGATGCGCTCGTACGGGCCTTCCATGCCATGGTCGATGGCGTTCCTCAGCATGTGGTTCAGCGGGCTTTCGATCTTCGCCAGGATGTCGCGGTCGACCAGGGTGTCTTCGCCGTCGATTTCCAGCTGTACTTCCTTGCCCAGGCTGCGCGCCAGGTCGCGCACCATGCGGGGAAACGCGTGGATGCCGTCGCGGAAAGGGCGCATGCGCAGCGCCCGCACTTCGTCGACCATGCCCTGCGAGACGGCCAGCAAGCGTCGTTCATAGGTTTCGATGTCGGCGATGTGTTCGAGCATGAACTGCTTCAGGGGCTGCGTCTTTTGCAGCGCCAGCAGCGACTTTTCCATCAGGCCCGCGTCGCCCGAGCGGGCAATGGCTTCGTGCAGGTGTTCGACGGCGGAAAACAGGCTGCTCTGGTTGCGCTTGAAGCGCTGCAGGGCGCCGATGAACGGGTGCATCTGGTGCGCATTGATGCGTGACTCGCTGGCCAGCGACAGCAGTTTGTCGAAATTCTGCGCCTGGGCCTTGGCTGGCGCGCCGGCACGCGGCGCGGGCGCGGCCGCCGACTCCACTTCCTCGCCCGCCAGGCCGCTGGCCACGCGCGCTTGCAGTTCGGCGGGGGTAGGTGGTAAGGGCGTTGCTGGCGGCGTCGGCGTCGGCACGGGCGAAGGCAGCGAGGGCAGGGCCGGCAGTTCGGGCAGGTCGGCGATGCCGGCGATGGCGTTCAGGGTCTGGTCGATCTGCGCCGCATTCGCGGCCAGCCACGCTTCGGCGCCCGCGTCGTCCAGGCGCGACAGCTGCACGATCAGGTCGACGCCCGACAGCAGCACGTCGACCCGCTCCGGCGTGAGTTTCAAGCGGCCATGCTGTGCGGCGACAAAGCTGTCTTCCATGCCGTGCGCCAACTGCACCACCACCTGCAGGCCGACGATGGCGGCGGCGCCCTTGATCGAGTGCGCCGCGCGCATCATCGCTTCGACGGCGGCCGCGTCGCCCGCATAGCGCTCCATGGCCAGCAAGCCATCGGTGAGAATCTGGGTCTGGCTGTCCGCCTCCATGCGGAACAGGTCCAGCATGGAAAAGGCGCTCAGATCGCCGTGCTGGTCCTGGCTCATCGTAAAAGTCTCGCAAGTTGAAAGCCGATCAGCGCCGTGTCGAGGCAGCCGATGCGCATGTCGCCCTCGGTGATGACGCCCGACAGATAGCGCGACAGGCCTTTGTTGATGGTGGCCGCCGGCGTTTGCAGGCTGCCCGACGCATAGCGCACGATGCCGTGCAGGTCGGCCACGGGCAGGGCGTAAGCTTGCTCTTCCCAGCGCATCAGCAGCAGACGCGCAAAGGTGTGGCGACCCCTGGCCGGTGGCGCGCCCTGTTCGTCGATGCCCAGCAAACTGGCCAGCGACATGCATGGATACAACTTGCCGCCGATATTCACGATGCCCGACAGGCCGCGCCCACTGCGGTGCGGCAGCGCATGCGGCTTGGCCTGCGGCGCGACGGAGTCGAACACGCGCGTGGGCAGCGCCAGCCATTCGCGGCCGATGCGAAACACCAGCGCCGAGCTTTCGCGCACTTCGCCGCCCGCATCGATCTGGCGGAAGTGGCTGGCCCAGTCGCGCTGGTAGTGTTCGTCCACGGGGCGCTGCAGGTTGCGCTGGGCGGCGCCCGCATATACGTCGCAGTTACGGCAATGCACGTTGGCTGGCAGCTTGGGGCAGCTCTGGTCGCCGACCACGCCGATATGGTTCCAGCAGTCGTTGATCGATTCCGGGGTCTCGCTGCCGATGATGGATGTCATGCGTACCCCTTAGTTGGACGCCTGGCGGCGCTGGTAGATGCGCGCCGCGCGCGCCTTCAGGGTGGCGGCGGCCGTGTGGTTGCCATTGCGTTCGGCCAGCAGCGAGAGGTGGCACAGCGCCTCGTAATGGTCCGGCTGCAGGTAGATGCAGCGGCGCCAGTAATCGTCGGCCAGGTCCATCTTGCCGGCCAGTTCATTGATGATGCCCAGCATGAAATACGCTTCCGCCGCCTCGGGCACGCGGGCCAGGTGGGCGTGGCATTTTTCACCGGCTTCGCGCAACTGGCCGCGGTCGGCCAGCAGGCGCGCCTCGGCCAGCAAATCGGCTTGCGCGGCCGGCGCTGGCGGTGGCGCTGGCACGGACACGGGACGCGTGCGCAATGTGGCCGGCGCAATGGGAGTGGCTGGAGCGGCAGTGCGCCTTGGCGCGGGCGGCACGCTGCGCAAGGTGCGCAAGGCCGGCAACAGTGCCACTTGCACGGTGCCGGCCGGCGCCGCCGTTTCCTTTTTCAGGGCAAAGGCCTGGCGGAACTGCAGCGTCGCAAAGCCGTTCTGGCAGAACGAGGGCACTTCCGCATAGCCGGCCAGCAGCATGCCGTCGTCGGCCAGCAGGGCGGACAGGTTATCGATAGCAGCGCGCGTGGTCGGCTTGTCGAAGTAAATCAGCAGGTTGCGGCAAAAGATGACGTCGTAGTGGCGGCTGAAGGTGGCGGTATCGAACTGCAGCAAATTGCCCTGCCTGAAAGTCACCTGTTCGCGCAAGGCGTCGATGATGCGGTAGGCGTCGTCGGCCACGTGCGTGAAATAGCGTTCGCGGAAGGCCACGTCCTGCGCGCGGAAGGCGTTGCGGCCATAGATGCCGGCCTGCGCCCGCTCGATGCAGCCGGGGCTCAGGTCATACGCGTCGATGTTGAACGCCTGTTTCGGCACACCGCCGTCGCGTAGCGCCATGGCCATCGAATACGGTTCCTCGCCGCCCGCGCACGGGATCGACAAGATGCGCGTGGCGCGCCCTCGCGCCCAGCGTTCCTGCACCAGTTCGACGGTGGCGTAGAACGCCTGCGGGTCGCGGAACAGCCACGATTCCGGCACCACCACCAGTTCGATCAGCTGCGTCATTTCGGCCGCCGTGAGCGCCTGCAGATAGGCTGCACTATCGGTAAAGCCAGTCTGCTCCATGCGTTGGCCGACGGCCCGCTCGGCCACGGCTTTGGAGACGGACAGGCCGGTCGCGCGGCGCAGCAGAGCTTGTGCCGTCATGCTGCGCTCGCGTCTTGAAACAGCAGCGCGCGCACGTCGGGCGTCAGCAGGTGTTGCAGTTCGACCAGTTGTACGATGCCGTCGGCGTCGCTGGCCACCTGGCCCAGGAAGGGCGCCGTCGCCACGCCGCTGTCTTCAAGCTGCTGCAGGTCGATGTCGGCGATGCCGCGCACCTGCGAGGCGAGCAGCCCCAGTGCATGCGTGGCGCCGCCGGCTGTGCGGTAGTCGACGATGACGATGCGCGTGTCGAACTGCGCGGCGGCGGCTGGCAGCCCGGCCAGGCGCGACAGGTCGATCACGGGCACGGGCGTGCCGTGCAAGTCCATCAGGCCGGCCACATAGTCTGGCGTGAGAGGTAACTGCTTCAGTTCCAGCAGCGGCAGCACGCGCACGATGCCGGCCAGGGGCAGTCCATAGCGGTCGCGTCCGATGTGAAAAAGCAGCACTTTCATGGCATCAGATGTTCACGGCGAAGGTCGAGACGCTCGACTGCAGGTCGCCCGCCGCATATTGCAGCTGGTGCACCGCCTCGCTGGTGGCTTTCAAGGATTCCACCGTTTGCTGGGTGGCGTCGTTGAGCTGCATCATGGTGTCGGAGATTTGCGACGCGCCTATCGCTTGCGACTGCATGCCTTGCAGCACGGCGTCAAATTGCGGCGTGAGCTTTTGCACCTGGTCCATCACGGACGACAACTGCTCGGCCACTTGCCGCACTTCGCCCACGCTGCGGCGAATTTCCTCCGAGAATTTGTCCATGCCCATCACGCTGGCCGAGACGGCCGACTGCATTTCCTTGAGCATTTGCTCGATATCCCAGGTGGAGACGGAGGTCTGGTCGGCCAGGCGGCGAATTTCCGTGGCCACCACGGAAAAGCCGCGGCCTGCCTCGCCCGCTTTTTCCGCCTCGATGGCGGCGTTCAGCGAGAGGATATTGGTCTGGTCGGCCACCTTGGTGATGGTGATCAGTACGCTATTGATATTGCTGGCTTTTTCCGACAGGGCGGCCAGCTTGGCGTTGATGGAATCTGTGGCCGAGACCATGTGCTGCATGGTGGAATCCATGCGCTTGAGGTTGTTTTGCGCTTCGGCTGTCGCATTCGTCGTGTAGTCGGCCACGGCGGTGGCGTCTTCCATGGTTTTCAGCAACTGGCTCGTGTTGGCCGAGATTTCCTTGGTGGTGCTGAGAATTTCCACGCTGGTTTGCGCCTGTTCGATGCCCGTGGCTTCCTGCTGACGTGCCGAGGCGGCGATTTCCGTGGCGGACGTCGTCACCTGGATGCCGGCCTTTTGCACATTGTTGAGCAGGCTGCGCAGGTTTTCGAACATCTTCGCCAGGCCATTGCCCAGCTGGCCGATGGCGTCGCTGCCCGTGATGCCGACCTTGCCCGTCAGGTCGCCCGAGGCCGCTTTCGACACCACTTCCAGCAAGGAATCGACCTTGGCCCGCAGGCTATTCGTGGCGGCCAGTTCACTGGCCTGGTTGTCCTGGATGGTTTGCGCCATGCGGTTGAACTCTTCCGTCACCTTGCCCAGCTCGTCGCGCGAGAGGATGGCGGCGCGCGCGCTTTGCTCGCCCCCAGCGATGCGCCCGACGGCATCCGTCAGGTTGTTCAGCGGGCCGAGGATGGAACGGCCCAGCAGGTAGGAAATGCCCAGTGCAAGCACCACGCACAGCAAGCCGCCCAGGGCCAGGGTCAGCAGCATGATTTCCTGCAATTTTATCGAAGTGGCCGTGCGTTCGGCCAACAAACGGGTTTCTTCGGCGGCCGCATCATCGAGCATCTTGTTGGCTTGCTTGACGGCCGGGTAGCCAGTCGGCGGCATGGTGCGCGCCACCGATTCCGTGGCCCCAGGCGCATTGCCCAGCGCGCGGCGCCTCTCTATCAGGGGGGTGATCCATTCCTTGACCCAGGTGGTGGTCAACTGGTCGATCTTGCGGAAGCGTTCCGACTGCGGCTTGTTATCGGTCGTCATGCTGATGGCTTTTTGCATATGCTGCGTCATCACCGCCATCTCGTCCGTTTCCGGGTTCAGCGACGCTTCGTTGCCGGTCAGGATGTAACCGCGCGTTTCCACCTGGATTTGCAGAATGGAATTGTGAATCTTGTCGATCTCGATCAGTACTTCCATGGTATGCCGGTCCCATGCATTGGCTTCCGACAGGCGCGAAAAGCTGTTGTAGGCCACGCCCAGCAGAATCAGGATGATGGCCACGATGGAGCCGAAGCCCAGGTACAGTTTATTCTTGATACTCAGGTCTTTGAACATGGGAGGGCTCCGGAAGCGGGGAAGTCAGCATAATTGCACTGTAGCATTTTGCCATGCCGACAGCAAAATGGGGGTGATCTGGGCGCGCGCAGGGGCGTAAATCGCTGACTTGTGCGTTTCAGACGTAAAAAAAGCCGCCCGTGGGCGGCTTGGGCTGGAGCGGGAAGCAGTGCCTCCCTGTCACGAATTACTTCTGGCCGCGCTTTTCGCGGGCGATGGCGGCGATGCGCATGCGCAAGGCGTTCAGCTTGATGAAGCCGCCGGCATCGGCCTGGTTGTAGGCGCCGCCATCTTCGTCGAAGGTGGCGATGTTCATGTCGAACAGCGAGTCCGTTTTCGAATCGCGCGAGACGACGATGACATTGCCCTTGTACAGCTTGATGCGTACCCAGCCGTTTACGGTTTCCTGCGTATGGTCGATCAGGGTTTGCAGGGCAACGCGCTCGGGCGCCCACCAGTAGCCGTTGTAGATCATCGACGCGTAGCGCGGCATCAAATCATCTTTCAGATGGGCCACTTCGCGGTCCAGGGTGATCGATTCGATGGCGCGGTGGGCTTTCAACATGATGGTGCCGCCCGGGGTTTCATAGCAGCCGCGCGATTTCATGCCGACGTAGCGGTTTTCCACCAGGTCCAGGCGTCCCACGCCATGCTTGCCGCCCACCTTGTTCAGTTCGGCCAGCACGGTGGCGGGCGACATGCGCACGCCGTTGATGGCGACGATATCGCCTTTTTCGTATTCGATGTCCAGGTATTGCGCTTCGTCCGGCGCCTTTTCAGGGCTGACGGTCCAGCGCCACATGCTTTCTTCCGCCTCGGCGCTGGGGTTTTCCAGGTGGCGGCCTTCAAAGCTGATGTGCAGCAAGTTGGCGTCCATCGAGTACGGCGCGCCGCCGTTCTTGTGCTTCATGTCGATGTCGATGCCGGCGTCTTCCGCGTATTTCAGCAGTTTTTCGCGCGACAGCAGATCCCACTCGCGCCATGGAGCGATGATTTTCACGCCTGGCTTCAGGGCATAGGCGCCCAGTTCGAAGCGCACCTGGTCGTTGCCCTTGCCGGTCGCGCCGTGCGAGATGGCGTCGGCGCCCGTGGCGTTGGCGATTTCGATCAGGCGCTTGGCGATCAGCGGACGGGCGATCGAGGTGCCCAGCAGGTATTCGCCTTCATATACGGTGTTGGCGCGGAACATCGGGAAGACGAAATCGCGCACGAATTCTTCGCGTACGTCTTCGATATGGATGTTTTCCGGCTTGATGCCGAATTTGATGGCCTTGGCGCGCGCTGGTTCCAGTTCTTCGCCCTGGCCCAGGTCGGCCGTGAAGGTGACGATTTCACACTGGTAGTTATCTTGCAGCCACTTCAGGATGACGGAGGTGTCGAGTCCGCCGGAATAGGCCAGGACTACTTTTTTAATGTCGCTCATATTGCTTCCAGTTGTCGTTGTCGATGTATGTGTTGCGATGCTGCCAGAATGGTTGCAGTACCCGGCGAATTATTGGATTTTACCGAGTAACAGGTATTCGATTAAAGCTTTTTGTACGTGCAGACGGTTTTCCGCTTCGTCCCACACCACCGATTGCGGGCCGTCGATCACTTCGGCGGCCACTTCCTCGCCGCGGTGGGCGGGCAGGCAGTGCATGAACAGCGCGTCGGGCGCGGCGCGGGCCATCTTCGCGCCATCGACGATCCAGCCGTCGAAGGCGGCAATGCGGGCCGCGTTTTCCGCTTCGTAACCCATGCTGGTCCACACGTCCGTGTTGACCAGGTGCGCGCCCTCGCAGGCGTCGGACGGGTTGGCGAAGCAAGTATAGCGCTGCGTCTTGACTTGCGAAAGGTCGATGTCGTAGCCCTGCGGCGTCGACACGTTGACGTGGAAACCGAACACTTCGGCCGCCTGCAGCCACGAGTACAGCATGTTGTTGGCGTCGCCGATCCAGGCAACGACCTTTCCGGCGATCGAGCCGCGGTGTTCGATGTAGGTGAAGATGTCGGCAAACACCTGGCACGGGTGGTGTTCATTGGTCAGGCCGTTGATCACCGGCACGCGCGAGTTGGCGGCGAAACGCTCGATGATCTCCTGGCCGAAGGTACGCACCATGATGATGTCGCACATGCGCGACATGACCTGGCCCGCGTCTTCCACCGGCTCACCGCGGCCCAATTGGGAATCGCGCGTGTTCAGGTAGATGGCGGCACCGCCCAGCTGGTGCATGCCGGCTTCGAACGACAAGCGCGTGCGGGTGGAGTTCTTTTCAAAGACCATCACCAGGGTGCGGTCGATCAGTGGATGGTAGATTTCGTAATTTTTGAACTTGCGCTTGATCAGATGGGCGCGTTCGATCACATATTCATACTCTTCCAATGTGAAATCGGAGAACTGGAGGTAGTGCTTGATCGGTTTTTTTGTCGACATAATGACCACTTGAAGATGCGCAGGCCGCCGGCGGCGTGCCTTTCCCGCCGGGTTGCATCAGCGTACAACATCTCGTCTGATGACTGCCTCGCCCGGCGCGCTGCTGTGTTGATCGGTGCCCGTGCCTGTTTGTCGCACGGGTCGATGCGGTTTGCCAAGTTATAAATCATGCAATGGCAGGGACTTCAGCTATTCAATTATAAGGGTTTTGCTTTTAGATTGGAAAGACTGGCCGGACGGGTACTTGTGTAGACAAGTGGCGCGTCCAGCCAGGGTCTTGCCGGCTCAATAGATGTTGGCCGGGGTGCTTGCATCGATCTGCGGCGCCACCAGCGGCAGATCGAGCGTGAAACGCGTACCGGCGGGGCTGCTGGCCACCTGGATGGTGCCGCCCAGCAGGGCCGTGACGATGTTGTAGCTGATTGACAAACCCAAGCCGCTGCCGCCCTGGCCCAGCTTGGTAGTAAAGAAGGGGTCGAAGATGCGCGACAAATGCTGTTCGGCGATGCCGCCGCCATTGTCGGCGAAGACGACCTGCACGCGCGCCCCATCGAGCGTTGCCGACAGGCGCATACAGCCCGTGCCGGCACTGCCATCATTGGGCGCGGTGGTAAACGCGTGCAGCAGGACGTTGTTGATCAGATTGGTGATCACCTGGCCGAACGGGCCAGGATAGCTGTCCATGGCGATGCCGAAATCGATGTCCATCTCGATGCCATGGCCTGAGCTGCGGATGCGGTTCATGACGGTGGCGATGATTTCATTGCTCACCTGTTGCAAGTCAAACTGGCGCCGCTGTTCGGTGGTGCGGTCAACGGCCACCTGCTTGAAGCTGTTGACCAGGTCGGCCGCGCTATGCAGGCCGCGCATCACCAGCGCCGAGGCCTTGCCCGCATCCTCGATGTAGGCGGCCAGGTCCGAGCGGCGCAGGCCGGGACCGTTCATCAGGCGCTCCACGTCTTCCGTCTTTTGCTGCATGGTGCTGGCGATCAACAGGCTGTTGCCGATGGGGGTATTGAGTTCATGCGCCACGCCCGCCATCAGCGAGCCGAGGGCGGCCAGTTTTTCCTGCGACACAAGTTGTGCCTGGGCATCTTGCAATTGCCGGTAGGCGTTGGCATTGTCGAGCGCGATGGCGCCATACGCGCACAGGGTGCGGAAGATAAGGCGCTCGCGCTCGCCGTAGGCATGGGCATGGCAAGCCTGCACCGTCATCACGCCCAGCACGCGCTCGCCCACCATCAGCGGTACGTACAGCACGCTCTGGTTATGCAGGGTGCCCGGCACGGTGTAGGCGTGGCGCTTGGGCGGCACCTGGTCGATATACACTTCGCGCCGGCCCAGCAGGCAGCGCACGGAGTAAGCGCGTGGATTGCTCAGAGGAATGGCGTTGTCGGACAGGGGCCGGCCCGCTTCCATGCCATGCGCGCGGCGCAGCGCCGTGCCTGCCGCATCGAGCATGTAGACGGCGAAGGTGTTGACTGGCAGCAAGGCATGCACATGGCGGTCGAGCACCTGGAACACGGCACTGGCGTCGAGGTGGGTGGTGATTTCCTGGCCGATGGCCGACAGCCGTTCCAGGGTGTCGCTGGTTTGTTGCAGCACTTCGGCGCGGCGCGCTTCGGAGGCGGCCAGTTCGCGGTGGTGATAGCCTTCCGAGCGCGCATGTTCCGTCTGGTGGTAGACCTGCATGGCTGTGGCGCGGTTGCTCGCTTGCTGGGTGTGGCTTTTTTCGCGCGCCATGCCTGCGTCGAGGGCAATATCGTAGGCGCGCGCATAGTCGCCCGCATGCGCGTATTCGCGCGCCAACGCATCGAGCAGTTCGCCGGGCGGCGAATAGCCTTCGATGGAAGCGGCTACCTGCAGCGCCTGGTGCAGGAAATGCAGGGACGGATTGCGTTCCAGCATGCCTGCTGGCGGCGGCAGCTCGTGGCGTGCATGCAGCATGGACAAGACGCGCAACGCCGCCACCTGGTGCATGGCGTCGCCCCGCGCGGTGGCCAGCTGGCAAGCCCGCTCGGCCGCCTGCAGCGCCTCGTCCGGGCGGTCCAGGTAGGAGAGCGCGTGGGCGCTGCCGCGCTGCGCCATGCTGCGGAAATCGGCCTGGCCCAGCGCTTCGGCGCGCTGCGCCAGGCGGCTGAAGGCATCGAGCGCCGTGTCGTAATCGCCCTTGTCCAGGCTCAGTTCGCCCAGGTGGAACAGCGCGTTGGCATAGGTGCGCGCACCCGCCACGGGGGCCAGGATGTGCAGGGCTTCGCGCAGCAAGTCTTCGGCATCGGCCAGGCGTCCCAGCTTGCGCATGGTTTCAGCCGTATGCGTCTGGCAGGCGCCGATGCTGCGCGGCCAGCCGGTGGGGCGCGCCAGGTCCAGCGCGCACTGCATCCATTCGAGGGCGGATTCGTTGTCGTTGAGGCTGGCGAAACAGTCGCCGATATTGATCGCGGCCGTGATGGCGCCGCGCAGCTGGCCGCTTTCCAGCGCCGCTTCATAGCTTTGCATGTAGTGGCCGGCGGCCGTGCCCAGGTCGCGCGAGGTGTGCGCCAGCAAGCCGCGAAAGTCATGCACCCAGGTGGCCAGCGGCGCGGGCAGCTTGCCGCTGGCGCTGTCGGTCTGGAAGTGCTTGCCCCAGCGCGCCTGGGCGGCTGGCGCATCGCGCAAGACGGCCCAGCGCGCCATGGCCGCGTCGGCCAGGCTGGCGCGCATCGCGTCGCCGGCGCCGCGCGCTTGCTCCGCCGCGGCCAGCAGCTCGGCATCGCAACGCGCATGGTCGCCCCGGTCGACGGCAATCGACGACAGCAGCCAGTGGGCGTCGGCGCAGCCGGCGCCGTCGCCGTACGCGCACACGATGGCGTGCGCCGCCATGGCCAGGCTTTCCGCGGAGTCGAGCGCACCCTGCAGCCAGGCCAGTTCCGCCTGCACCAGTTGCAAACGTGCGCGCGCCTGTTCCAGTGCTGCCGCTTCCAGGCCGGCCAGCGGCAGCAGCAGATGCGCTTCCTCGCTCAGCTGAATTGCTCTGGTGCAATCACGCTGGCGCAAATGCCAGGACAGCAACAGCAGCAACGGTACGCGCCCGGCGCCGCGCAACGGCAGCAATGCGCTTTCCCACTGCGCTACCTCATGTTCGAGCGCGAACATTTTCATTCAAGCATTCTCCCCCGCAAACAGTGGCGCCAGCCTGCGACCGCACAGGCCATGCGTCATCGCATTGTAAGCTGCATTCAGGGGAATTGTTCAGTGCGCCGGTCAGAATTATTCATCCGGCATGGCGCCACAGGCGGGGGGCATTTGCCCCCGGCGCTCTTTGGTGGGACGGCGATTAGCGCGACACCAGGCGGATGCTGGCGCTGCCGTTCACGGTGCTGGCGTTGCGCATGTCGGCAGGCATGCGCAAGCCGGGCAGGAACTGGGCGTCATCGATTACCACATGTCCGCCCTCATTGCTGAAGACGAAAGTCGAGCCCCGTTTGGTGATAAATTGGCCGGGACCGGTGGGGTAGATTTCCACGCTGGGTTTTTCCTGCCATTCGCGGTCATCGATCAGGCGGCCAAAAAAATGGTTCTCCTGCTGGTGGACTTCCAGGCGTTGTCCATTCGATAGGCGGTATTGCTGTTCGATGTCGAAGGCTTGCTGTGCCGTGACGTGATAGTAGGCGCCAGAGGTGACGCGCACGCTGTCTGTGCTGTGCGGTGCAATGGCAGTCTGGGCCTGGGCGGTGCCGCCGGCAAGCGCGAAGAGGGCAAGGAGGATGGGGAGGGGGAGGAAGCGTTTGGTATGCATGGCATTCACCTTCGATCAGGATGACAGGATTGGTTAGCGTTAGATCGTGTGGTCGCTGGCAGGTTTCCGGCAGGGACTGGTGTCAAGTTAGCAAACGCGCCTGGCCATCGCCAGCGACAGGCGATGGAATACAGGTTTTACGCGACGAAGTGCATAAAACGGCAGATGAACGGTTTTGGGATTAAAGTCGGAATGCAAGCTCGGCAGCGAAATTAAATTTCGTCTGCCGCTTGTCTTTCGGTGCTATATCTGAATGAAAGAAAGATTTTTCAATACAGCGTTTGCGCCGATTCGTGCAGCAACTGGCCATACAGGGTATGGCGCATCTTGGCGATCTTGCCTTCAGACATGGCTTGCAGGATGGCACATTGCGGCTCGATCAGGTGGCGGCAGTTATAAAACTTGCAGCCGCCCAGGTAGGGCTGGAATTCGCGGAAGGCGCGCTCCAGCATGCCTTCGCTCAGATGGTACAGGCCGAATTCCTGGAAGCCGGGCGAATCGATAATGGAGCTGTTCGCGCCCAGTTCGTCGAGTTTGTACAGGCGCGTAAAAGTCGTCGTGTGCTTGCCCGTGTCGAGTGCGGCCGAGATTTCGCGCACGGCGATGTCGGCGTCCGGCACCAGCAGGTTGATCAGCGACGACTTGCCCATGCCCGACTGACCGATCAGGATCGACGACTGGCCCGCCAGCAGCGGCGCCAGGGTGGCCACGGCGTGTTCCGGCTCGGCGCGCGCCGACACTTCATCGACGGGATAACCCATCGAGGAATACGGCAGCAGGCGTTCGCGGGCGCGCTCCAGCGAGGCGGTCACGTCCGTCTTGTTGAGGATGATGCGCGCTTCGATGCCGGCCGCGTCGGCCGCCACCAGCGAGCGCGAAATCAGGTCGTCGGCGAAGCCCGGTTCCGTCGCCACGACGATGAACAGCTGCGTCAAATTGGCCGCCAGCAGCTTCGATTTATACTGGTCCGAGCGGTACAGCAGGGTCTTGCGTTCCTCGATGCGGTCGATGACGGCCTGGTCGTTGGACGTGCGCGTCAGGTGCACGATGTCGCCCACGGCCACATTGGTTTTCTTGCCGCGCGTCACGCATTGCAGCTTGGCGCCTTCCACGTCGGCCAGGTAATGGCGGCCGTGGGCGGCGATGATGACGCCCGTCAACTTGCCTTCGCTCATGGCGTCACCTGGCTGCTCTGGAAGATGAGGTCTGCCTTGGCGGCGCAGATGAAGTCGTTTTCGGACAGGCCGCCGGCGCCCTGGTTGACCGAGTGCGTGTCGTAGCGCACGGCGCAGGTTTGGTAAGTAATGATGAGCTCCGGATGGTGGTCTTGCGTATGGGTCATATAGGCCAGGGCGTTCACGAACGCCAGGGTCTGGTAGTAATTCTTGAAGCCGAAGTCGCGGCACAGTTTGCCATTTTGCAAGCTCCACTGGGGCAGCAAGGCGTGCAGGATGGCGATGTCAGTGTCGCCGAGCGCCTGCTGGCGTGGTGCGCAGGACAGTTGGGACAGGTTTTGCGAAGTCGATGGCGTATTCATGTGGCAGCCCCTTTCAGGTGGCGGATGCGCACGCTGGCCGGTGGATGCGAGTCATAGAAGGCCGAGTGCAGCGGGTCGGGCGTCAGGGTCGACGCATTGTCTTCATACATTTTGACGAGCGCCGAGACCAGGTCGTCCGCTTGCGTGTGCGTGGCGGCAAAGGCGTCGGCCTCGAATTCGTGCTTGCGTGAGCTGAGCGAGGTCAACGGTCCCAGCAGGAAAGTAAAGACCGGCAACACCAGCATGAACAGCAGCAGTGCCAGCGCGTCCGTCGGCTGGCCCGTCAGCGCCAGGGCGACAGGATCGACGCCCAGGCCCGCGTAAAACCATGGCTGCGTCTTCAGGAAGCCCAGCAGCGCCAGAAAGCCCAGCGAGATGACGAACATCATGGCGATGCGCTTGACGATGTGCTTGAGCTTGAAATGGCCCAGTTCATGCGCCAGCACGGCTTCTATTTCCTGCGGCGCCAGGCGCGACAGCAGGGTGTCGAAGAAGACGATGCGCTTGTTGGCGCCAAAACCCGAGAAATAGGCATTGCCGTGGGCGCTGCGCTTCGAGCCATCCATGACGAACAAGCCTTTCGAGGCGAAACCGACGCGCTGCATCAAGCCTTCGATGCGGCTTTTCAAGGATTCGTCGGCCAGCGGCGTGAATTTGTTGAACAGGGGTTGAATAAAGTTCGGGAAGATGATCATCATCAGCAAGGAGAATGCGCTCCAGACGATCCAGGCGTAGAACCACCACAGGTCGCCACTTTTCGCCATCAAGACAAGAATGACCCAGAGTAATGGCAGTCCCAGCACCGCCGTGATGCCTATGTTCTTGAGCAAGTCCGTGAAAAACAAGTCCTTGCTCATCATGTTGAAGCCGAAGCGCTGTTCCAGCACGAACTGCTGGTAGTACTCGAAGGGCAGGTCGATCAGGCCGGAAATGGCGGCAAAGGCGGCGATCAGGCCGATCTGGTACAGCATGGGCGAGCCCGCTCCCATCCATTCATGCAAGTACAACGCCAGCCATTGCAAGCCGCCCAGCAAAGTAAAACCGATCAGCACGGCATAGTTGATCAACAGGGTCAGCAAGCCGAACTTGGTCTTGGCTACCGTGTAGTCGGCCGCCTTCTGATGCGCGGCCAGCGGGATCTTTTCCACGAATTCGGGCGGGACCGCGGCGCGGTGTGCCAGCACGTGGCGGATCTGCCGCGAAGCGAGCCAGAAGCGCACGGCGAGGGTCAAAACGAGGACGGATACAAACAAAATCGAAAACGCGAGTGAATACATTCTGTGCCTGTGAGAAAATGGCCGATTATTTAGTTTGATTAGGCCAAGAGAGAATTATGTCACAAGCGACCGACTTAACTGCAGCCACCTCTGCACCCACCTCCGCATCCACCGCTGCATCCGTTGTTCCGGCACGTCCAAATGAGATGAACCTGGTCTGGGTCGACATGGAAATGACGGGCCTGGAACCCGATACCGACCGCATCATCGAGGTGGCGGTAGTGGTGACGGATATGCATTTGAACCTGCTGGCCGAAGGCCCCGTGTTTGTGATCCATCAATCGGATGAAACGCTGAACAAGATGGATGCCTGGAACAAGGGCACGCATGGCCGCTCCGGCCTGATCGACAAGGTTAAAGCGTCGACGGTGACGGAAGCGCAGGCGGAAGCGGAATTGATCGCGTTCCTGAAGAAATACGTACCAGCAGGCAAATCGCCCATGTGCGGCAATACCATCGGCCAGGACCGCCGCTTCATGGTGCGTGGCATGCCGAAGCTGGAAGCGTTCTTCCACTATCGCAATGTTGATGTATCGACATTGAAAGAGCTGTGCAAGCGCTGGAAGCCGGAAATCGCCACCGGTTTCAAGAAACACCAGAAACACACGGCCCTGGCCGACATCCTGGAATCGATTGAAGAGCTGAAATACTACCGCGAGAATTTCATTAAATTATAATGGTGTTGTCGGCTTAGCGCCCTGGCGTGTAATCCGACACATCCGCCGGCTCGAAATCGAGGACGGACCACGCGCCATCCTCGCCTTGCCATTCCAGCGCAAACGGTCCCGTTTGCCGTAAGTCCGTGATCCAGGCTGTTTCGCCAGACTGGCGGAAATATCCCGCACACTGTCCGAACGCCTGTTCCAGCCGGCACAGCACCAATCCCTCGCCCGCCACCGCGCACCATTGCTCATTGATATCGATCAAAGCCACGGCCGGATCGCCATAGAATTCACCCAGGCTGGCTAGCCGGCCATCGGCCGCCTTCACGCTGGCCTGTTCATATTCATGCTGGACTATGTATTCGGCGCTGCGCGCCAGTTCGCGCCGACTCATGCTGTCTCCACGCTGGGCCAGACGGTTTCCTGGTCGGCGCGCGCCTCGGCGATCAGCCATTCGCAGAACGCGTGCACGAGGGGACGCGTTTCCGCCTGGGGTGAGCGCAGCAGGTAATAGCAGTGGGGGCCGCGCACGGCGTGTTCGAATACGCGCACCAGGCGGCCCGAGCGCAGATCGTCGCCGATCAGGGGACTGGCGGCGATGGCCACGCCCTGGCCGCTGGCGGCCGCGTCCAGGCATAGATAAGTGTGCGAAAAGCGCGCGCCGCTGTTGCCGCTATTGCCGCTGTAATGCACGCTGCAGCTGTGCAGCCAGCGCGTCCAGTCGATCTCGCCGGGCAGGTGCACTTCCGGTTCGTCGTGCAGCAGCGGGTAGCGCAGCAGGTCGGCGGGCTGGCGCAGGCTGGCCGCGTTGGCGCGAAAGCCGGGACTGCAGACGGCGGAAAACCATTCTTCCATCAATAAATCGACTTTCAAGCCCGGATAACGGCCCGGCCCCAGGCGGATGGCCACGTCCACGCCATCGCGTGCCAGGTCGACCGGATGCATCGAGGCCAGCACGCGCAATTCGATCTGCGGATAACGGTCGCGCAGCCGGCCCAGGCGCGGCATCAGCCAGCGCGAGACGAGCGAGCTGGTGGCCGTTACCGTCACCACCTTGTCATCGCCTTGGCGCCGTGCTTGCTCGGACACCTCGGCCAGCTGGTTGAGGATGGGCCCCAGCGAGGCCGCATAGCGCTGGCCGGCGCTGGTGAGCACCACGCCTCGCGGCAGGCGCTGGAAGAGCACGACGCCCAGCCACGCTTCCAACTGTTTCACGTGGTGGCCGATGGCGCCGGCCGAAACATGCAATTCTTCGCCCGCGCGCTGGAAGCCTTCATGGCGGGCAGCCGCTTCAAAGGCATGCAGGGCGGCGAGTGGGGGCAAGGGACGTGACATGGCACTCTTCAAGAGAATTGAGCCTCAGTATTATTTGGCCTATCCGTGAAGAATATTGGTTTGTTTCATTTTGCGCAAGCGAATATGATGCCGTCTATGCGTGAAGTGACCCGCAATATGATTAATGCAGGATTTTTCGCGCAAGCATCCCAAGCCAGGAACGAGATCGCCCGCAGAGGCGCTCCGGACAGCCCGCCTTGTTCTTCGTTCTACCCGATTTATTTGAAGAGGTTAGTCATGTCTGATCGCCGCGCTGTTGCGCTGGTGTTGCTGTCGGCCGCCGGTTTCGGCAGTTCCGCGGTGTTTGCCAAGGCGGCATATGCGTCCGGGGTCAACCCGTCGACCATGCTGGCCTTGCGTTTCGTCATCGCCGCCATGTTGCTGCTGCCGCTTGTGTGGCTGGGCGGCTGGCGTTTGCCGCGCGGCCGCCTGCTGGCCGGCTACATGTTGATGGGTCTGATGTATACGGCCCAGTCGCAAGGCTATTTCAATGCCCTGCTGTATGCCAGCAGCGGCCTGTGCGGCATGCTGCTGTATGTGTATCCCGTGGTGGTGACGATATTGGCACTGGCGCTGGGCTGGGAAAAGCTGGACCGGCGCATGCTGGTGCTGATGGCGCTGGCGATTGCCGGCATGGGCATCACCCTGGGCGGCAGGCTGCAGGGCCAGCCCATCGGTATCGCGCTGGCATTGATGGCCGCCGGCGTGTACGCCGTGTACATCCTGTTTGGCAACAGCCTGTCAAAAAGCCGCGAGAATATTCACCCATTGGCCGCTTGCGTGGTGATCCTGGGCACGGCCGGCTTGTCGAATAGCGCGATAGCCTTGTGGCAAGGTGTGTCCTTGCCGGGCACGGCAACGGGCTGGCTGGCCGTCAGCGCCATCGCCCTGTTCTCGACGGCCATCGCCATTGCCGCCTTCTTTGCCGGCGTGGCGCAAATCGGCGCGGCCAAGGCGTCCATCATTTCCACGTTTGAACCTGTCATCACGATGGCGTTCGGCGTGACCTTGCTGAAAGAATCCGTCAGCGGCACGCAATTGCTGGGCGGTGCCATGGTGCTGGCCGCCGTGGTCTTGCTGGCGCAGCGCCCCGCGCCTAAGGCGGCAGCCATGCCGGCCGTGCAGGCCAGCGCCTGACCTTTTTTCCTGAACTGATCGGCAATACCGATCGGTCTCCTTTGCGCCGCGACGGGTTTCCTGTCGCGGCGCTTTTTTTTCGCGTAATTTTTTTCACATAAATAAGCCTTTATTGCGAATGATTCTCATTTATAATTGACGTCAAGATTCCCCCACCACCAGCCAGCCCATGCCAGCCAGTGTTCGCCTTGAAAGGAGACACCGTGTTGAGCACGTTCCCCATTTGCAATACCCAGCTGGTCGCCAGCGAATTTGCCCGCCTGCGCCGCGAGAAAAAAGCCCGCCACCGTGACATCGCCGAGGAACTGGGCATTGCCGAAGGCGAGCTGATTGCCGCGCACGCCGGCTTGTCGCTGGACGATGGCGCCTTGCTGGGCGCCGAGCGCCTGCAGGCTGACTGGCCCGCCATCATCGCCGCGCTGGAACCGCTGGGCGAAGTCATGGCGTTGACGCGCAACGCCTCGTGCGTGCATGAAAAGACGGGCGTCTATCGAAAAGCCAGCCACAACAACCATGTCGGCCTGGTGCTCGGTGGCGAAATCGACCTACGCGTGTTTTACCGCCAGTGGGCGCATGGCTTTGCCGTACGCGAGGTGAACGAAAAAGGGGGCGAGCACGAAGTGCAGCGCAGCCTGCAATTTTTCGATGCGGCCGGCCATGCCGTGCACAAGATTTTCCTCAAGCCGCAAAGCGACATTGCCGCCTACGACGCGCTGGTGAGGCATTTTGCCGACGCGAACCAGGCGGCCGGCATCGCCGTGACGGCGCCGGTGGCCCCGCCAGCGGAATTGCCCGATGCGCAGATCGATGTGGCCGGTTTTCGCGCCGCCTGGGCCGACTTGCGCGACACGCATGAATTTTTCACCGTGCTGAAAAAATATTCGGTCTCGCGCCTGCAGGGCCTGCGCCTGGCCGAGGTACGCTTCGTGCAGCAGCTCGACAAATCCTGCGTGCTCGACCTGCTCAACAGCGCCGCCCTTGAAAAAGTGTCCATCATGGCCTTCGTCGGCAATGCCGGCATGATCCAGATCCATTCTGGCCCCGTGCACAAGATCGCCGTAATGGGGCCATGGATCAATGTCCTCGACACGCGCTTCAACCTGCATTTGCGCGAAGACCATATCGCCAGCGCCTGGGTGGTCAGAAAGCCCACCGTCGATGGCTTGGTGACGTCCGTGGAACTGTTCGACGCCAGGGGCGACACCATCGTCATGTTCTTCGGCGAACGCAAGCCGGGCGTGCATGAATTGTGCGAATGGCGCCACATCGTCGAGCGCGTGGTGCAGGAGGGCGAACTATGCGCCGCATGATCGCCGCCAGCGTGGCGCGCCGCATCGCGCTGAAAAAAATGGGGGCGGGAGCCCTGGCGCTGGCTGCGCCGATGCAGGTGTTGGCCGCCGTCAGCGAGGCCGGCAAGCCGATGGTCAGGGCGCGGCGCATCGTCAGCGTGGGTGGCGCCCTGACGGAAATCGTCTATGCGCTCGAGGCGCAGGGCGAGCTGGTGGGCGTCGATACCACCTCGCTGTATCCGATCGTGGCGCAACAGCTGCCGCAGGTGGGCTATGCGCGCACCTTGTCGGCCGAGGGCGTGCTGTCGCTGGCGCCCACGCAGCTGATCGCCACCGAGGAAGCGGGGCCGCAAGCGGTGCTGCGCCAGGTGCGCGACGCGGGCGTGCCGGTGGCGGTGCTGAACGCGAATAACAAATTCGAAGGCTTGCTTGAACGCGTGAAACAGGTGGGCCAGATCACGGGCCGGCCCGACCCTGCCGCGCGTCTGGCGGACGTCTTGCAGCAGCAGTGGGACGGCGCCCTGGCCAGGGTGCGCCAGCGCAGCCGATCACCGGTACAATCAGCCGTGCGCGTGCTCTTCATCCTGGCGCATGCGCCGAACCAGGTGATGGTGGGCGGGCGCGAGACGGGTGCCGACGCCATGCTCGCGTATGCGGGCGCCGTCAATGTGATGGGCGGACAGGGTGGAGTTTCCGGTTACAAACCCCTTACGCCGGAAGCCTTGATCGCCGCGCGACCCGATATCGTGCTCGTCACGGACCAGGGCTTGAAAGCCTCGGGCGGAGTGGACGGCATCCTGAAATTGCCAGGCCTGGCGCAGACGCCGGCCGGGCGCAGGCACCGCATCGTCTCGCTTGAAGCCATGCTGCTGCTGGGCTTTGGCCCGCGCATGCCGCAGGCGCTGGCGGAATTGGACGCCGCCTTCGCCAAAGCCATGGCCGCATGAACGTGGCTTCCCTGGTGTCCGTCGCTCCGTGGCGCTGGCCACGCTGGGGCGCCGGCGGGCTGCTGGCCACCGCACTGGCTTGCGCCTTGCTCATCGCCGTGCAGGCGGGCGCCGTGCCCGTGACCCTGGCCGACTGGCTGGCGCCTTGGCAAGCGGGCGACGCGGCGCTGTCCGGCGGCGCGTATGTGCTGTGGCATATCCGTTTGCCGCGCGCCCTGTTCGCCGCCCTGATCGGCGCCGCGCTGGCGCTGGCAGGCGGTCTCACGCAAGGGCTGTTTCGCAATCCGCTGGCCGACCCGGGGCTGCTGGGCGTGAGCAGCGGCGCCGCCTGCGCGGGGGCGGCCACCATCGTCTTCGCCGCCAGCCTGCACGTGGCGCCCGAGCTGCGCGTGTGGCTGCTGCCGGGGGCCGCGTTCGCCGGCGCCATGCTCATTTGCGTGCTGCTCGCCCGCGTCGCCCGCTGGGCCACGCCCGGCTCCATCGTCGGCCTGCTGCTGACGGGCGTGGCGCTGAACGCCATCACGGTGGCCGTCATGGGCTTGTGCATCTACCTGGCCAGCGACGACCAGTTACGCACCCTGACCTTCTGGACCCTCGGTTCGCTGTCGGCAGGCAGTTGGCGCCAGGTGGCGGCTTTGCTGCTGGTGCTGGCCGGCGCGTTGTGGGCCACGCGTTTCCTGATGCGCTCATTGAACGCGCTGGCGCTGGGCGAGGCGCAAGCGTTGCACGTGGGCATCGACGTGGGCCGGCTGCGCACGCAGGTGATCGTGCTGGTGGCCGTGTTGACGGGCTTTGCCGTCGCCTGGTGCGGCGGCATCGGCTTCATCGGCCTGATCGCGCCGCACCTGGTGCGCACCTGGCTGGGGGCCGATCAGCGCCGCGTGCTGCCGCTGGCGATGCTGATGGGCGGCTTGCTGCTGCTGTTGGCCGACACCCTGGCGCGCACGGTCGCCATCCCGGCGGAAGTCCCCGTCGGTATCTTCACGGCCTTGCTGGGCGGACCCTTCTTCCTGATGCTGTTGCGGCGTTTTCGCCACGCCACCGCCTAGAGATGAACATGACACCCTTGCTGGAACTCTCCTTCGCCACCACCAAGTTGGGCCAGCAGTATTTCGGCCCCTTCAACGTGCAGGTGCGTCCGGGCGAACGCATCGCCATGCTTGGCCCCAGCGGCGCGGGCAAGTCGACCCTGCTCAAACTGATGGCGCGCGAACTGCATCCGCAGGCGGGCAAGGTGGTATTTGCCGGCCGGTCGCTGGCGCAGTGGCCGGTGGCCGAACTGGCCCTGCGGCGCGCCGTCCTGCCACAGGCATCGAGCGTGGCCTTCGGACTGCAGTGCGCGCTGGTGATCGGCCTGGGGCGGGTGGCGCGGCTGGTCGACCCGCAACTGGAGCAGATCGTGCAGGAGGCGGCCACCCTGGCGCATGTCGCGCATCTGCTGGGCCGTCGTTTGGACACCCTGTCCGGCGGCGAACAGGCCAGGGTGCAGCTGGCACGCATCTTCGCGCAGATGTGGGACGTACAGGATGGACTGATACTCGTCGACGAACCGCTGGCGGCGCTCGATCCCGGCCTGCAGTTCGATTTGCTCGATAGCCTGCAGCAGTTTTGCGCCGCGCGCGGCCACGCCGTCATCGCCATCCTGCACGACATCAATCACGCCTTGCTGGGCTTCGAGCGGCTGCTGCTGGTGCGCTCCGGCCAGCTGGTCGCCGATATCGCCAGCGATGCCGGCGCCGTGCCCGCGCTGGCCGCGCTGTACGGCATCGCCCTGACGACGGCGACCAACAGCGACGGCGACGTGTGCGTCATCCCTGCCAGAAGCTCGGTCCGCAAGGCAGCCTGACGGACTCACTCACCACACGTCCGCCGCGCGCGGCCGCGCCATCTGGCCGCTGCCCAGCAGCCACACCATCAGGGCCTCGGCTTGTTCACGCGTGGCGGCCACTTCCTGCACGATGCCAAAGGCCTTCATGGCGCCGGCCGCCATCGCCTGCAGGCGCGCGCGCTGTTCCGCGTCCGCCTCGACCGATACCAGGCCCCGGCAAAGGGCGGCCAGCGCTACCTTGTTGTGCTTGAGCCACAGGCCGCGCCGCTTGCGGTCGATGTGGGCTTCATCGCTGCGCTCCTCTTCGAACAGCATGACGAACGGTTCGCCATGGCGCAGCAGGGCGTCCATGTCGTTTTCCCACAGCGGGGCATAGCCGTCGACGGCCGTTTCAGGGCGAAAGCGCACGATGGGAAAGTCGTTGACGTCGTGGATGGAGAAGTGTGCGGGATGCGGTTTCATGGCGTGTTTCCTTGCGATGTGGTTGAAAATGCTTGCCAGCCGCCGCCCAGCGCCTTGTAGACCTGGACCAGCGACAGCGAAGCGGTGGCGCGGCTGTCGACCAGCGCCGCTTCGTTGTTCAATAAAGTGTTTTGCACATGCAGCACGTTGATCAGGTCCGTGCCGCCCTGGCGGTATTGCAGTTCCACGTTGCCCAGCGCCCGCCGTCCCTGTTTGACGGCTTCATCGAGGCTGGCCTGGCGGCGGGCGTTGGCCTGGTAGCCCGAGAGCGCGTCTTCCACCTCGTGCCAGGCGGCTAGCACCGTCTGGCGGTAGGCGATGGCCGCTTCCTGCTGCTGCGCCTCGCGCAATTGCAGATTGCCGCGCAGGCGGCCGCCGTCGAACAGGGGCACGCTGAAGCCGGGGCCGAAGGCAAAGCGTTTGGCGTCCCAGCCGATGTCGGACAGTTGCATCGCCTGCAGGCCGACGCTGCCCGAGAGCGTGATGCGTGGATAAAAATCGCCTTGCGCCACGCCGACGCTGGCCGTGGCCGTGTGCAGCTGCGCTTCGGCGCGGCGGATGTCGGGACGCCGTTCTGCCAGGCTGCTCGGCACGCCCAGTTGCACCTGCATGGCCACGGCCGGAATGTCCTTGCCGACCACCAGTTCCGCCTGCAGGGACTGCGGCGGCAGCGCCAGCAAGAGGGCGAGGGCATTGCCCAGGCGCGCTTCGCGCTGCTGCAGCGGCGGCAGGCGCGCTTCGATGCTGGCCACGTGGGCGGCCGCTTCAGCCTCGTCGAGCTGCGTCGCCGCGCCTTCGCGCAGGCGAATGCGGGTCAGGTCCAGGGTATGGCGGGCGATATCGAGCAGTTGCTGCGTGATGGCCAGCGTTTGCTGCGCGCCGCGCAATTCGATGTAGTCGTGCGCCGTTTCGGCCAGCACTGCCAGCAGCACGCCGCGCTGCGTTTCCAGGGCCACCTCGACCCGCGCGTCAGCGGCTTCCACTTCGCGCCGCACGCGGCCCCACAAGTCCAGCTCCCAGGCCGCATCGAGATTGCCTTGCCACAGGCTGTAGGCCGACTGGCCGTTGTTGCGCGACGGGTCGCTCAAGCCTTGTTCGCTGTTGCGTGCGCGGCTGTAGCCGCCATTTGCGCCCAGGGACGGGCCTTGCGCGGCGCCGGCCACGCCGCGCGCGGCGCGGCTTTGTTGCAGGCGGCTGCTTGCCGCCTGCACGTCGAGGTTGGCGCCGGCGGCGCGCTGCAGCAAGGACGACAGGGTCGCGTCGCCAAAGCTGTCCCACCAGCGCTGCTCGATGGCGCCATCCTGTGCCGCCGCAAAACGGGCATCCTCCGCCTGGCGCCATTGCTGTCCCAGATCGTTGGCCGGGTGCTGGAAATCGCTGCCGACGCTGCCGCAGCCGGCCAGGCCCAGGGCCGTGACGAGTATCAGTGCTTTCATCGCGCGCTCACCTGTTGCAGATGTTGACGGCGCATGGCCGTATCGATGCGCACTTCGGCCGACATGCCCACGCGCAGACGGCTGTCGCCATCCTGGCCCGGATCGAGGGCGATCCTGACGGGGATGCGCTGCACCACCTTGGTGAAGTTGCCGGTGGCGTTTTCCGGCGCAATGGCGGCAAACGTCACGCCCGTGGCCGGCGCGATGCTGTGCACCGTGCCATGCAGGAGCATGCCCGGATAGGCGTCGATGGCGATGCTGGCGCGCTGGCCCTGGCGCACGTGGGTCAGCTGGGTTTCCTGCAGGTTGGCGACGACAAAGCTGCGGTTCAAGGGCACCACGGCCATCAGGCTGGCGCCGGGAGCTACCAGGGCGCCGATGCGCACTGCACGGCGTCCCACGATGCCGTCGATGGGCGCGCGCAGCTGCGTATGTGATAAATCAAGTTCGGCCCGTTGCAGGCTGGCGCTGGCGCGCAGCAAGGCCGCTTCGGCCGCGCCTTGCTGCGCTTGCAAAATTTCCGTCTGCTTGCGGGTGGATACCAGGGCGGCGCGGTTTTGCGCCAGGCGTGCGCGGCTCACGTCGAAGCGCGATTGCGCCTGCTGCGCGTTTTGCACGCTGCCCGCGCCCTGGCCGGCCAAGTGCTGCGAACGGGCCAGTTCCTGCTGCGCCAGTTTGTCTTCCGCCTGGTTGGCGTCGACCAGGGTGGTGGCTTGCTCGATTACCGATTGCTGGCGCTGCAAGGTGGCGCGGGCATAGACCAACTGCGCTTCGGCGCCGGCTACCTCGGCGCGGGCCGAGGCGGCGGCGGTCTGGTAATCTCGGTCGTCGATGCGCGCCAGCAGCTGACCCGCCTTGACAGTCTGGTTGTCTTCCACCAGCACTTCCCGCACGATGCCGCCCACCTTTGGGGAGAGCACGGTGTAGTCGGCGCTGACAAAAGCGTCGTCGGTGGTTTGTTCGTCGCCCCGGGCGAATAGCAGTTGCCAGGCGCAAAAGGCGAGGGCACAGGCCAGCAGGGCCAGGCCGAGAATAAAAGCGCGCGAGCGCAGGATGGGGACAGTCATGGTGAGGCTCTTTCGTAAAAATGAAAACTCAAGAAGTAAGGCTCAAGCAGCGCGCGGCGGATAGACGCGCGTCGGCAAGATGGGGATGATCAGGATCATGGCCAGCGCGATGGCGGCCACGATGAGGTACAGGTCGGACGAGGTCAGGGTGACGACTTGCGCATGCATGCGCGCACTCAGGCCAGGACCCAGGCCCGCCACATCCACGGCGCCAGGCAGGTTGCCCAGGCGTTCAGTGAGCACCGTCGAATGAAAATGGTTGCGGCGTGTGATCAGCGCATCAAGCACGCCGGTGGCGACGACGGCCGACATGCCCTTGATGGTGTTGAACCAGGCCGAGGCGAAAGGACCGTCTTGCGGGGCCAGGCCCGTCGTGGCTAGCAGCAGCAAGGGAATCACGGCCATGGGTTGCGCAAAGATCTGCACCGCTTGCAGCAGGTAGAAGTGCGTACGTATCCAGTCGGGCGACATGCGCGCACCCAGCACGCAGGACAGGGCCAGCAGGGCCAGGCCGATGGCCAGTACCCAGCGGCAGTCGACGGCGCGGATATTGCACAGGGCGGCCACCAGCGGCAGGGCGATCAACTGCGGCAGCGCCACCATCAGCATCACGGGCGCCGTTTGCAGTGGACGGTAAGCGTGCACCTGCGCCAGGTAAGACGAGGGGATCAAGATCACGGCCAGCAGCACGAACAGCACGCCGCCCAGGGTCAGCAGTGCGTGGCTGAGGTTGCGCCGCGACAGCAACTGCAGCTTGAAAAATGGCAGCGGATGCGACCACTCGTTGATGAAAAACAGCACCAGCAGCAGTAAACCGCCGCCCAGCAGCACGCAAATCAGCGGCGAGGCGAACCACGCCAGGCGCTCGCCCTGCAGCATGCCGACCACCAGCATGCTGATGGCGGGCAGGCCAAGCAGCAGGCCGCGCCAGTCGAACTGGCGCAAGCGCTCCAGGCGCAGCGGGTCTTGCGGCAAGCCCCAGGACACCATCAGCAGGGCGATGATGCTGCCCGGGACGACTTGCCAGAACGCCCATTGCCAGCCCAGGTACTCGGTCCAGAAGGCGGCCAGCGGCGTGCCCAGGCTAGGGCCGAAAGTGGCGCTCAGCGCATAGCCTCCCAGGCCATACAGCTTGATATTCGGCGGCAGGAAGCGCAGCGCCACTGTCATCAACATGGGCGGCAGGGCGCCGCCGGCCGCGCCCTGCACCACGCGCAGTATGATCAGCACGGAGAGATTCGGCGCGAACGGGCATAGCACGCCGGCGGCCATACAGACGATGATGGCGGCGGCCGTCAGCCGGCGCAGCGAGAAGGTGACGGAGCACCATGGCGCAAACGCCATGGCCGATACCGAGGCGGCCGCATACAGGGCCACGAGCCAGCTGGCATCATCGCGCGCGATACCCATGGCGCCGCGGATATCGGCCAGCGCGACCTTGGTGATGTTTTCATTCAGGCCAGACACCAGCACGGCCAGCAGAACGCCGGCCAGGCCCGTGGCCAGGCGCGGGCCGAAGATGGCGGGTGCAGGTGGCGTGGCCGGTGGTGGGGAAGGGGGCGGCACCGTCGTCGGGACGGCGCCGGGTAGCATTACAGCAGACACAGGGAACTCCGTGGATGAGAATCAGTCCACGCAGTATAGGTAGCCGTTAATCTTGTGAAAATTGATCATTGATGAAGTCTGACTTGCGTCAGACGCAATGATGATTGGTGGCGAACCTTATGGGCCTGACCCCGTGCACAGCTCCTTGATCATGCGGCGCAGCCAGCGGTGCGCATGGTCGTGGTCGAGGCGCGGGTGCCAGGCCTGGAACACGTCGACGCTGTCGACGGGGATGGGCAGCTGGAAGGTGCGCAGCTTCAAGCCCAAGCGCTCGACGATGGGCAGCAGGGGTGTGGGCATCAGCGGCAGCAGCAGGCGCGAATCGGCCACGGCGAAAATGGCCGACTGAAAATTGGGCGTGATCAGCGACACCCTGCGCGTGTAGCCCCGCTCGGCCAGGGCCGTATCGAACGGGCCGCGCGCCAGGCCGCGCCGCGAGACGCTGATATGTTCGTATTCGGTAAAGCTGTCGAGGTTGATGGGGCTGTCGAAGATCGGGTGGTCGCTGCGGGCGATGCCGACAAAGCCGCTGGAAAACAGATGCTGCAGCTTGATGTCGGGCGCAAAGGCGCGCCGCGCGCTGATGTACAGGTCGATGCGACCTGACTGCAGGGCGTCGTTTTCTGTGGCGCCATCGCCTTCGGGCACGAAGCGCAGCACCGTGTTCGGCGCATGGCTGGCCAGCAGGTCGCGCAGTTTGCCGCCGTAGGCACCGACAAACACGTCGTTGGCGCACAGGCTGAAGGTGCGTTGCAGCGTGCGCAGGTCGATTTCTCGGCCGGAAGTGAAGACAGCGTGCGCCTGCTCCACCACGCCGCGCACTTGCTCGCGCAATTCCAGCGCGCGCGGGGTGGGCATCAAGCCGCGCCCGGAGCGCACGAAAACGGGGTCGCCGATGGCGTCTCGAATGCGCGCCAGGGTGCGGCTCATGGCTGGTGCGCTCAAGTTCATGCGCCGCGCGGCAGCCACGGCGCTGCCTTCCTCGAGCAGGATGTCGAGGGCGACGAGCAGGTTCAGGTCAGGAAGTTTCATGCGGCGATTATAGCCCGTGGGCCAACGCCAGCGCTGCGCCGGCAGGACGCCGGCGCAGAGGGAGATGCTATTGCGCGATTACTCGGCTGCCGGCTCGGCGCCGCAGCATTTCTTGAACTTCTTGCCGCTGCCGCAAGGGCAGTCGTCGTTGCGGCCCACTTTCGGTTCTTCGCGCTTCATGGTTTGCACGGGAGCCTTGCGGCGCGGTACCCAGAAACGGTGGATGGCCGGCAGGTTTGCTTCCAGTTCCTGCGCCAGCTTGTGCGCCTTGACCGGGTCTTCCACCAGTTTCAGTTCTTCTTCCTTGATTTCGTCGGCGCCCAGCAGGTAGATCGGCTGCATCAGCTCGGCCACTTCGGAATCCCAGATTTCACTCCACGAGCCAGGACGCAGTTCCATGCCGTCCCAGAAGCCCCAGCACCAGGCTTCGGCGTCGATCAGGGTCTGGCCTTCGTAGTCGTGCTCGACGAACAGGGCTTCGAATTCCTTCGGCGCCACTTCAAACGTCACCAGCACTTCGTTCATGAAGCGCATGATCAGGTTGACGATACGCTCTTCTTCCTTGCTGTTCTTGAATTTCGGCGCATCTTCCGCATCTTCGCCCCAGACGCGCGGCAACCACTCGGCCGGCATGATCGGTTCCGGGCCGATGGCGACGGCCGTCAGATAGCCGTGCAGCATATCCATGGTCATCGCGTCCTCGGAGCAGCGCTCCGACAACAGGAATTGGTCTAATTCGTCGAATTCTTTTTCTGATAATGGCTGTTCGAGTTGCATGGCTTGCTCTTTGATTAAGTGTAAGGCATCAGTATACGCTTTGCTGCAGCTTGCCGCCGAAGTGTTTGCACCGGCGGCGCGCGCGCGCCTTACAATGTCGCTTATGCACAATGAAAACCAGCCGCACGAGGACGACCGGCCCGTCCATCCCTTTTCCGCCCTGAGCCCCGATTGCGTACTCGACGCCCTCGATAGCGTGGGGCTGCGCGGCGATGGCCGCCTGCTGGCGCTCAACAGCTATGAAAACCGCGTCTACCAGGTGGGCATCGAAGACAGCGCGCCCCTGGTGGCCAAGTTTTACCGCCCCGAGCGCTGGAGCGACGCCGCTATCCTGGAAGAACACGCATTCGTGTCCGAGCTGGTCGAGCGCGAAATCCAGGTCGTGCCGGCGCTGGAGATCAATGGCCGCACCTTGCACCAGTACCAGGGCTTCCGCTTTGCCGTCTTCCCCCGCCACGGTGGACGCGCGCCCGAGCTGGACGACCCGGCGACGCTGGAATGGACAGGGCGCTTCATCGGCCGTATCCACGCCGTCGGCGCGCTGTCCACGTACAAGGAACGCCCGGCGCTCGATCACCAGACGTTTGGCGTCGAGCCGCGCGAATTCTTGCTGGAGGGTAATTTCCTGCCGCCCGAACTGCTGGCCGCCTATTCCAGCGTGGCGCAGCAGGCGCTCGATGGCGTCAAGCGCTGCTATGACCGCGCGGGCGACGTGGCCGTGCTGCGCACGCATGGCGACTGCCATGGCGGCAACGTGCTGTGGACGGATGCCGGCCCCCATTTCGTCGATTTTGACGATAGCCGCATGGGCCCGGCCATCCAGGACCTGTGGATGATGCTGTCGGGCGAGCGGGGCGACATGGTGCGCCAGATGAGCGACATCCTGGCCGGCTACGAGGATTTTTGCGATTTCGACCCGCGCCAGCTGTACCTGGTCGAAGCGTTGCGCACCCTGCGCCTGATCCATTATTCGGCCTGGCTGGCGCGCCGCTGGGACGACCCCGCCTTCCCCGTCGCCTTCCCGTGGTTTAACACGCAGCGCTATTGGCAGGACCGTATCCTGGAGTTGCGCGAGCAGGTGGCCTTGATGGATGAGGCGCCATTGTGGCCTGTTTGACCTGAACCCCCGAAAAGCGTGGTAAAAGTCGCTCTTCTTGCCGCGCTGATTTGTGCATGCCTGTTCGATAATGGTGCCAATAAATTCCTATAAGCAATGGAATTCACCCGAATAAGCGAGAAATCATGCAAGCACAGCAAAATCAGCGCCAGGCCGTTTCCCTCACCGTCGCGTATTCCGCCGACGACGAGTTCGACCAGGACAGCATGGTCTCGCTGCATGATTTCAAGGACCTGGAGCGCAAGGCCGAGGCGCCGGCGCCGGTTCTTGCCACCCTTGCCACCCCTGCCACTCCTGCCGCTTCTTCCATCGCTATGCCCGAGCCGCAAGCCGAGGTGGCAGTTGAAGCCGACAGCAAGGCGCCGGCTGCCGAACGCCAGAAAATGGAATTGAAAGCGATCCACGAAGCGATAGCCCGCGTGGAAGCGGAAGCGAAGGCTACCTGCGCCGCCGAAAGCCGCGCGCTGGCCGAGGCGCGCGTGCGCTCGCTGGCCGAGGACCGCGCCGCCATCGACGCGGCCGCCGCTGCCGCCGCACAGCAGAATGCGCAGGCGGCTGAAGAAGCGATTGCCGCCAACCGCGAACGTCTCGATACCATGCGCGCCGCCGCGCAAGCCAGCGTGGCCCGGCTCGAAGCGGTCAAGCAGGAGACGGCCGAACTGCGTGCCCGCGTGGAGTCCGACAATGCCATCCGTCTGGCCGCCGAACAGCGTTCGCGCGCCGAACAGGAAAGCCGCTTGCGCGCCAGCGAGCAGGTGGCCGTGCAGTCGGAGCTGGCCGAGCAGGCCGCCCGCGCCGCCGAGGAATTGCAAGTGCAGACGGAGCAGGCGCGCCTGCAAGCCGTCGAGCGCGTCGCCGCCGTGCAGGCGGCCAAGGAAGAAATGGTGGGCATCGCCTCGGCCGACGCGCGCGTCGCCGTGCTGGCGCGTGAACGCGAGCGTCATGCGCACGGTGCGCGCCAGACGGCGCAGATGCTGGCCGAAGCGGAAAGCGAAGCGCTGGACTTGACGGTGCAGCGCGAGCGCGCCGACCAGATCGCGCTGGAATCGGCTTTCAACCGCGCCGCCGCCGAAGTGCGCGCGCTGGAAGAAGCGCGCGCGCTGGCGCACCTGGAACAGGAACGTGAAGCCATCGCGCTGGCGCAGGCGGAATCGGAGCGCCATGCCGCGCAATCCCTGCGTTTGCGCCTGCAAACGGAAAAGGAATTGCGCGACGCGGCCATTCACCGCGAGCGCCTGGAAATGGTCGCGGTCGCCAGCGCGCAGGCGCGCCGCGATGCCGACGTGCGCATCCTGGCCGCCACCGAGGCGCGCATCGAGGTGGACCGCCAGTTGCGTGCCGTGGCGCTGGCCCGCGTGGCCGCCGAACAGGATGCGGAAATCTCCGCTCACGCCAAGCTGGAGGCGGAAACGGCAGCCCTCGAAGAAACCAAGGCCCGCGAAGCGGCCGAGCAGGCCGCCGCCGTGGCAGCCGTCCGCGAACTGGAAGAGCAGCAGCGCGCCGCTAGCCTGGCGCACGAACGCGCCGATCTGGCGCGCCAGGCGTCGGAACTGGCCGCCAGCCAGAATGACGCCGAGCAGGCTGCGGTCGATGCCGGCAAGGCTACATTGGCTGTGCAAGAACAGGCATCGCAACTGGCACAGGAAAAAGCGCAGCAGGCGCAGCACCTGCTGCAAGCCGAGCAGGGGCGCATGGCCGCCGAACAAGCCGCCCTCGTCGCCTTGAAAGAGAAACTGAAAGCGGAAGCGCTGGCGTTCAACACGGCGCAGGAACGCATCGCCGCCGAAGGCGCGCAAGCCGAACTGCTGCGCCGCCAGCACGCCGCCGAACAGGCTTTGCGGGAAGCGGCGCAAAAAGAAGCGGACGCCATCCGTATCCTGATGGACCAGGCGCTGGTTGAAGGCGAGCAGAAAGCCGCTGCCGCGCAAGCCGTGCAGGCGCAGGCGCGCCTGGCCGTGGAACTAGGGCAAGTGCATAGCGAGCGCGCCCGCGTGGAAGAAGAAAAAGCCCTGGCAGCCGATGCGCTGCTGGCATCTGAGCGCGATTTTATCGCTGCCGAACGCGAGTCGCTGGCCTTGATCGCGCAAAAACTGGTGCAGCAGCGCCAGACCAGCGGTGCCGAAGAACGCGCCTCGCAAGCCATCGCCGGCCGCCTGGAAGCGGAAAAGCAGGCGACGGCAGCCGCTGAAACGCGCGCCACCCTGGAACAGCAAGCGCTCGACGCCATGCTCCAGCGCGAACAACTGGAACGGGCCGCGCAGCAGGCTGCCAGCGAGAAGCTCGCCGCGCAGCAAGCCTTGCTGGCCAGTGCCCAGGCCCACGCAGCCCTGCAGCGCAAGGCGGCTGAAACCACGCGCGCGATGGCGGTCGCCAAGCAGCAGTTGTTGGAACTGGACACGGCCCGCGCGCAGCAGCAAGAGCGCGAATTGGCGGCCCTGCGCGCCAGCCTGGAACAACCGCAAACCGTCTTTTCCAGCTCGCTGACCGCCGCCCGCGCGAAAGCCGAACAAGTCAGCTCGGCCAGCCTGACGCGCGAAGTGATCGAGCGCTTGACGCAGCCTAACGAGGCCGGCGCCGTCTGGCGTTCGCGCTAGGCAGGATACCGAACCAAACCTACTGCGCGGCGCACTTTGCGCCCGGCGATGCTCACCGTACTAGAGTACGGTTGCGCTTCTCGGCCACAAATCACTGCCGCTCGCTACGGTTTTGTTCGGTATCGTTACTTTAGTGGAAGAGCGAGATTTTTTACGTTTTTCCATCAGAACTTTCTCCCCACCCCCACCAAAATTACATCCGCATCGCGGTGGTAATCCGTCACGACGCGGTTCCACGCCACTTGCGCCACCCAGCGGCGGTCGACGTGGTAGCGGGCCGTGGCCGACAGCAAGCCTGTCAGGCGCGTGCTGTGGCCCTGGGTATCGCGCCCATCCCACGCCAGGTAGGGACCACCCCCCATGCCGAATTCCACCTTTTCATTCAGTGAGCGGATCAGCCACAACTGGGCGGCCGTGCCGCGCCGGTGCGCCAGCGCCGTGCTGCCTTCGTCGAGGGCGGTGACCGTCCAGTCCACGTATTTTCCCGCCGCGCGCCGGTATTCCAGGGTGAACGGGCGCGAGGACTCGGAGCGCAAGCTGTTGACGATGGTGTGGCCGGTCGATAGCGTCAATGTGTCGTCGTGCGCCCAGTTCTGCAAGTGCAGCTTGGCGCCCGGCACGCCGTCGTAGCGGTAGCCGGCGCCCACCAGCAGGTGCGTGGTGTTGTCCTTGCCGCTGGGGCGGATGCGGTTGATTTGCGCTTGCGCATACCAGCGGTTGTCGAATTGCCAGCGCGCCTGCAGGCTGACGATGGAACCCCAGCCGTGGTCATTGTCGAAATTGTGCGGCGCCTCGTCCGTCTTGGCTGTGTCGAAGAAAAAATAGCGGCCGATGCCCGCACCCAGCATCAGGCCCTGATCCACTTTTTTCGTGCGCAGCCAGAACTGGCCCGCCATGCCGTCGCGGTGATGGTCTTCCGGATGCCCCTCGTTGATATACGACAGGCTGACCGCGTTGTAATTGCCCACCGGCTGCGTGTAGCTGACGGCGGCGACAAAGGTGCGCTCATTGGTCGAGTTGACTCTCAGGGCGCCGGCCATGCCGGACAAGTCCTGTGCCTGGATGGACAGGGGAAGCGAGGCGGCCAACAAGGCTAGGAAAGAGTGGCGGATGCGCATGAAATTTCCGGTGATGATGCAGGCTGAAGGTCGGCTGGCTGGGTGTCATGCGATAGCGCAATAATCGCGCACATTTACTACATTGGTGAAATGTCTCAGTCAGAACTAATTGCTCTAGTGTATAAGAAAGTGAGAATGTGTGAGGTGCGCCATCCGCGCCATGCATTTCTTGCTGGCAGTGGATCGGTGGCTGGAGGGGAGGGGAAGCGCCGGCCTGGAAGGGCTGGCCGGCGCGGGACTGCTGGACTTGCGGTCTTATTACTGTCTTATTACTGGCTCAATACGACTTTATCGGCAAAATATTCCGTCTCGCCGAAGCATTGCGTCGGCACGCCCTTGTGCTGGCTGTAGGTGACAAGGATGCGTTTGCCGGCAGCGGCTGACAATTGCTTCGCCACCTCATCGTCGTGCACGCTGAACTGGAATTTTTCAGGGATGGTGCCCGGCAATGCCGTCAGCAGCAATTCGCCCTCCCATGTCTTGCAGATCCAGCCCCGTTTGGAGAACTTCTGCAGGTAGCCCGCCCGTTCGCCTTCCGAGTACGAGAAGCTGAGGGCCATCCAGGTGTAGGCGGCCAGCAGCAGGAAGCCGGCCACGAGGAAGATGACGAAGGCGAAGGTGACTTTTTTGGTCGTAGGGGTCATGGTTGGGTTGTCTAGGTAAAAGGATTAGTCCTTGCGGCCGGCTTTCCAGTTCAAGCCGAAATTGTAGCGCTCGTCCATGGCCTGGTGCGCCGTGATTTTACCTTGGCCGCCGAAGTATTCCACCAATTTTGTCACCTGCAGGTTGCCGCCGTGGTTTTCCAGCATGGCGATGGCGCACATGGCGTGCTGGCTGTCGCTGTCGAGGCGTACTTCCACGGTCGGCTGGCCGGGAATCTCGATCGTCACCATGCCATCCGTCGCGGCCCAGTTCGGCACGCCTTCGTAGATGAAAGCGTAGACGAGCACGCGCTTGATCTGGTCGAAATGGGTGCCGTTGATGAAGATGTTTTCGCCGCTGCTGATGCTGCCCGTGCGGTCGTCGCCTTCCAGATGGATGTAGGGTGGACGGTCGTACGCGCCCCAGCTGTTGCCCAGCGCCTGTACGGCGCTTTTGCTGCCATTGCTCATTTCAAACAGGCAGCCGATATCGAGGTCGATGCCGCCCGAACGTCCGGCCGGCTTGTTGAACAGCTTGCCGAGGAAACCCGTGTCCAGCTTCGAAGCGGGTGCCTGGCCTTGCGCCGCGTTCTGGTTCCAGTTCAGGTTGACACGGATGCGGCCATAGCCGCCGCTATCGCGCTTGTCGAGCGAAATCTTGTCGCCGCGCTTTTCCAGGCGGATCTTCGACAGCGAGATTTTATTCGCCGCTGGTGGTGGGGGCGCGGCTGGCGTGGACACGGGAGCAGGGGACGAAGAAGCCGCCTCGCTGCCGCCAAAGTGTTTCAGCAGCGCCGCCAGGCCGCCTGCAAAGCCCTGGCCCACGGCGCCGAAGCGCCAGCTGCCGTCGCGGCGATACAGTTCGCCGATGATGACGGCTTTCTCGTCCTGGAAGTCATTACCCGTGAAGGCAAACGTGGCCGCCTGGCCCAGCGCCATGCTGGAGTTGCCCAGCGCGCGCATGCTGCCCTGTTCCGTCGCTGCCGTAAACACCAGCTTGTCGATCGAGGCGGGCAGGCGGGAAAGGTCCAGCTGGAAAGTGGAGCGGGGGCCGTTCAAGTCCACCGTGATGGCGTTGTCCGGCGCGCTTTTCTGGTTGAAGAACACCATGTAGCGGTCGTCCGACAGCTTGCCTGCCGCATCGACGCCGAAGCAGCTGACGTCCACTTCCATCGAGCCGGAAGCGATATCGAGCGTGACTGCAAATGGGCCATTCAAGCCCAGGTCAGCCAGTTTACCTTTTTGTCCGCGTGTGAAATTGGTCATGGTCGTGCAGTCCCTTCGTCGCTGGAGAGTTGAGTATTCAAGGAGTGATGCAAATGGGGGGTGGGCGCCGCAGCGCCGTCGGCCGCATGGCGGATGCCGAACAGGCGCGCCTGTTCGATGATGCGCTGCGCCCAGCTTGAGTGGGTCGCCACTTCGCACATCGATTCCTGCATGCGAAACACGGCCGGGCTGTCCGGGTCGATGATGCGCAGCGCCAGTTCGATGTCCGACTGCGCCACTTGGTAGTGGCGCTCGATCTGCGGCACCTGGTCCGGGTGGATGGCCGTCTTGGCGATCATGCCGTGCGCCATGTCCTGCGCCACTTCGGCGTCCAGCCAGCTGCCCTGCGACAGGTGCTCGAAGACGGGTGCCGTCAGCTGGAAGCCGTGTGGTTTGAAGATGGTGACCAGGCGGCCGATGACCTGCCCCAGCGGCGTCTGGTAAATGGTGCCGCTGGTGGGACGGCGCAGGCCCAATAGGGCCAACAGATCGTTGCCGCCAATGCGCAGGGCCAGGATGCGGCGCCGCACTTCCGGCGCCGACAGCATGAGGCGGAACTGCTTCATTTCCTCGTCGTCGAACACTTCCGCCGTTTCCAGGGTTGGCATCAGCAAATGGTGCGTGTGGCGCACCAGCTCGAAATACGCGGCGAAGTTGTGGCGCGTGGACTTGGGCAGCACGAAGCCGCTCAATTTTTCGGCGCCGGGCATGGCCAGCACGCGCGCCAACACCTCGAGATTGCGCACGCGTACGAAGCGCAAGGTATCCGATTCGTCGCACATGTTTTGCAGCGCCAGCGACAGGTTGAACAACGCGTAGCTGAGATCTCGCTCGGCGATGGCGTCCTCGGTGCACAGGATCACCGAGCGTAAATGGCTGAATTTGTCGCCATTGGCGATCGCCAGCAAGTCCTTGTGCGTGGTCGGCACATACATGGAGGCGCCCAGCGCCGCCTTGTGTTCACTTTGTGGGTGTAGGGAGTTGTTATCCATCGACTGCGCTCCTGATAAGGGCGACCGCCTGGTAGGGCAGCGCCGGTTCTACGGTGACCGGTATGGCTTTTTCCTGTGCCAGAAGCAGCAAATGTGCCACGTCCGGCGCATTTGTGTCGCGCACGATCAGGCGCTCGGGCACGCGGCGCAGCAGTACGCGTGTCGCTTCGCCTATACCTGGCTTGATCAGATTGATGTCGCTGATGCCGTATTGCTGCTGCGCCTGGGCCATGTAGGCTTGCGAACGGGCCGCCATGGCTGGCGCATCGCTCGCTTCGGCCAGCGGGATGCCGCTGCTGGCGGAAATCGCCATGGCGTCGGCCACCAGGCCATCGGCGAAATCGCGCGACTGGTCGTGCTGCTCGAACTGCGCGTAGTACACGCAGCCATGGAAGTCGTCCGGGCCGATGCTGTCATTGAGCACGGAGCGGCTGACCAGGCCCGAGACGGTGGCATTCAAAATGCTCGACGGGATCAGGTAGTCGCCGGACGAGGCGGCGCAGGCGGCCGTGCCGGCCAGGTCGGACAGCACGAACAGGCCGCCGTCAATCGCCGTGCCCTGCGCCGCATTGAAATCATTGACGGTCTGGCGCAGTTCGCGCGAAATCACGCCCTTGCCCGTCCAGCCATCGATGAAGACGATGGAAGCGTCGCTGTGTCCCTGCGCCAGGATGTGCTTGAGGGCCTGCGCGTCGATGCCGCGGTCGCGGATGATGGAGACCGAATAATGGCAGCATGCGCGCTGGAAGACCTGGCGCAGCAAATGACCGAGGATGACGCCCACGGGCGTGCCCGCGCGCGCCAGCGAGACCAGTGTGATGGGGCCAGTGCGGCGTGCCGCGATCAGGGCCGCCAGGCGCAGGCAGTCGCGCGCCATCTGCAGGCGGTTGGCCGCAAACGCGCTCTGGAACAGGGCCAGGTAGGCGGGTGAGGGCAGGCATTCCGGCGACAGCATTTCGCTGTAGTGGCGCTGGCCCGACTGGATCAAGCGCTCTTTTTCGGTCAGGTCGAGGATGGGTTCGAGCATCATCGGCGTGAGCAGAAACTGCACGTCTTCCTGGCGGTAGCTGCCGCTGAAATGCTGCGTGCCTTCGGTCATAGCGCCGCCACCGTGAGTGCCGCCAGCTGGGTGCCGTTGGGAATGATGGCGTAGTCGCAGGCCGCCATGAAACGCGCGTCCGAACGGCTGTCTCCCATGCCGAAGCTGACGATGGGGCCATGTTCGGCTTCCAGCTCCGCGCGCAGGTAGGCCACGGCGCGCGCCTTGTTCAGGGTCTTCGGCAGCACGGCCAGGTTGTTGCCGTTGCGGTGGATGAAGTAGTCGGCCCCTTCGCTGGCGATCCACTGCTGCAGTACCTGTTCTTCGATGTCGGCCAGGCGTTCGCCGCGTGCTTCATGGTCCTTGACGACGATGTAGAACGGTGTGTTGTAGTCTTCGATCAGGCGCGCGCGCGAGGGCATGCCCGCCTTGATTTGAAAATCGTCGATGATGCGCATGGCGTCCTGCAGGCCGGGCAGCGCCGTCTGCATGTCGTTCTGCATCAGCGCCAGCCAGCCCGCGTCGAGCGCACCGCCCGGCTGCAGCACGATGCCGCCGTAATCGAGCACGCTGTAGCTGGTAAACGGCAGGTCGACGCGGCGGAAGGCGTCGCCATTTCTCGCCGTGGCGGGAATCAGGGTCATGCCGCTTTGCGCAAACTCAAAGAAGGCGCGCTGGCGCGCCGTCGTAAACGAGCAGGCGTCACCATTTTTCAGGTACGCGGCTGCTTGCAGGTCGGTCTCGCCCGGGCATTTTTTCGGGGTCTGGAACAGTGTGTCGTCCAGGTCAACAAACAGGAATTTCTTCAATTTTGGTCTCTGACTGAAAGTGGAACAGGCGGCCATTCAATTGGCCGGCGAGTTGCATGAGGGCCGGACTGGCCGGGGTTTCATGGCAGATGAAAACGTGCTGGTACTGGCCAGGTGCCACGTTGTACAGATAATTGGCGATGCCTTCGCCGTAATTGTCGTCGCAGCAGACGATGTGGCCGACGGAACCCCATGACAAGATGGGCGAGCGCGTGGTCGATTGCACCACCACGTTCTTGCCCAGCGCTTCGAGTTCGCGCGCGAGCAAGAACGAGGGGTGCATGAATTCGCCCGTGCCCAGTACCAGCACGGAGTCGCCGGTGCCGATTTCCTGCGCCAGTTGCACTGCCAGGCCTTGCGGCGGCGTGAGGGCGCGTCCCACGCCGATGCGCCCGAAGGCGGCGCTGGCACCCCGTTCTTCATTCGCCTCGAAGCGCTGCGCGCTGGCGGCCACGGGCGCCGGCGCATCGCCGGCCTGGAAGGCGTAGTGGCCGGAGAGCGCCGCGCCTATGCTGGTGGGTAGACCGAAACGCTGCGTGAGGCCCGCGTTGGCGGCCTGGCCCATGAAATTGGTGATCACGCCCAGGTGCAGTTTTTCCAGTTGCGGATAGCGCGCGCGGCACACTTGCACCAGGTTGGCGAAGGTGTTGCCGGTCGACGCTTCATCGTCGATCAGCACCAGGCTGCGGGCTGTGGAAAACAGGGCGCTGGCGGCGACGGACAAATGCAAAAACTGGCGCGGCGCGTGGCTGTGGGATTCCTCGAATTCGAAGAAGGGCACGCTGCCCACGCGGTAGCGCGAGCTGTGCAAAAACAGCGCCTTGCCATTCGGGTTGGCGCGCAGCCAGGCCTCGAACACGCCCTGGCCCAGGCCGACGGCCGTTTCCGCCATGGCGATGAAGACCACGGGGCCGGGCAGGCTGGGTGGAATCTGCGCCGCCAGATCGTCGTGGATGGCTTGCATGGCGCGCGGCGTGACGGGCCAGTGCTTGCCCAGCACCTTCGAGAGGAACAGGAAGCCGCGCTTGGCGTTGGCGCGCGCGGCAAAACCGATCAGCCAGTCGAGCGGAAAGCGCGCCTCGTCCACCTTCAAGGTCAGCTCGCCCGTGGGCATCTGTTTCTTGATGATGTTCATGGCAGCTCCACGGCGTAGGCGGCTTCGCCCACGCGCATGCCTGCACGGATGGTGGGCACGGTGAGTTTGTCGTAGCCCTGGTCGAAACCGGCCAGCGCCAGGTAGGGCAGGTTGGGACCGGCCGCGCATGCCATGCCGATGCCGCCCGACATGCGCGGGTTGATCTCCAGCAAGGCCAGGCCGTTGGCGCCCTCGCGGAACTGGATGTTGAACACGCCGTTCAGGCGGTAGTCGCGCGCCAGTTTTTCGCAGGCTGCCAGCAGGTCGGCGCGCAGTTCGATCAGCTGCCCGCTGCCGCCCACGTGCAGCTTCTTGCGCGGCACGGCGCAAATGAGCTTGCCCTGGTCGGCGACGCAGTCGGCGCTGTATTCGTGGCCATCGAGGTATTCCATCAGCAGCAGGGTCTTGAACGTTTCCATCTGCGCCAGGCCGCTGCGCAGTTCTTGCGCATTGATCTGGTAGGCGGCGCCGGCCAGCAGCAACTGGGCGCTGGTGCGCTCTTCATCGAGCACGGCAAAGCCCAGGCCATACACGGATTCGGCAGGCTTGATGCACAGTTTGCGATGCAGCGGGCGCAGCTCGGCGTAGGCGGCGTCGTATTCTTCGATGGTGGTGACGGCACGGTAGTTGGCCGGACGCGCCATGGGCAAATCGAGGCCGTCGCAGAAGCGCGCCTTGTCGTGCATCAAAGCCAGGGTGTCTTCACTGGCCACGCTCAGCACGCGCGTACCGAGGGCGGCGAAGCGCGCGCTGGCGCTGCCGATCAGGCCCGCTTCCTTGCCGGGCCAGAAAATCGTGATACCCCGGTCGCGGCAAAATTCCAGGCACCACTCGACGTAATTGAGGCCTGTCAGTCCCGACGGTTCGACCGCATATTCGTGGGCTGACAAAAAGGCCGCCGCATGCGCGTTCGTATTGCTGCACACGATGTGATAGCGGGGCGCACCGCTTGTCGCGGCCATATCGGCCTCGCGGATCAGGCGCATGGCCGTGCCGACCGAGGAAAATGTTTTGTTGAACCAGACTCTTTGCATGTACGGGGACCGGGTGGAAATAGGGGAAGCCGCGCGCAGGTGCGCGCGCGGGCAGTGTAGCCAGAAAAACTTAACCTGGCCTTAGAGAAAGGGGATCAGCCGGCCTTGCCGCTGGCCGTCCATTTCAAAAAGGCGTCGCGGTTGCGCGAGCAGATGAAGACCTTGCCCGAACCGGAAAAGCGCAGCACGATGCCTTCGCCGCTGGTCACGCTGTTGACGATATTGCCTAAGAAACCGCCGATGCCGCCGCCGCTGGCGCCGCCGCCCGTGGTGACGGAAATCTCGTATTTCAGGCTATTGTCCCAGCACACCACGTGGGAATTGTCGATAACGACATCTTTGCCCGGCTCGACGTCGAGCTGGAACATGGAGCCGAAGCCGGACACCACCACTTGTCCCGTGCCGGCCGTCTCCATGACGAAGAAGCCGCCCGACTGGGCGAACAGCGCGTTGCCGATGCTTTGTGTGCGCACTTTCATTTCCGTGCCCGCAGTGGCGGCGACAAAGGCGCCGTCGTTGAGCAGGTACTGGCGCGCGCCCACGTCGACCACTTCGATGGCGCCCGGCAGGGTAGGCGAGAGCAGGCAGTCGCCGTTGCCGCGCACCGCTTCAATATGCTGCTGGAAGAACGATTCGCCATTCGCGAAGCGGCGCATGATGGCGCTGCCCAAGCCGCCCGTCATCTTGCCTTTCAAGTCCAGCGCAGTTTCCATCATCACCATCGCATCGGATTCGCAATAGATGGTTTCGCCCTGCTTCATGCTGACGTGGAGGAATGGATCGACGTCGCCGGTGACACTAAATACTGGCATGATAAATCTCCAAAAAAAAGCCGCCTGGGTACGTCCAGGCGGCTGTGTTTAGCGCATGAAACGTTTAAGCATTGACACCGAAAGAACGGGCGAGGGGGCCGAGGCCGCCGTTGAAGCCCTGGCCGATCGCCTTGAACTTCCATTCGCCGTTGTAGCGGTAGATTTCGCCAAAGATCATCGCCGTTTCCGTCGAGCTGTCTTCGGACAGGTCGTAGCGGGCGATTTCTTTTTCGCCATCCGCGTTCAGGCAGCGGATGAAGGCTTTCGAGACCATGCCGAAGTTCTGGCGGCGCGCGTCGGCGTCGTGAATGGTGACGGTGACGCTGATGCGATCGATGTCGGCCGGCACGCGCGACAGGTCGATTTCGATGCGTTCATCGTCGCCGTCGCCTTCGCCCGTGGTGTTGTCGCCCGTGTGGACGACGGAACCGTCGGTCGATTTCAGGTTGTTGTAGAAGATAAAGTCAGAGTCGCCACGGACTTTGCCGTCGCTTTTCAGGAGGAAGGCGCTGCCGTCAAGGTCGAAGGTGGCGCCGTCCGTGGAACGAGGATCCCAGCCGAGGCCGACGATGATCTTCTTCAGGTTCGGTGCTTCCTTGCTCAGGTTGACGTTGCCGCCTTTTTGCAAACTGATTGCCATGTGGTGCTCCTTTTCATTAAATAACTCAAACATGCCTTCATGGGATGAGCGCAAGGCGCTCGTGCCATTACCCTCTTAATTGGGGGCGGAACCCCCGATTTCAAGCTTGTGCCGCGTGCCGTTTGCGATAACGCAGCGATGACCACAGCGAGACCAGGATGAAGGCCACACCCGACAGGCCTGTGAACCACTCCGGGATATGATACTTGACGGACGCCAGCATGATCAAGGCCAGGATGCCGATCGCATAATGGGCGCCATGCTCGAGGTAGACGAATTCGTCCAGGGTGCCCTTGTGCACCAGGAAGACCGTCATCGAGCGCACGAACATGGCGCCGATGGCCAGGCCCAGCATGATGATGACGACGTCATTGGTGATGGCAAAAGCGCCGATCACGCCGTCAAAGCTGAACGAGGCGTCCAGTACTTCCAGGTACAGGAAGCCGCCGATGCTGCCGCGCGCCACCGTTTTCACCAAGTCGCCATTGCCGTTCCTGGCTGGCGCGGCGCCTTCTTCTGCGTCATCCTGCAAATCCGGCTCGCCTTCTTCCAGCAAGCCGCTGATCCAGTTCACGCCGATGTAGACGGCGATGCCGACGACGCCCGAGGCCAGCACGCTGTATTTTTCATCCACTGGCCCCATGGCCACGCAGGCGGCGACGGCGCCCATGGTGATCAGCACGGCCAGGCTTTCGGTGCCCAGCGCGTTGACTTTTTCCTCTGCCCAACCTAACCAATGCAATTCCTTCTCATCGTCAAACAGGAAGTTCAGGAACACCAGCAGCAAAAAGGCGCCGCCGAAGGCCGCCACTTGTGCATGGTTGTCCGTCAGGTGCTTGGCATACACGTCCGGCGTGGTGGTGGCCATGGTCCATACATCGACCAGGCCCAGGCCCGTGGCGACGGAAACGATGACCAGCGGAAACAGTAGCCGCATGCCGAAGACGGCCACGAGGATGCCCACCGTCAAGAATAGTTTTTGCCAGAATTCATTCCAGTGACGCAAGACCGAGGCATTCACCACGGCATTGTCGAACGATAGCGACACTTCCATAATGCCCAGCACGCCTGTGATCCACAGCGCCTGGATCATGCCTGACATGCCGCCATGGCTGTAACCCCACCAGCCTGACACTGCCATCAGGATAAAAGTGACTAAAAAGGAAATTCTGAAATGCCGCATGAGGACCCCGTTGCAAGTGTGAGAGACGTTTGATTATCCGCGCCGCTGCGCGCGCCGCACTCAGTGTTGATATACGTCCATTGTTGTATATGCCATGATTTTATATTAGTTGCCGCCGGGGGCGGCGTTTTATAGGCTGACGACAGACAGTTCTGCTGGCGCGGATGATCTGCGATAATTGCGGCGCGCCCATCTGGCGGCCGCAGTTTCTCGCACACTTTACAGACATATAAGAAGGAATACTCCGTGGATATCGCTTACCTCGTCACGCCCCTGATCACCTGGATCCTGGTCGGACCGATCAAATTCCTGATCAACAGTGTCCGCACGCGGCAATGGGCATTTGGCCTGGTCGGCAATGGCGGCTTTCCCAGCAACCACAGCGCCGTCGTTTCCAGCATGGCAACCCTGATCGCCCTGCGCGAAGGCATCGGCCACCCGGCCTTCGGCGTGGCCGTCACTCTGGCGTTCATCGTCATCATCGACGCCAACAGCCTGCGCCAGCACGTGGGCAAGCAGGCGGCGGCCATCAACCGCCTGGCCGGGGAAGTGGCCAGCGCCGCGCACAAGACCTTGCGCGAGCGCATGGGCCATACCTTGGTGGAAATTGCTGGCGGCCTGTGCACGGGCGTGGCCATCGGTTTCCTGATCAACTACGTCTTTGCCCGCTAAGCGTCCTTTCCCCTGAAACGCAAAACCCCGCCCAAAGCGGGGTTTTGCGTTTCAGGGCGTAAAAACTACGTTTCATCCATTGATTAAAGCATTACAGGAAACCGTCGATTGACATGCCCGGACGCGCTCATGGATACTTTGGCGCTTGTGGTTTTAATAAAAATAAATGCCTGCCATCGCCTGCAGCCCTATCCGGGCCGCCGGGACGGTCGCGGCGCTATCTATCCGGAGAATTATCCATGTTGCGCAAAACCCTGTTTGTTCTGGCAATTGCTTCTGCCCTGGCCGCCTGCGGCAAAGAGTCCAAAGATCCTGGCAAAGGCGCTGGCAAGGGCGCCAAGGAACAGGCGGGCGCCGCCGTCAATTTGCTGGTCTCCCCGGAAGACCTGCTGACCATACAAAGCAATGCGCTGGCGTCGGGGCCCGTCATCACCGGTTCCGTGCAGCCCGAGCGCAACGCGGACTTGCGTGCCGAAGTGTCGGCCGTGGTGATCCAGGTCATGAAGGAAAACGGTGAAGTCGTCAAGCGGGGGGACGTGTTGGTGCGCCTGGATGAAACGTCCATCCGCGACAGCCTCAATTCGGCCGAGGAAGCCAGCCGTGCCGCCAGCCAGGTGCTGGAACAGTCCGAACGCATGTTCCAGCGCATGAAAACCTTGCGCGCCTCGGGCATGACCTCGACGCAGGCGCTGGAAGACGCGGAAATCCGTCGTAACAATGCGCAAAGCGATTTGTCCGCCGCGAAGAGCCGCGCCGCCCAGGCCCGTCAGCAGTTGCAGCGCACCCTCGTGCGTGCGCCGTTCGACGGCATCGTGAGCGAGCGCAAGGTATCGAATGGCGATACGGCGCAAATCGGCAAGGAATTGATCAAGGTCATCGATCCGACCAGCATGCGCCTCGAAGGCCTGGTGTCGGCCGACAAGATCGGCGTCGTCAAGGTGGGCCAGCCCGTGCTGTTCCGCATCAATGGTTATCCAGGCCAGGATTTCTCGGGCAAGGTGCGTCGCGTCGATCCGGCCGCCAACGCCGTCACGCGCCAGGTGGCCGTGCTGGTCGATTTCAATGACAAGGAACAACCGCGCGTGGCCGGCCTGTATGCGGAAGGGCGCATCGAGACGGACAGCATCAGCGCGCTGATGATACCCGACTCGGCCCTGGTGAAGGCGGGCGACGTCATGTACACGTGGAAAGTCAAGGACAAGGCCTTGCATAAAGTCACACTGCGCATCGGCGCGCGCGACGTGCGCACGGGCCAGTGGGAAGTGCAAAGCGGCCTGGCCAGCGGCGATACTGTGCTGCGCACGCCGGGCTCGACCTTCAAGGATGGGCAGAAAGTGGAATTGACGGCGGGCAAGGCCGTGCCAGCGGCCGCCGTGGCCAGCAGCAGCACCGCTGTTGCCGGTAAAGGAAACTAAGCCATGTTCCTTTCCGATTTCAGTATCAAGCGGCCCACCGCCACCATCGTCCTGATCCTGGCCATGATGTGCGTCGGTTTGCTGGCGCTCAAGAAACTGCGCGTCAACCAGAATCCCGACGTTGAAGTGCCCTTCATCGTGGTCAGCATCCCTTACCCTGGCGCATCGCCCGATACGGTCGAGCGCGAAGTAGTGAACCGCCTGGAAAAATCCTTGCAAAGCATTTCCGGCGTGACCGAGGTCAACAGCGACTCGAATGAAGGTTCGGCCAGCATTTTCCTGAAGTTTTCCTTCAATACCAACCTGATCGAGGCGTCCGACAATATCCGCAATGCGATTGCCGCCGTGCGCTACAAGTTGCCGACGGAAATGCGCGAGCCTATCCTGCAACGCATCGACCCGGCTGCCGAACCGATCATGCAACTGGCCCTGTCGTCGAATACGCAAAGCCACGCGGAAATTTCGCGCCTGGCCGAAGACGTGCTGTCGGACCGCTTTCGCACCGTCGATGGCGTGGCGCTGGTCAATGTGGGCGGTTCGCTGAAGCGCGAACTGTCCGTACTGCTGCGGGCGGAAAAATTGCGTGAATATAACGTTTCCGTCAGCGATGTCGTGACCGCCTTGCGCAACCAGAACACGAATGCGCCCGTGGGCAAGGTGCGCGGCATCCTGGACGAGAAAAGCATCCGCCTGGTGGGCCGCATCGAGTCGCCAAGCGACTTCGAGAAAGTGGTGATCAAGCGCCGCGGCGAGGAAATCGTGCGCCTGGCGCAAGTGGCCACCATCGAAGATGGCTTTGCCGAAGTCAACAGCCTGAGCATGCGCAGCGGCAAGCCCAACGTGGGTATTTCGATCACCCGCGTGCGCGACGCCTCCACCGTCAGCGTGGCCAACAAGATCCGCGACATGGTGGCGGAAATCAACAAGACTTTGCCGAAAGGCACGATCCTGCAAGTGACGCGCGACGGCGGCGAAAACGCCCAGCATAGCCTGAACAATGTGATCGAATCGCTGGTGCTGGGCGCCGTGCTGACGATTTTCGTCGTCTATGCCTTCCTGAACTCGTGGCGTTCGACCTTGATCACGGCGCTGAGCCTGCCCACGTCCGTGATTGCCGCCTTCATTGCCGTGTGGCTGTGCGGCTTTACCCTGAACTTCATGACACTGCTGGGCCTGTCGCTGGCCATCGGCGTGCTGATCGATGATGCCATCGTGGTGCGTGAAAACATCGTGCGCCACATGCAGATGGGCAAGGACCGCCGCACGGCCGCGCTGGAAGGCACGGCCGAGATCGGCATGGCCGTGGCCGCCACGACCTTCTCCATCATCGCCGTCTTCATTCCCGTGGCTTTCATGCCGGGTATTTCTGGCGAATGGTTCCGTCCGTTTGCCTTGACGGTGACGTGCTCGGTGCTGGTCAGCCTGGGCATCTCGTTTACGCTCGACCCTATGCTGTCGGCTTACTGGGGCGACCCGGTCGAGGAACACTCGGCGCCGAAAAAAGGCATTGGCCGCGTGCTGGAAAAATTCAACCACTGGTTTGACCATCAGGCCGACCGCTACAGCCGCGTGATCGCCTGGGCTCTGCATCACCGCCGCTGGATGGCTGTTATCGCCTTCGGCAGCCTGGTGGGCGCCATCGCCCTGCACGCTACGCATGGCGGCACGAGTTTCCTGCCGGCATCCGATTCGGGCAATCTGATGATCAATGTGCGCACGCCATCGTCGAGCAGCATCGAATATTCGCGTTTGAAACTGGAAGCGGCGGCCGTACTGGCGCGGTCCTTGCCTGAAACCAAGGATACCAACAGCTCCATCAATGCCGGTGGCGGGCGTGTGTATGTCGACATCGGCAAGCGCAACACCCGCAAGCGCTCGGCCAAGGAAATCGCCGTTGAACTGCGCGAGAAAATGTCGCGCCTGGTGGGTGCCGAATACGTGGTACAGGATGACTTGAGCAACGGTTCGCAAAAACCGATCCAGGTGGAATTCACGGGTCCGGATTCGCGTAAACTCATGGCCATCACGAATGCCTACATGGACAAGCTGCGCGCCATTCCCGGCGCCGTCGACGTGGGCCTGTCCGAGCAAGACCCGAAGAACGAGTTGCAGATCGAGCTCAACCGTGGCCTGGCCAATTCGATGGGCATTTCCGTCAATGATGCGGCGCAATCGTTGCGCGTGGCGTTCGCCGGCGTGGAAGTGGGCGACTGGGTGGATCCGACGGGCGAAACGCGCGACGTGGCCGTGCGCCTGCATCCCGATGACCGCGTGGCATCGGAAAACATCGAGCGCCTGCCGATCAGCGTGACGGGCACCTCGCAAATGGTACCGCTCGACCAGATCGCCACCATCACCATGGGCAAGGGACCGTCCGGCATCGAGCACAAGAATGGCAAGCGCACGATCACCGTGTCGGCCAATGCGCAGGGCCGCTCGAATGGCGAAGTGACGAGCGACGCCATGAAACTGGCCAACTCCATCGACTTCCCGCCCGGCTACGGCTTGGCGCTCGGTGGCGCGGGCCAGGATCAGCAAGAGCTGTTCACGGAAATGCTGATCGCACTGGTGATGGGCATCGGCCTGATGTATTTGATCCTGGTGATGCAGTTTGGTTCATTTACCGCGCCGGTGGCCGTGATGATGTCCTTGCCGCTGAGTCTGATCGGCGTGGTGGTGGCGCTGGTGATCACCAACAACACCCTCAACTTGATGAGCTTTATCGGCATCATTATGCTGATGGGCCTGGTCGCCAAGAACGCCATCTTGCTGCTGGACGCGGCGCGCAAGCGCGAGGAAGAGGGCCATGGCCGCGAAGATGCGCTGATGTATGCGGGCCGCATGCGGCTGCGTCCCATCCTGATGACGACGTTTGCGCTGATCGCCGGCATGTTCCCCGTGGCGCTGGGCTTGGGCGAGGGTGGCGAGTTCTATCGTCCATTGGCGATCGCCATCATCGGCGGCACCATCACCTCGACGATTCTGACCCTGCTGGTCGTGCCGACCTTCTATGACAGCATCGAAATCGCCCGCGACGGCGCCGTGGCCAAGTTCCACCGCCGCGCCGCGCGCATGCCCGTGGCCGTGGCCATGATATTGACCCTGCTTGAGTGCGTACTGACCCTGCTGTTGCTGCGCTTCGTCTACCGCATGTTGAAAAAGGCCGTGCTGTTCCTGATGGGACGCCGCACGCCGAAAGCGGCGTCGGTCAGCCTGCAAAAATAGTACCGGGCCAAGGTCAGCTTGCGCTGCGCCGAGGTAGTTCAAGAGCCTTCTGCGGAAGGCTCTTTTTTGCCTGGACTTAGCCGTACTTAGCTGCTGCGCGGCGGCGGGGGCGTTCCCGCACCAGTGCCCGTACCCGGCGTGGCAGGTGGCGAGGATATGGCCAGGTGGGCCAGGACAGGATGCCCTGGCCGCGTAAGGACAGCTTATTTGGCGGCAGGGACCTTGCTCACTTCCACTTCCCAATCCACGCCCGACTCGATGTGATGCTTAGCAGCAAAGTCACCCTGGCTGATGGCGATAGCCACGTCGAGCAGGCTGTTCAGGTAGACCAGGGGTTTGCCCTTGGCGACGCCGCCAAAGGTGTGCTCGAATGGCGCCGTGACCTTGGCCACTTGCTTGCCCTTGTGCAAAATGCGCACTTGCAACGGGTCGTGCAGTTTTACCTGCAATGCGTCGAGCAGGGATTTCGGGATATTCGTCCACACATTGCCATACTTGACGTCCAGCACGGGCACGATGCCGCGAATGGTATTGCCGTCGCGCACCGGTTGTTGATACGCAATCTTGATCACGGATTCGCTCGGCAATTGCGGGCCCACCTGTTCATAGCTGATGGCGCCCGAGGCCAGGCGCGCACCGACATACGCGTACACGTCGCGGCCATGGAAGGTGTACGACTCGGCGGAGCCAGCCAGGCGGTTGACCTTTTCATCGATTTCGCGCAGTTCGGCCACGCCATCGCGCTCGGCGATCAGGGTGAACAGGCCGTTGTCCGGCCCCACGAAGTAGCGTCCACCCTTGGTTTTCAGCACCACCGACTTGCGGTTGGTCCCCACGCCCGGATCGATGACGGAAACAAACACCGTGCCTTGCGGCCAGTAATTGGCCGTCTGGTACAGGCGGTAGGCGCCCAGCCAGATGTCGTAGTCGGGAATCTGGTGCGTCAGGTCCGAGATGGTGAGTGTGGGATCGACGCCATAGGCGACGCCATGCATGGCGGACACGGCGCCGTCGGCCGTGCCGAAGTCCGTCATCAGTACCAGCGGTGCGGCAGCCTGGGCGCTGGACAGCAGGAGAGCGCTCAGGCAGGCGCCGGCGACGAGGTGAGAGATGCGTTTGATGATCATATGCTCTTTCCGTGACGTTAAAACGTGTAGTTCAGCTTGGCGTAGAAATACGCGCCATTGACGCCGATGGGGTTGATGAAATTGTAGGGCAGGGCGCCGCCATACGTGGCGTTATTTGTCTGGCGTACGCGCTGCGGGTAACGGTCGAGGATATTGTTGCCACCCACGCTAACCGTCAGCTGCTTGCTCAGTTTTAATTGGCCTTCCAGGTCCAGCGACCAGACGGCGCCAAAGCGCTGCGCGGGAATGCCATCGATCAGCGGCGCATCGCTGTCATACGAAAAGTCTTTCAACTCGCCGAAGCGCGTGGCGCGCGCCTGCACGCCCCAGCCGGCCGCTTGCCAGTCGGCACCGAGGATCAATTTGCTGGTGGGTGATGCATGTTTGATGCGGAACAAACTCGTCTCCGTCAGCAAGGTCAGAATTGGATCGATATTGGTCAGCGCAGCGGAACTTTGGCGCACCTTGTCGAGACTGGTCTTGTTCAGGTTCAGTGCCGCGTTCAGGTTCAGCTTGCCTGACGTGAAGGCCAGGTCATGATTCAGTATCACGTCCAGGCCTTTTGTGCGCGTGTCGAGCAGGTTGGCCAGGTAGGCCACGGACTGGATATCGCTGCGGCCATTGGCGGCCAGGTAGGCGGTGACGGCGTCGCTTTGCAAGTCACTCGAGCGCGTGATGCGGTCGCGGATGCGGATCACGTAGGCGTCTACCGTCACGCTGGTGGCGGCGGCCGGTTTCCAGGCCAGGCCCAGCGATACGTTGGTCGACTTTTCCGGCTTCAGCTGTTGCGCGCCGAAGCTGCGCGCCAGCGGGTCGCTGGCCGGCAGCAGGGCCGCCGTTTGCAGGGCCGTGCCATCGGCGTTGAAGTTTAATGTGGCAAAGCGGAAACCCGTCTGCACGAGGGCCGGTGCGCGGAAGCTGTTCGACAGCGAGCCGCGCACGAGGAAATGCTCCGTCACTTTATAGCGCGTGGACAGCTTGCCCGTGCTGGCGCTGCCGAAGTCGCTGTAGTCGGAATAGCGGGCGGCGGCGCCCACCAGCAGGCGCGGCGTGAGGTCGCTTTCCACGTCCGCATACACGGAGCGGATCTGCCGGCTGCCGTCATAGGCGTCCGATGGCCGCAAGCCCGGCCCCGCTTGCGCGCCCGGTGGCGCATCGGTGAAACTGCCGGCCGCATACGAGGCGGCGTCGCCGGCCGAGCTAGTGTAGGTTTCGCGCATCCATTCGGCGCCCACCGCCAGGCTCAAAGGCGCGGGCAAGCCGATGTCGATGCTGCGCGTGGCATCGACGTTCAAGGCGTTCTGGCGGAAGTCGAAGCCGGCCAGCTTGAAGCGCGTGGGGCTGGCCGCGCCCAGCGAGGCGTTGACGGAGTGGCTCACGCCGTAGTCAAAGCGGTCGCTGCCGTGGCGCGCGCTGGCGTCCCATTTCCACTCGCCCAAGCTGCCGCGCACACCGGCCACGATGCTGAGGTCGCGCTTGTCGCCGTTGGTGACGGGGCGGTAGCCGTTCGGATACAGGGCCAGTACGTTCGACGGGTCGCCCGGATAGCGGAAGTAGGCACTGCCGTCCGATGTGCGCTCGTTGAGGGTGGCAAACGAATACAGGTCCAGGCCGTTGGCCAGGGTGAGCTGGGTGTTGTAGAACAGGTAGTGGTTGCGCTGGCGCGAGTCACCCGACTTGAATACAACCTTGCCGTCTAGCGCCTGGTCGGCTGGCGTGAAGTTGTAGGAAGTCCAGCCAGCGTCGCTGGGGCCGGCCCGTTCCGTGGGTGAGCGGCGCCGCGTTTCCGCGCCGAAGCGGAAGTAGCCGGCCTCGCCCAGCGGCACGCCATAGTCGGCGTTGACGATGACGGTCTGGCCATCCGTCAGGGTTTGATCTGTCGGGTCGAAATGCGTGTGGTTGGCGCCATAGCTGACGGAAGCGGCGCCGCCCGTGCGGGCTTTTTTCAGCACGATGTTGATGACGCCCGCCACGGCGTCGCTGCCGTATTGAGCGCCCGCGCCGTCGCGCAGGATTTCGATGTGGTCGATGGCGTTGGGTGGAATGGCATTGATGTCGACCGGCACGGTGCCGGCAAAGCTGCTTTCCGTGTCGAGCACGGCGCTCGTGTGGCGGCGCTTGCCGTTGATCAGCACCAGCACCTGGTCGGGCGCCAGTCCCCGCAACTGGATGCCGCGCACGGAGTCCGACGCGCCGCTCGATTCGATGCGGGGGAAGTTGATCGAGGGCGACAGGTTTTGCAGGGCAGCGCCCACGTCGCCCGTCGACAGCGCATTGCTCACTTCGCGCGTGCCGAAGCGGTCGATGGGCACGCTGCTGTCGAAGACGGTGCGGTTGCGCGCGCGCGAACCGACGATGGTGACCTGGTCGATGCTGGCGGTGGCCGTTTCAGCGCTGGTGCCCGTGTCTGTGCTGGTAGTGGCTTGCACATCTTGTGCCCAGGCGGACGGTGCGCCCAGCATGGCGCAGGCCAGCACGATGGCGCGCAGCGGCGTGGCGGGAGTGGCAGATACAGGATAGAAGTGGCGTGGATGCACGGCGTGGTCCTTTGGGCTCGATTAGTGTTAGTGCGGAAACAGTTGTCATGAGCTTAAGGGAGGCGGTGGTGCGCGCTAACGATTCTTTCTGGATATGCTAATGCTGTTGTTTTTATGCCGCCAGGAGCGCCGCAGGGGAGGCATGATATAGGGAATGTGTGATGTCGATAGCGTCCATGCATGCCCCCGTAGCATCAGGATTTCGGCGCGGCCGGCATATCGGGCTGGGCCGTGACGGGGGGCGGCTGCTTCCAGCGGGGCGACGAAGTTGCACAGGTCCAGCTGCAGCTTGCCGTGCCTGCCCAGGACGTGATTGAAAGCGTACGGGGTGACGCCGCAGTTGGGCACGTCGGCCGCCTTGTCGATGGACAGGATGGCCTGCTCGTCGCAGCGTTCCAACAGGTAGCGCAGCAATTGACGATGACCTGGTGGCCGACGATCAGCCCGGTATTCGCGGGTGATAGTGTCGAGCACGCTGCGCAGGCGCAGGATGACGTCGCACCAGCTTTCGCCACCCGGTGGGCGGAAGTAAAATTTACCTACGTGCTGGCGCTGCTCGTGTAATTCCGGGTATTTGCTGGCGATGCCGTGCGCGGTCAGGCGGTCGAAGATGCCGAACTCCTTTTCACGCAAGCGCTCGTCGGCCACCACGGAGGCCAGGCTGCCCGCATCAATGCGTTCCAGCATGGCTTGCGCCGTCTGCTGCGCCCGCACGTAGGGAGAGTACAGCACGAAGGTCGGTTGTTGTTCAAGGGGAAGGGTGGCGAACCAGTCGCCCAGGGCTTGCGCCTGGCGCGCGCCCAGGCCGGAGAGGGGGACGTCGACATCGCGCTCGGCGATGGCGATCAATGACTGCTTTTCCGCTTCGGCGGCATCGCGCGCCACGTTACCGGTACTTTGGCCGTGACGCACGATCCAGATTTGTTGCGGACCTTTCTGTTCCATCGGCGCGCCGCTCGATGGTTTCTTAGGCGGCGTGTTCCGCTTCGTCCAGGTCGGGCGCGTCGTCGCTGTTGTAGACGGCCAGGTCGGTTTGCCCCATGACACGGCTGGTGACGGTGCCGGCCGTGATCGAGCCGCTCACGTTCAGGGCCGTGCGGCCCATGTCGATCAGTGGTTCGACCGAGATCAGCAAGCCGGCCAGGGCGACGGGCAAGTCCATGGCCGACAGCACGATCAGGGCGGCAAACGTGGCGCCGCCGCCCACGCCGGCCACGCCGACGGAACCGATGGTGATGATGGCGAGCAAGGGCAGCAGGAAGCTGACGGTGAACGGGTCGACGCCGACGGTGGGGGCGATCATCACGGCCAGCATGGCCGGATAGATGCCGGCGCAGCCGTTCTGGCCGATCGTCGAACCGAACGAGGCGGCGAAGTTGGCGATGCCTTCCGGCGTGCCCAGGCGTTGGGTTTGCGTCTGCACGCTCATCGGGATCGAACCGGCGCTGGTGCGCGAGGTGAAGGCGAAAGCCAGCACGGGGAAGACTTTTTTCACGAAGCGCAACGGATTCAGGCCGACGCCGGCGATGATGGCCAGGTGCACCAGAAACATCAGTATCAGCGCGCTGTACGAGGCGACGACGAAGTTAATCAATTTCAAGATGTCCGCGTAGCTCGATGAGGCCACCACTGCAAACATCAACGCGAACACGCCGTACGGCGTCAGGCGCAGCACCAGGGTGACCATGCGCATGACGATGGCGTGCGCCACTTTCATGAAGCTTTCGAAGGACGCGAAGATTTCCGGCTTTTTCGCGGCGATGCCCGTGGCCGAGATGCCGATGAAGATGGAGAACACCACCACGGCGATGGTCGAGGTCTTGCGCGCGCCCGTCATGTCGAGGAAGGGGTTGGTCGGCACGAAGCTGACCAGCAGTTTCGGCAAGGACAGGGCCTTCGCCGTTTCCAATGAACCTTGCAACTGCACGCCGCGCGCCACTTCGGCGGCGCTCGACGTCAGGCCCACGGCCGTCAGGCCGAACAGCTTGGCCATCAAAATGCCCAGCGCGGCGGCAATCATGGTGGTGATGAGCAGGGTGCCGATGGTCAGCGCGCTGATCTTGCCCAGGGAACTTGCATCCTTGAGTTTCAGGATGGCGGAAATGATGGAGACCATGATCAGCGGCATGATGATCATTTGCAGCAGCTTCACATAGCCGCTGCCGACGATGTCGATGTATTCATTGGTGCCCGCGATGATGGGCGAGCCGGCGCCATACAACGCTTGCGCCGCCGCACCCAGCAGCACGCCCAGGCCCAGGCCCGTGAAGACGCGTACGGTAAACGTCGCGTGTTTGCGTTGCTGGTGGAACATGTAGGCGAAGACGAGCAACGCCACGAGCAGGTTCAGAATGATGTTAATTGCCATGAAGGGGCCTTATCTTGGGTTTATTCGAGACTGCACGCAGCACATAAAACTGTACTACAACTGACAGCTGCCCCAGCCCGGGGCGAAAGGGCAAGTACTGTACAGTACTATGGGGGCGTTTTGCGCAATACCGCTGCGAATATTACGCTATATAAATATGCTTCACAGGCATAAGCGCAGGTATAGGTCTGCCGGATGATTGTGAAAAAGAAAATTTCATGCCAGCATTGCACGTTTGTTCGTTTGCTAATCTGGTGCACTATTTTTTAAGGAAAAAGATGAATGCTTTAACGGAAGCTCAAGTACTCGATGCGGAAGAGCGCTTGCGCCTGGCCATGATGGCCTCCGATGTGGCCGCGCTGAATGCCTTGCTGGCCGATGATTTGCTGTTTACCAATCACCTGGGGCACTTGCTGAGCAAGCATGCGGATCTGGCAGCGCACGAGCAGCGCTTGCTGACCATCACCGATCTGCGCGCGTCCGAGCGCCATGTGCGCATCAACGGCAACGTGGCCGTGGTCTCCGTGCGCATGCAACTGACGGGCAGTTATCACGACGTGGAAACGCATGGCGACTTCCGTTTTACGCGCGTCTGGGCGCACAATGCGGCCGGCGCGCTGCAAGTGATCGCCGCCCATTCCGGCGTCGTGGCATAGGGGTGAGGTAGTGGATCATCGTTCCAAAGGGCAGCTGTTTGAAGCTGTCATCGCCGCCGGCCCGGCCACCCTGGCCATTATGGCCGGCTATCCCGTGCTGTTGTATAACCTGGTGCGCACCTGGGCCGATGCCCCCGGCGCCAATGCCTTGGCGACCTTGCTGCTGACGGGCGGCCTGTGGGCCTTGCTGGAATTCTGGCGCATCGCCCTGGCGACGGTGGCGCGCAAGGCGTATGCCTTCAACTGGCGCTTCTGGCTGGCCATCGCCGGTTTTCTCGCCTGCTTCGTGCGCTTCGTGCCGGACATGCCGGCCGGACTGATGCTGGTATTGATGGTGCTGCCTGCGCTGGCGTGGATACATTTCATCTTGCTGCAGATCAAGCGCCCGCGCGGCGCCTGAGTTTCGCACAAGCATTGCAAGCCGTGGCAAGATCGTCATGCCACGGCCCCTGGACATCGATATAATCATTCCCGCATGCATGGCAAACGGCATGCCTGGCGTAACTTCTCTTATTTTGAAAGAATTTCGATGAAAGCTCTCTTTTTGCTCCTGTTCATATCGGGCGCGGCCCTGGCCGATGATGCTGCCATGTTGCAATGCCGTTCGCTGGCCGATATCGCCAGCCGCGTGAAATGCTATGACGCCATCCCATTGGGCGCCGCCGCGCCCGTCGCCCCCGTTACTGCGGTGCCGACCGCGCAGCAGCGCGAGCAAAGCTTTGGCATGGAAACGGTCAAGGCGCCCAAGGCAGCCGAGCCGGAAGAAAACAAGTCGATCAGCAGCAGCATCGCCGGCAAGTTCGATGGCTGGAGCGGCAACGAACTGATCAAATTGAGCAATGGCCAGGTCTGGCGCATCGTCGATGGCAGCTCCGCCGTGCTGGCGCCGCAGAACGATCCCAAGGTAACGGTCGAACGCAATTTCATCGGCACCTTCTTCCTGAAGATCGAAGGCACGAACAACTCGCCCAAGGTGCGCCGCGTGCAATAAGCTGCGCCAGTCCCAGTCCCAGTCTCAGTCCTCGGCGTCAAGCCAGACGATGCGGCCATTTCCCGCCTCATGCAGATGCGCCAGCAGGGCGGTGGCCGCCGTTTCAGGCAGGCTGAAGTTGAACAGCACGTCGTCGCCATGCGCCACGTTCAGCAAGGTGGCGCCGGCGCCATCGAGTTCGCGGCGCAGCATGCCTTCCATCGCATACGGCACCGTGCAGTGCAGGGTTCGCTGGCGCACGATGGCCGTCTTTTCCGCTTGCAGCAGCGCTTGCGCCACGCTGTCCGTGTAGGCGCGCACCAGGCCGCCCGCGCCCAGCTTGATCCCGCCAAAGTAACGCACGACAGTCGCCAGCACGCCTTCCAGGTCCTGGTGGCGCAGCACGTCAAGCATGGGCCGCCCGGCCGTGCCGCTCGGTTCGCCATCATCGACGGCCGCCGACTGCCCGCCCGCCAGCAGCGCCCAGCACACATGGCAGGCGCCCGGATGCTGCGCCTTCAAGTCATTGACCACCTGCTGCGCGCTGGCGCGGTCCGTCATCGGCTGCACGCAACCGATGAAACGGCTTTTTTTGATGATCAGTTCGCTGTGGACGGGGGTGGCAATGGTAAACGGCATGGCGGGTGCGAAGGCGGGCAAAGCAGCATGATAGAGGAAATGCGCGCTGGGCACGAGCCGGTGCCGCCTAGGCTCCCGATGGCGATACCAGTTCGCGCAGCGCCGCGTCGCGCACCTGCAGGATGTCGAACAGTCCCAGCGCGTGCAGGGCGGGCAAGGCGTCGAGGATGTCGCGCTCGGCGATGGCCTTTTCGGCGATGCTGCCCGTATCGTCCAGCCATAGCCTGGCATTGGCGAGGAAGGCCCCCACCGTGCCCTTGCGTACGGTGACGCCATTGAACTGGCCCTGGTTTTGTTGATCTGGTAATACGTCTTCTGCGCGCATGGTGGAGTCCTGAACGATGGAAAGACTCCACTGTATGATGGTAGGATTGTCTTGCCTGCGTTGTTTATGTCATTCGATACGTTAAATCCGCCAATCTTGCCATCGTCGCCGTCTCCGCTGCGCGCCATGCATATTTCCCAGCCGCAGGAACGTGTGACGGCGGCGCACAGCCATGCCAGCGGCCAGCTTTTCGGTGCCATGCGGGGCTTGCTCTCTGTTGCCGCCGACAGCGGGCAGTGGGTGGTGCCGGCCAGCCATTGCGTGTGGATGCCGCCCCATCACGTCCATGCGCTGCGTTCGCATGGTCCGTTTGCGGGCTGGACGTGTATGTGGACGAGGCCAGTTGCGGCAGCTTGCCCGCCGCGCCTTGCGTCATGCGCGTCTCGGGCTTGCTGCGCGAGGCGGTGCGCCGCGCCAGCACCTGGGACGATGGCGCGCTCGATGCGCTAGACGTGCGGCAGGCCCGGGTGGCAGGCGTGATCCTCGACGAGATCGCCGCCGCGCCGCACGAGGCCTTCGGCCTGCCCTTGCCGACGGACCCGCGCCTGCTGCGCGTGGCGCGCGCTGTGCTCGATGACCTGGCCGACGAGCGCGGCGTGGAAGCGCTGGCCGCCTGGGCCGGTGTGTCGCCGCGCACCCTGGCGCGCCGTTTCACGAGCGAGACCGGCTTTACGCCCTCGGCCTGGCGCCAGCGCGCGCGCATCTTGCGCGCCCTGGAATTGCTGGCCACCGGCCAGCCCGTCACGACTATTGCCTTGGACCTGGGCTACGACAACGTCAGCGCCTTCATCGCCATGTTCAAGCGCGTGATGGGTGTGACGCCGGGCAGGTATGGCGAGGGGCTGGAATAGCTGGCGCGCAAAACAAAAAAGCCAACCGCGAACGGTTGGCTTCTCTGACGTATTTGGTAGGCCGTGCGGGATTCGAACCTGCGACCAACGGATTAAAAGTCCGCTGCTCTACCAGCTGAGCTAACGACCCAAAAACTTTGACTACTTGCTGCGGGAACGCTGTGCGGTGCGTGCTTGTCATGACGGCATGCAAACGTACTGCAAATTCTTGGTAGGCCGTGCGGGATTCGAACCTGCGACCAACGGATTAAAAGTCCGCTGCTCTACCAGCTGAGCTAACGACCCAAGGGCGGCTATTATGACGGCCAACGGCGGTTTTGGGAAGGGCCGGGGTGGAAAAATCCTTGCATGGGTGTCATGCGCGATCCAGCATGGATAGGTGAACTTCCATTTATATCTGCAGGCCCAATACCGAAGACTTTCCCATCCCCAAGCGCGCGCTGGCGCTGTCCGATGACTTGCGCATCGTGTTCAAGCGCCCGCTGCGCTCCATGCAGCGTATCGGTGATGCACACACCATGCTGCCGGCCCTGATCCACGAGCAGCCCGGCATCTGCGTGGCCGCGTTGGCGCGGCTGCAAAACGTGCACGTGCGCGGGCCTGCGCCTGTCCGCGCAAGGCATGGCCATTTTTGCAACCCTGCGCGCGCCGCCGCGATGCGCTGGCCTCCGCCATGCAGCCGCTGCCCGAGATGGGCCAGGCATGAGCTGCCACGATCACGCCACTGCCGCAGAAAAGACGCGGTCAAGCCCGCTACCGAGCGCGAAGCGCGCGCCATCTATCTGGGCGGCATGGCGCATCTGTCGTGTCTGGCGCCGGCACCGTGCTGCTGGTGTCGGGACTGGTCTTCCTGCTATTCCTGCCGGAATTGCCCCTGGAGGGGCATCCGGCGATGGTCAAGGACGATCAATAGCGTTCCAGCCAGTGCGCGTACGGCGCCGGCAGGGTCCACGAGGCGCGTTCCACGCCGAGTTCCTTGGCGGCAAAATATGCCCAGTGCGGATTGGCCAGGTGCGCCTTGCCGACCATCACCACGTCCAGCTGTTCTTCCTTGACGACGCGCTCGGCGATGGCCGGCGTGCCGAAGCCCCAGGCGGACGAGACGGGCACGCCCGCTTCGCGGCGCACTCTTTCGGCAATCGGGCCCATGAAGGCCGGGCCCCATGGGATAGCCACGTCGGGAATCGTGAAGCCCATGCTGACGCTGAGCATATCCATGCCGGCATCCTTGAACTGGCGCACCAGGCCGATCGATTCGAGCAGGGTTTGCTCGTCGCGGCCGTCGAATTCCAGCACGCCAAAGCGGATCGTCAGCGGCAAGTGTTCGGGCCATACTGCACGCACGGCTTTCAAGGTTTCCAGCAGGAAGCGGCTGCGGTTTTCCAGGCTACCGCCATAAATGTCGGCGCGCTGGTTCGAATGGGCGGAAAAGAAGCTTTGCGCCAGGTAGCCGTGGGCAAAGTGCAGTTCCAGCCATTCGAAGCCGACTTCGCGGGCGCGCACGGCCGCATCGACGAAGTTCTGTTGCACGCGGGCTATATCGTCGAGGTCCATGGCGCGCGGTACTTTCGGCAGGCCGCCGCCAAAGGCGATGGCGGACGGGGCGATGGTTTGCCAGCCGCGCGCGTCGCCTTCAGCGATATGGTCGTCGCCTTCCCATGGGCGGTTGGCGCTGGCCTTGCGGCCTGCGTGGGCGATCTGGATGCCGGGCACGGAGCCGGCTGCCTTGATGGCTTTTACCACCGGCACGAAGGCTTGCGCCAGATCATCATTCCAGATGCCCGTGCAGCCGGGCGTGATGCGGCCTTCGGGCGACACGGCTGTCGCTTCGACGATCACTAGCCCCGCGCCGCCACGGGCCATGCCCGCGTAATGCGACAGGTGCCAGTCGTTGGCCTTGCCATCGACGGCCATGTACTGGCACATCGGTGGCACGGCGATGCGGTTGCGCAGAGTGATGTCTTTAAGATTGAATGGTTGGAAGAGGGCGGACATGGTGGCCTTTGTGTTTGTTGGTGGACAGGTAGGGAAATATTGGTTCGGTAGTTCGTAAATATTCGAATAATGAAATTAGTATAGCGCATGCTGTATGATTCTGCTCATGCGTCCACACAAACACCCCTCCGCCAGCGAATTCGTCCTCGAACGCCTGCTCTACGCCTTGAGCGACACTATCCGCCTCGACATCGTGCGCCACCTGGCCAGAGTTGACGCGGCCGCCTGCGGCGACCTGGACGGCGGGCGGCCAAAGTCGACGGTCTCCCACCATTTCAAGGTCTTGCGCGAAGCGGGGCTGGTGTGGACGGAAAACACGGGCACCACGCACATGAACCGCTTGCGCCGCGCCGACATCGACAGCCGCTTTCCAGGCTTGCTGGCAGCCATCTTGCAGCAGCCGCAAGCGGATCAGCCCTGAATCTGCCGTAGACTACCTGCAAGATTGCCGAATTTACAGCGCGCCTGTGCAGTCCTAAGCTGAAGGGTTGATGACGCATGAAAATTCTTGCACGGTATCGCTGGTGGTGCGCCGCCTCTTTCTTTCTTTCTCGCTGCTGGCCGGCTGCTGGCCTTACACGGAGCCGGCCAAGGTCGAATACGCCGCTGTGCTGCGGCGTGGCGAAAAGGTGACCAAGGCCGACACATACGGCAGGTTTGCCGCCTTGTCGGTGGAGTACCGCCAGGGCGGCGGTTCCTTGATGTCCGGCGAGAACCACTACATGCGGCTGATACATAAGGACAAAATCGTCGTCAATGCCACCGATGGCATTGAACGCTGGAGCGAATTCGCCCAGCCCGTATATTTTGTCAGATTGTCTGACGATAACAGCGTGCTGGCATGTCACAAAAACGGTGCGCGCAGTTGGGAGGTGCGCCCGGAGGGTATCGCGCCTGGAGCCGCCCGTGCGCGCAATGCGGTCGAACAATTGTTTATCAGCGATCAAACCGGCTACCGGACCTGTTTTGCCGCCACCAATGCCGCCTGCCAGTCCGGTTGGCGCACCGCGAACGCCGCTGAGCTGCGCAAGACGTTTTCAAAGCATGGCGATGCGCCGCCGTTTGCCTATGTGCCGTCAGCCCCCGCGACCGCTTTCGGCGCCAGGGTCGACTTGCTGTTGTTGTCCGGGAGCTGCTGCCGCGTGCCGTCTTACCTCCTTTATCTCGATGGTGCGCCGGCAGCGGTGGCCGCGCAATTGTCCGCGCGCTTGCGCGAGAGCAAGACGCCGTTCGTGCGTATCGATGAGTGTCCGCACCGCGTCGGCTATGACGGCAAGTGCACGGCGCAACTGGCACAGCAGATCAAGCGGCCGGAATCGCAGGGACGCGAGTTGGAACAGTTGCTCGATACCTGGGGCGAGCAGGATGGCGTGCTGTTCGTCATGCCGTCCATGGCGGTCGCGGTGCGCGCGAACGAGCGGGGCGGCAGCGTGATCCAGACGATGTTGCGTGCCGATTTGTCGCGCGTCACCAAAGTGCCAGGCTCGGCTATGATGTCGGCCTTTCGGTAAATCCTCAGCCGCGCGCCTGTTGCGCGATGGGCTGGCGACACTACCTGGCACGGCAAGGATTGGGAATGACGGCAGCAGCGGTGGTATCACAGGCGGACCTGGAAAATCGTCCGCAGTTTGGCTGGATCAATGTGTTAAAGGCAGGCGCGGCGCAGTTGATCGTGTTGCACCACCTGGCGTTTTACGGACCCATGTCCGACTATGTGCAGCCCCTGTGGCCCGAGTCGATGGACTGGCTGGGCGGCAGCGCGCGCATCGCCGTGCAAGTGTTCCTCGTCATTGGCGGCTTTCTGGTCGCCAAATCCCTTTCTCCGGCCGGCTGCCCCGGCATCGCCACCCCGCTGCAAGCCGTCTGGCGCCGCTATGTCAAGCTGGCGCCGCCCTTTCTGGCCGCCACCTTGCTCGCCGCAGTGATTACTCCCGTGGCTGGCATCTGGATGCTGCACGATTCCATGTCGGCCGCCGTCACCCTGGGCCAGCTGAGCGCCCACGCCTTGCTGCTGCACGGCGTGCTGGGCTATGAGTCGCTGTCGGCCGGCGCCTGGTACGTGGCCATCGATTTCCAGTTGTATCTGCTGACGGTATCAATGCTGTGGCTGGGCGGTCGCCTGGCGGGCCAGCGGCGCATGGGCTGGCTGATGCCGCTGGCCGTCACCGTGGGCATCACCTTTTCCCTGCTGTATTGCAACCTCGACGCGGGCTGGGACAATTGGGCGCCGTATTTCTTTGGCAGCTATGGCCTGGGACTCATGGCCTGGTGGGCCAGCGACCCCAGGCGCAAGCCCGGTGCCATGACCGTGCTCATGGCCATGGCCGCCGTGCCCGTCCTGCTGGCCCTGGCCATCGACTACCGCAGCCGCATCGCGCTGGCCCTGATCGTCGCCTGCGCGCTATTCCTGTTCGGCCGCGCTCGCACGCCTGCCCAGGGGCGGGCCTGGAACGTCATCAACGCCCTGGGGCGCATCTCGTATGCCGTTTTCCTCGTCCACTTTCCCGTCAGCCTGCTGGTGAATGCATTATTTATCACGTATGTTCCGCTGGAGCCGGCGTGGCAGGCGCTGGGCATGCTGACCGCCTGGGGTGCCAGCCTGGTGGCCGGAGCGGCGTTTCACCGCTGGGTGGAGGTGCCGCTGGGGCGGGTGGTGCAATCGCTGGTGGGGAAGGCTGGCATGCGAACGGTAACGGCGTAGGCGGGAATGGCGCCGGCGCTAATTGGACATGCCGGCAAATGGCCTGCTGTCGAGCGGCACGTCGATCGTGAATGTCGTGCCGGTTTCCGGCGCGCTGTCGACGACGACGCTGCCGCCATGGCTATGCGCGACACTGCGCACGAAGGGCAGGCCGATGCCCCAGCCGCTGGCCTTGTCGCTGTCCTCGCGTCGCAGATACTCGAAAATGCGCTCGCGGTTAGCCGAAGCTATCGGCGCCCCTGAATTATGCACTGACAGCATGATCCGCTCGTGGGCCTGCACCAGGTGGATGCGTATCGGTCCACCGTCGCCATACTTGATCGCATTGCCTGTCAGATTTTCTATGGCGCGTCGCATGGAATTGGGGCACCAGTAGCCCACCACGCTTTCCCCCGTCAGTTCGCATATGGCAGCGCCGCTGTCGTTGATTTCGCGGCACACGGCCTTGGAGATCGCAGTCAGATCGGTCCGTTCTATTGCCAGCGGCAAGTCCTGCTGCTGGTCGATGCTGAGTGCTTCGAGCAATTCTTCGACCATGTCATTCAGGCGCTTGCCATTTTCCAGGATACGGGCTGTCGTCAGGCGGCTCTGTTCGCTTGTATCTGCGCGCAGGCTTAACACGCTGGCGCCGTTCATGATTACCGACAGCGGCCCGCGCATGTCGTGTGACAGGGCGGCGGCGATCCGGTGGCGCAGCGACTGGTGCACTTCCGTGAAATTCTTGACCGCCTCGCGCACGGCGCGGTCGATGGAAGTTTGAAACACGCTCCACTGCGCAGCGTCCAGTTCGATGCCCTTTTCAGTCATCACATGAATGAAGGCGTCGCGAAACAACTGGTATTCGTGGATGACCTGCTCTGGCCCGTAGCTTGTCATGCGGGCACGCTCGTCGCCATGCACGCCCGCAATATTGGCGTGGCTATCAGCCATCGCGCGGGGATAGTCGGGCGTCATGGCCTGGGCCAGGTTGTCGTAAAAGATGGGCAGGGTATTGATTAGTATGGGGTAGGGCAGGCGCCGCGCCAAGTCCACATTGGCCCGCGTTTGCTGGCTCCAGCGTGCAATGACGTCGTCGCGCAGCGCAATGAGCCGGCGCGACATTGATGACAAGCCCCTGCCGTCGGAGTTCTGATCGGTCGCTAGTGTCATTGCTGCTGTTTCCGTAGAATGGCGCGCGGCATGGCGCTGCCTTGTTGTCGTCGTTTCATGATGTTACCAGAAGGCGCAGCCCGGCAAAAATTAACTTTCGCAGGCTGATGGGGGGGGGCGCTGAAAAGGGCAGCGATTTTGTTTTACACTGAAAACAAAAAAGCCAACCGCGAACGGTTGGCTTCTTCATAGTATTTGGTAGGCCGTGCGGGATTCGAACCTGCGACCAACGGATTAAAAGTCCGCTGCTCTACCAGCTGAGCTAACGACCCAAAAACTTATACAACAACTTCGGTAACACTGTGCCGTAAAAAAATGCTTGCTAGAACAACTCGCAAGCAGATCAGTACTGCGTATTCGTGGTAGGCCGTGCGGGATTCGAACCTGCGACCAACGGATTAAAAGTCCGCTGCTCTACCAGCTGAGCTAACGACCCGAAGAAGGAAGATTATAGGGGGTGCCCGGGATTCTGTCAAACCTAACGGGCAACTTTCTCCCCGCTTTTACTTTTTGCCGCCTCGTTCCTTGGCGGCCTGGGCCGCGCTGGAGTCCGGGTAGCGCGAGATCAGCGCGTTCAGGGTCTTGGTAGCGTTCGGCTTGTCTTTCAGCTCCGTGTAGCAGCTGGCGATGTTGAGCATGGCGTCGGGCGCCTTCGGGCTGTCCGGATAGTGTTTCAGCACTGCCTGCTGGGCCGTGATGGCGCTCTTGCAGTCGCGCTGGGCATAATAGGCATTGCCCAGCCAGTATTGCGCGTTGGCCGCGTAGGCCGATTCCGGATAGCGTTTCACGAAAGCCTCCAGGGCAGTGACGGCGCCCTTGTAGTCGCCCGACTTGAACAGGCCGAATGCAGACTCGTACGAGCTTTGCTCGGACACGCCCACGGCCGCTTCCTGGCCGTCGATGGTGACCTGGCGCGGTTCGAGCTTGCGCAGGCGCGCGTCGATATCGGTGTAGAAATCCTTTTGGCGCTTTTGCGTATTCGCCAAGTCGTTGCCCAGTACTTCGATCTGGCCGCGCAGGCGGGCGATCTCTTGCATGGTCTGGTCATGCTGGTTGATCAGGCTCAAGGTGCTGGTCTTGTCCGCCTTGGCATCGATGCGGCTGTTCAGGTCGCGCGCCATGGCGTCGACCTTGGCGCGCAGCTCCAGGATGGCTTTGCGTGCTTCATCGTCGTCGAACAGGGCGGCGTTGGCGTGCAGGGGCAGGTAGGCAAACGCGGCCATCAAGGCGGCGGCGACGCCGGCTTTCGAGAATGTCATCATGGGTCGGGCTTTCAAAGGTTACGCAAAACATGCAAACGGGGCGCCGGGCGGTGAATCACCGCGCTGCGCCCCATTATTATGCCTATGACTGGCCAGTTAGGTAAGCGTCAATGCTGCTGCGCTCACCCGTCAACATCAATAAACGATGTCAGCGCGGCGGTTTTCAGCCCATGCTGCTTCGTTGCTGCCTTGTGCTTTAGGCTTTTCTTTGCCCAGTGACACGGCTTCCATTTGGCCTTCTGGCACGCCCAGGGCGGCCATCGACTTGCGCACGGCTTCAGCACGTTTCTGGCCCAGGGCCAGATTGTACTCAGCGCCACCGCGTTCATCGGTGTTACCTTGGATCAGGATCTTGCGGCTAGGCGTTTTCACCAGGTAGCCAGCGTGGTTTTGCACGACTGGGGTGTCCGCTTCGCGCACGACGTATTTGTCGAAGTCGAAGTAGATGCTGCGGTTAGCCAGCACGCCTTTTGGATCGTCCAGTGGATCGACCGATGCGGTCGTCACTGGCTGAACTTGACGGGTGTCAACTGGTGCAACGACTTTTTCAGGAGCGCGCTCAACCACTGGGGTTTCTGCTACTTTGACTGGGGTGCTGCAGGCGGACAGCAGGGCTGCGGTAGCGGCGATGAAAGCCAAGCTTTTAAAATTACTCATTTTTATTCTCCGGGTCATGGTTAAAGGTGAAACTGTACAGCATTTACTTCATAAAAGGACCCCAGGTGGGCTCCTTGATATTGCCAGCTTGCGTAGTCAAACGCTGTTTGACGCGGCCATCCACCGATACCACTGCCAGCGACTTGCGTCGTCCGGATTCGGTCGCGTACATGATATATTTCCCGTTGGGCGAAAAGCTCGGTGATTCGTCGTTGGCGGTGTCCGACAGGCGCAGTTCCTGGCCACTAGCCAGGTCGAGCGCGTAGAGCTGGAAATTGCCGTCGCGACGGGAAATATAAGCGAGAGTCTTCCCGTCGGAGGAAATCCGCGGGCTGATGTTGTAGGAGCCGCCAAACGTCACGCGCTTGGCTTCGCCACCACTGGTCGACATGCGGTAGATTTGTGGTCCGCCGCTGCGATCGCTGGTGAAGTAAATGCTGAGTCCATCGGCCGAGAATTGGGGTTCCGTATCGATGCCGCTGCTGTTGCTGACGCGGCGCAAGCCGCTGCCGTCGGCATTGACGGTGTAGACCTGGGTATGGCCATCGCGCGACAGGGCCACGGCCAGGCGCGAGCCGTCTGGGCTCCAGCTCGGTGCCGAATTGCTGCCTTTTTCATTCGATACGATGGTGCGCTGGCGCGTCACCAGGTTTTGCACGTAGACGATGGGCTTTTTCTTTTCAAACGAGACATACGCTACCTTGGTGCCGTCCGGCGACCAGGCAGGTGAAATGATCGGCTCGTTCGAGCGCAGGGCGACCTGGATGCCTTCGCCATCGGCGTCGGCCACTTCCAGGCGGTATTCGCGGCCCGATTGCGTGACGTAGGCGATGCGCGTGGCGAAGGCACCCTTGACGCCCGTCAGCTTTTCATAAATGTCATCGGCAATTTTATGCGCCAACAAGCGGTTGAACTGCGGCGCGGCCGCATTGTTCATGCTGGAAATTTGCGCGCCCTTGATGGTGTCGAACAGCTTGTAGCGCACGTCCAGGCGGCCATCGGCCATGCTTTGCACGCTGCCGGCAGCCAGCGCGTCGGCGCCGCGCGACTTCCATTGCTCGTAGCTGACGGGCGCCGTTTCCGATACGGGCGCATCGGCGTCGATCAGCTTGAACACGCCGCTGCGCGCCAGGTCGGCCTTGATGATGCCAGATAACGATTGCGGCGCTGCCGATTCATTGACAAAGCTGGCGACAGCCACCGGGATCTGGTTGCTGCCGATCCCTGTAATCTCCACGCGCAGCTGCGCCTGGGCGCTTGACGCTCCCAGCATCAGGCTGGCACAGAGCACGACATAGCTCATTTTTTTCATGGTCATCATTTAGGCAAATCCTTCATCTCGAATATGAGTTCAATCTCGCGTTCCACGGTGCCGTCTTTTTTCTTCGGCAGTGGCGACGATTTGTTAATGGCGTTTTCCACCGAGCTGTCATACGCCGGCAGGCCGCTACTTTTAATCTTTCGGACCGAAATAATTTCCCCAGTTGGCAGTTGCTCGATCTTGAACACGGCGCGCGGGTTGCCCGGCACGTCCGTGCTACCGCTGTACGCGATATTGCTCTTGATCTTGCTCGTCAGGGCAGCGACATAGCCGCTGTCCTTGCGTGGCGCGGTCGCTTTCGCGGCCGTGCCCGTTGTGCCGGCGCCCGCCGCACCCGTGATGCGGCTCATTTCCTCAGCGCGCGCCTTGTCGGCGGTTTTTTTCTCTTCCGCCGCTTTTTTTGCCTTGGCAGCTTTTTCCGCCGCCGCTTTTTTATCGGACAGTTCTTTTTCGGCTTTTTCTTCCGCCGCTTTCTCTTTGGCTTCCTTAGCTTTTTCCAGCTTGTCGGCCTTTTCTGCCTTTTCTTTCTCCAGCTTGTCAGCCTTGTCTTTTTCTTTCTGCTTCTGTTTTTCCAGTTCGCGCTTTTCTTCCTCGCGTTCCTTCTGTTCCTGCTTGCGGCGCTCTTCGACTGCCGCTTTTTCCTTCTCTTCCTTCAGCTTGGCCTTCTTGCGTTCCAGGGCGATCTCCGCCTCGCGCAAGTCGACCTTCGGCTCGGGCGCGGCCACCGGCGGCGGTGGCGGCGGGGCCGGCTGTTCCACTTGTGGTTTCGGCGCTGGCGCCGGTGTCGGCTCCGGTTCCGTCGCCACGTCGGGCGGTGGCGCGGCCGTCTGCACTTTCAGGTCCCATACTTCCGCTTCGACGGCGACAGGTTCCGTATTTTGCCAGTGTACGCCCACCCACAGGAAAAACAGCAGGCCAAGGTGCATCGCCAACGCCAGGCCCAGCGAGGGCCAGCGGCTGCGTTCGCGCGGCACGCTGTAGGGCTTGCCGAGTACATGGTCGATTTGTTTGGTCTGCAAAGTCTAGTCTATCTAAAAACGGTCAAGTCTGGAAACAGGGTGCTGCGCTTACTTGGTGGCCAGGCCGACGCGGGTAATGCCCATCTTTTTCGCTTCCGAAATGAGCTGGATCACATCGTCGTACTTGCTTTCCTTGTCGCCCGCAATCATCACGGGATAGTCGGGATTGCTCTCGTGCAAGCCGCGCAGCTTGCGCAGCAGCGCGTCGCGGTTCGGTTCCGTTTCCGGCGACAGCTGTTCCTTGCCGATCACGCCGATCGACAGCGAACCATTCGGTTTCAGCACGATCTGAATATAGTCATCGGGCGGTTTGGCCGATCTTTCCGCGTTGGGCAAGTTCACCACGCTGGGATTGTTCGACGATGGCATCACCATGAAAATGATCAGCAGCACCAGCATCACGTCGATATACGGCACGACGTTGATCTCGGATTTGAACTTGCGGCCACGGCCGCCGCGCATGCCGCCGCTATTGAATGAGGAACCCATGGACGCTGCTCCCTCTTAGCGCGACTGGCGCTGCAAGATGTTGGAGAATTCCTCGACGAAGCTCTCGAAGCGGATCGCCAGGCGGTCAATGTCATGCGAAAAACGGTTGTAGGCGACGACGGCGGGTATCGCCGCGAACAGGCCGATGGCGGTGGCGATCAGCGCTTCGGCAATGCCTGGCGCGACGGCGGCCAGGGTAGCTTGTTGCACGTTGGCCAGGCCGCGGAAGGCGTTCATGATGCCCCAGACGGTACCGAGCAGGCCGATGTACGGCGAGACGGAACCGACGGAAGCGAGGAAGGCCAGGTGCGATTCGAGCACGTCCATTTCACGCTGGAAAGCGGCGCGCATGGCGCGGCGGGCACCGTCGAGCACGGCGCCGACGTCCAGCGCTTCGCGCGAACCGTAGGAAGCCTTGCCCTTGATGAATTCGCCCATGCCGGCGTCAAAAATACGCGCCAGCGCGCCGCTCTGGTCGCGGTTGCCGTTGGCACTTTGATGCAGCGCATGCAGGTTGCCGCCGGCCCAGAAGCTGCGTTCGAATTCGATGGTTTGCTTGCGCGCCTGGCGTACGGCAAACATCTTGCGAAAAATGTAAGTCCAGCTGGTCAGGGAAATCAGCAGCAGCAGGGCCATGATCAGTTGCACGATCAAATGGGCATTGGAGATGAGCGCGAGGAAAGAAAGATCTTGTGTAACGTTCATTGGCTGGCAGTCTGTTGGGTGAATTGTCCGGGGGTGGCGGGTAGGGCTCAGGCGGCGCGCATGCGGGCCGCCACTGCATCAGGCACGGCGCACGGGCGCAATGCCGAGTCGACGCAGCCGATTTTGACGCGGGCCGTGTTCAGCAGGCGCTCGCCGCACCAGGCTTGTTGCAGGAAAACAATGGAGGCGCGCCCCATTTTTTCTATGCTTAATGTTAATCTTACCGTGTCATCGAGCCTGGCTGGCGCATGATAGTCGGCGTTGACGCTTTTGACAACGAACATCGCGTCGTGCTGTTCCAGCAATGCCTGCTGGCCCACGTCGATGGCGCGCAGCCATTCGGTCCGCGCGCGTTCGAAGAATTTCAGGTAATTTGCGTAATAGACGATGCCGCCGGCGTCGGTGTCTTCATAGTAGACACGGACGTTCCAGGTAAAGACTGAAGGCATGTTTATTGCGCCAGTAGTGGGATTGAGCAACATTTTACGCGATTTTTCTTCTTGTGACTGTGGGCGCTTGCTGGATAGCCATGCAAAAGCTGCATATAAAATGCACCGCAGTATAGTAAATCCAGGGTACACAATGGCAAGCTTCGTAACATACGCTTACATGCCGTGGCCAGGTTTAAGTTCAGCTTAAGAGCCGCAGTCTTGCCCCGGGGCGGCTTGTGGCCGTGCCTGGGCTGCTTTGGCGCGCGGCGATTATAGCCGTACGCTTGCATTCCTTGCTCAATTTGGGCACTTAACTTACAATTTGCATTCCATTACGTCTCACGTAACTGGCGAAAAGTCGGAGCGATCCCCACATTGTGGCGGTCGGCAGACCGGCGAAAGGTGGGCACCCACCGGGAAACGTGAGATTTTTCATCAGCCGTTCGCCTGGGTAGCCACTATGGAAAAGCACGAAGAGGCTGCCTATCCAATGTTGTTATTCACTTAACGTCGGCTCCCCTCATTCGATCCAACCTGCCAGTACAAGCACCCTCATACTTGGAGTTTTTACATGTTTGCAAAAGATCACACCCTCGCCAACGTCGATCCTGAATTGTTCGCCGTCATTCAAAAAGAGAACACGCGCCAGCACGACCACATCGAACTGATCGCGTCGGAGAATTACACCTCGCCGGCCGTCATGGAAGCGCAAGGTTCGCAGCTGACCAACAAGTATGCCGAAGGCTATCCAGGCAAGCGCTACTACGGTGGCTGCGAATTCGTCGACATCGCCGAGCAACTGGCCATCGACCGCGTGAAAAAACTGTTCGGCGCCGAATGCGCGAATGTGCAGCCAAACTCCGGCTCGCAGGCAAACCAGGGCGTGTTCTTTGCCATGCTGAAACCAGGCGACCTGATCATGGGTATGTCGCTGGCCGAAGGCGGCCACCTGACCCACGGCATGCCGCTGAACATGTCCGGCAAGTGGTTCGACGTGGTGTCGTATGGCTTGACGGCGGAAGAAGACATCGACTACGAGGCGATGGAACGCCTGGCCCGCGAACGCAAGCCGAAACTGATCATCGCCGGCGCGTCGGCATTTTCGAAAAAGATCGACTTCGAGCGCTTCGGCAAGATCGCCAAGGAAGTGGGCGCCTACTTCATGGTCGACATGGCCCACTACGCGGGCCTGATCGCCGCCGGCCTGTACCCGAACCCGGTGCCGTTCGCCGACTTCGTCACCTCGACCACACATAAATCGTTGCGCGGCCCGCGCGGCGGCATCATCCTGATGAAGGCTGAACACGAAAAAGCCATCAATTCGGCCATCTTCCCTGGCATCCAGGGCGGCCCGCTGATGCACGTGATTGCCGGCAAGGCTGTCGCCTTCAAGGAAGCGCTGAGCCCTGAATTCGTCGAATACCAGAAGCAAGTGATCAAGAACGCTGACGTGCTGGCGAAAACCCTGATCAAGCGTGGCCTGCGCATCGTGTCCGGCGGCACTGAATCGCACGTCATGCTGGTCGACTTGCGCGCCAAGAACCTGACGGGCAAGGAAGCCGAAGCCATCCTTGGTTCCGCGCACATCACCTGCAACAAGAACGGCATCCCGAACGACCCGCAAAAACCCTTCGTCACCTCGGGCATCCGCCTGGGCAGCCCGGCGATGACGACGCGCGGTTTCAAGGAAGCGCAAGCGGAAGAAGTGGGCAACCTGATCGCCGACGTGCTGGACAATCCGCATGACGCCGCCACCATCGAACGCGTGAAAGCGGCGGTGAAAGTGCTGGCTGACGCGCACCCGGTGTACGCATAATTATTTGTCCAGAATGTGTCATACAGAGTAAGATTCTGTCTGACACATTCCAGTCGTGCCCAAGGGCGCCCGGAGTGATTCGGGCGCCCTTTGTACAAGGGCGGCGATTTCCCTCATTATTACTATAAAGTTGTAGCCAGCTCATGAAATGTCCATTTTGCCAGCACGGCGATACCCAGGTTCTCGATACGCGCGTATCGGAGGACGGGGATGCCATTCGGCGCCGCCGCCGCTGCGGCAAATGCGACAAGCGTTTTACCACCTACGAACGCATTGAACTTATCATGCCAGCCGTCGTCAAAAAGAATGGCAGCCGGACGGAGTTCGCTGCGGATAAGTTGCGCGGCAGTTTGATGCTGGCCTTGCGCAAGCGTCCCGTCGCGGCCGCCTCCGTGGATACGGCCATCGCATCCATCCAGGAAAAATTGCTGACCAGCGGCTTGCGCGAAGTCGATTCCGGCTATATCGGCGAACTCGTCATGCAGGAACTCAAGCGTCTGGACAAGATCGCCTACATCCGCTTCGCCTCCGTCTACAAGAATTTCGAAGACCTGGCCGAGTTCCAGGATGCGATTGCCGAAGTGGGGCAGGCGCGCAGCAAACCCTGACGCTCACCTGACGTTCACTTTGTCGAAGATGGGGCCGGTTGTGCGCCCCGTTTTCACCACGCCAGCGCTCGGCTGGCAAGCCGCCTGATCAATCCAGGCGTTTTTTTCTCCTTCACTTTCTCCCTCTCTTCCTTCTTTTCTCGGCGACGTTTGCGCTGCCTCATGCCTGCGTTTCTGCGCGCGCCTATCGTGTAGCTGGGCCGGGCGTCCGCGCGGCTCCAGTCCGGTTTTCATTCTCTCAGCAGGAGAAGCTCATGCATAGCGGCGCGCGTGGTCCCATGGATGGCAGCAGCCTTGTCGAGGTGCTGGTGTCGCTGCTGCTGTTGGCGCTGGGTCTGCTGGGTGCCAGTATCCTGCAACTGAGCGCCCTGCGCGCGCGCCATGAATCGGCGCTGCTGTCGGCGGGCGTGCAACTGGCCGCCGGCATGGCCGAACGCATACGCGCGAACAGCGTGCTCATGCATGGTCCCGATGTAGGCAATTCCTACCTGAACGTGGCCTACGCGGCGGCGGACGGCGCCGACGCTGGCGGCGGCGCTCCCGACTGTTTCGGCGCTGCCGCCTGCAGCGCGGCCGAGCTGGCGCAATTCGATATCGCCGAATGGAAACAGCAACTGCAATCGGTCTTGCCTGGCGCGCGCCTGCGTATCTGCCGCGACGCGCCTGCCTGGGATGCCGCCGCCCAGGGCTTGCCTTGGGCGTGTAGCGGTGGCAAAGGTGCGCCCATCGTCATCAAGCTGGGCTGGCGCGCCCGCTTGCCCGATGGCTCGCCCGACGTGAATGCGGCAGGCGAGTCGCTGCCCAGGCTGGCATTCCAGCTGGGCGGAGGCGGCGCATGAATGGCATGCCTAACGCATGGCGCCGGTATCGGGGCATGAGCCTGATCGAGTTGCTGGTGGCCCTGACGCTGGGCGCGCTGCTGATGCTGGCGGCCAGTACCATGCTGCTGGCGGCCAGCGGCAGTTATGGCGACCAGTCCGCCAGTGCGCGCCTGGACGACAACGGCCGCTATGCGCTCGACAGCATCGCCCGCGCCGTGCGCCAGACGGCGTATGTGAATTGGGACAGCAGCGCCGCGCCCGTCGCCCATGCCGCGTACGACAGTGCCAATATCGCCGGACTCGACGCGCACAGCCTTGGCAAGAACAGTGAGGGCATCAGCGGCGCGCTGCCCGACGCCTTGCATGGCAGCGACGTGCTGGCCCTGCGCTATTACGGCGCCGGCAAGGAGGCGGGCGGCGACGGTTCCGTGCTCAATTGCGCCGGCTTTGGCGTGGGCGCCGCGCAAACGGAGGCGCAGCGGGGCTGGAGCATTTTCTATGTGGCGCAGGGCGCCGATGGCGAGGGCGAGTTGCGCTGCAAATACCGTGGCGCAAACGGCTGGGGCGCGGACGCCGTCATCCGTGGCGTCGACGGCTTTCAGGTGCTGTATGGGCTCGACACGGATACGCTGCACGATGGCGTGGCGAACCAGTATGTCAATGCCAGCGCGCTCGACGCCTACGATGCGGCGCTGGTGCTGGCGGGTGCGGATGCGGCAGCGCGCCAGCGCGATTTTCACCGGCGCACGCACTGGAAGCGCGTGGTCAGCGTGCGCGTGGCGCTGCTGTTGCATGGCGAGGCGGGCCAGCTGGACAAGATGGCGGAACTGGGGCCGGCGCAATTCGACCTGTTCGGCAAGGCGTATGCCGAGGCGCACGGCGCTGGCGACACGGGCGTACGCGTCGCGCGCGCGTCCTTGCCCGCGGCAACGCGCGCCAGGCTGCGGCAACTGGTGCAGGCGAGCATCATGCTGCGCAACGGGCCGGCCTAGGCGGGCGCCACGATGGCTGGCACGGGCGTCCGCTGTCGCGTAGTTCGTGTACGCCACGGTGGCGCCACCCTCGTGTATGTGCTGTGCTTGCTAGTGATCATCCTGCTGCTGGGTATATCGGCGGCGCAGATGGCCTTGCAGGGCGAAAAGGCGGCACGCGGCGAGCGCGACCGGCAAATCGCGTTTCAGGCGGCGGAGGAGGCATTGGTGGATGCGCAGAACGATATCGAAGGCTTGCCCGGCGTGCCGGGACGCAGCAGCCTTTTCGCATCAGGCAGTGCGGCAGGGTTCGCGGACGATTGCGGCGAGGCAGGCGCACTGGGCTTGTGCCTGCCCGCAGCCCCGGATGCGCCGGCGCTCTGGTTGAGCATGGACCTGGATGGCGCCGAAGGGAGTAGCCGCGCGGTTCCATACGGCCAGTTTACGGGCGCCGCCATGCAGACGGGGCAGGGTTTCCTGCCGTCGCGCCGGCCCCGCTACCTCATCGAATTGCTGCCGTTTCATCCGCCGGGCGCGCAGGCGGCGGTAGTGGCCGGCGGTCTGGCCACGGAAAGCTATGTATACCGCATCACGGCCATCGGTTTTGGTGCGCAGGAAAGCACGCAAGTCGTGCTGCAAAGCTACTACCGCAAGCAGGCGGCTGGAGCGGGGCCATGAGGGCGTTGTCATCCGCTTTGCCGTCCGCGCTGCCGTCCGCGTGGCTGCGCGCAGGCCGCGTCTGGCGGCTGTTGGTTGGCCTGACTTGCGGTGGCGTCCTGGCGGCCGGCGTCCCTGCGGACGCCGCCTCCACGGTGGCGCTGGCGCGGGCCGACGCGGGCTTGCACGGTGCGCGCGTGCCGCCGAACCTGCTGCTCAACCTGTCCCTTACACATGCGGCCGCCGCCGCCGCACATGGCGGCGACTATGCGCCGCAGCGCGAGTACGCCGGTTACTTTCATACGCGCATGTGCTACAGCTATCCGTATCGCAGCAAGGATGGCGCCATGCTGCCAGACTTGCGCGTAGCGACCGCTTACTTCTCCGTGTTAAAGCCGGCCGATGCGCTGCACGGCTGCGGCGGCGACAGTTTCAGCGGCAACTTTCTCAACTGGGCCAGCGCCAGCATGCTCGACATTGTGCGCTCTGCCTTGACGGGCGGCGACCGCGTCATCGACGAAGTGCGCAAGACGGTGCTGCAGCGCGCCTATCTGCCCGACGCCGACGGCCCCATCGATTTCTTTGCCCATCCCACCTTTTTCCCGCGCAAGGTCCTGCATGCCGACGTGGCGGCGGCGACACCGTTTGCGCTGGCACAACTGGCCATCGTTTCCTGCCGCAACCGCCTGCTGTTCGGTGATGCCAGCCTCAGCCAGTCTGCGGGCGGCAGTTGCGACGCGCCAGGCTTTGCTGCCACGCACGGCGTATTCCTTGCGCGCGTACGCGTGTGTGACGCCGATGAAGGGCCGCTGCGCGACGACTTGTGCCGGGCGTATGGCAAGAACTACAAGCCGGTGGGCGCCGTGCAGCGCCATGGCGGCAGGGTGCGCGTGGGCGTGTTTGGCCACTTGAATGGCATGCCCGCCAGCGCCGCCCCCGTGTATGGCGGCGTGCTGCGCGCGCCGCTGGCCCACGTAGGCAGGCAGCGCTGGAGCGCGCCCGATTTTTTGCCGCAAGACAATGCTGACGCCGAGTGGAATCCCGCCACTGGCGTGTATGTAGTCCAAACTGTGGCCCAAACTGCGGGCCCTGGCGGCGCGGTGACCGCTTACATCAATGGCCTGGGCCGCAGCAATGCGGGGCATCCCGGTGCCTACGCCAGGGCGGCGCCGCTGGCCGAACTGTTGTACGAATCGCTGCGCTATCTGCAGGGACGGCAAGCGAGCGCCGTGGTGCTTCCCGCCACGGCCCCGCCTGCCATCGACGACGGCTTGCCGGTCGTGACGCAATGGAGTGACCCGCAGACGGCCAGTTGCCAACGCCACATCGTCGTCAGCCTCGGCGATGCGGGCATGGCGGGCGACCGTTACGTGCCCGGCAATGTCCCGGCGACGCCCGCATCAAACGGCGACCGTGCTCGCGCCGCCGATGGTTTCGTGTCGCCGCCGTTCGATGCGATGGCTTGGACGCATGCGGTGGGCAGTCTGGAAAGCGCCGGCGCACAGGGCAATCCCGCGCCACGTCCCGAACTGGCCGCACTGGAACTGCTGGCCGACGCAATGGGCGGCGCCAGCTACCATGCGGCGGGCCTGGCCTACTGGTCGCATGTGCAGGCGCTGCGTCCTGGCGCCAAGAACGACGGCGTTGCAAAGGTCGAGCACTATGCGGGCGACTTGCGCCAGGGCGACCCGGCCAGCGTGCCCGCCGCCACCCCTTTATTGTTGGGGGCCAAATATGGCGGCTTTCTCGATACAAACGGCGATGCCAACCCCTACAAGAGCGCGGCGGGCAGTGCGGTAGACGAGTGGAGCCTCGATGGGCGCTGGCCTAGCCATTACCTGCCCGGCAGCGATCCGGCCGCCCTGATCGCGGGATTGCGCGCAGCTTTCGTGGCCGCCGACAAGGGCAGCTTGCCGGTGACGCTGGCGGGGCCGGCGCTGATGGCGCTGGCCAGCGGCGCGGAAGAGGCATACTGGTTTCAGACGCAGATGCGCCTGGCCGATGGCAGCATGACCTTGTCGCGCACCGCGTTTGCCGTGGGCGCCGATGGGACACTACTTCCCGGCAAGCCATGGTGGCGCGCCGGCGGCCGTGATAAACCCGTGCCGGATGGCACGCCCGCGTCCTTGCGTCCCGTCTATACGCTCGACGCCCAGGGCAGCCTGATGCCGCTGGCCTGGAACCGCCTCGACGCGGCGCAGCGGGGCGCATTCGACGGCGGCGATGGCCGGGGCGAGGCGCGCCTGGCGTATCTGCTGGGCAAGCGCACGCACGAGGCGGGCCAGCCAGGCGGCTTCCTGCGGCGCCGCGCGGGCAGCCTGGGAGCGGCGCCGCATGGCAATTTGCTTTACGTGGGCGCGCCGGGGCTGGGCATGCCGGGCGCCGACCATGGCTTGCACCGCAAGGTGTTGCTGCAACGGCGCAGAATGCTGTACCTGGGCGCCAACGACGGCTTGCTGCATGCGTTCGATGCGCGCACGGGCAGCGAATTGTTTGCCTATCTGCCGCAAGCGTTGCTGCACGCCGCGGCAGCCACTGCGAGCACTCACTACAGCCCCGGCCCGCTGCTCGACGGCGCGGCGGCCACGGCAGAAGTGCTGACGCTGGGGCGCTGGAAGACGGTGCTGGTGTCGGCCATGGGTGGTGGGGCGCAAGGCGTGTTTGCGCTTGACATCACCGACCCGGCCCGCTTCGCGCAAAACGGGGCGTTGTGGGAATTTACGGATCGTGACGATAAGCTCATGGGCAATGTGCGTGCGCCACCCGCTTTTGCCCGCATCAATATGGGCGGCAAGGAAGGCGCTGTGGCCTACCGCGATTTCGCCATCGTCGCCAGCGGCTACAACAACCATGTTGACGATGGCAAGGACACGATGGCGCCCGCATCGGCGGCCGCCATCTTCTTGCTGGCGCTGGACAAGGCGCCCGGTACACCCTGGTTGTTAGGGAGTAATTATTTCCGCCTCAAGGTGCCCGTGGTCAGCGGTGGCGATGGCGGCCATGGCGCTGATGCGGGTGGCGATGCGGACGCCATACACCACGCGCTGGGCCCGCCCGCCGTGGTGCCGGGCGGCGACGGTGCGCTGGCGTATATGTATGCGGGCGATTTGCAGGGCAATATCTGGCGTCTTGACATGGTTGGCGGACCGCCGTGGAAAGAGGGCCAGGGGCGCAAGCTTGTCTTTGTTGCGCGCGATGCGCTGGGCAGGCGCCAGCCCGTGACGCAGCAACTGACAGTGGCTTACGCGCCCGGCGGCGGCTATGTGCTGCTGTTCGGCACGGGCAAACTGCTCGAAGCGGCCGATACCTGGCCCGCCGCCTTTCTGTCGCAGTCGTTTTATGCCGTGCACGACGATTTGCGCGATGCGTCCCCTACGCGCAGCCGGGCCGGCCTGGAGCGGCGCAGCCTGGGCGAGGCGGTGGGTGGCGTGCGCGTCGATGGTGCCGAACTGCGCTATACGGGCAGCGACGCCAGGCACGGCTGGTACCTCGATTTTCTCAATCCCGCGCAGACGGGCGAACGCAGTGTCAGCAGTCCCGTACTGGCCGCCGGCAAGGTGCTGTTCAACACTGTCCTGCCGGGGCGCGATCCTTGTGCCAAGCCCGCCACGCGCCTGTACGTGCTCGATGTGCTGAGCGGCTTCGCCGCTGATGGTAGTGGTGTCGTGCAGGCGGGCGAGCAGACGGGGCGCTTGTTCGATGGCCTGACGCGGGCACCGCCGCTGGCGCTGGAACTGAACAGCACGGTGGGCGCCGTCACGGCCGCAGGGCGTGCCGAGGGGCGCAAGGAACTGGCCGTGCTGCAACCGGGCTTGCCCGGTGCGGCCAGCGGGGCGGGACTCAAGGTCGTCAGCGCACCGCTGCCAGCGCGGCGCCTCAGTTGGCGCGAAGTGGCGAACTGGCGCGAATTGCACGAGGCGGCCAAGAAGAAATAGGCGCCGGCATGGTTGGCATGTCGACAGTGAATGACGCACGGGCCGGCGCATCGCATCGGCTGGCGCTTTTTGGAGAAGGGGGCGTCGCATGGGTGCGCTGGCGAGGCGGAACTGGTCCGCTGCAAACGGTGGCGGCCTCCGCGGCTTCAGCCTGATCGAACTGTTGGCTGCGCTGGCGATCATGAGCCTGCTGCTGGCGCTGGCCGTGCCTGCATATCACGGTCATGTCGTACGCGCCAAGCGCGTGCAGGGGCAGGCGGCCCTGCTGCGGCTGATGCAGCAGCAGGAGCGCTATTATTCGCAAAACAATCACTATCTCGCATTTTCCTCGGCCTCGCCGGCGCCGCCATTTCCGTGGTGGTCCGGCGACGGGCCGGCTGCCAGCGCGGCCGGCAGCGCGTATGAAATCGAGGCGCTGGCCTGTCCCGGCATGCTGATCGGGCAATGCGTGTTGTTGCGGGCCATGCCGGGCACGTCCAAGGTCGATACACAGTTCCAGGATGCCGATTGCGGCGTCCTCTCCTTGAGCAGCATGGGCCAGCGCGGCAGCAGCGGCCCCGCCAGCCATTGCTGGCCCTAGGCCATGGCGACGCACAAGCATCTACCTCGGGCGGGGCATACCCTGCTCGAATTGCTGGCAGTGCTGACGATGGCCGCGCTGTTGGCCGCCGCCGCCATGCCCGGCTTGCAGCAGGTGCTGGCGCGCCAGCAGGTGCGCGCGGCGGCCACGGACTTGTTTTCGGCCATCGAATTGACGCGGGCGCAGGCGATGGCGCGCGGACAGCGCGTGCTGCTGATGCCGGCCGGGCCCGGCGGCACGGACTGGGGCACGGGCTGGTTGGTCTTTATCGACCGCAATGCCAACCTGGCGTTCGACGACGGCGACGAATTGTTGTTCCGTCAGGGGCCGCTGCCGGCGGGCGTCACGGCCCAGTTCGCGTTTTCATCGGCCACGGCGCCGTTTTATATCGCCTACAATGGCGCAGGACGCAGTTGCAGCGCGAGCAATAGCTTGGCGGCGCGCTGGGGTACCTTGTCCCTGACTTTGGGAAAGCAGGTGCGCCATATTAAAATCAATATGCTGGGCAGGGTGCGCGTGTGCGACCCACAGCAGCAAGCGAGCAATTGCAGCGGCGTGGCCGACAGTTCCTAAGCCGACTCATTATCATTCACTATCATTCATTATCAAAGAAGCCCGTGGAAATACTCAACGATATCGATGGCATGCGCCTGGCGCTGGAATGGGCGGCGCGCGGTTTGTACACGACCTCGCCCAATCCCCGCATCGGCTGCGTGATCGTCAAGGATGGTCAGGTGATCGGCGCCGGCGTGACGCAGGCGGCCGGGCAGGATCATGCAGAGGTGCAAGCGCTGGCGAATGCGGCGGCGCGCGGCAACGACGTGCGCGGCGCCACGGCTTACGTCACCCTGGAACCGTGCAACCACCATGGCCGCACGCCACCCTGTTCCGATGCGCTCGTGCGCGCGGGGCTGGGACGCGTCGTGGCCGCCATGACGGACCCGAATCCGCTGGTGGCGGGGCAGGGGCTGGCCAAGCTGCAAGCGGCCGGCATCGCCGTCACCACCGGCGTGCTGGCGGACGAAGCGCATGAAATGAATATCGGCTTCTTTTCGCGCATGCAGCGCGGCAAGCCATGGGTGCGCCTGAAAACGGCGGCCAGCCTGGACGGCATGACGGCCTTGCACAATGGACAAAGCCAGTGGATCACGGGGCCGCAAGCGCGTGCCGACGGCCATGCTTGGCGCGCGCGCGCCTGTGCCATCCTGACAGGCATCGGCACGGTCAAGGCCGACGACCCGCAATTGAACGTGCGCGCCGTCGAGACGCCGCGTCAGCCGCGCCGCATCGTCATCGACAGCCGGCTCGACATCAGCCTCGATGCACGCATCTTGCAGGGCGGTGGCACGTGGATCGTGGCGGCCGTTGCCAACCCGGAAAAGGAAGCGCAGCTGCGCGCCCTGGGTGCGGAAGTCATCTTGCTGCCGAACGCGGCCGGCAAGGTCGACCTGGCCGCGCTGATGCTCGAACTGGGGCGTCGGCAATGCAATGAAGTCCACGTCGAGGCCGGCTCCAAGCTGAACGGCTCGCTGATCCGCGAAGGCTGCGTCGACGAGCTGCTGATCTACCTGGCACCCACCTTGCTGGGCGATGCGCAAGGCATGTTTGCCTTGCCCGCATTGACGGATCTCAAACAGCAGCGCACTTTGCAATTTCACCAGGTTCAGCAAGTGGGCGAAGATCTGCGTATCCTTGCAAGATTCGCCCAGCGCAATTAATACTTTCACACTTTTAACTATAGGGTTAGCTCCATGTTTACAGGAATTGTTGCCGCCATCGGCAAGATTGAAACCGTGCAAGCACTCGACGGCGGCCTCGATGCCGGCGTGCGCCTGAACATCCACGCGGGCGGCTTGCCACTGGCCGACGTGGCCCTGGGTGATTCGATTGCCATCAATGGCGCCTGCATGACGGTGGTGGAAAAGTCGGACACGGGCTTTGCCGTCGATGTCTCGCGCGAAAGCCTCAATTGCACCGTGGGCCTCGATACCACCACGGAAGTGAACCTGGAAAAAGCGCTGACCCTGGCCGAGCGCCTGGGTGGCCACCTGGTGTCCGGCCATGTCGACGGCCTGGGCATCGTGCGCAAGTTTGAAGCCGTCGGCGAATCGTGGGAACTGGTCATCGAAGCGCCGCACGAACTGGCGAAATACCTGGCCTTCAAGGGTTCCGTCGTCGTCAACGGCGTGTCGCTGACCGTCAACAGCGTGGAAGACCTGGGCGCGGGCGCCGTCAACGGCTGCCGTTTCTCGATCAACCTGATTCCGCACACCATCGCCATGACGACTCTGAAACACTTGACGGTCGGTGGCAAGGTGAACCTGGAGATCGACCTGATCGCCCGCTATGTCGAACGCATGCTGTCGCTGGACAAGGTTGCTGCTTGATATAAGAACACAGCACTAAACGCAGCACTAAACGCAGCACTACAGCCTCCGCCTCGCCAAGCGTGTGTTGCTTTTCTATCAGACGCGCATACTATGAAGCTTTCCGCAGTGGAGGCTAGCCATGGACCCGATTTCGCGCGCTACCGTGCCCAACACCATCCCGGTCACGTCCCGCGTGGGCGCAACGGCACCTCTAGCACCGCTGGCGCCGGCGTTGCCCGTGCCGTCGTCCAGCGCAGCGGCGGCCCTGGCCATGCTGTCCTCGACCCAGGTCGATATCTCTCCGCTGGGGCAGTTCCTGTCCGGCGTGGCCTTGTCGCGCCGGCAACTTCTAGCCTTGCAGGGTGCCACGGACGAAGCCAGGGCGGCGAATACCCCCGTGAATGTCAATGACGACTTGCTGGCGCTGGCGCGACAGCTGACGGAATCGTTCGCCCAGCTGCAAACGAGCGGCATCGATGCCAGTCAGCTGGCGGCGGCTGGCGACACGCCGGGCAGTCTGGCGCAGCGCTACGATTTGCTGTCGGGCGACGGCACCACGGATGCGGCGGCCGCGCTGGCGCAAGACGGCAGCTTGCTCACGCAGGCACAGCTGGCCCGCATCGGCATCGATTTGCGCAATGAAGATGTTAATGCCACAACTTTGCAGGCCGCGTATGCGGCCGACAGCCATGCCACCCTGGATGCCTTGCAACAAGGAACGAATGTGCTGGCGCAGGTGGGCGCCGTGCTGGTCCAGCGGCAGGGCGCGCCGCTGGCCGCCGTTGTGGTAGCGGATTTGACGGGTGAAGCACTGCCGGCCAGCGCTGCGCAGGCCTCGCAGCCGCAAGCTGTCGACCTGGCGCCACCGCAGACGGACGCCATTGCGCAGCGGCAGCGGGAACTGCAACAGCAACTGGAAGCGGAAGAGCTGAACCTGGACTTGCAGGAGTTGCGGCAGCCGTCGCCGGCAGCCGTCACCATCGATGAGCAAGACTTGCTGCAGGCGCAGCGGGTAGACAACCAGCGCGTGGATGCCCAGCGCATCGACAGCGAACGCATGAATACCGATCAGCAGGCGCAGCAGGAGGAGGCCGCGCGGGCGGCCCGGGCGGCTTCCGCTCGGACGCAGTCATTGGCGCAAGCGGACGCCGGCCTGGCGACGGCGCAAGCCCAGCTGGCCCAGAAAAATGCGCAGGCGCAAGAGCTGGCTGCGCAAAACGCGGGCCAGGCCGTGCCGCCGCCTTCATCGCAAGACCCGTCCGTGGCGGCGGCCATCGCCGCGTATAACCTGAACAATGCAGCCCTGAATCCCGGCTTGATGAACCGGCCAATGCCTGCCAGCGATTCGCGCCTGCCGCTGGTGGCGCCCGTCGCTGCCGTGGAACCCGTCAAGCCCGTGACGAAAATCTAGGGCAGCAGGGTAGCGTCCAGGGTAATGTTGGCTTTTAGCAGCTTCGATACGGGGCAGCCGGCCTTGGCCTTGCCCGTCAATGCCTCGAATGTTGCCTGGTCGGCGCCCGGTATCTTTGCTTTCAGGATCAGGTGAACGGCCGTGATGGCAAAGCCGTCGTCCACCTTGTCGAGGGTCACTTCGGCCGTCGTTTCCATCTTTTCCGCCGTCAGGCCCGCTTCGCCGAGGATCAGCGACAGGGCCATGGTGAAGCAGCCCGCGTGGGCGGCGCCGATCAGTTCCTCGGGATTGGTGCCGGGCTTGCCTTCGAAGCGGCTGGCAAAGCCGTAGGGATATTCCTGCAAGGCACCGCTGCGCGTGCTGATGGCGCCCTTGCCGTCCTTGATGCCGCCTGACCAGATGGCCGATCCGTTGGTTTTCATATTGCCGCTCCTGTGTGGGGTGTCGCTGCGAGTGGGGCGTCAGCGCCGTGGCGGTGACTGGCTGATCTTATGCTCTTTGCAAGGCTGGCGGCGCGCGTTTTGCCGCCGCCGTTTGCGCTGGATCGAGAAATCGGCGCTTTGTGGGGCAGGCAGGACGGGGAGCGCGCCACATCGGTGTTGCTGGGCCGTCTTATTTCAGGTCTGCAAACGCTAAATCCTTTAAAATAGCAGGTTATAAGAAAATTCCCGGAAATTCGTGGAATATTCGCGCTCGATGTTTCAGTTTTTAGTTTCATTAACATAACAACGCCTGACAAAACCGTCGCGAGCGGAAGGCAGAGGTGGTTGAGAAGCGCAACCGTACGAAGGTACGGTGAGCATCGCAAGCCGCCTATACCGACGCGCAGCAGGTTTTGCCAGGCGTCATACGAGGATGAATAATGTCTATATCCAGCACCGAAGAGATCGTCGCTGAATTGCGCGCCGGCCGCATGGTGATACTGGTCGATGAAGAAGACCGGGAAAATGAAGGCGATCTGGTGCTTGCCGCCGATTTCGTGACGCCTGAAGCCATCAATTTCATGATCACCCACGCGCGTGGCCTTGTTTGCCTGACCCTGACGGAAGAGCGTTGCGACGAGCTGAACCTGTCGATGATGACGTCGCGCAACGGCACCGCCTACGGCACCAACTTTACCGTCTCGATCGAAGCGGCCGAAGGCGTGACCACGGGCATTTCCGCCGCCGACCGCGCCAAGACCATTCAGGTGGCCGTGGCCAAGGGCACGCAGCCCAGCGATATCGTCCAGCCTGGCCATATCTTCCCGCTGAAAGCACAAAAGGGCGGCGTGCTGATGCGCGCAGGCCATACGGAAGCCGGTTGCGACTTGACGGCCATGGCCGGCTTGACGCCCGCTTCCGTGATTTGCGAAATCATGAAGGACGACGGCACCATGGCGCGCCTGCCGGACTTGCTGGTGTTTGCCGAGCAACATGGCCTGAAAATCGGCACGATTGCCGACCTGATCCATTACCGCAGCCAGACGGAGTCTCTGGTCGAGCGCGTTGCCGAGCGTACCCTGCACACGGCGCATGGCCCATTTCGCTTGATCGCCTTCCGCGACAAGCCCAGCTCCTCGGCCCACCTAGCCTTGGTGCATGGCGACCTGGCCCCCGGCCTGGAAGCCCTGGTGCGCGTGCACCAGCCCGTTTCCCTGCTGGACGTGCTGGAAAGCGAAGCGACGACCCACTCATGGACGGTGGCGGCCTCGATGGCGGCCATCAAGCAGTCCGAGCGTGGCGTGATGGTCTTGCTGAACTGCGGCGAGACGTCGGGCGAGCTGTTTGCCCAGTTCGCGGCACTCGATACGCCGCAAGCCAAGCCGAAAGGCCGCGCCGCCAGCATGGACTTGCGCAGCTACGGTATCGGCGCGCAAATCCTGCGCGACCTGGGCGTGAGCAAGATGCAATTGCTGGCCAGCCCCCGCAAGATGCCGTCGATGGCCGGTTTCGACTTGGAAGTCACAGGTTTTCAGTGCCATCCAGGCCAGGACGCCTAACTAAATCTACTGCGCGTCGCGATTTGCGGCCTGCGATGCTCACTGTACTATTTGTACAGTTGCGCTTCTCGGCCACAACTCGCTGCCGCTCGCTACGATTTTGTCAGGCGTCGATGTGAGAGTAAACGATGGCGGCATGTGCGTGTCGCCCTGAACCACCAGATTAAAGAGGCATATGATGAGCGTAGGAACATACGAAACCAATTTTGCCGGCGAAGGTTTGCGCGTCGGTATCGTCCAGGCACGATTCAATGAAATCGTCGGTGGTGGCTTGCTGTCGGCATGCCTGGAAGAGTTGAGCAAGCTGGGCGTGGCCGATGAAGATATCCTGCACGTGACCGTGCCGGGCGCCCTGGAAATCCCACTGATTCTGCAAAAAATGGCAGAAACCGAGCAATTCGACGCCCTGATCGCACTGGGCGCCGTGATTCGCGGTGAAACCTACCACTTCGAGCTGGTATCGAACGAATCGGGCGCGGGCATCACGCGCATCGGTCTCGATTACGGCATCCCCATCGCCAACGCAGTGTTGACGACCGAAAACGATGAGCAGGCGGAAGTGCGCATGCTGGTCAAGGGAGCCGAAGCGGCACGCGTGGCAGTGGAAATGGCTAATCTGGCGCAAGCGCTGGAAGAGTTGCAAGAATCCGAGGAGGACTAGCCGTGTAGTGAACGTCCGATAAAACGCCCATAGCTGCGTTGCAAGCCCTCGCCGTACATTCGTACTGTCTTCGGGCTCGCGCCTTGCTCTGAGCATTTTCTCGAACGTTCTGACACGCGGTTGGCTGCGGCGCGTTGAAAAGCGCGCCGTGCTGTCTCGCCGGAATTTGTAGTGAACACGTACTTAAGAACAGGTAACAATCATGACTGAGAAAAATTTGCTCGCCAATCCCAGCAAAAATCGTACGCCGCGTCACCGCGCGCGCGAGTTTGCGCTGCAGGGCTTGTACCAGTGGCTGCTGAACAATGAGGACGCGACCACCGTCGTGAACAATATTCGCGCCGCGCATGGCTTCGACAAGGCCGATGGCGATCATTTCACGGTGCTGCTGTATGGCACCATCAAGGATTCGCTGGCGCTGCGCGACAGCATGGCACCCTTGATCGACCGCAACATCGCGGAACTGTCGCCCATTGAACATGGCATCCTGCTGATCGGCGCATTCGAACTGAAGAACAACATGGAAATCCCGTACCGCGTCGTCATCAACGAAGCGGTCGAGCTGGCCAAGTCGTTTGGCGGCATCGATGGCCACAAGTATGTGAACGGCGTGCTGGACAAGCTGGCAGTGAAATTCCGCGAGGAAGAAGTCAACGCCAACAAGCGCAAGTAATATGCAGAGCAGTTCCTGCGGCTAGCGCCGCAGGGCAATAAAAAAGGTTCTTCGCGTTTGGTGGGGGAAGATGGACTTGACGTTTTTGCTGGAAGGGGGTGGCAGCGAGGGTTTTGAATTGGTAAATTGATGTCGCCAAACAAAACAATTACCT
>NZ_JAFCWA010000017.1:0-109378 GCF_049897325.1 Janthinobacterium sp. DSP2-3-3 | reverse complement strand
AGCTTTACTGCTTCTTCTCGAAGCTCTGGCGTGTATGTTGTTGAGCGTTTCATATGTTCTCCAGTTGGTGAAGTTTGCCAAACAAGAGTGTCCGAAAAAGTCAGGGTACCTCACTCTAACCGATCACTTCGGTGCTCCCGGAATTGACCCTCAGTCCCTAGTTGTGGCGTTTGACGGTGGTCGTGAGGCGATTGAATCGCTCGCTGAGGAGAGAATCCGCTTAGGGATGGTTCCACCTTTTTTGCTCGCAACTAAGGACTTTTAGCGCGTCATGGACTTGCTGGCGTACTTACGTGGATGAAGCAGTTTTCCACTGATGACAGCGGTCGACACTTCGCGTTCCTGAATGTGCCAAACCTGACTAGTGTCGTTTGCTTTTTTTGGCATTGTTGGCTAATAACATCATTCTACAGATCGCGGTTGGTGTCTCTGGGAGAACCCATTAGAATTCAAGAAAAATGGAGGTACGACATGAAACTGAAGTTTTTCATAAGTCTCGATGGCTGGCACTGGTCGCTGTACTGGCCTGGCGTAAATGGATACGGCGCAGTACGCGACATCAGTAAACCATTTAAGAGCAAGGCTGCAGCGGAAGCAAACCTGAAGTGGCTGGACAAAGCGCGGAGCTAAGAGCTACTACATGTAGGTCAGGCAATGGAGGGGCATATCAAACTGCGCGTGTAATTCGCACGCAAACGAACAAACCCGACGGACTTTCGCCGCATTCAACTTTGCTATGCCGGTTTTTGGGTATCTTCGACGGACTTTACATGGTTGCATAGTCGGAAAAAAAGCCTAAAAAATCATAAGCTTAGAATTTCTCCTTCCGACGGACTTTATTGTCTCGACTCATCTGTGTGCACGAACAATAAAGTCCGTCGGAAAACAATAAAGTTTGACACAAGCGGTGCTGTTTCTTGTGGGCTGCGCCATTTGTGGAGTGAGCGCCTACCGTTGACCGGCTAAAAAAATGGAAGATTCGCGGCCGACGGCCAAGTTTTCACGCAGGCTGGTGTGGACGCGGATCGTCGCTCTCCAAGGCGGCTCACGCTCGCACATGCAGTATTGTTTTGGATTTCACGTGCCGTGAAAATTCAAAAAAATGAAAATTGCTGCCACCTGGCACTTCACAAGTTCAGCTCTCCGCCAGCCGCGACTTGACCGATGGGCGCTGTACGGCACAGGTGTTCAGGGCTTCTCCGCTTTGACAAGCGTCCTTCCAGCCCAACGGCATGATGCCGTCCTTGACGATCTCGGCTTCCTCGCGCCTGTTGCGTTGGACCGGTGCTGCACGGCGAGGCATCAACGCTCTGGCCGCAGGTGCGCAAGGTAGGCCGTGCTGCTGTAATTGTTGTGGGGCAAGCACAGATCGTTCAATGCGATTGGGGGGCTGCAGTGATGAGAATACTCACGCCACGTTGCAAGCGCTCAGTACGAGGTGCATCAAACCCAGGTGATCTGGCGCTGCCCAGACCATTGAATGACAACCTGGCCAACAGCAGGCGTCAGTTGTTTGCGCGGCGGCGTGACGCGTTTCAGATGCCAGCATTCTGCATCAGCTGATATTTCTGATGTAATGCCGGCCGATATTGATGGGTTTAACCGTGCGATGGGAATTGGCCCAGTTGCAAAAACAAACCGAACCAGTCTTCCATGTGCCACGTGGTCGTGATTAGGCCGTTGGCGACGGTGTGAAATTCGTGCAGACGGAAGCTCACCTTTTTGCCGGTTGGTGCGATGCCGAACAGCTCGCCCAGATGCGTACCGCTGATCTCGGCACGCACGCCAATCTTGCCCGGCTCTTGGAGCATGTCGTGGATGGTGATGTGAACATCCGGAAACGCGGCAGCAAGCATACGAATGATGGGCTTGATGCCGGACGGACCGGGTCCCTGGCCTGGCGCCAGTGGAATATCCTCCCACTGTGGAGCTAGGACCGAATCCACCATATCTGGGTTTTGCTCGCTGAACGCGCGATACAGCGTTTCGACTGCGATGCGTTCGGCGCGTAATTGCGAGGACAAGTCTGTAGTTGACGTTTTCATGAGAGTAATTAGTTGAGTTGGTTGAGAATGGATTCAGTGTGATGTAGAGGCCAAGAACAATTTGGCAGCTATCTCGGCAACACGCGAGCCGTAAAGACGCGCGGTTTCCAAGTCACCCGAAGACATTTCCTCCGGTGCCGCATCGGCCGGCGACAGTGCCATCGGCCCTAGGAAGGAACCCATACGATTGATGTCATCTCGTTGAGAAGCCTTTGTGTTGGACGATTTCATTCCCACGCCCACCCAGATACCGCGATGTTGTGCGGCAAGCAGGGTGAAATACTGCAGCGTCGCCAGTTTGTCGCCATTGACGCTGGCGCTATTAGTGAATCCGCCAAAAACTTTGTCCTTCCAAAGGTCGGCGAACCATGGTTTGGACGAAGCGTCCGCAAATTTCTTGAACTGCCAGCTAGGCCCGCCCATATAGGTGGGCGATCCAAAAATGATGTAGTGTGCATGCTCGATTTCTGCCCATGCCTGGTCGGACAGATTCCCATCTGCATCGATTTGCAACAAGCTTGCTCTCGCGCCTGCCGCTACGGCTACGGCCACCCGTTTCGTGTGGCCGTAGCCTGAATGAAAAATAACGACGCCTTTTAATTCCGAAGGATGCATGCTCATGATAAAAACCCTTAATGTTAAGTAATGTAGTTCGCCAGCTCTAACTGGCATCAGAAAAAACGGAATACGCAACGCTGCGATCAGTGGGCCTGTGCACCTGCTTTAAGCTGCACCCTGCGCGTCGTTCAGAGATCAACGGCAGCGTCCTTTGCATTGACTGTTGGACTCGGGCCGCCTGGCATGATTTGGCTGCCGGAGGGCATACGTGTGTGAGCGGTGCGCGCGAGCATCCACCCGGGATATTCGGGCGTGAGCTCGCTGACGGTATCAAGCAAGCCGAGGTCGTCAGCATCAAGTTGGAGCTTGACGGCACCCAAGTTCTGCGCCAGCTGATCAAGGTGTTTTGCGCCAATGATTACCGACGTCAAGAAAGGCTTTGCCAAGACATAGGCCAGCGCGACGCTCGCCACACTGGTGCTGTGCTTCTCGGCGACGTGACGCATCGCGTCCACACATTCCCAAGCTTTATTCCTGTCAACGGGCGGAAAGTCGAACGCTGCGCGCCTCCCTTCGCTCGACGAATCGGGGCCGAACTTGCCCGACAGCAGACCGCCTGCAAGCGGTGACCAGACGAGCAGGCCCATCTTTTCCTCGGTTAGCATCGGCACGACTTCACGCTCGATATCCCGCCCCGCAATCGAGTAATAGGCTTGTACGGTTTCGAAACGTGCATATCCATGGCGACGGGCAATACCATTGGCTTTGGCGATCCGCCACGCCGACCAGTTCGAGACGCCGATGTAACGCACCAGTCCACGCGAAATAAGGTCATCGAACGCACGTAGCGTTTCTTCGATCGGTGTGAGGGGATCGTTGGCGTGCACCTGATAGAGATCGATGTAATCGGTCTGCAAACGTTCCAAGCTTGCCGATACCGAATCCATAATGTGCCCGCGCGAGGCTCCCCTGTCATTCGGGCCGGTGCCTGAAGGGTTGAATACCTTGGTGGCAATGACGATGTCCTTGCGCGCCACGCCAAGGTTTTTTAAAGCCTGCCCCAGCATTCGCTCGGACTGGCCGTGCGTATACACATCGGCGGTATCGAAGAAGTTGACCCCTGCCGCCAGGGATTGTTCGACGATACGATCAGCGGTCAGTTGATCCATCCCCGCAATATCGTGATACAGACCTTCTTGTCCCGAAGGCCCGAAGGTCATTGTGCCGAGACAAAGCTCGGACACGAACAGTCCAGTGTTACCCAGTTGCTTGTAGCGCATTGCGAGCTCCAACATTCGTGGGGAGCAACCGTTTGCTCCAGTGGAGTTAACTATGCCCTGTGCGACTTTTGCTATAAAGTACTCCAATCAAAACCCGTTGTTACTCAAAAGAATTACAATGAAAAATCTGGAGGCCCTGGCAATCTTTGTTCGCATTGCAGAAATGGGCAGTTTCACTCACGCAGCGGAGAGTCTCGGCATCCAGAAAGGACGCGCGTCGAACGTGGTGCGTGAACTGGAGGCTCAGATGGGCGCCCGTTTGCTGCACCGCTCAACTCGGACAGTGCAGTTGACGGAGGATGGGCGCAGCTTTTACGCGCGCGCACGTGCACTGCTTGCTGATGCTGAGGAGCTAAGTGTGATGTTCGCCGCGAGCCAGGCCCCGCTCAGCGGCCGTCTCCGCATCGATCTGCCGACCGAATTCGCTCGCTCCACGGTCATGCCAGCGTTGCCCACGTTCATGGAGAGATACCCCGGCATCGAGCTGGAGTTATCCAGCACTGACCGGCGCGTTGATTTGATTCAGGAAGGAATGGATTGCGCCCTTCGCGTCGGTGGCATCGTTGACGAGACCCTCGTTGCGCGGACGCTTGGCACCTTGCGGATGGTGAATGCCGCGAGTCCAGCCTACCTAGCGCGGTACGGTGTTCCGCACACGCTGGAAGACCTATTGGCGCAGGCACATCGCATGGTGCACTACACCCCAACACTGGGCAGTCGGACGCTTGGTTGGGAATATCCAACAGGTCAGACCTATGCTGTGCTTGCACTTCCAGGATCGCTCAGCGTCAACAACGTGCAGACATACCATGGTGCCGGTTTGGCGGGGCTTGGGCTGATTCAGGCTGGCCTTTCGAGCCTGAAGCCTTTCCTTCACAGTGGTGAGCTGGTAGAAGTTCTGCCTGATTTGCGGCCAAAATCCTTGCCAGTGTCTATCGTGGTAGCACATCGGCATAATCTGTCACGCCGGGTACGCATCTTCGTCGAGTGGCTTGAGAACATTCTGACGCCTTACCTGGACCGGTAGTCACGGCGGACTGCGATTCCCTTGACCTAGGCAATGCGCTCAGTTTTGCTGAAGCAGGCACGCATGTTCTTTCTTGGTCTTGGAGCCAAGTTCTCTTTTATTGAAAGATCACATAAGGATTGAAAATCCTTGTGTCGGTGGGTCGATTCCGCCCCGGGCCACCAAGAAGAAAACGCTACCTCCGGCTGGCGTTTTCTTTTATCAGGCACCACCGTTCATTCTCTGGAAAAACCATACGAATGACTTTTTTCTGTCACCGCTGAATCCATTGTGCGAGAATGCCCCTCCCCCCTGGATGGTGCGCATGATGACCAAACTCGCCGCAATCATGATTGGAATGACACTAGTGCTGGCAGCTTGCAAGCCCGCAGCCCCAGTACCTGCGCATGACATTCCTGCGGCAATGCGCCAGACCGCAAGCACGCTGCTGCAATCAAAATTTCTACACGCGACCTCGATTGCTGTCGTTTATCGCGGCAAGGAATTCATTCTGCATCAAGGCGAGCTGGAGACCGGCAAAGCCAATCCGCCGAACGATACAACGCTATATGAAATCGGCTCAGTCAGCAAAACTTTTGCTGGCCTGCTACTGGCGAACGCAGTGCTTGATGGGAAGGCGGCGCTCGACGATCCCATACAAAAGTACCTGGCAGCCGCCTACCCGAACCTGCAGTCGCAGGGCCAGCCAATTCGCTTGCGCCATTTGATCACGCACACCAGCAATATGCCGGGCATGCTGCCATTGCAGGTGAACACCGTATTGAAGGATTTCACTGCACACGCCACGCCGGCAAAGCTCAATGCAGCCTACGCCAACTACGGACAACAGCGATTCTGGCAGGACTTGCACACAGTCAGCATCAAAGGTCCGCTTGGCAAGGACTACGCCTATTCAAGCGCCGGTACCGAACTCATTGCGCACACGCTCGAAAAAATCTACGGAATGCCCTATGAAGTCCTGCTCACGCAATTCGTCGCGCGCGAAGCCGGCATGCACGATACCAAGCTGAGAATCACAGCCAGGGATACCGGCCGGCTGGCGCCCGGCTACCACAGCGACAATCCCGTCGTCACAACAGCGATGCCACAACTGCCTTGGGGGGCAGCGGGCAACCTGAAGTCGACTATGCCGGATATGACGAAGTACCTGCGCCTGCAATTGGGCGCCAATCCTGCGGTCGTCGAATCACACAAGCCGCTGGTACGCTTTCAGGACGACTTCAGCATTGGCTATTTCTGGAACATCGGTAGCAATCGCCAGTTGGGCACGCATTATGTCCACCATGGCGGCGTGCCACGTGCGCAAAGCTACGCTTACGTCGTTCCTCAATATCAGCTTGGGGTTTTCATCATCACCAACCAGAGCGGCGACGCTACTGCCAGCGCCATGGAAAGCGCGCTGGCGCATATTTTCAATACAGTGGAATCTATGGAAAGCGCGAAGTAGGCCGGGAATGGAAATGGTTGACGCGGGCAATATCCGGGGCGCCGCTGCGCTCAAAGCAGGGCACTGACTTCCAGGGAATAGGCGTGCGTGATGTTGTTGGCGGGCCTGGGTTTATCTGCATGCATCAAGGGCGTTAGCATCGTTTCCTTGCGCAACGACGATGGCAGGCTGGCGGGCCAGTTCGATGAAGGCCCGCACGTAGTCGATGGCGGTGTCCGCCTCGCGTGCCCCCAGGAAGATCTGCTTGGCGACGCCGCGCACGCCCAGCCGCACAGGCACCACGTCCATCTTGGCCGCGTATTCCTCGACCAGCCAGCGCGGCAGGGCGGCCACACCGCGGCCGCTGGCTACCATCTGCAGCATGATATCGGTGGTTTCGATGGCTTTGTGGCGCTTGGGCGTGACACCGGCCGGCAACAGGAACTGGTTATAGATGTCCAGGCGCTCGATGTCCACGGGGTAGCTGATGAGCACTTCCTGGGTCAGTTGCTGGGGCTTCACATAGGCCGCGGTAGCCAGGGCATGGCCCTTGGCCACGACGAGCACCTGCTCGTAGTCGAACACGGGTTCGAATGTCAGCCCCGGCTTGTACAGCGGGTCGGGCGTGACCAGCAGGTCGATCTCGTAGCCGAAGAGCGCGCCGATCCCGCCGAACTGGAACTTCTGCTTGACGTCCACATCCACGTCGGGCCATGCGGCCAGATAGGGAGACACCACTTTGAGCAGCCACTGGTAGCAAGGGTGGCATTCCATGCCGATGCGCAGCGCGCCGCGCTCGCCCTGCGCGAACTGGCCCAGGCGCTCTTCGGCCAGGTCCAGTTGCGGCAGCACCCGGTTCGCCACCGCCAGCAGATACTGGCCGGCCTGCGTCAGGCGCAGGCTTCGCCCTTCGCGCAGCCAAACGTCGGTGCCCAGTTGCTGCTCCAGCTTCTTCATGCTGTGGCTCAGGGCCGACTGGGTCAGGTGCAGCACGCTCGCTGCGGCCGTCAACGAGCCTTGTTTCTCGACCTGCTGGACGATGCTGAGGTGGATGCGTTCAAGCATTGAGATGAGCCATGTTCATGGATGTATGAAATAAGACCATTATACTTCATCGATTCCCGCCGTTATCATCGATCCCCTTGTTGCCTGTATTTTTCGGCCCTGGCGCATCCATCCCTATGAAAGCAAAAATGACACGTCCACTTCGTTTAGTCGCGGTTTCCGGCGGGCTGCAACGCCCTTCCAAGGCTGCAGCCCTGGCAGAGCACCTGATGGATCTGATCGCCGACGAAGTGCTGTGCGAACAACGCCTGGTCGAACTGGGTCAGCTCGCACCGCAGCTCGCTGGCGCGGTCTGGCGCTCCCACCTGCCCGATACGGTGGAGCGGGAACTTGCAGCGGTCGAGCAAGCCGACATCCTGGTGGTGGCAACACCAGTCTTTCGCGGCGCGTACACGGGACTGTTCAAGCACTTCTTCGACTTCATTCATCAGGACGCCTTGATCGACAAGCCAGTCTTGTTGGCTGCCACCGGCGGCAGCGAGCGCCATGCCCTGATGATCGACCACCAGTTGCGCCCGCTGTTCAGCTTCTTCCAGGCACGCACATTGCCGCTGGGCGTTTATGCAACCGACAAGGATTTCCTCGACTACCGTCTGCAGGACGAGGCATTGATCCAGCGGGCCACTTTGGCGGTCCAGCGGGCATTGCCCTTGATCGAATTGACGTGCCATGCGAGAGCTACCAAGGCTGATGAAGCGGTCGCGGCCTGACACGCATCACGACGGCCAGCAATCCACACATTCATTTTTTCGCAGAAATCAGGACACCAGATCACCATGAGCAAAGATTTTATATTCAGCATCAAGAGTATTGTTTTCGATGAAAACTATCATCCGGCCGACAATACGCGCCTGACGACCAACTTTGCCAATCTGGCCCGGGGAAACAGACGCCAGGAAAACCTGCGCAATACCCTGAGGATGATAGACAACCGTTTCAACAACCTGGCGCATTGGGACAACCCGAACGGCGATCGCTACTCCGTCGAGCTCGAAATCATTTCCGTGGAGTTGAATATTGATGTCAAAGGCAGCAATATTCCATTGATCGAGATACTGAAACCGACCATCATCGACAAAAAAACCGGGGCACGCATCGATGGGATTGCAGGCAATAACTTCTCCTCTTACGTGCGCGATTACGACTTCAGCGTAGTGCTGGCAGAGCACAACAATAATAAAGCTGCATTCAGTGCACCAGATGATTTCGGCGATTTTCATGGCAAGCTGTTCAAGCACTTTGTAAGATCAAATACTTACAAAAAGCGCTTCAACAAGCCGCCGGTCATCTGTCTCAGTGCATCGAGCAGCAAGACCTATCAGCGGACCGGAAATCAGCATCCCGTATTGGGTGTCGAGTATCAACAAAACGAGTTTTCCTCCACCGATCAATATTTTGAAAAAATGGGGATGCAAGTTCGCTACTTCATGCCGCCGGATAGCGCCGCGCCGCTGGCGTTTTATTTTATCGGCGACCTGCTGGGCGACTATACCAATCTTGAACTGATCGCCACCATCAGCACGATGGAAACATTCCAGAAGATTTACCGGCCCGAAATTTACAATGCCAATTCGGCGGCAGGCAAGTCGTATCAGCCCAGCCTGAAGAATCAGGATTATTCATTGACGCAGATTGTCTACGACCGGGAAGAGCGCAGCCAGCTGGCTGTCAAGCAGGGAAAATATACGGAAGAGCACTTCATCAAGCCATATAAAAATGTTCTTGAACAATGGACTGCCACCACGTTCTCTGATTAATCAACACACGAAATCAATCATCATGAAAAAATTATTACCGACTTCAACTGCCGGCAGCTTGCCCAAACCTTCCTGGCTTGCCCAGCCTGAAAAGCTGTGGTCGCCATGGAAATTGCAGGACGAGGAATTGATCGAGGGCAAACAAGATGCTTTACGTTTGTCCCTGCAGGAACAGCAGCACGCAGGCATCGATATTGTCAGCGATGGCGAGCAGACCCGCCAGCATTTTGTCACCACGTTTATCGAGCACCTGAGCGGAGTCGATTTTGACAAACGTGAGACCGTCAGAATTCGTGATCGCTATGATGCGAGTGTGCCGACCGTCGTTGGCGCGGTGAGCCGCCCAAAGCCGGTTTTTGTTGAAGACGCCAAGTTTTTACGTCAGCAAACCACGCAACCGATCAAATGGGCCTTGCCAGGTCCGATGACGATGATTGATACGCTGTATGACAGCCACTATAAAAGCCGCGAAAAGCTGGCCTGGGAATTTGCCAAGATCCTCAATCAGGAAGCCAGGGAACTGGAAGCGGCCGGCGTCGACATCATCCAGTTTGACGAACCCGCATTCAATGTCTTCTTTGATGAAGTCAATGATTGGGGGATTGCCACCCTGGAAAGGGCCATCGAGGGGCTCAAATGCGAAACTGCCGTCCATATTTGCTATGGCTACGGTATCAAAGCCAATACTGACTGGAAAAATACGCTGGGGTCCGAGTGGCGGCAATACGAAGAATCCTTTCCCAAGCTGCAGCAATCGAATATCGATATCATCTCGCTGGAATGCCACAACTCGCGTGTTCCAATGGACCTGATTGAACTCATCCGTGGCAAAAAAGTGATGGTGGGGGCCATTGACGTGGCAAGCAATACCATTGAAACGCCGGAGGAAGTCGCCAACACCCTGCGCAAAGCGCTGCGGTTTGTCGATGCCGACAAGCTCTATCCGAGTACCAACTGTGGCATGGCGCCCCTGGCTCGTCGCGTAGCCAGAGGCAAATTACATGCGCTCAGTGCAGGCGCAGAAATCATCCGGGGAGAACTCTCAACCTAGCAGGCGGGTGACATACCGAACAGGTGAGTAGCGGTACTTTACAACTCGTTTTCTGCCTGCGTCTTGCCCAACACCGCCAGCATCACCCGCAAGCGCTCCGCCATCCGTGCCCGCAAGGCTTCGTTCAGTAGTGGCGCCACTTGCGTAAAACCATCCGCGATGCGCACCAGCAGCAGCGAGGCGGCGCTGACCGTCATGCTGCGCCGCGTGCCGCGCAGGTCGTAGCGCAGGATGCGCACCACGTTGCGTTCGGCCGTCAATGTATGGTGGCGCGTGTCGGCGAACAGGCGCTTGCGCAAGGACGCATTGAGTGTCGGCCGGCTTTTAGCGATGGCCAACAGTTCCTGCACCAGCGCGTCAAGGTGATGCAGCGTGGGACTAGCCAGCTTGGCAATGTTCGGTTTGGGCGTGTCGCCCACGGCTAGCGCACCCCAGCGCTCACCGTTGCCCGACAGACGCAAGAACTGCGCATAATATATAAACATAAAATTGAATTGAATCATTCTAAATTCAACTTTATGTTCACCTATATGCCCTAATTCCTTGCCGCACGAAAATTTCCGCCATCTATCGCAGGAGTGCGCTAGGCTGTCGCTGTTTGCCGTACAGTTCAGCAACTCCCGTAATACCCATCGCCCCGGTGCCGGCCGCTGCTGCTTTTTGCCGCTGCGCCTGCTGGCGCGATGCTGTCTCGCTTTCACCCGTATTGACCTGGCCGATAGGACCGCATGATTTCATTCCGTACCCCCCATTCTTTTTCTGCGCACCACCGTTGGCGTGGCTGGCTATTACCGCTGCTATTGACCTTGCTGCTGGCGTGCTCGCTATCTGCGCCGCCGGCCTGGTCGCAGCCCGTCGATGATGCGGCCACGGCCGATCAGCGCCTCGATGGCTTGCGCAAGCAGATCACGACCATTCAGAAGGCGCTCGATGGCGAGGCCGATCTCGATGATGCGACCCTGTCGCAGATGCGCGCCGATGCGCTGGCGGCCAGCGCCGAGGCGGACAAGGTGGCCGAGGCGCTCGCGCCCACGCTTTCCAGCGTGCAGGCGCGGCTGGCCGAGCTGGGCAAGCCGGCGGCGGGCACGAAAGATGCCCCTGACGTGGCAGCGCAACGCAGCCAGCTGGACCGCACCAGCAGCGCGCTCGATGCGCAGGTGAAGCTGGCGCGATTGCTGGCCGTGGAAGCGACGCAGGCGTCCGAGCAAGTATCGACGGTGCGCCGCGCGCAGTTGCAGGCGCGCCTGGGTGAGCGCACGGCATCGATCTTGGCCGGTTCCTTCTGGAAACAGCTGCATGGCGAACTGCCGCAAAATCTGCAACGCCTGCGAGCGCTGGAGCTGGAATTGGCCAACGCCGCGCGCGCTACGCCGTGGTCGGCCTGGGGCGGTTTGCTGGCCGGCATCGTGGCCGTGATCGGCGCCAGCGTCTGGGTGTCGCGCTATCTGCTTGTGGTGACGGCCACGCGCGTGCCGCATGGCCGCTTGCGCCGCTCCTTGCATGCGCTAGCCGTGCTGGTGCTGGCGCTGGCCACGCCGGGCTTGGTGGCCGAATTGCTGGCCATGGGGCTGCGCTGGGATGGCGGCCTGTCCGAAAAAACTTCGACTTTCCTCAGCAGCTTGATCGGCATCATCTGTTTTGCCGGTTTTACGGCGGGCTTGGGCCACGCGCTGCTGTCGCCCTGGCGCGTGTCGTGGCGTTTGCTGCCCCTGCCTGATGCGCTGGCGCACCGCTTGCGCCATTTTCCGTCAACGTTTGCCTTCATCGTAGTGCTGGTGTGGGCCACGGAACGGGTCACCATCGTCATCAATGCGGGCCTGTCGACGGCCGTGGCCGTCAATTGCATCGTCGCCCTGGTGATGAGCACGACCATCGCCTATGGCTTGATGCGCGCCGAGCGTTGCTGGCGCCTGTTGCGCGAGGCCGACCCCGCCAGCTTGATCACGCCGCTGTGGCTGCGCTGCGTCACGGTGCTGCTGTGGCTGGCGCTGGCGTCGAGCGTCATCAGCTTGCTGGTCGGTTATGTGGCTTTCGGCAGTTTTATCGCCAAGCAAATCGCCTGGGTCATCGTGGTGGTGGGCAGCACCTATCTGCTGACGGTGCTGGTCGACGATATCTGCATGCTGCTGGCATCCACCCCGCCGCCGCCGGACGCCGTCAATCCCGTGCTGGCCACGCCCAAGGCGCGCGACCAGGCGGCCGTGCTGCTGTCGGGCATCGGCCGCGCCATCGTCGTGCTGCTGGCCCTGATGCTGCTGCTGGCGCCGTTCGGCGAAGGTCCGGGCGAGCTGTTCCAGCGGGTCGGCAAGCTACAGGATGGCCTGGCCATCGGCGAGGTGGCGATCCGCCCTGCCGCGCTGATCCAGGCCCTGCTGGTGCTGGTGGTGGGCTTTGTTGCGCTGGGTCTGTTCAAGCGCTGGCTGCAAAACAGTTATTTGCCGACCACCAATCTCGATTCTGGCATGCAAGTGTCGTTCATCACGCTGTTTGGCTATATCGGCGGCGTGCTGGCCGTGGCGCTGGCCCTGTCGGCGGCCGGCATCGGCCTGGAACGCATCGCGTGGGTGGCGTCGGCCTTGTCGGTGGGTATCGGTTTTGGCTTGCAGGCGGTGGTGCAGAACTTCGTCTCCGGCCTGATTTTATTGGCCGAGCGTCCCGTCAAGGTGGGCGACTGGGTCTCGCTGGGCGGCGTGGAAGGCGACATTCGCCGCATCAATGTACGCGCCACGGAAATTCAACTGGGCGACCGTTCCACGGTGATCGTGCCGAACTCGGAATTCATCACCAAGACGGTGCGCAACGTCACGCACGCCAATCCCCTGGGCCTGGTGCAGGTCAAGTTGCCGCTGCCGCTGGGCACGGATGCGCAAGCGGCGCGCGCGCTGATCCTGTCTACCTTTGTCGACAATCCTGACGTGCTCGACACGCCGGCGCCCAGCGTGCAGCTCGACGGCATCGACAATGGCTTGTTGCTGTTCAACGCCACCGGCTATGCCTCGTCGCCGCGCCTGACGGCAGGCATCCGCAGCGCCCTGTTGTTCGAGCTGCTCAAGCGCCTGGACGAGGCGCATATCGCGATTGCCAAGCCCAGCACGATGGTGCTGAGCAGCGTACCGGCGCAGCCGGATACGCCGGCCATCTCTGCAGCGGTACCCACACCGACTGCGGCGCCGGCACCCGTGCCGCCGTTGACGTCTTAACGCACGGTCGACCACAGCAGGGCCGCCAGGTACAGGCCGATGCCGAACGCCGTGTGGGCCATCAGGCTGCGCAGGCGGGCGGCGGCTGGATGCGATGTCTTGCTGGCGGCGACGCCAGCGCCCATGCCCGGCTGCAAGATGCAAAACGGCGCGGCCACGCTCACGAGGCCCACCAGCAGCGCCGGCGCGAACGTCGGCTGTTGCACCCACTCCCGCTCCACCAGCGCCAGCAGCACGGCCGCAAACAGCACACCGATCACATAATGGGCGGTCCAGCCCATGACCGCTTCATCGCGCACGGGCGCCGCCTGGGCGATGTTGGCATGCGTCAAAGTACCGCGCGGCAGATGGCCCAGCCAGCGTCCCACCATCGCAAAGTTCAGCGAGGGAATGCACCAGAAGCGCTTTAACGCTATCGCCCACACATCCATCACCGCCGTCGCGCCCACGCCGATCGCCAAGGCATCCAGCCAGAGTATTTGCATCGCTATCCCTTATAACATTCAATTTGTTGATTGAATGTTATAAGGGTGCTAGCATCGTGTCAATGAAAAATGCCGACATCGAATTTCTCACCGGTTCCGCCGGGTTTGCCCATATTTTGGGCAGCGCGCCGCGTCTGCGCCTGCTCGAGCAAATCGCGCAGGGCGAGTATGCGGTGGAGCAACTGGTGGAGTTGACGGGCCTGTCCGTGGCGAATACCTCCCAGCATTTGCAGCAGTTGCGGCGCGCCGGCTTCGTGCAGGCGCGGCGCGACGGCAAGCGCGTGCTGTACCGGCTCGGTAGCGGCCCTGTCATGCAGTTGCTCGATGCGCTGGCGCTGTATGCGCAGCATCAGCGCAGCGAGTTGCAGACGCTGAGCCGGGGTGACCATGTGGAAGCGATCACGGGCGAGGAGCTGCTCTCACGCATGCAGGAAGCCAGCATCACCGTGCTCGACGTCCGGCCCGCGCAGGAGTTTGCTGCCGGCCATTTGCCCGGTGCGATCAATATTCCCTTTGAAGACTTGCAGCGCCGCCTTGCCGAGCTACCTGCCAACCAGGACATCGCCGCGTATTGCCGCGGCCCGTATTGCGTGCTGTCCGTGCAGGCGGTGGCGGTCTTGCGCCAGCACGGCTTGCATGCGCGCCGTCTCGGCAGCGGCTACGACGACTGGCAGGCGGCCGGCTTGCCTGTCGTGAAGGCGGCGTGATGGCGATCCCGAACAGCAAGCAGGAACTGGTCGAGGCGATTAGCACCACCTACGCCAAGCTGGCGCAGGAGCTGGCGCGCGTGCCACCGGCCTTGGCGCGCGCACCCGTGCTGGAGGGGCAAGTGAAGGGCACGCGCATGAGCGTGTGCGATCTGCTCGCGTATCTGGTGGGGTGGAACGAGCTGGTCTTGCACTGGCACGCGCAGCTGCGCGAAGGCAAGCGCATCGAGGACATCGCCTTTCCCGCCGAAGGTTTCACGTGGAACGCTCTGGGTCCACTGGCGCAACGCTTCTATGCCGACTATGCTGAACTGGGCATGGAAGACTTGCTGCAGCGCCTGGAACAGGCGAAAAACCAGCTGCTGGCGCTGATCGAGGCGCACGACGATGCGCAGTTGTATGGCCAACCCTGGTACACGCATTACACGATGGGACGCATGATCCAGTTCAATACCTCGTCGCCGTATGCGAATGCGCGCACGCGCTTGCGGGGCTGGCTCAAGACCTTGTAGCTGCTTGATCGGCAGGCTTGCACGATTGCATCAGTACCTTCAGAAAATTTTTCAGGCAGGATAGTGGTCTCAAGTGCCACCATTATGCGTAACCAATGAAGGATCACCATGCTGACCATCGCCCTCGCCCAGCTGAATCCCACCGTGGGCGACTTCGACGCCAATGTCGCCACCATCATCGCGCGCATGCAGCGCGCCAGCAGCGATGGCGCCGACCTGCTGGTGTGCCCCGAACTGTCGCTGTGCGCGTATTACCCGGGCGACCTGTTCGAGGATGCCGCCTTCCTGCGCGACATGCAACAGGCGCTGGAAACCTTGCTGCAGGCATCGACGCGCTGGCCGGCGTTGGTCACCGTCATCGGCACGGCGCGGCCCAATCCCGGCGTTGGCAAGCCGCTGTATAACGCCTTGTTGGCCATCCGCGACGGGCGCATCGTGGCCGAATACTACAAGCAGCTGCTGCCGACGTATGGCATCTTCGACGAGGGCCGCCATTTCGAGCCGGGCCCGCCCGGTGCCTGCACCATGTCCATCGCCGGCTGCAAGGTGGGCTTCATGATTTGCGAGGATGGCTGGAACGACGACGGCCGCGCCTACGCCGTCAATCCCTTCGCAGCCCTGCACGCGGCGCGGCCCGACCTGGTCGTCAGCATCAACGCCAGCCCGTCCGACATCGGCAAGCGCGCGCAGCGCCACGCGGTGTTTGGCGCCGCCTGCGCGCGCGTGAATCTGCCCCTGCTGTTCGTCAACCAGGTGGGCGGCCAGGATCAACTCGTGTTCGACGGCGCCTCGTTTGCCATCTCGCCCAGCCTGGGCGTGCAGTTCGAGGCGGCCCGCTTCGTCGAGGATTTTCCATTGCTGCGCTTTGCCGACGGTCGTTTCGCGCAGCCCGATGGCCAGCCTTTCCCCGTGCCGGACCCGGACGGCATTCCCGCCGTGGAGTTTGCGCGGCGTCAGATCGTGCTGGGTTTGCGAGACTACGCGCGCCGTTGCCGTTTCACGAAAGTTGTCGTCGGCTGCTCGGGCGGCATCGATTCGGCGCTGACCCTGGCCTTGGCCGTCGAAGCGCTCGGTGCGCACAACGTGGTGGCCATCACCATGCCGTCCGTCTTTTCCAGTGCCGGCTCCGTCACCGATTCCGTCGCCCTGTGCGCCAACCTTGGCATTGCCCTGTACACGCACCCGATACGCGACATCGTGGCGCAGTACGAAGCCGGCTACGCGGCCGCCTTCGACGGCAAGCTGCAAGGACTGCCGTTGGAAAACCTGCAGGCGCGTGTGCGCGGCACCATATTGATGGAATACTCGAATGCCTTCGGCGCCCTGCTGCTTACCACCGGCAACAAGAGTGAAATCTCGGTTGGCTACTGCACCCTGTACGGCGACACGAACGGGGGACTGGGGCTGATCGGCGACCTGTATAAAACCGAAGTGTTCGCCCTGTCGCGCCATCTCAACGCCAGCGCCGGGCGCGCACTGATTCCTCTCGCCGTGCTGGATAAACCCCCGTCGGCGGAACTGGCGCCGGGCCAGCGCGACACCGACAGCCTGCCGCCATATCCCGTGCTCGATGAAATTTTGAAGTGGCATATCGAGGGACGGCGCCTGCCGGCACAGGAAAGCGCGCAAGCGCTGACCCTGGTCGATCAGCTGCGCGAGACGGACGAGGGTCGGGCGCTGGTGACGCGCATCCTTGGCATGGTCGCCCGCAACGAATACAAGCGGCGCCAGGCGGCGCCCATCATCCGCGTGCGTTCGCGCGCCTTTGGCAGCGGGCGCCAATTGCCGATCGCCGCCCACTACCCCACCGGAGACGACGCATGACCCTTGCCTATTCCGCTGACGCCGCCATCCTGATCGGCCGCTTCCAGCCTTTTCATAATGGCCATGCCGGCTTGCTGCAAACGGCGTTGGCCACCGCCGCCCAGGTGGTGGTGGTGCTCGGTTCCGCCTTCCATGCGCGCAGCCCGAAGAATCCGTTTACGTGGCAGGAGCGGGCCGCCATGATCGCCGCCACCCTGCCCGAGGCGCAGCGCGCGCGCGTGCATTACGTGGCCGTGCGCGATTATTACGATGATGGCCTGTGGGCCGATGCCGTGCGGCGCGCCGTGGCGGGCGCCGTGCCCGCGGCGCAGCGCGTCACCCTGGTGGCTTGCTTCAAGGACGCCACCAGCTACTATCTGCACCACTTCCCGCACTGGCAGTTACTCAATCTGGAGATCGATCCTGGTTCACCGATTGGCGCGACGGCGATCCGCAACGTGCTGTTTGAAGCTGAAGATGTGGATGTGTCGCTGAGCGCCGTGGCGCAGCTGCTACCTGCGGCCATCGGCCAGTATTTAAAAGCGTGGACCTTGTTGCCGTGGTACGCGCCGCTGGTGCAGGAATACCGCGCCATCGAGGCTTACAAGGCGCGCTGGCGCACGGCGCCATATGCGCCCATCTTTTGCACCGTGGACGCGCTGGTGCAGACCGGCGGCCACGTCTTGCTCGTGCGCCGCGGTGGCTATCCGGGCAAGGGCCTCTGGGCCTTGCCCGGTGGCTTCCTGGAACCGCGCGAACGCCTGCTGCAGGGCGCCCTGCGCGAACTGGCGGAAGAAACCCAGCTGGGCGTGCTGGCGCCCACCCTCGTCGAGGCGCTGGTCGGCGTGGCCGTGTTCGACCACCCGGATCGCAGCCAGCGCGGCCGCACCATCACGCATGCGCATTATTTCGACCTGAAGACGCGCCAGCTGCCGGCCGTGACGGCGGCCGACGATGCGGCGCTGGCCGAGTGGGTGCCCGTGGCATCGCTGCCGGCCATGGAAGAGCAATTCTTCGAAGACCACTTTCATATTCTGAACCACTTCCTGCAGCTCACGCACGAGGGGCGCTGAGGGGGCGTTTTCCCCCTCTCGTCGCGTGTCAGGACATCACGCGTTCCCAGCCATGCCTGACGGCCGCCTTGAAGTCGTTCCATGCCGACTGCGGATACGTGTGTTCCCAGGTGCTGCGCAGTTCAAGCTCGACCTCTTCCCAGCTTTGCCCCCGATAGCTGTCGCTGCCCGCCATCGAATGGCCATAGCGGTAGGCGGGATCGTAGTCGTCGAAGCGCCCGCCGCTGGACGCATACTGGTTACTCCAGTGGTTGCGGTAATACTGCTCGTCGTCGTAGTTGGTGCCTGGCAGGTTGTCGGCGCTTGGATAGCGGCGCACGTTGGCGCCCGCATTGGACGGCGGCGATGCCATGCCGCCCGCAAATTGCTGCGACGCCGCTGCCGCCGCGTTCAGGTTGCCGCTGGGCGTGCCTTGCTGCGATGATGCGCTTGACTGCATGCTGGCGCCTTGGCGCATCGCGCTGTCGTTTTGCGGCATGCCTTGCCAGCCGCCCGCGCGCCAGTGGTCGGCGTGCGCATCGATGTCAAGCGGCGCGTAGCGCTCGACGATGTCGGTGGCGCGCTCGATATCGGCGTCGCTGGCCCCTTCCAGTGTCAGCACGACATGCCCGCGCCGCACGGCTTCCGCATAGATGTGGCGGTCGGCGTGGCCGCCGAACAGGTCCGTAAAGAAATGCTTGATGTTGTCGAGCAGGCTGTCGCTGTCGTCGCGGCGGATGTTTTCCGTGGCGGAAATATCGTCACTGCCCGCATCGTGCAGGCGGATGCTGGCGCCGGAAAAGCCAGCCGTGATCAGGTCGTGCCGGGCGCGCTCGGCCATGTCGCGCAGGACGAAAACTGCTGCCAATGTGTGTGCCATGATGATCTCCAATCGGTGAACAACGTCCTGTCAGTGTAGGCCGTGCACAAGGAAAAGGGCGCTCGTTTGCCCCTTGGAAATCGTTGTATTCAACAAGTATTATCGACGTGACATGGATGCCGCGGCGTCACGTGAAACCTCAGGCGGGCGTGCCCACGAACGCGCGCAAAAAGTTGATAAAGGCGCGCACCTTTTCCGCAATATGCTGGGTGTTCGGATACACGGCATACACGCCCTGCTGCGGAAAGACGACGTCGGGCAGCAGGCGGCGCAGGCGTCCCGCGCGCACTTCCCCTTCTACTTGCCACTGCGGCAGCAGGGCCACGCCGCAGCCGCCCAGGGCAAAGCCCAGCAGGGCCGAGGCGGAGTCGGAATGGATGGCGGCCTCGTCCTGCACGGTGAAGGCGGCGGGACCGTCCGGCGTCTGCACGTCCCAGCGCAGCGGCGTGCTGAGCCGGCTGTGCGCAAGCCAGCGCGCGCGCTGCAAGTCGGGCAAGGTGGCGATGTCCTTGCCGGGCAGGCTGGCCAGGTAGGCGGGCGAGGCGACGGGCCAGATGGCGTAGCGCTCCACCAGCGAAGCGCGGTAGCTAGAATCGTTGAGTGAACCCATGCGGATGGCCAGATCATAGCCGCCCGAAATGAGGTCTTCATGCGAGGACGACGAGGAATGCTGGATTTGCAGCTGCGGATGGGCGGCGGCAAAGGCGATCAGCGCGGGGATCACCGTGCGGCTGCCGTATTCGACGGTGGTGGTCAGGCGTAGCGTGCCGCGCAAGCCCTGATGCCCCTGGCGCGCCGTCTCGATGGCGCTCTGCGCTTCGCTCAGCACACGCTGGCAATCTTCGTAAAAACGCCGCCCCACGTCAGTCAGCGCCAGGCTCCGCGTGCTGCGCGTGAGCAGCGACACGCCCAGCTCCGCCTCCAGCTGTTTCAAGTTAAAACTGACGACGGCCTTGCTCTGGCCCAGCACGGCGGCTGCCGCCGTCAGCGAACCGGCATCGACGATGGCGATAAAAATACCCAGGCGGTCGAGACTGATCATAGATAACAGTGAGAAGAAATGCCGGTTGCAAGGTTTTGTCAAAATTTGTTTGACAGTGTAATCGGGGCTGGCCCGTTACGCAAATGGCGATGGGCGCTTAAGCTGGCCGTTTGCCATTCGGAGCACCATGGACTATCGCAAAAAGGTCGCGGCCATTTATCTGCTGGGGTTTTTCGTCGACCTGATCAACATGTTCATCACCAGCGTCGCCTACCCCGACATCGGCCATGCCCTGCACGCCTCGGTGGCGCAGCTGGCCTGGATCAGCACCGGCTACATTCTCGGCCTGACCATCGTCATCCCGGCCAGCGCCTGGCTGGCTGCCTATTATGGCGGCAAAACCGTGTTCATGGCATCGTTGCTAACTTTTTTATGCGCCAGCATCGGCGCCGGCCTGGCACCGTCGATCGAGGCGCTGATTATCTGGCGCTGCGTGCAGGGCCTGGGCGGCGGCTTGCTCATCCCGCTGGGGCAAAGCATGACCTACCAGTTATACCGGCCTGCCGAGCGCCCCGGCCTGTCCTCCGTCATCATGCTGGTGGGCTTGCTGGCGCCCGCCCTCTCGCCCGCCTTGGGCGGCGTGATCGTCGACAGTCTCTCGTGGCGCTGGATTTTCTACCTGAACGTGCCGTTTGCGGCGCTAGCGCTGCTGCTGGCCGCCTGTTGGCTGCGTCCCGACCCGCCTCGCGCGACCGTTACCCGCCTCGACGTGAGCGGCTTGTTGGCGGGCAGCACGGCGATTTTGCTGCTGTTGCTGGGCTTGAGCATGCTGGGCACGCCGGGCGAGCTGGCCGCTGGCGCCGGTCTGCTGGCGCTGGGCGCCGTCTGCGCCTGGGGCTATGTGCGCGGCGCGCTGCGCAAATCCACGCCGCTGCTCAACCTGCGTCTAGCCGCCGAACCCCTGCTGCGCATTGCCATGTTGATGTATCTGCTGGTGCCGGGTGTATTCATGGGCGTGAGCTTGCTGGCCATGCTGTACCTGCAGGGCGTGCTGGGCATGTCGGCGTCGACGGCGGGTGCGCTGATGCTGCCGTGGGCGCTGGCCTCGTTTGCGGCCATTTCGCTGACCGGTAAAAGCTACCGCCGCGTGGGTCCGCAACCCCTGTTCATCGCCGGCGCGCTGTTGCAGGCGGCGGGCATGCTGATGCTGCTGCGGGTGGATGCGGCAGGTCAATTATTCTGGCTGGCCGGCGCGTATGCCGTGATGGGTTTTGGTGGCGGCTTGTGCAGCAGCACGGCGCAAAGCACGGCCTTCTTGCGCACGCCGGACGCGCAATTGAGCCAGGCCAGCGCGGTGTGGAATATCAACCGCCAACTGGGATTTTGCCTGGGCGTGGCGCTGCTTAGCGTACTACTGAATGGCTTGCTGGCGGCGCAGGGCATCGGCAGCCTGGACGACCCTGCCCTGCATGCGCGCGCGGCGCAGGTGTTTCACTGGTGTTTTGCGCTGGCCGCCGCCTCGTGCGTGCTGCCTTTGGCGCTGTGCCTGCGCATCGATAACCGCGCCATTCTCGACCTTTTGCATCACCATGGAGCAAGCAAAAAATGAATGCAACGAATCCCTATTTTGACGACGTTTTATCTACGCATGTGCTGATCCGCGACTGGCTTTCTGGCGAAGCGGCGGCAGCGGAAAACTGCGCCCAATTGCTGGCGCGTTTCTCGCCCGATTTCACGATGGTGGCGCCGGGCGGCAAGCAGCTCGATGGCGCCGGCTTAACAAAGTTTTTCCGCGCAGCCGGCGGCAGCCGTCCGGGCCTTGCCATGCGCATCACCGACCTGACATTGATCCAGGAAAGTGCCGCCGGCGCCAGCGTAACTTACCGCGAGTTCCAGTCGCTGCCCGGCGGCGACAGCACCGAGCGCCTGTCGACCGTCGTGTATGAAAAAACAGCGGCTGGAACGCTGCATTGGCGCCATCTGCACGAAACGTGGGTGGCTTAATTTAACTCAAATCATGCAAGTCTTTTTGTTGCGCCGGAGCGATGGAAAAGCGGGAAAAAACCACTTCCAGCCCACCGCGTTCCGGCGTACAGCACATGGGTCCCACGCGGTAGTTGCTGGCCTCGGGAAACGGTGCCAGGCGCAGCAGCGGCCAGCGCAGGCCATCGGTCGAATACTGCACCCGGATCACGCCTTGCTCCACCGTCACACGCAGCCAAAAACCATCGGGCATGGCAGGGGCAAGGCTGACGGCCCAATCCGATTTGTCCAGCGTCAGCACGGTGCTCAGCAGCAGCTGGCCATCGGAAAATTCGACGCCGCATTTGATCCAGTTTTCCGCATCGATGCGCACCATCATGCCGGCCTGGTCGTACAGCGCAGCGTACTGCGCTGCCACGTGCAGCTGCGCCGTAAAATCGCCCTCGATATTTCACATAGTGTGCCCCCATCCCAGCGCCTTGTACAGGGCGATCGCATCGATATAGGACGCCGTTTCCACCTGCAACGCTTCGCGCCGGATATCGTACAGTGCGCGCTGGTTTTCCAGCACCGCCTGGTAACTGCCGGAACCGCCCTGATAGCGCGTGCTGGCGATGCCAAGGGCCGCATTGCCATGGCGCGCCGACTGCAGCAAGGAAGCCAATCGCGTCTGATTTTCCGCCAGTTGCGTGACGGCGTTTTCCACGTCTTCCTGCGCCACCAGGATGGCTTGCGCATAGCGCGCCAGGGCGCCCTGCGCCTCCGCCTGCGTGCCGCGCAAGCGTGCCTTGACGCTGCCCAGGCGGAAGGCTGGATAGCTGACGATTGGTGCCACCTCGAAGGCGCGCGCGCCGCCATCGAACACGCCGCTGCCGCGCAGCGCAAAGAAGCCTAAAAAGCCACCCAGGCTCAGGCGCGGATACAGGTCGGCCGTGGCCGCCCCCACGTCTTCGCTGGAAGCTGCCAGCAGGCGCTCGGCGCGCACCACGTCGGGCCGCTGCTTGATCAAGCGGTTCACGTCGCCGAGCGGCAGCTGGCCCGCCAGCGGCGCTTCCTGGCGCGGCATGGTCGCCAGCGAAATGGCGCCCGGCGCTTGGCCGCTCAGCACATCGAGCCGGTACTGCGCCTGGCGCAGGCCCGCCTGCAAGGAAGGCAGCATCGCTTCGCTGCGCGCCAGGTTGGCCAACGCGTTATGGCGTTCTTCCGGCAAACCGCTGCCGGCGCGGATGCGCGCGTCGATCAGGGCCACCGTATCGCGCCAGCTTTGCACCTGCGCCTGCGTCAGCGCCAGGTTTTGCTGGTAACCCAGCGCCTCGTAGTAATTGCGCGCCACATCGGCGGCTATCGTCAACTGCACTTGCCGCAAATCCGCCTGCGCCGCGTCGGCGCGCGCCTGCGCCGAGCGGCTGATATGGGCGAGGCGGCCGAACAGGTCGATTTCCCATTGCGCGTCGAAGCCCACGCGCGTGCTGGCGTTGGCGGCGCGGCTATCGGCTGTGTTTTGCTGCACCTGGCGTTGCCATCCCGCCTGGCTGGTGACGGCAGGCAGTTCATCGAGGCGGCGCTCGTCGAAGACGGCGCGCGCGGCCAGCAAGTTCGCCTGCGCCTGCGCGATATTGAGGTTGTGTTCGAGCGCGCTGGCGATCAGTTGCGACAGGCGCGCATCGTCGAAAAATGTCCACCAGGCGGTCTCGCTGACGGTGCTCGCACCGGGCGCGAATTGCGCTTGCTGCGAACTGGCCAGATGGACGTCGGGCGTGCCTGGCGTGACGTAGGCGGGACTGACGACGCAGCCGGCTAGCAGGGGGAAAAGGGAGACAAGATAGCGGTAGTTTTTCATAGGGATTCCTTCAGCGCCTGCGACAGGTCGCGCGCGCGCGGCGTGGCATGGTCGGCCGTATGGCGGCGGGCCAAAAAGGTGTACACGGTGGGCAGCACGAACAGGGTGAAGAAGGTGCCGATCAACATGCCGGAAACGATCACCACGCCCAGACCGAAGCGGCTGTTGGCACCCGCGCCGGAAGCGAACAGCAGCGGTACCAGGCCCACCACCATGGCGGCCGTCGTCATCAGGATCGGGCGCAAGCGGATTTGCGCCGCCTTGCGGATGGCCGTGATGCGGTCGAGCTGTTCATGCACCTGCAATTCGTTGGCAAATTCCACCATCAAGATGCCGTGTTTGCTGATCAAGCCGATCAGGGTCACGAGGCCGATCTGCGTATAGATATTGACGGTGGCGTAGCCCAGCGCCAGCGGAATCAGGGCGCCGCAAATCGACAGGGGCACCGTGATCAGGATGATCAAAGGGTCCGTCAGGCTTTCATACTGGGCCGCCAGCACCAGGTAAATCACGACGACGGCCGCGAGGAAGGCCAGCAGCAGGGCATTGCCTTCCGTGGCGAACTGGCGTGCGTCCGATTGCCAGTCGTAGCTGAAGCCCGGTGGCAGGGTTTTCGCCACACCGTCGAGGAAGGCCACGGCATCGCCCAGGGTTACGCCCGGCGCCGGCACGCCCTGAAAGGTGGCCGCATTTTGCTGGTTGAACTGTGTCAGCATGTTCGGCTCGATCTGTTCCGTCACCGACACGACGGCCGACAGGGGCAGCAGGCTGCCATCGTCGGCGCGCACGTACTGCTGCGTCAGGGCTTGCGCCGTGAGCCGCTGTTCGCGCGGGCTTTGCGCGATGACGTCATACGCGCGGCCATCCATGCCAAAGCGGTTCAGGTAATTTTCGCCCACCAGCACGGCCAGCGATTCACCGATATCCTGCATCTGGATACCCAGGCTGTTCGCCTTGGAGCGGTCCACGCGCACTTTCACCACGGGGTTGTTGTAATCGAGGTCGCTGTCGACGACGGCAAACAAGCCGCTATCGCGTGCGCGCTGCTTGACGTCTTCCATGGTGCGGAACAGGGTGGCGTAATCCTGCGCGCTGCGCAAGACTAGCTGCACGGGCAAGCCGCCGCTCGACCCGGGCAGGGGCGCCAGCTGGAAGGCGAAGATGCTGGTGCCTTCCACGTCGCCCACGGCGTGCTGCAATTCGGCCTGGATGACGGCCGCATTGCGCGAGCGCTCGGCCCATGGCGTGAGGTTGATGCCGCCGATGCTCGATGCCGGGCCTTCGCCGCCATTGATGATCCAGCGCGACGCCGTTTCGGGAATATTTTTGTAAATGTCATCGAGCTTGTACGAGAAGCGCTCGACGTAATCGAGGTTGGCGTGTTGCGGCGCCTTGATCGCCGTTAATACGCTGGCCTGGTCCTCCGCCGGCGCCAGTTCGCGCTGCGGCAGCAGGTACAAAAACGGCAGACTGACCATCACCAGCGCGGCGAACCCGGCGCTCAGCCAGCGGTGGTGCAAGGAGCGGTCCAGCAGGCGCGCATAGCGGCTGGTGAGGCCCTCGAAGAAATGCTCGGCGGCGCGCGCCATGCGCCCTTCCGATTGTTTCGGCTGCAGCAGCAAGGAGCTCATCACGGGCGACAAGGTCAAGGCCACTACGCCCGACACCACCACGGCGCCGGCCAGGGTCAGCGCGAATTCCTTGAACAGCGCGCCGGTGAGACCCCCCATCATGCCGATGGGTGCATACACGGCCGCCAGGGTGATCGTCATGGCAATCACGGGGCCGGCCACTTCACGCGCGCCCACCAGGGCCGCCGCCACGGGCGTCTTGCCTTCCTCGATATGGCGGTGCACGTTTTCCACCACGACGATGGCGTCATCGACCACCAGGCCCACGGCCAGCACCATTGCCAGCAGGGTGAGCAGATTGATGCTGAAGCCGAAGGCCAGCATCAGCGCCGCCGCACCCAGCATCGACAGCGGTATCGTCACGACGGGAATCAGCACCGAGCGCAAGGAACCCATGCACAGGTAGATGACGATGACGACAATCACAAGCGCTTCGAGCAGGGTGTGCGCCACTTCGTCAATGGACGACTGGATAAAGCGCGCCGTCTCGAATGCCAACTCGACTTTCACCCCGGGCGGCAGGGTTTTCTGTATCTCCGGCAGCAGTTTCTTGATGCCGTCGACAATCACCAGCGGGTTGCCGCCCGGCGTGGGTGACAGGCCCAGGTACACGGCCGGCACGCCATCCATGATGCCGCTCGTTTCCGTCGCGGCCGCGCCCAGTTCCACCGTGCCCACGTCCTTCAAGCGCACGAGGGCAGCGCTGTCCTTTGCATCGCCGCCCTTCTTGACGACCATGTCGCGGAATTCCGCCACGCTGGTCAGGTCGGTGTTGACGCTGATGTTCGAGACGACGAATTGTCCCTTCACTTTGCCGGGCGCCGCCTGGTAGTTATTGCGCCGCACGGCGTCGGCCACGTCGGCCGCCGTCAGGCCGCGCGCCGCCAGTTTCGCCGGGTCGATCCACAAACGCATGGCCAGCTGCTGGCCGCCATACACGTCGACCTTCGCCACGCCATCGATGGTGGCGAACATCGGCTGCACCACGCGCGCCAGGTAGTCCGTCAGCGCGGGCGCCGACACGCTCTCGCTGGCAAAGCCGACATACGCGACGGCCGAGGAATCGCCGGCCGAGCGCTCGATGACAGGATCGAAGGCGCCTTCGGGCAGCTTGTAGCGCACCTGGTTAACCTTGGCCATGACTTCCGTCAACGCCTGCGTGGAATCGCGGTTCAGTTCCATGCGCACGGTCACCGTGCTGCTGCCTTGCACCGACGACGAGGTCAGGTAGTCGATGCCTTCCACCGACGACACGGCTTGCGCAATCGGCTGCGTCACAAAACCCTGCATCAGTTCCGCCGAGGCGCCCGGATAGTTGGTGGTGACGGTGATGGTGGACGATTCGAGCATCGGATATTGGCGTATCGGCAGTTGCTTGATGGCGATCACGCCCAGCATCAGAATCAGGGTGCTGATCACCAGCGCCAGCACGGGGCGGCGCACGAATAAGTCGGTAAATTTCATGGTAGCGTGCTCCTTACGAACCGGCCTTGGGCGCGGCGCGCTTGGCCTCGTCCAGGGTGTTGGCCACCGCCTGCACGGCCATGCCGTCGGCCAGTTTCAGCTGGCCCGAGGCGACCACGCGCTGGCCTTCACGCAAGCCGTCAAGAATGGCCACGCGACCCCCGGCCCGCTCGCCCAGCTTGACACTCACGCGCTTGACGGTGAGCGGCTGCTTGCCCTCCTGCTGCGCGACAAACACCGTGTCGCCATACGCGCTGTAGGTCACGGCCGTTTCCGGCACCGTCAGCTGCTGGCCCGCTTCGCGCGCCACGCGCACATTCGCGTACATGCCCGCCTTGAGCGCTCCCCGCGGATTTGTCAGCGCTGCCTGCACTTGCACCATGCGTGAGCGGGCGATCAGCGGATCGATGGCGTTGATCCTGGCTGTAAAAACCTCGCCGGGATAGGCGTCCACCAGCACTTGCACGGCCTGGCCCGGCGCCAGCTTCGCACTGCTCTGTTCATCGAGGGCGAAGTTCACCAGCAGCGACTGCGTATCGATCAAACTGGCCACCGTGTCGGCCGCGTTCAGGTACTGGCCCGCGTGCACCTTGCGAATGCCCAGCTGCCCGGCGAACGGTGCGCGGATGGTCTTTTGCGCGATCAGCGCCTCCGTCTGGCGCACGTCGCCCTGGGCCGCGTCGCGCGCGGCCAATGCGCTATCCAATTGCTCCTGCGTGGCGGCCTTTTCCTTGACCATCTGCGCCGTGCGGGCATGGCTGCTTTCCGCGTTTTTCAGCTGCGCGCGCTGGCGCAGCAGGGCCGCCTGCTCCGGCGCGTCATTGAGCTGCACCAGTATGGCGCCGGCTGCCACGGTCTGTCCCGATGCGAAGCGGATCTGCGTGATGCGCCCGCCCGTTTCGGCCGCTACCTGCACCTGGCGCGCCGCTTCCAGTTCACCCACGCCCGCAAAAAAACGCTGCTGCGTGCCCAGCACGACGGGCACGAGGGCCACCTTGGTGGCGGGGTAGGCGGCGGCATCGGCCGCATGTGAGTCGGCACGCGGATAGAGCGCGGCACCGGCGACGGCCAGGGTGATGGCCAGCGCGGAAGCGCCGACGAGTTTCGTATTCATGATGAAGTCCTTTACAACAGGAAAGAAGAGGCGCAGCGGAGGCTGATCAGGTCCACTGCGCGTTGAAAAGAAAGAACAAACCCAAGGTCCACAGCAGCAGCACCAAATGCGTCGTCTGCAAGCCTTCCTGGGCGATCCAGTAGCCGAACCACAGGCCGCCCAGGTGCATCAGCAGCAAAAAGGCGGCCATGGCGCACAAGGCCAGGTTCAGCCAAGGCAGCGCCGCCGTCAGGGAGGCGCCAAAGAACAGCACCACGCCCGTCCAGGCGGCGATGGCGGCCAGCAGTTGCAGCGCCAGCACCACGCCCAGCGATAGCCGGTGCAAGGTCAATGAGGTGAGGGCGCGACGCAGCAGCGGCGTCTGGATGGTGGGGTCCTGGCGCAGCGGGTCCATGCGCATGGTGTTGCCGATGGCCCAGACGGCGCCGTGGAAGGCGTGCAGGTTGTTGATGGCGGCCAGACTGAGCCAGGTGGCCAGGCCGGTAGCGAGGATGGCGTGAAACAGCCAGATGGAGTGCGGAAGTTGCATGGGATTCCAGTCCAAAAAGTGTCTTGCCTGCATGCGGACGTGGAAACTCCTCGACAGCGGGGAGCTACCGGCCTATTATGCAAGCAATTAGTTGGTTAACTGGCCCCATGATAGTTGAGTGAAATGAATTACACAAGTAAACGTTTGGATAATAGCGAGGCGCCGCAAACGACGGAGCGCATCCTGTATTTCATCAAGACCAAGGGACCCGTCTCCACGGCCACCCTGGCCAAGACCCTGGACATGACGGGCGAGGCGGCGCGTCAGCAAGTGCAAAAGCTGGTGGCGGCGGGCTTGATCGAGGGGCGCCAGGAAGCGCAGGCAGGTGCTGGCCGGCCGCGCCAGAACTGGGTCTTGACGGAAGCGGGCAATGCGCGCTTTCCCGACACGCATGCGCAGCTGACGATCAAGCTGATCGGCTCGGTGCGCCAGCTGTTCGGCGAAGCGGGGCTGGATAAACTCATTACCCAGCGCGAAGAGGAAAGCCGCAGCGCGTACGCCTTGGCATGCTCGGCGCCGGACTTGCCTACGCGTTTGCAGCAACTGGCGGCCGTGCGCGATGAAGAGGGCTATATGGCGCGCGTGGAAGCCGATGGCAAGGACTGGCTGCTGATCGAAGACCACTGCCCCATCTGCGCCGCCGCACGCACTTGCCAGGGTTTTTGCCGCTCCGAATTGCAGCTGTTCCAGGAAGTGGTGGGGCCGGGCGCGACCATCGTGCGCGAACAGCATTTGCTGACGAACGCGATGCGGTGTATCTATCGCATTTCGCCGTTGCTTTAAGTCTTGGGAAACAGCGGCCACGTGCATAGCGCCACCAGCCCCGCCAGCCACCACACGACGGGCCAACTGCTGGCCGCCAGCAGGTGCGGGATGGCCATCGGCGTGAGGAACAGCCCCACGTAGACGGCCGTATTTGCCATGCCCAGGGCCGTGCCCGCGTTGGTGCCGCCCGCTTCCGTGGCCAGCTCCGTGTAGGCCACGCCATGCCAGGCGGACACGGCGATGCCGGCAGCCACCACGGCGGCCATCAGCAGCCAGCCGGGCGCGTCCAGTCCGGCGATGCATCCCAACAAGACGAATGAGGCCAGCGCTACCAGGGCCGAGCCGCGCAGGTAGGCGGGCCGGTTCGCGTGGCGGTCCGTGTGGCGTCCGCTCCAGATGCGCATCACCATGGCGCCCGCCTGCAGGGCTACCATCACCGCCGTGATGGCGGCCAGGCCCAGGTGGCCATGGTCGTGCAGGAAGACGGTGGCATAGCTGAGCACGGCAAACTGGGGCACGCACAGCAGGCCGATGGCGGCCACCATGCGCCAGACTTTGCGGTTCTTGAGGGGACCTTGCAGCGGTGGCGGCGGCTTGGCCCCGGACAGGCCCATGGACGCGTTTTGTGGGTCCGTGGCGGCCTCGGCAGAGAAATCGGGCTCATGCATCCAGCGCCATGTAAAAAACGCCGACAGGCCGCATACGAGGGCCAGGGCGCCAAACACGGGCATGAAGCCAAAGCGCGATGCCAGGCTGGGCAAGATGAGGGCACCCAAGCCGCCACCGAGCGGCACGGCCGTCTGGCGGATGCTCATGGCGAAACCCCGTTCGCCCGTGCCGAACCAGCGCATCACGGCGCGACCGCTGGCGCCATTCACGCTACCGCCCAGCACGCCCACCAGCGCCAGCCCGGCCGCCAGCGCCCACAAGGGCGGCACGTTACCATCCTGCGGCGTGATCCACAGCAGCAGGGACAGCAAGGCCAGCATGGTGCCTAGCAAGCCTGTCAGCAGCACGGGACGGTCGCCCCAGCGGTCGGTGGCCATGCCCCACGGCAATTCGGTCAGGGCCACGCCCAGGCCCATGGCGCCCAGCGCCACGCCCAGTTGCGTATTGCTCAGGTGATAGCCGCTGCGCAGCCAGATGGCTGTGGTGGGCATGCCGTTGGCGGCGGCAGAAAAGCTGGCATTGGCCGCCACGCCCACGGCCAGCACTTTCCAGCGGTGGGCATCGCCGAGCGCGGGCGTGGAGACGGGAACAGGAACAGCTGGGCAACTGGTGGTCATGGTATGGAGAGGAAAGTGGTTGACCCTGACAGTGTTGCGCGCTACGATCATTCTGAATATCAGATAATTTTCGCTGCACCATCCCATAAAATAGGACGATTGAATCTGCGCCATGAGCCTGCTTAATTTTGACATTGCCTTCTTGCGCAGCTATGTAGCTGGCATCGAGTTGGGCAGCTTTGCCCGCGCGGCCGACAAGGTGGGCCGTTCCACCTCGGCCGTCAGCGCGCAGCTGAAAAAACTCGAGGAGCAAGCGGGCATGCCCCTGTTCCGCAAGGATGGCCGGGGACTGGCGCTAACGCCGGCCGGCGAAGTTCTGCTCGGTTATGCGCGCCGCTTGCTGGAACTCAACGACGAGGCGGCCGTCGCCTTGCGCGGCGCGGAACTGGAAGGCTGGATCAGGCTGGGCTTGCAGGAGGATTTTGGCGAAGCCTTGCTGCCCGACGTGCTGGGGCGCTTTGCGCGCGCGCATCCGAAAGTGCGCATCGAGGCGCACGTGGCGCGTAACACGGCCCTGATGGAAGGCTTGGCCATGGGCCAGCTGGACCTGGCCCTGCTGTGGGGTGGCGCCTGCATCGCCGACGTGGCGCAGTATCCGCCGCAGCAGCGCCAGCATATTGCCGAGCCGGCCATGCGCTGGATCGCTTCGTCCAGCCTGGACTGGCGGCCCGGGTCGGGCGAACCGTTACCCTTGATTACGTTTGACCGCGATTGCCTGTTCCAGCGCTGCGCCACGCAGGCGCTGGACCGGGCTGGCATCGCCTGGCGCACGGCGTTCACCAGTCCCAGCCTGGCCGGCCTGTGGGCCGCCGCGGCCGCCGGGCTGGGCGTGACGGTGCGCACCAGCCTGGGCTTGCCCTCTTCCGTGCGCGCGCTCGATCACGTGGCGGAGGGCTTGCCCGCCCTGCCCCCGCTGTCGCTGGAACTGCTGCGCGCCTCCAGCGTGTCCAGGCCGCCCGTCGAGCGGCTCGCCGGCCTGATCATCGAGTCGCTGCAGCAAGGTGCGGATTGACACGCCTGCACCGTGAGGCAGCCGCTGCTGCGGATGACATCAGTCGCTGGCCCATCATGCTTGCAAACAATGGAATGCTAAGCTTAAAAAATTTCAAAATTGGGAAGCATCGTGAGGCCGCCTTATGTCGAATCGACTGGAAATGTTGCGTATTTTTTGCTGTGCTGCCGAACTGGGCAGTTTTAGGGAAGCGGCCATCCGCCTGGCCATTTCACCGCAGGCCGTCACGCGCGCGGTACAGGAACTGGAACGCTTGCAGGGTGAATTACTGTTTCACCGCAATACGCGGCAGGTGCAGCTCAGCGCATTTGGCGCGAAATTGGCCATTCTTGCGCAGCAAGCCGTGCAGCAAGTGGACCAGTTGTTCGAACACGACGATATCGACAATGGCGATGAACCGGCCGGGCTGGTGCGCCTGACGGCGCCCGCTTCGCTGGCGCGCGCCGTGATTCTGCCGACCCTGACGGACCTGGCCCTGCGCCATCCGAAGATCAATTTCGACTTGCGCCTCAGCGATGAACTGGTCGACGTGGTCAATGAAAAGATCGATATCGGCGTGCGCATCGGCGTGCTGCGCGACAACCGTTTCGTGGCGCGCAAAGTGGCCAAGACGCAGCTGTACGTGGTGGGCACGCCCGAGTGCATCGCGCGCCACGGCAGCCCGGACGTCTTCGACGACTTGAACCGCTTGCCGACCACCGCCATGCATGACCGCAACACGGGCCGCGCCTGGCCATGGCTGTTTGCCGATGGCCAGCACATCTATCCGGCGGGCGCGCGTTTCATGTGCGATGACGCGGAAGCGGAATTGTCTGCCGTGCTGGCAGGACTGGCGTTTGGCCAGCTGCCCAGCTTTCTCGTCGACAGCCACCTGGCCGCCGGTCGCCTGGTGGCCGTCATGCGCGCCGCAGAACCTGTGCCATGGGACATCTATATTTATCGCCCGCAGCGGGGGCCGCTGGCGCAGCGGCTGCGCCTCGTCTTCGATGAGTTGGGCGACGCGCTGTCGAAGCTTTAACTGGCCGCCTGGCGGGCGATCAGCACTTGCACGGGCGCCATGGGGAAGTCGCTGGCCTGGTATCGCTCGATGCGGGCAAAGCCGGCGCTGCGCAAGTGCTGTGCCAGTTCCCCTTGCCGCGCTGGTCCAAGGCTGACATTGCCAAACTGGAACGCGCCTACGCGCTGATGCAGGAGCCGATGGCGCAAGACCTCACGCTCGACTACCTGTGCGCGCAAGTGGGGCTGAGTTTGTTCAAGTTCAAGCAGGGTTGGCACTACCGCCACAACGACAGCCCGCAAGGCACTCTGCTGGCGCTGCGCATGCAGCTGGCAAAGTTGCTGCTGGAAAATGCTTGCCAGGTGGCGCAAGCGGGCTGGTAAGCGAGCTGATAAACGGGCTGATAAACCGGGCTGATAAACCGGGCTACCGCCACCCGGCCAATTTCAGTGCCGCATTTAGCCGCCATTTCGACTACGCGCGCAAGACCGTGGCGCGCGCGAAGCGCTGAAAAGCCGGTGTAGAATCGGCGGGCAAGATGTACTCATTCGACTTACAAGGAGACATGATGGCCCGCAAAATCTTTGTCAATCTGCCCGTGCAGTCGCTCGAGCGTTCCGTGGCCTTTTTCACGGCCCTGGGCTTCAGTTTCAATGCCTATTTCACGGATGAAACGGCGACTTGCATGATCGTCGCCGACGATATCTTCGTGATGCTATTGACGCACGAAAAATTCAAGCAATTCACGCCCAAGCAGCTGTGCGATACCAAGGTGGCGACGGAAGTGCTGGTGTGTTTGTCGGCCGAGAGCCGGGGCGAAGTCGATGACCTGGTGGCAAAGGCCGTCCAGGCGGGCGGCAGCATTTACAAGGAGCCGATCGATTTCGGCTTCATGTATGGCCACAGTTTCCAGGATCCCGATGGGCATCAATGGGAGTTGATGTACATGGAAGCGAATTCAATACCGCAATAGTTGCGGTATTGAATCCGGCACGGCGCTCTTAGCTGGCCAGCGCCAGCAGGTCGACCACTTCCAGGCCTGCCAGGTCTTGCGTCGTGTTGCCCGCAAACGCGGCGCGGCTTTGCTGGCCGTTTTTCAGCCAGGTGCGCGTGACTTCCTTGATCTGGCTCAAGGTGCAGGTCAATACGCCGGTGCGGAACTGCTGGCGCACGGCTTCCGTCGTGCCCCGCTGCTGCATGTTCCACGCCGTCAGGGCTTCCGCGTACGGCGAGTGCGGCTTGTCGAGGCCCTTGATGACGCAGATGATGGCTTCTTCCACTTGCTCCTGCGAGAAATCGCCATCGAGGATTTGATCCAGAGTCGTGCCGAAGTCGGCAAATGTGCCGGCCAGGCGCGGATCGCGGTAGGAGCTCAGGGTGAACGTGCCGGCGCCGGCCGCGTAGCTGGCGCTGCCGCCATACGCGCCGCCTTTTTCGCGCAGGGCCGTATGCAGCACCTGGTTGGTCATCAGTTCGGCGGCGACGGCCAGGGCGGAAGCGTCCGGATTGTGCACGCCAGGCACGGCCCAGGAAACGAAGCAATGGTTGATCTGGCTCGTCGCATGCAGGGCCGTGTTGGCCAGCGGTAAGGCGGCAGGTGCGACGGCAACGGCTGGCGCGGCCGTGTCGGTGCTGGTTGCAGGCAATTCCAGCAAACGGGCCAGGGTGATGCCATCTTGCTCCAGGCCGGCGCACAGCACGGTCGGCTGCTGGGCGATGATGTGCGCGTGCAGGGCGTCGAGCTCGCGCGCGATTTCCTGCAAGCCTGCGGACGTCTTGCTCAGTTGCTGCAAACGGCGGTAGAACGGCAGCGCAGCCGGGCCGCCGACAATGTCGTCGAAGCGGCGCGTGGGCGACAGGGGCGCTGCCGAGGCCAGCATGGCGTAGCGGTTGCCCGATTCGGCCAGGCTGCTCAATTTGTCCTGCACCAGGCTTTCGATCAGGAAGGCCAGGCGCTCTTCTTCATCGAAGCGGGGCTTGGCGATCCAGGCCGACAGCACGGCGGCAATCGCCGCGTGTTCTTCGCGCAAGCCGCTGGCCGAGAACGAGAGTTCCACGCGCATCGCTTGCTGCGGACGGGGAATGGCTTCCAGGCCGATGTGGAACGAGGGCACCATGCTCTGGCGCCAGGCGCTGGCGTCGTCGAACGACATGTCGCCCACGCCCAGTTCCGGCGCCAGGTCCGTGTACAGGCGCAGCCATGGCCACGACGCTTCCGGCAGGCTCGACACGTCGTACAGCACGTTGGCATAGCTGATGCCGTTCGATGCGATGGAAAACGCCACGGCGCCGTCGATCGCCGGGGGGATCGGCAAGGCCGGACGCGGCGCGGCGCTGACGTCGCCAGGGCGGATGCGTGGCAAGACTTCCGAATTCGATGGCAGTTGCTGATGCGCTTCCAGCGCGGCCGATTCGGCCACGATGTGTTCGCGCTCGGCATCCGTCAGCTGCGCTTGCAGGGCCGCCAGCTTGGCGTCTTCCTGGGCCGCGCGGTCCGTGAAGTAGGCGCTGTCGGGCACCACGTGCGTGGTCAAGCGGGTCGGATTGGCGATCAGTTCGCGCACCAATTGCTTGAAGAATTCCGGGTCTTCGATCTGCTGTTCCAAGGTTTCCAGGATGGCCGCATTGTCGAAGGCATCCATCACATCGCCGCCATACATGGCCAGCGGCAAGGCGTGCAGCAAGCGTCCCAGGCCGTAAGGCATGCGGCCGCTGCTGATCTCGCGCTGGCTGTACTTGATGTCGCGCAAGGCAGCGTGCAGCACGGCGGCCGGAATGCCCTCTTCCGCCGTTTCTTCCAGGGCCGTCCAGATGCGCTGGTGCGCATCGGTGATCTGTTCCTGCGTCAAACCTTCCATGCCGATGTGGAACACCATCTGGCGGATGCCCGCGTCGCGGCCATTCATGTCCGATGGGCGGCCATAGCCGGCCGATTCCATGGCACGCATGACGGGCGCCGAGGATTCACCGAGCAAGCCGTGCGACAGCAAATGCGCGTGGTAGTAGGCGATGGGGTCGCTCGACTCGCCCATCAGCCAGGCGAATTGCAGGCCGAACTCATCGTCGCGCGCTTCCTGCGAAGGAATTTTCACCACGTTTTCCTGCGGCGTGGTCCATGCGGGAGCCAGTTGCGGCAAGCGGCGCTCGGAAAAACCGCTGAGCTTGGACAGCACGCGTTCGGCAACCTGCTCTTGCACGGCCGACGCTTCGATATTGCCGGCAGTCATGATCACGGCTTGCGAAGGATGGTAATGGCTGGCGTGGAATTCTTTCAGCATGGCATGCGTGAGTTCCGGGATCACCAGCGGATCGCCGCCCGATTCCACTTCATACGTCGTGCCCTTGAGCAAGGCGCTGGCGATGCCGCTGTCGAGCGCGCGCATGGGGCTGTTGAAGGCGCCCTTCATTTCATTGAAGACGATGCCTTGGTACACCAGCTTATCGCCTTCGAACGCATGGCGCCAGCCTTCCTGGCGGAAGTTCAGGTAATCGAGGTTCGGGAAGAAGGCGGCATCGAGGTAGACGTCGAGCAAGTTGAAGAAATCCTTGCGGTCGGTGCTGGCGAACGGGTACACGGTGCGGTCCGGATAGGTCATCGCATTCATGAAGGTGGCCGTCGAGCGGCGCAGCATCGAGAAGAAGGGGTCGCGCACCGGGTAGCGCGACGAGCCGCACAGGGCCAGATGCTCGAGGATGTGGGCACGCCCGTCGCTCACTTCCGGCACAGTGGGAAAGGCCACCAGGAACACCATCTCAGCCTGCTCGGTATGCATGTGGATATGGCGCATGCCCGTTGCTGGCTCGACATATTGCTCGATGGTTGCCTGCAAGACTGGAATGAAGTTGCTGCTGACTTTTTCAAATGTGCTCATGCGGTATGGGATCTCTTTGGTAGGTGATACGGATAGTCGGTTGGGCTGCATGACATGTGGGGGCAAAGTGGCGTAATGCCAGGGCTGGCCGCCAGGGCGGGGTGCCACTTTGATGCCTGTATGAAGTTTTCCCTATTGTACTAGGAGTATCTGCGCGCCGCCGCCGAGGCTTGCTTGTCGGACGCAAAAGCAACAATATTGCTAAATAAACTATTTGTGGACAGGTGGCGCCCTGGGATGGAGGCTTAGCGTACCATGCGCCTTTTCCCCTTGCTGACTGATCCGAAGGCGCTTACCTTGTCCAGACTGTCCTTTCGCCAACTGTTATTTGCCGCTTTCATTTTGACGACGGGCATTTTGACAGCCACCTCCGTGCAAGCCCTGCTGACCCTGGAGTACCTGGCGCGCCTGGGGCGCGAGACGGCGGCGCAGGCGATTGCCCTGACGGAGCAGTCGCAGCGTTTGTCCGAGCGCACCCTGGCCATGGAGCGTAGCGCACGCCAGTTCCTCGTGCTCGATGATCCCGTGTTCCGCGAGCGCTACGCGGCGGCCCGCGACGAAGCGACGGCGGCGCTGCAGTTGCTGAACCGCGCCACGCCCGAGTTCGCGCCCCAACTGGCCGACGAGTGGATGGTGCAAGCGCAAGCGGCCTGGGAAGTGTTGCAAGCGGGAAAACGTCGCAAGCGCGATGGCCACGCCGTCGTCTACCGCGCGTTTGCCCGCATGACGCAGATCAATGACCGCCTGGCGCGCGAAAGCAAGACGGAAATCGGCAGCCGCAACGATGCCTTGCTGGCCGAGCTGGAACGCCAGCGCCGCGTGCTGAGCGTGCTGGTGGGCGGCGCCGTGTTGCTGGCGGCCGTGCTGGCCACCTGCTTCGGCTTCTTGCTGTCGCGTCCGCTGCGCCGCATCGAGACGGCCATCGGGCGCCTGGGCGACAAGCGCTATGACCAGCCCATCGTCGTCGGTGGCCCGGCTGACACGCGCCGCCTGGGCCAGCAGCTCGATTGGCTGCGCCAGCGCCTTGCAGACCTCGACGCGGACAAGGAACGCTTTCTGCGCCACATCTCGCACGAACTGAAGACGCCGCTGGCGGCCCTGCGCGAAGGCGTGGCCTTGCTGGAGGACGAGGTGGCCGGCAAGCTCAGCGATGGCCAGCGCGAAATCGCCGGCATCCTGCAGCAAAACACGGCCTCCTTGCAAACCCAGATCGAAGACTTGCTGCGCTACAATACTGCCGCCTTTGACGCCCAGCATCTGGCACGCAGCAAGGTCGACTTGCTGGTCTTGCTGCAAGATGTGGTGGCCGGGCAGCGCTTGCAATGGCTGGCGCGCCGCCTGACCGTCGAGGTGCAGGGCGAATCCTTGAGCGTGCAGGCCGACCGCGACAAGCTGGCGACGGCCTTGGCGAACCTGCTGTCGAACGCCGTGCGCTTCAGCCCGGAAGGCGGCACCGTGCGCTTTACCTTGTCCAGCGAAGGCGGCCGTGTGCGCATCGACTGCATCGATGAAGGCACTGGCGTGGCGCCCGAGGATGCCGCGCGTATTTTTGAACCGTTTTACCAAGGAGTGCGCCAGGCGGCCGGCGCGCGCAACGGCAATGGCATTGGCCTGTCCATCGTGCGCGAATATGTCGCCGCCCACGATGGCAGCGTGACTCTTTTACCGCGCCCCGCTGGCGCGCATTTTCGGATAGAACTGCCCTTATGATGACGAGAATTTCCCTGGCTGGCATGGCGGTCTGCGCGCTGCTATTGGGCGCTTGCGCCGCCAAGCCCCCCACCCAGACGCCCGTGCTGGTGCAAACGCCGCCGCGCGTCGTGGTGGTGATGGACCCCCAGCTGGCCGAACTGCTGGCGTATCAAGGCGCCTTGCGCCTGATGACGCCGTCGGAACTGGTGAAAGCGCAGCTGGACCTGGCGAAGGCCGATCACGCGCCGCACAGCACCGTCCGCCGCGCCATGCTGCAAGCGGCCTTGCGTGGTGCCGGCGACCTTGCCCGCGCGCAAGCGCTGCTCGAACCATTGCTCACGGCCACGGGCAAGGATGCACAATTGCTGGCGCCGCTGGTGCAATTGCTCAGCAGCCAATATGCGGAACTGCGCCGCCAGGAAGACAGCGTCGATAAGCTCAACACCCAGTTGCGCGACGCCCAACGCCGTATCGATCAGCTCAATGAAAAACTGGAAGCGCTGAAAAACATCGAGCGCAGCCTGTCCGTGCGCCCAGCCGCAGGAGTGCCGAAATGAGCCAGCACGCCCACATTTTATTGGTCGACGACGACCCTGACCTGCTGCGCCTGCTGACCATCCGCTTGAAAGCGGGCAATTATCGGGTTACGGCCGTGGGCAGCGCGGAAGCGGCGCTGGCCCGCCTGGCCGTGGAATTGCCGGCCTTGGTCATTACTGACGTGCAATTGCCGGGCCGCGATGGCCTGGCCCTGTTCGATGAAATCCGCCGCCAGCATGCGGCCCTGCCCGTCATTTTGCTCACGGCGCATGGCACCATCCCCGACGCCGTCGAGGCGACGGCGCGCGGCGCGTTTGCCTACCTGACGAAGCCGTTCGATGGCAAGCTGCTCATGGAAAAGGTGGCGTATGCCATCAACCTGTCTACCGTCATGCCGGCACCAGCGTCCGGCGACGAGAGCTGGCGCGCCGAGCTGATCAGCCGCAGCGCGCAGATGGCCGAGCTGCTGGCCGAAGCCAAGCTGGTGGCCGGATCGGACGCCAGCATCCTGATCCGCGGCCCCAGCGGCACGGGCAAGGAGTTGCTGGCGCGCGCCCTGCACAACGCCAGCCGCCGCGCCAAGGCGCCGTTCATCGCCGTCAATTGCGGCGCCATCCCCGAGCAGTTGCTGGAATCGGAACTGTTCGGTCACGTGAAGGGCTCGTTTACGGGGGCCGTCGGCAACCGTGAAGGCCTGTTCCTGGCGGCCGATGGCGGCACCTTGTTTTTAGATGAGATCGGCGACATGCCGCTGCCGCTACAGGTGAAACTGCTGCGCGTGCTGCAGGAGCGGGCCGTGCGCCCCGTCGGTGCCGACCAGACGCGTCCCGTGGATGTGCGGCTCTTGTCCGCCACGCACCGCGACCTGGACGTGGCCATGGCGGAAGGGCAATTCCGCGAAGACTTGTATTACCGCCTGAACGTGGTGACCCTGACCCTGCCGTCGCTGGCCGAGCGCCGCGAAGACATCGCCCTGCTGGCGAATCATTTCCTGCAGAAACTGGCGGCCAAGTACCAGAAGCCCCTGAACGGCTTCGCGCCCGACGCCCTCACTGCCTTGGTCAGCGCGCCATGGCCCGGCAACGTGCGCCAGCTGGTCAATGTGGTCGAGCAAGTGTGCGCGCTGGCCACGGCGCCGCTGGTACCCCTGAGCCTGGTGCAACGGGCCTTGCGCGTGCCGTCGCTGGAAGCGCTCAGTTACAACGAAGCCAAGCAGCGCTTCGAGCGCGACTACCTGATTCAATTGCTGCGCCTGACGGACGGCAACGTGGCCGACGCGGCCCGCCTGGCCGACCGCAACCGCACGGAGTTCTACCGTTTACTACAGAAATACGAGCTGACGCCGGCCCTGTTTCGGCTTGACGGCGACCCTGTCGCTGAATAGCGACAAAAATAAAGCATGGATAATCAAAGACTTACCGAGAAATATTGATTGTCTTGCCACAAGCTGTCGCTGTCAGGCGACAAAAAGCCCCGTTTTTCGGGGCAGATCCGGCTGAAACGGGCTGGAAAAATCGGGCTTGCAAGTAAGTCGTTGATTTTGAAGGCAATTTAAAAGCTGGCACGGTGCTTGCTGTATGGGTAGATGTGACGCTTCAACGTGTTGCTGTTTATTGCTATAGCCAAGTAAGAAGCTTTTAACTTCATTGAGAGGAACTACCATGCAAACATCGAAACTGTTCAATACCCTGGTCGCCGCTATCGTACTGTCGGGCGCCTCGATCACCGCTTCGCATGCAGCTGACTCCGCCCCAAAAGCACAAGCTCCTGCTGACACCGTAGTGGCCGCCAACGCCGCCGCTGCCATCCCTGATGAAACCATCACTTCCTCGGCCAAGGCCGCCCTGAGCGCCGATGCGCAAGCCGCTGCCCTGCCAGTGAAGGTAGCAACCCAGCAAGGTGTCGTTGTGCTGTCGGGCGATGTGCCGAGCGCCGAAGCGGGTGACCGCGTCGTGCAGATCGTCGCTTCCGTGAGCGGCGTGAAAGAAATCAAGAACGAGCTGAAAGTCAAAGCCGCCGGTTAATCCCTCGCGCTGTACTTTACTCCGGGTTGCCCTGTCTGCGGACAGGGCATTTTTTTGTCCGCATGGTTTTTACGGGGCAGCGATGCCCATGCTGCCAGGCAAGGAGTTGGGCAATACGGGTAGAATAGCCGGCACTGGCGCCGCTCCCGGCGCTGTTTGTCATCCCCGGCACAGTGTTGCAAGACTGCGCCGCTACCAGGTTACCGCATGTCTTCTTTTTCTACCGCTGCCCTGTTGCGCAATCTGAAACCCGATAGTTTTACCGTTGCTCTGCTCGTCACCGTGGTGCTGGCCACGTTCCTGCCTTGCACGGGCACGACGGCGGTGGTCTTCGGCAATATCACCACCGTTGCCATCGGCGCCCTGTTTTTCCTGCACGGCGCCAAGCTGTCGCGCGAAGCCGTGGTGGCCGGCGCCATGCACTGGCGGCTGCACTTGCTGGTGCTGGCCAGCACCTTTGTCCTGTTTCCGCTGCTGGGTCTGGCCCTGCGTCCGCTGGCGCTGACGTTTCTGACGCCCGACCTGTACATGGGCATCTTGTTTCTGTGCGCTCTGCCATCCACCGTGCAATCGTCGATCGCCATGACGGCCATGGCGCGCGGCAACGTACCGGCTGCCATCTGCAGCGCCTCGGCCTCGAATTTCATCGGTATTTTCCTCGCCCCCATCCTGGTCGGCTTGCTGGTGGCCAAGGGCGCGGAAAGCAAGTCGTCGGTGGACGCGGTGCTCGCCATCGTCATGCAGTTGCTGCTGCCATTTTTGGCCGGCCAATTCCTGCGCCGCTGGATCGGCCGCTGGGTCGACCGTCACAAGGCCACCTTGAAGTACGTCGACCAGGGCTCGATTTTGCTGGTGGTCTACACGGCGTTCAGCGAAGCCGTCAGCGAAGGCCTGTGGCATACGATCTCGGTGGAAACCCTGGTCGCGCTGGGCCTGATCAGCCTGCTGCTGCTGGCGCTGGTGCTGGGCATCTCGACCTTTGTCAGCCGCCGCCTGGGTTTCAACAAGGAAGATGAAATCGCCATCGTCTTTTGCGCATCGAAGAAAAGTCTGGCCAGCGGCGTGCCTATGGCCAAGGTGCTGTTCTCCACGCGTTCGCTGGGCATGGTGATTTTGCCGCTGATGTTGTTCCACCAGATCCAGTTGATGATCTGCGCCGTGATTGCGCAGCGCTATGCGCGGCGTGATGCGGGGGAGGAAGTGCCTGCGTCGACGCTGTGATCCTGGTCTTGTAGTAGCCGCATCGCCTGCTGCAGCCCAGCAATAATCACCGCATACGCCTGCCGCCGGCTGGCCTCGTCCGGCGCGCGCAGCACATATGAGGGGTGATACACGGCAACCAGCCAGCGCCCGTCGTGCTGGATGGGCGTGCCGATCAGCGGCGTCATGGTGGCTGTGCCATCTTGCAGCACGGACTTTAACGCCGTGCTGCCCAGCGCCACGATCACCTGTGGTTTGACATGATCGATCTCTTCTTCCAGCCAGCCATGGCAGGCGAGGATTTCGCGCTGCGCGGGCGTCTTGTGCAGGCGGCGCTTGCCGCGCGGTTCCCACTTGAAATGCTTGACGGCGTTGGTCAGATAGATGCTGTCGCGCGCCATGCCCGCATCGTGCATCGCTTGGTCCAGCAGCGCGCCGGCCGGGCCCACAAACGGCAGTCCCGCCAGGTCTTCCTGGTCGCCCGGTTGCTCGCCGACGAGCATGATGCGCGCCTGTTGCGGGCCGCTGCCGGGCACGGCTTGCGTGGCGTGTTGCCACAGTTCGCAGCGGCGGCACTGGTCCAAAGTGGTGGCTGCCGCGCGCGCGGGCTGGGCGCGCTCGGCGGAAATCGGGATCATGGTGGCGCCACTGCGCTGGCCCACGCTAGCGGTCTGCCCCGTGCGCCGTTCGCCATTCGCGGCGCCGCTGAGCATGGCGGGCACGATGGCTCCTTCAGGCAAGTTCTTCCAGAAACGCGAGGGGATATGGCTGTGCAGCAAGTCCGCATTCACGCGCGCCGGGTTGAAGATGCTGCGGTAATACGTCAGCCACAGCGCTTCGCCCGCGTCATCGATGTCGGCTGCGCCGCGCAGCAATGCGGGGCCGGCGCGCAAGGTCGTGCCATCCCACAGCATGGTGGCCGTGGGCGTGGCGATCATCCAGCTGATGGTGCCCATGCGGCGCGCGAAATGGCGCGCCACTTGCGGCAGTACGTCGTGGGTCGGCTCGAACCAGGCGACAAAACGGGGGGCACCGTCACTTTCGGCCCGCTCGCGGAAGCGTACATACGCGTGCATGTCGTGCTCTTCGCGGTGTACGGCCTTGGCCATGGCGTGCAGGCGCGCGCCGTCCGTATCGGCAGGCGACATCACGTCGTGCTGGCCCAGTTGCCAGCGCCACAGCACCTGGTACAGGAAGGCCCAGCGGTCGGCGGCGCTGAAACAGGCGGCAGCCTCCAGCAGTTCCACCAAGGGACGGGGCAGGCGCAGCAGTGGCGCGCTGGTATCCGTTGCATCTGGCGTGGAGGAAAACAGGTCGCCATCACCGGGTTGCGACTGCCAGGCAACGTCGGCAGGTGGCACGCCGCGCGCGATCAGTTCGCGTGCGGCCGCGCGCCACTCGTCGAACGACTGCGCCAGCCGCACCATCGTACTCATGCGGCCTGCAGCTCCGGCCATAAATTCATCTGCCGCGGCACATCGGCCATAGTGCGGCGCAGCTGTTCCGAGGCGGTGGTGTCGCGCGCGGGAAAGTAATCAGCCGTAATGATGAACGGCGCAATCTTTTTCATGCTGCAGCGCAGGCGCGACAAATCGGCGTAGCGCACCTGCCGCAAACGGCGCAGGTCGACGATGCGCTGCGCATTGCGCAAGCCGATGCCGGGCACGCGCGCGATCATGTGCTGCGCCGCGCGGTTCAAGTCCAGCGGAAAATGTTCGCGGTGCGCCAGCGCCCAGGCCAACTTGGGATCGATGTCGAGCGCCAGGTTGCCGCCCGTACTCGGGAGCAATTCGCTGGCCTGAAAGCCATAGCTGCGCAGCAGGAAATCAGCTTGGTACAGCCGGTGTTCACGCAGCATGGGCGGCGGCGCCAGCGGCACGCTGTTCGGGCTGTCGGGGATCGGGCTAAAGGCCGAATAGTAAACGCGCTTGAGCTTGTAGCTGCCGTACAGGGTCTCGGCCGTGGAGAGAATTTGCTGGTCGTCGCTGGCGTCGGCGCCGACGATCATCTGTGTGCTCTGCCCTGCCGGCGCGAAACGCGGCGAGCGCGGTTCTTCCGCCTTTTCATCGAGCTTGCGGCGGATCGCCCCCATCGCCAGCTTGATCGTGTGCACGCTTTTTTCCGGCGCCAGCTTTTGCACGCTGTCTTGCGTCGGCAGTTCGATATTGACGCTGAGCCGGTCGGCATAGCGGCCCGCCTGCGCGATCAGGCCCGGATCGGCATCGGGGATGGTTTTCAGATGGATGTAGCCGCGGAATTGGTGCACCTCGCGCAACTCGCGCGCCACTTGTACCAGCTGCTCCATCGTGTAGTCGGCCGACTGGATGATGCCGGAACTGAGGAACAGGCCGTCGATGTAGTTGCGCAGGTAAAAGTCGGCGGTGAGTTTCACCACTTCGGCCACCGTAAACCGCGCGCGCGGTACGTTCGAGCTACGGCGGTTGACGCAGTACTGGCAATCGTACAGGCAGTAATTGGTCAGCAGCACTTTCAGCAGCGAGACGCAGCGCCCGTCCGGCGTGTAGCTGTGGCAAATGCCCATGCCGGAGGTGGCGCCAAAGCCGTCCTTGCCGATGGAATCGCGTTTGGGCGCCCCGCTGCTGGCGCAGGACGCGTCGTACTTGGCCGCATCGGCCAGGATTTCCAGCTTGTCCGTTAATTCCATGCTGCACCTCGATATACTGTGTTTATATACAGTATATCAGGAATGCCGCGCGATAGAGTGAGCGAAAAGCGGTGTTTTTGGGTGTCGAAGAAGGCCTTCACACAGTAAGGAAATTACATATAAGCAATGAAATATAGTGTTAGGATGTAAATGTTAGCTGGAGTTTCATATTCTTTGAGGCCCTTAGCCAAAAACACATCCGATTCACTCTCATGTTCAGCCTATTCCAGAAAAAACTCGTTTTCGTATTCCTCGTCCTTTTCTTCCAGAGTTCGTTCGCGCAAAGCTACACCATGCCGACGATCACTGTCACCGCCGAGCGGGAGCGGCAGGCTTATGAAGACTGCGTCGCCATAAGCGGCGTTTTTTGCCACTGGCCCGGCGACATGTTCGACATCTACAACCGCCCCTCGCGCGGTGGCGGCACGCCAGGTACCGCCAATACCGACGCCGCGCCATCGAATGCCAATACGAATATCGACCGCTGCGGCGCCATGACGGCGCACCCGGTCGTCATTGCCACCGGCGAGAAGATCAAGCCCGAGTTGGACTTCCAGTCGTTGGGCTTGTACGGTTTGGGGCTGAAGAGAACCTATCGCAGCAAGCACGCGGTGGGTACCTTGTTCGGTGCGCAGTGGCTGTCCAACGTGGATGTGCCCCGGCTGAAGGAGCCGAATTGCGGCAATACGGGAACGGGCCGATGCATACCCCGCTCCGTGACGGTCACCGATCCCACTGGCAGCACGACCCATTATCAATACGTCGGGGAGAACGAGTTTCCCTCCCCGCAGGATCCTCGCGCAACATCATATTTATATCTATCAGGAAAGTCCGTGCGCAGTGGCGAAATGGTTTATACCCCTGGCGCCGGCTGGACTTTGTGGGCCAATGGCAATACCTATACCTACAATAAAGTGGGTGCCATTGTCTCCATCTTGGAAGGTGCCGGCGCGCAACTTAATTTCGCTATGATGCGGGCGGCCGTCTGTTGAGCCAGACGACGGCGGCAGGAACGGGCGCGGCGCAGACGGTTGTGCATAGCTGGAATGGAAATGAGATTGCAAAAACCGAATATCGCAATGCGGGGAACGTGGCCTACTTGCGCGTCAGCTACACCTACTATCATGCGTGGGCCCCGTCGGGAAAGCTCGAGAGTGAAACGTGGGATGACCTGAAGACCGGCAAGCAAAAGAAATTCGTGCACACGTACACGTTTTATCCAAACAGCACCATGTCTAGCTGGACAGTATCGCGCAGCCTGCCCGGTGGCGCGGCAGTCACGCGTTATGACTACGACACGCGTGGCAACCTGACTGGCATGACGAATCCGCTGGGCCATCAGCAAGCGTGGTCAGGCTATGATGGCATGGGGCGTCCAGCTAGCCATGCCGACAGCAATGGCGTCGCCACTACATATGCTTACGATGGCATGGGCCGCCTGCTGGCGAGCACGCTCAATGGCAGCCAGACGACGCAACTTGCCTATCATGCGGGCGACCTGGTACGGTCCATCAGCTATCCGGACGGCAGCATGACGCAGTATCAATACACTGCGGGCGGCCGGGTCGAATATGTCGGTAATGCGCTGGGGGAATTTACGCATATTGCGGTCAATGTTCCTGACAACAGCCTGCGTGTGAGTTCCGCCCTGCATCATGCGGAGGTGAGTGCTGGCCTGCCAGTCCCCGTTGCTGCCGGTGAGTTGAGCGCCACGACGGCTATGGATTCCCTGGGGCGTCCATATAGTGAGCTTGGTAATAATAGTCAGCGTCTCGACAAACGATACGACCACAATGGCAATCTCGTGAGCGTTACCGATGCGGCAGGGCGCACGACGACCTCCGAATACGATGCCGCGAATCGTCTCGTCAAGAGCACCGCACCCGATGGCGGGGTGACTGTACTGGCCTACGATGCCGAAGGCATGCTGGCATCGGTGACCGATCCACGGCCACTGCAGACGCGCTATACCTATAACGGTTTTGGCCAAGTCATTAGCATCGCCAGTCTGGATACGGGGACCACCACATATGGCTATGACAGCGCGGGCCGGTTGGAAAGTGAAGCACGTTCTGATGGCAGAGTTACCCGCTACACTCTGGATAGCCTGGATCGTCAAATTTCACGCAGCAATAGCGGTGAAACCGAGAAATTTAGCTATGACGAGGGACGGTTTGGCAAGGGGCGCCTGACTGGTTTCACGGATCTGACGGGGTACACCAGCTATGCCTACAATGCATCTGGGCAGCTCACTGTCCAAGTCAATAATATCTACGGCAGCACCCATACCACTGTCTGGGACTATGATGCCACTGGCCGCCTTGAGGGCATCCATTATCCATCGGGCACGCGTACTTTTTATTCGTACGATGCATATGGCAGGGTAAGTGAACTCTTGACGAATGCGACTGGCGTATGGACGAAACTCGCAGATTCAGTGCTGTATCAGCCGGTCAGCGGCAAGCCCCATGCCTGGCGTTACGGGAATAATTTGCCGCGCAGAGTAACGTTGGATACGGATGGCCGAATTACGCACATTTCTGGCAGCGTGGAAAACGTCGAATATCGTCATAACAGTACGAATCAGATCATTGCCATGATCGATTCGGGCAATGAGCATATGACCCAGGGAATTGACTATGATGCCGCTGATCGCGTAGGACTGGTGACGCGCCGGATCGACTATCAGAGTTTCTCTTGGGACCAGGCTGGCAATCGTACAGGCCAGGCCAGGAAAGGCAGCAATTATAGTTTCGTGCTCGATAGCGGCAGCAACCGGCTCGCATCATGGAGCGGCAATGGTGAGTTTCGTAACTTCAGCTACAACCCCGTGGGCACGCTGGCCAGCGAATCGCGCCATGATGGCAGCCGTTCCTATACCTACGATGGATTCAACCGCATGCGTGGCGTGATCGTCAATGGCCGTTATGTCGGAGACTATCGCACCAATGCGCTGAACCAGCGTGTGCAAAAAGATGGAGCCGGTGGCATCACGCAAGCCATTTATGGTCCAGGCGGTGAACTGCTGGCAGAAGTGGGAGCGCAAACCAGTCATTATTTCTGGTTCAATGGCGAGCTGATTGGCATGGCGCGTGCCAACCAGATTTACTTTAGTCATAACGATCACCTGGGTCGCCCCGAAGCCATGAGCAATGCCAGTGGTGCCGTTGTATGGCGCGCCGCCAATGCCGCATTTGACCGCGCCGTCATCGTCGACACGATTGGCGGCTTGAATCTCGGCTTCCCGGGCCAGTACTACGATGCCGAATCGGGCCTGTGGTACAACTGGCACCGCTACTATGATGCATCGCTGGGAAGGTATTTGCAGAGCGATCCCATCGGGTTGACTGGGGGAATCAATACCTACGCATATGTGAGTGGCAATCCAGTTAGTCTCGTTGATCCTACGGGGCTAGAACCTCCGGCTGGAGCAGTTGCGTTCCGGGATTTCATGCGCAGCATTTGGCCCATGCCAGGTTTCACTAATCAGATTTCCGGTGCCACACGTGATTTCACGCGCAATTACAATGACATGCGAACTGCTAACACGATTGGCGCTGACAAGTACTTCCACTGCAAAGCCAACTGCGAAGCAACTCAGAGGGGATGGGTCGGTGAGAAGACAGCTTGCGTTATCTCGGACGTCCGCGAGGGGGGTGACCAATACGTGAAATTGGACCCGCCGAGTGCTTCGGCAGCCGATCAAGTTGCCAACATGGCAGGCCGCTCAGAGGCACGCTCAGGAGGGACGTGTGAGGCCGTGTGCAGCACGTTCCGCCCTAACGGTTTGTCTAATTCTTATTGAGGAAATGATGAAACGACCGTTTCTTATAGGTGTTCTCTTGCTTCTGGCGGCAGTGCTCATTGCTGCCGGAATATGGATCAAGCGGGAAGCGTCGATTGATAGCTGCCTGGACCGCGGTGGGCGGTGGGATTACGAAGTTGCTGCTTGCGAAGGGGCCACTGAGTAGGTGCAATGAACTCTCTGCGAAGCTGGGGCTCGTTCCCGAAACCGCGATCGGCTCTGGCGTGCGATGGGTGATGAACCTGTCGTCACGCCACTGGAGCAGAGGGCGATCGATGGCGATGGGAAGAAATTATGCGCAACGGTTTGTGCCGATGTCGGAAGACAGGCAGGCGGCGTAAAAATACAATGCATCAAGACAAGTTCTGCATCGCCCGCGCAAAAAAAAGCATTGCCTGCGAGGCTGGGAAAAGGTGATCGATTCTCTGCTGTCAGGTGGTATTGACGTACCGCAGCCAGCTGCCATTTCCCGGCACTGGCTGCATTTTTCCGCATTTGCTCTTTGCCATTGCTTGACCCATGCCATGGCATAACGTTATATATAAGTGTATATTACGCTCCTTGTTCACCGTTCACTTACAAGGATACGACCATGCGCCTCACCCCTCTCGCCCAATTCTTCGGCGCCGCCCTGCTTGCCACCGTCGCCTCGTCCGCCCTGGCCGGCGAAGTGGTGGTGTCGGCTGCGGCCAGTCTGACGAATGCGTTCAAGGATGCGGCGCAAAGCTATGAGGCGCAGTATCCGGGCAGCAAGGTGTCTTTGAACTTCGCCGCTTCGGGCGTGCTGCTGCAGCAGATCGTCAAGGGCGCGCCCGTGGACGTGTTTGCCTCGGCCGACCAGGAAACCATGGATGCGGCGCAAAAGCAGGGCCTGGTGCTGCCGACCGACCGCATGGACTTCGTCAGCAACAGCCTGGTGCTGATCGTGCCGCACGATAGCAAGCTGGGTATCAAGAGCTTGAGCGACCTGACGCACAAGGGCGTGACCCGCGTGGCCATCGCCAACCCGGCCAGCGTGCCCGTCGGCCGCTATTCGGAAGGCGCACTGAAAAAGGCGAAGCTGTGGGACGCCGTGCAAGCTAAAGCCATCGGCACGCAGAATGTGCGCCAGTCGCTCGACTATGTGGCGCGCGGCGAAGTCGATGCGGGCTTTGTCTACGCCACCGACGCGGCCATCATGAAGGATAAAGTCAACGTCGTGCTGGAGGTGCCGCTCGAGGCGCCCGTGCTGTACCCGATCGCCACCATCAAGAGCAGCGGCAATGCCGCCGAAGCGAAGCGCTTCGTCAGCTACCTGCAGACGGCGCCGGCGCAAGCCATCCTCGCCAAGTACGGATTCAAGAAACCATAACTTAGGCACGCGCCCGCATGGATATTGCCTGGACCGCGCTGGCCCTGTCGCTCAAAGTAGCGGCCTGGGCCACGGCGCTCAATTTGCTGCTCGGCATCGGCACGGGCTATCTGCTGGCGCGCACGCGATTTCCCGGGCGTGAGCTGCTCGACGCCCTCTTGACCCTGCCGATGGTGATGCCGCCCACCGTGCTCGGCTATTACCTGCTGGTGCTGCTGGGCCGGCGCGGCACGCTGGGCATCTGGCTGCAAGACAACTTCGGCATCAACCTCATCTTTACCTGGCAGGGCGCCGTGATCGCCTCCACGGTGGTCGCCTTTCCCCTTGTTTTCAAGCCGGCGCGCGCCGCCTTCGAGGCGGTCGACGGCCAACTGGAGCAGGCGGCCCGCGTGCTGGGCATCTCGGAAATGGCGATTTTCTTCCGCGTGACCTTGCCGCTGGCCTGGCGCGGCATCCTGGCCGGCGTGCTGCTGGGTTTTGTGCGCGCGCTGGGCGAGTTTGGCGCCACCCTGATGGTGGCCGGCAGTATTCCCGGCAAGACACAAACTTTGTCAGTGGCCGTGTATGAAGCCGTGCAGGCAGGCCAGGACGACGTCGCCAACACCCTGGTGCTGATTACTTCTGCCGTTTGCATCGTGGTGCTGTTGTCGGCCGGCCGTCTGGCGCCCGGGCGCATTGCGCACAAATGACACTGATGATGACGCCTATGCAACTCGACCTCGACCTTCGCGCCACCTTGCGCTCCGGCAAACGCCGCTTCGAGCTGCAGGTGCAATGCACGTCCAGCAGCCAGCGCATCGCCATGTATGGCCCGTCCGGCGCCGGCAAGAGCATGACCCTGAAAGCCATTGCCGGACTGTTGACACCGGACGCCGGCCATATCCGCCTGAATGGCCGTACCCTGTTCGATTCCGCCGCCGGCATCAACCTGCCGCCGCAGCAGCGCAACGTGGCCTACCTGTTCCAGGACTACGCGCTGTTTCCGCACCTGACGGTGCGCCAGAACGTGGGCTTCGGCCTGGCACGGGGCTGGTTCAACCCGCGCGCGCGCGAAAAATTGCAGAAAGTCGAGCATTGGCTCGCCGCGTTTCATTTGCAGGAACTGGCGCACCAGTTCCCCGACGAGTTGTCCGGTGGCCAGCGCCAAAGGGTGGCGCTGGCGAGGGCGCTCGTGGCCGAGCCGGCCGCGCTGCTGCTCGACGAGCCGTTTGCCGCCCTCGATCCGGCCCTGCGTGTCAAAATGCGTCTGGAACTGAGCCAGTGGCAGCAGCGCCTGGACGTGCCCATGATCCTGATCACACATGATCCGGAAGATGCGCGCATGCTGGGCGAGCATGTGTTGTACTTGCGTGACGGACAAATTGACAGCATGGAAGAAAATAGGGCATTGGGTGAACGCATTGGATAAATCAGCGGCAGCAGAAATCGGCCTGCAAGGCTCGGTATGGATGACGGTGGGCGGCGAGCACCTGGGCGGCGTCGGCCGCGTGGAATTGCTGGGCGCCATCGCCGAATGCGGCTCCATCACGCAGGCGGCCAAACTCGTCAAGATGAGCTACAAGGCGGCCTGGGACGCCATTGACGCCATGAACAACCTGGCTGGCGAGCCGCTGGTCGAGCGCTTGACGGGCGGCAAGGGCGGCGGCGGCACGCGGCTCACCCCACGGGGGCGCCAGCTGGTCGACAATTTCCGTATCATCGAGCGCGAGCATGCCCGCTACCTGCGCCAGCTGGGCAGCCAGGCGGAAGGCATCGCCGACGATCTTTTACTCATACGGAGAATGGCCATGAAAACCACGGCACGTAATCAATTCCTGGGCAAAGTTGCCGAACTGAAACAGGGCGCCGTCAACGATGAAGTCACCCTGGCATTGCCAGGCGGCCAGCACATCGTGGCCATCGTCACGCAGGGCAGCAGCGAAAGCCTGGGCCTGGTGCCGGGCGCGGAAGCGTTTGCGCTGATCAAGGCGTCGTCTATCATCCTCGTGCTCGATGGCGAAGGAGCGCGCTTTTCCGCGCGCAACCAATTGGCCGGACTGGTGACCCGCGTGCAGACGGGCGCCGTCAACACGGAAGTGGTGCTGGACTTGCCGCGTGGCGGCACGATCGCTGCCATCATCACGAACCAGAGCAGCACTGACCTGGGCATTGAGATCGGCAGCAATGTGACGGCGATTTTCAAAGCGTCTAGCGTGATCCTGGGCGTGCCCGCCTGATTTAATCTTGTAAGCGCGCCAGCCACTCCCGCGCGGCGGCCAGCGCCTGCTCGAGTTCCTGCGCCGTGTGCGCCAGCAGCGCCGGCACCTCGTCCAGGCGGCCCGCGTCGATGGCTTCCTCGGTGGCAAACGCGGCGCGGATCAGGCGCTTCGTGCCCAGCGTACCGACGGAACCGCGCACGCCGTGCAGGATGCGCGCCACGTCGCTGTGGCGGTCCTCCTGCAACGCTGTTTCGGCGTCGCGCGCGGGCGTCATGCCCTTGTTCAGCGCGTCTTCCACCATGCGCCGCAGCACGCCGCGCCCCTTTGCATCGCGCCCCATCACGCGCATCAGCGGCGCCATGGAAAACACTTCCTCATCGGCAACGGGCGCCGGCTCGGCCGTCTGCACTTGCGGGCGCTTGGGCAGGTGGCGCAGGATGACTTCCATCATCTCTTCCACCACCACGGGCTTGGCGATGAAATCGCTGATGCCGGCCGTCATGCAGCGCTCGCGCTCGGACGCCAGCACGCCGGCAGTCATGGCGATCACGGGCAGGCTCAAACGCAGTTCCGTGCGGATGATGTGGGTGGCGCTGAAACCGTCCATGATGGGCATCTGCATGTCCATCAGCACGATGTCGTAGCGCAGCGCCTCCGTGCGCAGCCGTTCCACGGCTTGCAAGCCGTCGCCCACCACGTCCAGGGTGGCGCCCATGTGCTCGAGGATGCCGCGCGCCACGGCCTGGTTCAAATGATTGTCTTCCACCAGCAGGAAATGCGCGCCGGCCAGCTCCGTGCCCAGCGGCTGGTGCAAGATGCGCTGCTCGCCGCCGTCGTTCTTGGTGATCAGCGCCTGGTGCAGGGCATCGAACAGGCTCGATCCCGTGATCGGCTTCATCAGCACGACATCGGCCTCGGCGGCGCTGGAGATTTCCTCCAGGTGGTTGCGCGCGAAGGCGTTGACCATGACCACGATGGGCTGGCGTTGGCCGATGGCCGCCTGGCGAATGGCCTTGGCCGTGGCCAGGCCGTCCATGACGGGCATGTGCCAGTCTGCCAGCACCACGTCGTAGGGCTGCTGCTGCGCCAGGCGTTCGCGGTACAGTTCGATGGCGGCAAAGCCGGAGTCCACTTCGTCGGCCAGCCAGCCCCACGCCTCGATCAGCTTGACGATCAGTTCGCGCGTGGTGCGGTTATCGTCGGCCACCAGCAGGCGCAGCTGGCCCAAGGCCGGCGTGCGCCGCGTTTCAGCCGGCTGCGCCAGCATGTCGAACGGCACGCTGAACCAGAAGCGGCTGCCCTTGCCTTCGCTGCTGGCGACGGCGATGTCGCCGCCCATCATGTGGATCAGCTGCTTGCTGATGGCCAGGCCCAGGCCCGTGCCGCCGAAGCGCCGCGTGATGCTCTGGTCGCCCTGTGAAAACGCGGAAAACAGCTGCTGTTGCTGCAGCTCCGTCATGCCGATGCCCGTGTCGCGCACTTCGAAGCGCAGCCAGGCGCGCCCGTTTTCGCTCTCGGCCAGACTGACGGCCACCACCACTTCGCCGCTCTCGGTGAACTTGATGGCATTGCCGGCCAGGTTGACGAGAATCTGCTGCAGGCGCTGGGCGTCGCCCACAAGGCGCCGCGGCACGTCGGGTTCGACGGCGATGGCCAGTTCCAGCTCCTTTTCGCCCGCATTCATGGTCATCGTCGTGGCCAGGGTATTCATGACTTCGTCGAGATCGAATTCGACGGGCGACAATTCCATGCGGCGCGCCTCGATCTTCGAATAATCGAGCACGTCGTTGAGGATGCCCAGCAGCGACTGGCCCGCTACGCGCACCATGGTCAGATACTTGCGCTGTTCCGTATCGAGCTTGGTATTGCCCAGCAAGTACACCATGCCCAGCACGGCATTCAGGGGCGTGCGGATTTCATGGCTCATGTTGGCCACGAAATCGCTCTTCGCGCGGTTGGCCGCCTCGGCCCGGTCACGCTCCTGTTCCAGCTCTGCCGCGCGCGATTCGAGCTCCTGCTGCAGGCGGTCGCGTTCGCTCATCAGGCCGTTGAACGCTTCCGTCAGTTCGCCGATCTCGTCGCGCTGCTGCACCGGCACGGGAGTGAAGCGGTTGCCGCTGGTGCGCAGGGCCAGCAGGGTGTCGCGCAGGCGTACCAGCGGCGACAGCAGGCGCACGGTGACCCAGCCCAGAACAAAAGCAGCCAGCAGCGAAGCGAGGATGCTCCACAGTACCAGCCGGTACAGTACGCCATCGAAGGGTTCGAAGGCATCCTCGACGGGCAGCGAGGCACCCAGCAGCCAGTTCACGGATTTCAGGCGCTTGAAGCTGTTGACGGCCGTGATGCCGCGGTTGTTGGTGCTGACCATGCTGCCTTCGCCATCTTCCTTCAGCAACTGCGTGGTCGTCAGGTTGGCGTTCGGCTGGCGCGGCTGCAGCAAACGGCTGGTGTCGGGATGCAGCACGTAGCGCGGCACGGCGCCGCGCGTGAGGATGAAGTAATAGCCGCTCTTGCTGATCTTTTCCGAGCGCAGGCGTCCCAGCAGGTTATCCTTGTACAGGCGCAGCACGCCAATCACCACGCCGGCCACCTGGCCATCGGCGGTGAGCACGGGCGCCACCATCTGCACGATGGGCATGCCGCTTGATTTGCCCAGCATCGGCTCGGTGATCATGGGCTGGCGCGTGCGCACGACGGTCTGGAAATATTCGCGCTCGCCGACGTTGATGCCGGCGCGTCCCGCGACCCGCGGCATGTCGGCCACGATGGCGCCTTGCGCATCGAGCACCAGCACGTCGTCGAACAGCACCAGCATCGCGCGGCGCGCATAGTATTCGCGCAATTGGGCGGGCTGGGCGATCAATTCCGGCGGCTGCTGCCTGGCCGTCAGCGCGACGATCTGCAGCAGCATGCCCAGCTTGTCGTCGAGCTCGGCAGCGGTGCGGGTAATCAGGGCCGATTGCTGGCTCAGCAGCACTTTGGTGAAGTCGGCGCGCATGTGCTGCACCTGGATCATGGTGACCAGCGCGATCATGGCGATCGAGGTCAGGCTGGTGGCTAGCGCGACTTTTGCTTTAATGCCGAGAGGCTTCATGATTTCCTTTTCAGTACCGGGCGGCACAGGCGGCAGATAATGCTGTCAGGAATTTTCCTATCAATACCCGAGCTTGGCAAGCGGTGCGGCGCAAATTGCCCTCCCCGCATGGGCTTTTGACGATGTTGCCATATAATTAAAGTCAGAACGTCGTTTATTCAGCGCAATTGCGGTGAAATTGGCACACGGCAACCGTGTATGCAGTAAACTTGTTATTGCATTTTCTAAAAGGTATCAACATGACTGAAGCGCTACTCACTCCCACCTTGCCCATAGTGAACGTGGAAGCGTTGCGTGCGCGATGCTCGACCTGCAGCATGCATCAATTGTGCCTGCCGATGGGCCTCGATGTGGGCGATATGGACAGGCTGGACCAGATCATCGGCCGCCGCCGCAAGATCGTGCGCGGCGCCTCGCTGTTCCGCATCGGCGACTCGTTCCAGAACCTGTATGCGATCCGCCTGGGGCACTTCAAGACGTACCAGATCAATCCGGGTGGCGAAGAGCAGGTGACGGGTTTCCAGATGGCCGGCGAACTGCTGGGCATGGACGCCATCAGCGCCGACCGCCACCACTGTAATGCCGTGGCGCTGGAAGACAGCGAAGTCTGTGAAATACCGTTTTCCAGCCTGGAACAATTGCTGGGCAATATGCCGACCCTGTTGCGCCATTTCCACCGCATGATGAGCCAGGAAATCACGCGCGAGCAAAGCGTGATGCTGTTGCTGGGCAATATGCAGGCGACGCAGCGTTTTGCCGCCTTTATCGTCAACCTGGCCTCACGCTATGAAGCGCGCGGCTATTCGGCCAGCAAATTTCAGTTGCGCATGTCGCGCGAGGAAATTGGCAATTACCTGGGGCTGACCATCGAGAGCGTCAGCCGTCTGCTGTCGAAGTTCAAGAAGGAAGGCTGGCTGCGCGTCTCGAATCGCGAAATTGAAATCTTGCAGCCCGCCAAGTTGAAAGCCATTACGGCTGGTACCGACGTCTGCAAGTAAGCTTTACAGCTCTGCGTCAGCATGCAGCGCGATGCTGCGCTGCAGGGGCCAGGTCCAGATGCCGGACAGGCGCCACTCGCGTTTATCGTTTTCCACCAGCACTTGCCAGCGGCTGCGCTCAAGCATCGGCAGCGCTACCGAGAAGTTGCCGGCCACATCGGGCTGCACCAGCAGCTTGATATCCTTTTCCGGCAAGGTCGCATGCGCCAGATGCAGCTGCAGCGGACCCTGGTAAGCCTTGCCGAAGCTGTGCACGGAACCACTGAGGCGCGCGTGCGCCACATCATAGGATAAGCTGGTATCCATCGCCAGGTTGCTGGCGATCGTGTCGCGCTTCAAATCCTGGTTGATTGCCTTGCCCTGCTTGTAATAGTCGCCCACCACCAGTGCATCGGGCTGCGTAAACGCGATATATCCCATGAAGCTGCCGACGACCACGGACAAGCCTGGGCCGATCATCAGCAGCCAAGGCCAGCGATGCTTGTACCACGGTGCAACGGGTGCTTGCAGCTTGAGACTGTCGGACATGATATTTCTCCTGTTTGATCAGCCAGTCCCCATGCGGGGACTGGCCTTCCTACATTAGCGCGGCACGATGAATACCGCGCTTTCACGTACATGCAGCGATGGGTCGTCCAGCGAGTGCAATTCGATCGCAATCTTGTTCGAGCCCTTTTCGCCGACCCCGTGCGGCACGCGCAGGCGGATCGGCCAGCCCAGCGTTTCCGTCGGCTGCAACATCACTTCTTCGCGCGTCAGCAAGGTCAGGCCCGGCAAGCCGGAGACGCTGATTTTAAAATGCTGGCTTTGCTCCGAGGTGTTCATGATCTGCAGGCGGTAGACGTTTTCGATCATGCCGTCTTCCACTTCGCGTCCCATCGAACCGCGGTCGCGGATCACGTCCATTTTCAGGGGCGTGCGCAAGGCCAGCGAAGTACACACGGCGATGATGATCAGGGCCAGGATGGAAGTGTAGATCAGCACGCGCGGACGCATGGCGCGCTGGCGTATCTGCTTCGAATTGAAGTTGTTTTCCATCGCATGGTCGGTACTGTAGCGTATCAGGCCCCGTGGCCGCTCGACTTTGTCCATCACGCTGTTGCAGGCATCGACGCAGGCGGCGCAACCGATGCATTCATACTGCAGGCCGTTACGGATATCGATGCCGGTCGGACACACCTGCACGCACAGGGTGCAGTCGATGCAATCGCCCAGCTTGTCGTTGTTGCCGGCCTTCTTGCTCATGGCGCCACGCGGTTCGCCGCGCTTGGTATCGTAGGTGATGATCAGCGTGTCCTGGTCGAACATGGCGCTCTGGAAGCGCGCGTAGGGGCACATGTATTTGCACACCTGCTCGCGCAGCCAGCCCGCGTTGCCGTAGGTTGCCAGGCTGTAGAACAAGACCCAGAACCATTCCCAGGGACCGAAATTCAAGGTGGTCACCGCCTGCGCCAGTTCCTTGATCGGCGTGAAGTAGCCGACAAAGGTAAAGCCCGTCCACAGGGCGATGGCGCCCCACACCAGGTGCTTGGCCGTCTTCTTGAAGGCCTTGCGCACGGAGGGACCCTGCTTGTCGAGGGCCATGCGCGCGCTGCGCGTGCCTTCGATGCGGCGTTCGACCCACAGGAAGATTTCCGTGTATACCGTTTGCGGGCAAGAGAACCCGCACCACACCCGCCCGGCAATGGCCGTGACGAGGAACAACAAATACGCACAGATGATCAGCAGGGCCGCCAGATAGATGAAATCCTGGGGCCACAGCACGACGCCGAAAATGTAGAACTTGCGCGTGGTCAAATCGAACAGCAGGGCTTGCCTGCCATTCCAGGTCAACCACGGCAAGCCGTAGAACGCCAGCTGGGTAAGCCATACGCATACCCATCGCCAGGTAGCGTAGCGTCCTTTGGCCTCGCGAGGGTAGATTTGCTCGCGGGCCGCATACATCTTGATGACTTGAGGTTCCATTACATCATTTCACGGGCGTCTGGGGATTCGACAGGCTCCAGACATAGGCCGACAGCACGTGTACCTTGGACTCGCCGAGGAAATCGCTGAAGGCCGGCATGGTGTTGCTGCGTCCCTTGCGTACGGTTTCCATGATGGTATCGGCACTGCCGCCATACAGCCAGATCTTGTCCGTCAGATTCGGCGAACCCAGCATCGGGTTGCCCTTCGCATCGGCGCCATGACAGGCCATGCAGGCGCCGAACTTGGCTTTGCCCAGCACCGACTTGACGGGGTCCGAAGTGGAACCGGACAGGCTCAGCACATAATGGGCCACGTTCTCGACATCCTTTTCGGAGCCCAGGGCGGCGCCCATCGGTGGCATCTGCCCATTGCGGCCGTGCAGGATGGTGGTCTTGATGATGTCAGGTTCGCCGCCATACAGCCAGTCCTTGTCGGTCAGGTTGGGGAAGCCCTTGTTGCCGCGCGCATCCGAACCGTGGCATTGCGCGCAGTAGGTCAGGAACAAACGCTGGCCGATGGCTTGCGCCTGCGGATCGGCGGCCACCGTCTTCAAGTCCTGGCTCAGGTACTTGTTGAACAGGGGGCCGTAGTCGGCTTCCGCCTTCTTCAGCTCTTCCTCGTACTGGCCCGTCGATTTCCAGCCCAGGCTGCCGGCATAGTTGCCCAGGCCCGGATACAGGAACAGATACGCCAGGGCGAAGACGATGGTGATGTAGAACAACCACATCCACCAGCGCGGCATTGGCGTGTTGAGTTCCTTCAAGTCCTCGTCCCAGACGTGGCCCGTGGTGCCGTCGGCAGGCGCGCCGTCGACCACTTTGATTTTCGACTGCGAGTACAGCAGCACGCCGCAGCCGATGATGCCCAGCAAGGACAGCACGATAATGTAGATATTCCAGAAGCCATTGGTAAAGTCAGCCATGGTTGCGCTCCTTTGCCACGCTCATCTCGGCCTCGGCCGGATAGTCCAATGCGTCATCGGCGAACGGCAGGTGCGCCGCCGCGTCGAAGTCGCTGTTGCTGCGGCTGAAAGTCCACCACAGGATGCCTACGAACGTCGTAAAGGAAACCACCGTCATGACGCTGCTGGCGCTGTCAAACAGGTTTTCGATTGCCATGCTAATTCCTTGTTTTGATTAATGTACCGAGGCCTTGCAGATAGGCGACCAGGGCGTCTTCTTCCGTCTTGTCCTGCAGCTGCGCCGGGCCGGCGGTGATTTCCGCATCGCTGTACGGCTGTCCCAGGCGTTGCAGGGCGCGCATCTTCGGCATGATGTCGTCAGGCACCAGCTTGGTCTTCGCCAGCCATGGGTAGGCCGGCATATTCGACTCGGGCACCACGTCGCGCGGGTTGTTCAAGTGCGTGCGGTGCCATTCATCGCTGTAGCGGGCGCCCACGCGGGCCAGGTCCGGCCCCGTGCGCTTGGAACCCCACTGGAACGGACGGTCATACACGAACTCGCCAGCGACCGAATAGTGGCCATAGCGTTCCGTTTCCGCGCGCAGCGGACGTACCATCTGCGAGTGGCAGTTGTAGCAGCCTTCGCGCACGTAAATGTCGCGGCCCGCCAGGCGCAGCGGCGAATACGGCTTCAGGCCGGCGACCGGTTCCGTCGTGCTCTTCTGGAAGAACAGGGGAATGATCTCGACGGCGCCGCCGATGCTGATCACCACCGTGACCAGGGCGATCAGCAGCCAGGGGTTTCTCTCAATCCATGCATGTGAAAATTTCATTTGCTTTTGCTCCTATCAGGCGTGCGCCGCGTTCAGTTCCGGAATGCGGGCGACGGGGAGTTTGCTGCCGCGCAAGGTCATCCAGGTGTTGTAGCCCATGATGCACATACCCGACAGGTACAGCAGGCCACCGGCCACGCGCACCACGTAGTACGGATATGTTGCTTTCACGCTTTCGACAAAGGTGTAGGTCAGGGTGCCGTCCGGATTGACCGCGCGCCACATCAGGCCCTGCATCACGCCGGCGATCCACATTGCCGCGATGTACAGCACGATGCCGATGGTGGCCACCCAGAAGTGCACGTCGACCAGGCGCGTGCTGTGCATCTGCGTGCGGCCCGCCAGGCGTGGCAGCAGATAGTAGATCGAACCCATGGTGATGAAGCCCACCCAGCCCAGGGCGCCCGCATGTACGTGGGCAACGGTCCAGTCGGTGTAGTGCGACAGCGAGTTGATGGTCTTGATCGACATCATCGGACCTTCGAAGGTGGCGATGCCGTAGAACGACAGCGAGACGATCATGAATTTCAGGATCGGATCGGTGCGCAGCTTGTGCCACGCGCCCGACAGGGTCATGATGCCGTTGATCATGCCGCCCCAGCTTGGTGCCAACAGAACCAGCGAGAAGACCATGCCGATCGATTGCGTCCAGTCAGGCAATGCCGTGTAATGCAGGTGATGCGGGCCGGCCCACATGTAGGTGAAGATCAGCGCCCAGAAGTGGACGATGGACAGGCGGTACGAGTACACGGGGCGCTCGGCCTGTTTCGGGATGAAGTAGTAGACCATGCCCAGGTAGCCGGCGGTGAGGATGAAACCCACCGCGTTATGGCCGTACCACCACTGGATCATGGCGTCCTGCACGCCCGCATAGGCGGAATACGACTTGGTGAACGAGGCTGGCATGACGGCGCCATTGACCACGTGCAAAATCGTCACGGCCAGGATGTAGGCGCCGAAGAACCAGTTGGCCACGTAGATGTGCTTGACTTTGCGCTTGATCAAGGTGCCGAAGAACACGATGGCGTAAGCGATCCAGACGACGGCGATGAGGATGGCGATAGGCCATTCCAGTTCGGCGTATTCCTTGCCGCGCGTCATGCCCATGGGCAGGGTGACGACGGCGCACAGGATCACCGCTTGCCAGCCCCAGAACGTGAAAGCGGCCAGTTTGTCGGAAAACAGGCGCACCTGGCAGGTGCGTTGTACAACGTAGTACGAGGTGGCGAACAGGCCGCAGATGCCGAAGGCGAAAATCACCGCATTCGTGTGCAGCGGACGCAAACGTCCGTATGTCAGCCAAGGTATGTCGAGGTTCAGGGCAGGCCAGGCCAACTGAGCGGCGATGATAACGCCAACCAGCATGCCGATGATGCCCCATACCACAGTAGCGACCGCGAATTGCTTCACGATCTTGTAGTTATAGTTCAGCGATTGATCCACAAAGACTCTCCCTGGAATTACTATTTATGATGGTGGCCAGAGAGTAAGTGTTTGCCCGCGAAAAAACTTTGATGTGGATCAAAATTCCCAGGATGAAATAAGGGTAGCTAACTGGCATCGAAATAAATGCTGATTTGGATAAAAAAAGCCATGCAAGATCCCTGCAAGAGGTGCTTGACCTGTGTCAAAAAGCGTATGCCAACGATGGCTGGGTACCATCGTGCCGGGTGTGGAAAAGTCAAGCGTGCGGTTCGTCGGGCGGCGGTTTGACGGCCGTATCGTCGTCCTGCAGCACGCGCAGGCCCGGTCCGACGAGGTCGTCGAACTGGCCGCTGTCGGAGGCGGTGAAATACACCCACAGGGCGATGAAGACGACCACGACGCTTAAAGGGATGAGAAGGTAGAGTGCTTCCATGGTTCAGGCTTTCCGCAGGCGCAGGGCGTTGGCGATGACGACCGCCGAGCTGGCAGCCATGCCGACGCCGGACAGCCAGGGGTTCAGGAAACCCAGCGCGGCGGCCGGGATGGCCGTCAGATTGTACAGGGTGGCCCAGCCCAGGTTTTCGCGGATGATGCGCATGCTGCGCGCGGCCGTTTGCGCCGTATCGAGCACGGAAACCAATTGGCTCGAGAGCAGCACCGTGTCCGCATGCGCCTGCGCCAGCGCGGCGCCGGAACCCATGGCGAACGAGACGTCGGCCGCGCTCAGCACGGCGGCGTCGTTGATGCCGTCGCCGACCATCGCCACGACGGCGCCCGTCGCCTGCAATTGCTGCACGAAATCGAGCTTTTCATCGGGCAGGCATTCGCCGCAGGCCGTGGCGATGTCCAGCTGCGCCGCCACGCTTTGCGTCAGCGCTTCCTGGTCGCCGCTCAGCAACACGACTTGCTTGCCGCGCCGATGGAAATACTCGACCACTTCGCGCGCTTCCGGGCGCAGCGCATCGCTGAGCAAAAAGCGCGTGAGCCAGTGCCCCTGCGTGCCCAGGTACAGCGGCGTCATGCCTTGCATGCCGACGGCCGTGTCGCCCAGCGGCGGCCCGGCGATGGCGGCGACAAAGGCCGCATTGCCCAGGCGGTAGCGCACGCCATCGATCACGCCTTCGAGTCCCTGGCCCTGCACTTCCTGCAATTGTTCCGCATGCGCGCGCGGCTGCTGTCCTGGCAATCCTTCGGCGGCAGCCAGGATCGCCTGCGCCAGCGGATGGGCGCTGCCCGCTTCCAGCGCGGCGGCCAGTTGCAGGCAAGCGTTTTCCGTCATGTTGCCGAGGCCCTCGATTTGCTGCAGCACAGGCCGGCCCAGGGTCAAAGTCCCCGTCTTGTCGAAGACGATATGGGTGGCGCGGTGCAGGGTTTCCAGCACATGCGGCTGGACGATGAGCACGCCGCGCCGCAGCAGGCTGTCGGTGGCGGCCGCCAGCGCCGTCGGCGTGGCCAGGGATAATGCACACGGGCACGACACGACCAGCACGGCGATGGCCACGGGCCAGGCCCGCGACGCATCGTGCCAGCTCCAGAAGGCGAACACGGCGACGGCAAACAGCAGCAGGCCCAGCACGAACCAGGCCGCCACTTTATCGGCCCACTGCGCGATCTGCGGCTTTCCGCTGCCGGCCCGCTCGATGAGTTTTAACAGGTCCGACAGGGTGCTTTCACGCGCCGGTTTCAGTACGCGCAATGTCAGGACGGCACTGGCGTTGATGGCCCCGCCCGGCACCTGTTCTCCCGCCTTGCGCCGCTGGGCCGCACTCTCACCCGTCAGCAGAGATAAATCGAGCGCGCTCGTGCCTTCGATGATGACGCTGTCGGCGGCGATCGCCTCGCCCGGTTTCACAAGGATGATGTCGCCCACATCCAGCGTGCCGGCCGGCACCAGGGTGGTGGCGCGGTTGTCGGGAAAGCCCGCCATCAGCGAGGCCGAGGCGGGCAAGGCGTGCTGCAGGCGTTCCAGCGCCGAGGCGGCCTTGCGGCGCGCCTGCAGCTCGTAATAGCGGCTGCACAGCAAGAGGAAGATGAACATCGTGGCTGAGTCGTAATACACCTCGCCGCGGCCCGTAAAGGTCGCCACCACGCTGCCGAAGAAGGCCGCCAGGATGCCCAGCGCCACGGGCACGTCCATGCCGAGGGTGCGTGCGCGCAGGCTGGCCCAGGCACCCTGGAAGAAGGGCATGGCCGAATAGCAGATGGCCGGCAAGGTCAGCAGCAGGCTGGCCCAGCGCATCAGGCTGGCCATATTGTCGTCCAGGGTGCCGTCCTCGGCGGCCAGGTAGGCGGGCGCCACGTACATCATCACCTGCATCATCGACAGGCCCGCCACGAAGAGCTGGCGGCCCAGGGTCTTGCTGGCCTTTTGCAGGCGCTCGCCATGGCGCACGGCGTCATATGGATAAGCCGTGTAGCCAACTTGCCGCACGGCTTGCAGGATGTCGCCCGGCTCGCACTGCGCGCGGCTCCAGCGCACGTACAGGCGCTCCGTGGCGACGTTGAGGCTGGCTGCCTGCACGCCGGGCAGGCGCGTCAGCTGGCGTTCGATCAGCCAGACGCAGGCAGCGCAACGGATGCCTTCGACGGAGAGTGTCGCTTCGCAGCTGCTGGCGTCGCGCGCGAATTGCGCGTCGTCATTGCTGTACAGGCGCAGTTCGGGCGGCATCAGGGTGGCATCAAACGCGTTGACGGCATATTCGTCGCGGTCGCGGTAGTAGGCGCTCTGGCCGATGTCGACGATGGTTTGCGCCACCGCTTCGCAGCCGGGACAGCACATGGCGCGCGGCACCTCGTCGATAGTGACGGTCCAGCTGGAGCCAATGGGGACGGGCAAGCCGCAATGGAAGCAGGCGGAGGGTTTTAAAACAGCATTCATAGGTTTGGTTTCATGCGTCTTTTTATGGATGGCCCGTGACGCACAGGGCGTCGAGCCAGCCCAGCGACACGCCGTTGGCGGCGCGCAGCAGGCCCAGCAAGCCAAAGCCCAGCACCAGCAAGCCGCTGGCGATGCGCACGGGGCGGCGCTGCATCTGCGCGCGCAGGCGCGTGCCCAGCAAGCCCATGCCCAGCAGCATGGGCAGGGTGCCCAGGCCGAAGGCGGCCATGCTGGCCGCGCCGTCGAGGGCCGAACCCTGCAGCATGGCCGTCAGCAGGGCGCTGTAGACCATGCCGCACGGCACCCAGCCCCACAGGCCGCCCACGGCCAGCGCCTTGAATGCGCTATCCATCGGCATCAAAGGATGCAGCAGGGGGCGCACGCGGCGCCAGACGACGTTGCCGGCCGCTTCCAGGTGGGCCAGGCCGCGCCAGGCATCCATCAAGTACAGGCCCAGGGCGACGAGCATCAGATTGGCCAGCCAGTAACCGGCCACTTGCAGGGACGCCATGTGCAGCATGCCCGCGCCGGCCAGGCTGCCGGCCAGGGCGCCGGCCAGCATGTAGCTGCCGATGCGCCCGCCGTTGTAGGCCAGCACGCGCAGCACGTTTGTTTGCAGCGTCGTTTGCAGCACCGGGCGCGCCACCGCGATGGCGATCACGGGACGGCTGGGCGCGGGAGCTGCGCCACCGCCCAGCGACAGCGCGCCGACGATGCCGCCGCACATGCCGATGCAGTGCACGCTGCCGGCCAGGCCGACCATGAACATGGGCACGAGGCTGAGGGCATTCATCGGGCGGCGTTACACCGTTTTCGAGTAGCGCAGCGGCTGCACCGCGTCCGGCGTCGCGTTCGCGCGGGCCTGCGTCAGGTAGCGGTCGAAGACCATGCAGATATTGCGGATCAGCAAGCGCCCTTTCGGCGTCACCGTCAACCAGTCTTCCTCGATGACGAGCAAGCCGTCACGGGCCAGTTCGCGCAGCTTTTCCAGCTCGGCGGCGAAATAGCTGCGGAACTTCACTGGGTGGGCTTGCTCGATGGTGGCGATCGACAATTCGAAGTTGCACATCAGCATCTGGATGATGATACGGCGCAATAAATCATCGGTATCGAGCTTGATGCCGCGTGCGATCGGCAGCACGCCTTCGTCGAGTTTTTCGTAATACGCGTCCAGCGTCTTTTCATTCTGGCTGTAGACGGCGCCGACGGAACTGATGGCCGACACGCCGCAGGCGATCAGGTCCGCTTCCGCGCGCGTCGAGTAGCCCTGGAAGTTGCGGTGCAAGCGGCCCTGGCGCTGCGCCACGGCCAGGTCGTCCGTTGGCTTGGCGAAATGGTCCATGCCGATGTAGACATAGCCGGCGGCCGTCAGGCGCGCGATGCACAGGCCCAGCATGGCCAGCTTGGTGGCGCTGTCGGGCATGTCGGCGTCGAGGATGCGGCGTTGCGGCTTGAACAGGTGCGGCATATGCGCGTAGTGATACAGGGCGATGCGGTCGGGGCTGGCGGAAATGACTTTGCGCAGGGTTTCCGTCATCGTTTCCAGGCTTTGCTTGGGCAAACCGTAGATCAGGTCGATGCTGATCGAGCGGAAACCGGCGTCGCGCGCCGCTTGCATGATGGCCACCGTTTCCGCTTCCGGCTGGATGCGGTTGACGGCCTTCTGTACGTCGGCGTCGAAATCCTGCACACCCAGGCTGATGCGGTTGAACCCTTGCGCGCGCAGGGAAAACACGCGTTCGCGCGACACGGTGCGCGGATCGATCTCGATCGAATACTCGCCGTCTTCATCGGAAGCGAACTCGAAATGCTGGCGTAAATGCAGCATCAGCTCGTCCATCTGCTTTTCGCTCAGGTAGGTCGGCGTGCCGCCGCCGAAATGCAGCTGCTCGATCTGGTTCATGCCGGCAAACAGCTTGCCCTGCATGGCGATTTCCTGTTTCAGATAGCTGAGATAGGTGGCGGCCTTGCTGCGGTCTTTGGTGATGATCTTGTTGCAGGCGCAGTAGTAGCACAGGGTGTCGCAGAACGGCACGTGCACGTACAGCGACAGCGGACGGCGGCCGCCGCGCATGCGCAGCGCGGCCAGCGCTTCGAGGAAGTTGCCGTAGCCAAAGTCGGCATTGAAACGGTCGGCGGTCGGATAGGACGTGTAGCGGGGGCCGGACTGGCTCATCTTGCCGATGATGACCGGGTCGAATTCGACCACGGCGTCCAGGTCGGCGGAAGCACTGCTGAGTAGTGTAGGCATGATGTGTGTAAGGTCTTGAAAGGTGTTAAGCGGCCAGGCGTTTCAGAGCGGCGGGTTTGCCGGTGTTCGCGGCGCCTCCCTTGCCGCCGGGCATGGCGACGCGGCGCGGTGGCGGCATCTTGCCGAAATTGAACAGGCTCACGGCTTGCGACAGGCTGGCGGCTTCTTCCGCCAGGCGCGTGGCGGCGGCGGCGGCTTCTTCCACCAGGGCCGCATTCTGCTGCGTCACCTGGTCCATGTGGGCGATGGCCTGGTTGACCTGGTCGACGCCGATGCTCTGTTCGCGCGAGGCGATGGAAATTTCCTGCATGATGGCCGTGACTTGCTTGACGGAGCTCACTACCTGTTCCATGGTGGCGCCGGCGCGGTTCACCTGCAGCATGCCGGCGCCCACCTTGCCGACGGAAATTTCAATCAGCTGTTTGATGTCCTTGGCCGCCACGGATGAGCGCTGCGCCAGGTTGCGCACTTCGCCCGCCACCACGGCGAAGCCCCTGCCTTGCTCGCCGGCGCGGGCCGCTTCCACGGCCGCGTTCAGGGCCAGGATATTCGTCTGGAAGGCGATGCCTTCGATCAGGGCGATGATGTCGACGATTTTCTTCGACGAGGTGTTGATCTCGTCCATGGTGGTGATTACTTCGGCCACGATTTCACCACCCTGTACGGCCACTTTTGAGGCGGCCACGGCCAGTTCGTTGGCTTGCACCGAGTTGTCCGCGTTCTGTTTCACCGTCGACGAGAATTCTTCGATGCTCGAGGCCGTCTCTTCCAGGCTGGCCGCCTGCGATTCCGTGCGGCCCGACAAGTCCATATTGCCGACGGCGATTTGCTTGGTGGCCACGGCCATGGTTTCCACGTTGATGCGCACGTCGCGGATGGTGGCGATCAGGTTGCTGTTCATCTGTTGCAGCGCACGCAGCAATTGCCCCACTTCATCCGTGCTTTCCGTTTCAAAACTGCCCGACAGGTCGCCGGCGGCAATTGCGCGCGCGCCGTTCAAGGCCTTGCCCAACGGCTTGAGCACGGACATGCGCAAGGTGTACCAGAGGAAAACGTTGATCAGGAAGCCGAACAGGGTGGCGCCGAAGATGGCGTAATTGGTGATCTTGCCGCCGCTGGCGAACAGGCTGATGATGCACACCAGCAGTTGCAAACAGTTCACGATGGACGTGGCGGCCCAGATGCGCAGGTTGAGCGACATGTGCGTCAGATTGTGCAGCAGGTGCGCCAGGCCCGGGCGCACGATCTGGCCGTTTTTGATGACAATGTTGCCGCCTTCCTTGTTGCGGATGGCCGCGTAGGCTTCCTCGGTCGCCTTGACCTGATCCTTGTCGGCCTTTACGCGCACTGACATGTAGCCGATGGTCTTGCCCGCTTCGCGGATGGGTGTGACGTTGGCGCGCACCCAGTAAAAGTCGCCGTTCTTGCAACGGTTCTTGACCAGGCCCGTCCACGGCGTGCCGGCCTGGATCGAGGTCCACAGGTCGGCAAACGCTTCGGCCGGCATATCCGGGTGACGCACGATATTTTGCGGCGAACCGATCAGTTCTGCCTCGCTGAAGCCGCTGACCTGGCTGAAGTACGGATTCACATACACGATATTGCCGTTCATATCCGTTTTCGACACGATGGCCTGATCGTCCAAGACGAGGACTTCACGGTTAGTCACTGGCAAATTTTGGCGCATGGTCGCGGCTTCCTGATCAGTTAAAGAGCTCATTGGTGAGTAAGACTTGCACGATTGCAAGAATGGAGATCAGTGTAAGGAGTCGCCTGCGCAAATTTATTGATGTAGATCAAAATCCTCCAGATTGGTCGTGCTCGCACGCATTTAGCGATAGCAATGCGGCATTGTTTTAAAGTTACTGGTTGCCGACGGTGGCTAATCGGCGCCCGCCGTCAGCGGCCGCGGGCTGCCCACGGCGTAGCCTTGCGCGTAGTCGATGCCCAGGTCGCGGATGATGGCCAGGGTTTCCGCGTTTTCCACGTATTCGGCCACTGTTTTCAAGCCCATCACGTGGCCTACTTCATTGATGGCTTTGACCATGGCGCGGTTGATGGCATTGGTGGCGATGCCGCGCACGAAGACGCCGTCGATTTTCAGGTAGTCGACGGGCAGCGCTTTCAGGTAGCCGAACGAGGAAAAGCCGCTGCCGAAGTCGTCGAGCGAGAAGCGGCAGCCCATGGCCTTGAGCTGGCGCATGAACACTTGCGCCTTGGGCAAGTTGGCAATGACGGCCGTTTCCGTGATTTCAAAGCAAATTTGTTCGGGCGCAATGGCGTACTGCACGAATTGCCCGGTGATGTAGTCTTGCAGGCCCGTGTCGGCCAGCGACATGCCTGACAGGTTGACGGAATACATGGCCGGTGTGCGGCGCCGGCTTTCCGCCAGCGCGGCCAAAGGCGGCAGGCTGTCGCGCACGCTCTGGATATGCTGGCAGACGGCGCGGATGACCCAGCGGTCGATCGACAGCATCATGTCGTAGCGTTCGGCGGCGGGAATGAAGGCGCCGGGTAATATCAGGTCGCCCTGGCTGTTGCGGATGCGGATCAGCACTTCGTCATGTTGTTCCGGGCTGTCGCGCAGATGCACGATGGGCATGGCGTACAGGCGGAAATAATGGTGTGCGAACGCTTCGTTCAGGCGCGAAATCCACAGTATTTCACCATGCCGCTGCGCCAGCATGACATCGGACTCCTGGTACACATGCAGGCGGTTGCGGCCCTGTTCCTTGGCCAGGCAGCAAGCCTGGTCGGCGGCGCTCAGCAGCTCGCTCATGGACTTGCTGTCCTGGTTGATTTCCGCGATGCCGATGCTCACGCCCAGTTCGAAGCTGTGTTCGTCCCAGGCGAAGGGGAATTCGCGCACGGACTGGCGCAGCTGTTCTCCGATCAGGCGCGCATGCTCGAGCGGACAGTGGGGCAGCAGTACGCCCAGTTCGTCGCCACCGAGGCGCGCCAGGATGTCGCTGTCGCGCATCTGTCCCTGCAGCATCTTGGCCAGCAGCTGCAGCAGCACGTCGCCGGCGGCGTGGCCGCAGGTATCGTTGATGATCTTGAACTGGTCCAGGTCGAGGTACAGCAGCGCATGCGCGTGGCCGTTTTCTTTGGCCGTATGCAGGGCGCCCGCCACCAGGTGTTCGAATTCGCGCCGGTTGATCAGGCCCGTCAGGGCGTCGTGTGTGGCTTGCCACGACAATTGCTGGCTCAGCTTGCGTTCGTGGCTGACGTCTCGAAACACGACGACGGCGCCGAGGATCTCACCTTCGCGCGACCAGATGGGTGCGGCGGACTCTTCGATGGCGATGCGCCGACCTTCGCGCGTGATCAGTTGCGTGTGCGTGGAGATGCCGATGGCCTGGCGCAGGCGCAAGCACTTGATGGCGACGTGCTCGAGCGGCTGGTTCGAGTGCTCATCGACCAGGCACAGCGTTTCCAGGATGTCGAGCCCCTCGGCCAACTGGCTGCTCCAGCCCGTGAGTTGCTCGGCCACGCGGTTCAGGTAGCGCGTCTTGCCCTGCGGATCGGTGGTGATGACGCCGTCGCCGATGGAGCTGAGCGTCACTTCGGCCAGTTCCTTGCGCTCGGCTATCATGAGTTCGCGCAGTATGTGTTCGGTGACATCCCAGATGACGCCCAGGGTGCGTTCGGGGTGGCCGCCGCCATCCATGAAGACCTGCGCCTTGGCCGCCAGCCAGTGTTCGCTGCCATCGGGCCAGACGACGCGGTATTGCAGGGCGTAGCCGCCGCACCGGCGCACACCGTCCTGCAGCACGCCGATCACCTTGTCGCGGTCATCGGCATGCACGCAGTCGAGAAAGGCGGGGAAGGAATGCGTCAGGGCGTGCTCCCCGAGGCCCAGCAGGGCCGCGCCCCTGGCCGACCAGATGACCGTGCCGTCGATGACCTGGCCAGCGACGATGCGCGAATCCCATATCGCCATGTGCGCCGCCTCCAGCGCCATTTGTAAACGTTTCTGCTGGTCGCTCATCGTCCTCTCCCGATATGGATATAGCGATAGACGCGCCGCTGGTGCTTAAGTTCCCGGCGCGTCGGCTGGTATGGCGGCCGGGGCGCGCGCCACATCGCGCACATTCTTTTGCACGGCCACGGCGGCAAACAGGCTGAGCAGGAATGCCATGGCATAAAAACCCTTTTCGCTGTTTTGCAGGGTGGCATTCCACAAGCCGACGGTGAGCAGCAGCAAGGCCAACAGCACGGAAACCCAGCACAGGCCGAAGTACATGCCCGTCACGGCGACGCCTTCGCTACGGTCGCGCACGGATTTTTGCAGCGAGATGGCGGCGAACAGGCCATACATGAGAAGCGTAAAGTAATAGCCCTTTTCGTTAAGGGCCATCGTGGCGTTCCACAGGCCGGACAAATAGGTAATGGCGCCGATCAGCAGGGCCGCCCAGGAGGCGCCAATGAAGGCGTTGCTGGGGCGTTGGATGGGGGAAGGCTGCATAAGGTCTCCTTGGGCAGGCAGGCGCCGCCGGCATGGCCGGGGCGGCAGGCACGGATGCGCCTGCCGCCCCATCAGACCAGAAAGCTTATTTGTTTGATTTGAGCATGCGCAACAAAGCCGACACGGCAGTGACGCCGGCCAGCACCAGGCCACCGGCGATGAGGCCAGCCACCGCGTTAATCAGGCTGGGCGTGATGGCTGCCAGCACGGGACCGATGCCGGCCACGCCGCCGACGGCTGCTTCCGCGTGATGCAGCAGACCGCTGGCCCACGGCCAACCGTGCGTCAAAATGCCGCCGCCCACCATGAACATGGCCAGCGTGCCCACCACGGAGAGAAATTTCATCAGTTTCGGCGCCGCCGACACGAGCATGCGGCCAAAGCCGCGCACGCCATTCATCAGCGCGCCCGCGCCCTTGCGCGCCGCCAGATAAAAGCCCGCGTCATCGAGCTTGACGATGCCAGCCACCAGGCCATACACGCCCACCGTCATGATGAGGGCGATGCCGACGACGACGGCCACCTGCTCGGCGAAGGTGGCCGCAGCCACCGTGCCCAGCGCGATGACGATGATTTCCGCCGACAAAATGAAGTCGGTGCGGATGGCGCCCTTGATCTTGTCCTTCTCCAGCGCCACCAGGTCGACTTGCGGGTCGCGCAGCGCCTGTGCCAGCTCGGCCTTGTGGCTGTCGTCCGGGTGCAGATATTTATGCGCGATCTTTTCGAAGCCCTCGAAGCACAGGTAGGCGCCGCCCACCATCAGCAGCGGCGTGATGGCCCATGGCGCAAACGCGCTGATGGCCAGCGCGGCCGGCACGAGGATGGCCTTGTTTTTCATCGAACCGACAGCGACGGCCCAGACGACGGGCAGTTCGCGCTCGGCGCGCACGCCGGCCACTTGCTGCGCGTTCAGGGCCAGGTCGTCACCAAGCACGCCGGCCGTCTTCTTGGCGGCCACCTTGGTCATCAGGGAAACATCGTCGAGGATGCTGGCGATGTCGTCGAGCAGGGCCAGCAGGCTGGAGCCGGCCATCTCAGCGCGCTCCCGCGGTGGTGGCAGGAAATTTTGCAGCGAGGAAAGTGTTGTTTTTCATAATGTTATTCTTGGTTGTACGGCAAGGGATGACGTAGGTAAGGCATGACTGCGATCTTACCTCAGGCTGGGCCGGCAGGGCCGCACGGGCCGGGTTAAAATTGCTTCTCATCAGCATTTTTGGATACCGCATGCACTTTGCCACCTGGATCACCTTTGTCATCGCCGCCTCCATCATCGCCGTCTCGCCCGGCTCGGGCGCCGTGCTATCGATGTCGCATGGCCTGTCGTACGGGGTGAAAAAGGCCAGCGCCACCATTCTGGGGCTGCAACTGGGGCTGCTGGTGGTGCTGGGCATCGCCGGTGCCGGCGTGGGCTCTTTGCTGCTGGCCTCCGAAGTGGCTTTTAATATCGTCAAGACAGTGGGCGCGCTGTACTTGATTTACCTGGGCCTGTCGCAATGGCGCGCCAAGGTGGCGGTTACGGGCGACCTGCATGCCGACGCTGTGGTGCCTTCCATGGGCCGACGTGTGCTGACGGGCTTTCTGACCAACGTGACGAATCCGAAAGGCATCATTTTCATGGTGGCGGTATTGCCGCAATTTATTAGTCCCACGGCACCGCTGCTGCCGCAATTGCTGATCCTGGCCATCACCATGTGCACGATCGATCAGATCGTCATGCACAGCTACGCTTTCCTGGCCTCGTCGATGCAGCGTTTTTTCCGCGACGCCAGCGCCGTGAAAAAGCAGAACCGCTTCTTTGGCGGCCTGTTGATGGCCGTCGGCGCCGCCTTGTTCTTCGTCAAACGGGGCAGCCAGGCGGCATCCTGAGCCAAGGCAATATGCAAACCAAGATGCAAACATTTGTAAGCCCGCTTGCGATGCCCGCCCGATGCGGATGTAATCGATAGCAATCATCCTTGTACGTCTTGCCTGGAGCGCTGCCATGCGTGCGACCCTACCTTTCCCCTGCCTGCAAGCCGTGTGCGCCGTGTTGCTGTCATCGGCATGCACCTTCGCCATGGGCGAGGACCCGCCGGCCCGCGTGGGCCGCATTTCCACCGTCGAAGGGCAGGTGCTGGTACGCGCCGGTGATGGCGAGGCGCAAAACGCCCTGCTGAACTGGCCCATCACGACGGATAACCGGCTTAGCACCCAACGCGGCGCGCTGGCGGAATTTCGCGTGGGCGCGGCCGCCGTGCGCCTCGATGGCGATTCCGAGCTGGAAGTGAGCGAGCTCGAAGACGACAGTTTCAAGCTGCACCTCGGCTATGGCACAGTCAGCGTGCGCGTGCGCAATCCCGATGCGCTGCGCGGCTTCGAGCTGACCACCGCCCAGGCGCGCGTGACGCTCACCCAGCCGGGCTGGGTGCGCATCGAGGCGGGGCGCCAGCCCGGCACCAGCGTCGTCAGCGTGCTTGAAGGCGCGGCCGACGTGGATGGCGCGACGGGCAGCGTCACCTTGCGTGCCGGCAAGCGCGCCGAGCTGACGGACGATGCATTGCGCACGGGCGCCTTGCACAGGGTCGCTTTCGACCACTGGCCCGAAGCCTTGCCCGTCGCCGCGTCGGCCTTGCGCTATGTCACCGACGATACCACCGGCTATGAAGAGCTGGACCGCTACGGCGCCTGGCACGAAGACGCGGAATACGGCCCCTTGTGGCTGCCCAGTACGGTGCCGGCTGGCTGGGCGCCCTACAGCGACGGGCGCTGGACGTGGATCTCGCCGTGGGGCTGGACCTGGGTCGACAATGCGCCGTGGGGCTATGCGCCCTCGCATTACGGTCGCTGGGTGCTGCTGGGCCACCGCTGGGGCTGGGCACCGGGGCGTGATCGCGGCCGCGTGCCCTGGGCGCCGGCCCTGGTGGGCTGGGTGGGGGGTGTTCATGGGCCAAATGCTGGGCCGCAGCAAGGCCCGCGTCCTGGCGTGGGCTGGTTTCCCCTGTCGCCGCATGACCGCTACGTGCCCGGCTACCGCGCCAGCGCGGACTATGAACGCCGCATCAACCGGGTGGCCGAGGGACGCCGCGCCGTGGCGGGCGAGCGCGAACGCCGTGCAGGCATGAGCATGCTGCCGGGCGAGCGCTTTGGCGCGCAGCGCACGGTCGATGTGCCACGCCGCAACCGCACCAGCATGCCGCCACCCGTCATGCAAAGCTTGCCCTTGAGCACGGCGCCTGCGCCGGCGGGCAACTGGCAGCGCCCCTTTGATGCGCCGCACGGCGACAACGGTTTCCGGCGTGACTGGGTCAACCGTCCCGGCCGCTTGCAGACGGACGATGGCCAGACGCACCTAGCGCCGCGGCCCATGCAGCCGAACCGGCCGCCCGTGCCGGCCCAGCCGCAACAGCCGCCGATACCGGCCCAGCCCGTGATGCCGGCGATGCCAACCTTGCCACCCGTGCAAGACCAGGTGGGCCGCCCCGGGTGGCGTGGTGAGCAGCGGCCCCACGCCGAGCGGCCGCAGCCGCGCCCCGTCATCGAGCGTCCCTTTGATGCGCGCGGTGTCGAGCGCGGCGGTCCCGGCCGCAGTAGCCGGATGCAGGAAACGGAGCATTGAACGGGGCGCTGGCGCTGGCCGTCTGTCCGCCCGGTCATGGATTATCGACGTTCAAGCCGCCAAACCGACAGTTCGTCACATTTCAGCGGTCAAGCCGTGGTGTTTTGTCTACAGTGGAGTCATTGCAAGACAACGCAATGCCTTCGCGGCCGACAGCACCGATTTTTCCGGCTATTTTGTCCAAACGAAATAGTTTTCGCCAGCTTACCCAGCTGGCTTTTTTTTTCCGCGCCCCTGGCGCCATGGCAACGGCGCAGGCGCCCCCAAAGTTGGCTACAATACGTCTTTATGCAGCCGCCGCGCGCTATATGCTGCGCCGCCTGTTCTGACCGGCACTGATAGGATTTCCCATGCAAACCACCCCACCCACCGAAGTCACGATTCCTCCCAGCGAATCGCTGATCGAATACCCGAGCGATTTTCCCATTAAGATCATGGGCCCGACGCATGTGGACTTCGCGCCGACCATGCTGGAACTGGTCATCAGCCACGATCCGACCTTCCACGTGGGCCGCATGGAAGAGCGTCCTTCGCCCAAGGGTAATTACACAGGCCTGACCGTGACCGTGCGCGCCATCAGCCGCGAGCAGCTCGACGCCCTGTACATGGCGCTGTCGGGCCACCCGATGGTCAAGATCGTCATGTAAGGCTTGCTGCCGCCACGCTGGCCCGGCTCTTCGTGAGCAGCCAGACGGCGGCAAAGGCAGCGCTGGCCGCCGCCGTCACCCACAGCAGGGGCTTTTCGCTGCCGTCGGTGATGGCGGCGATGACGGCGCCACAGGCGGCCGTGATGAGCATCTGCACGAAGAAGAACAGGCCCGAGGCGCTGCCCGCCTGGGCGCCATACGGCTGCAGCACTGCCAGCTGGCAGGCGGGGATGGCCATGCCCACCGACACCATCACCAGCAGCATGGGCGCCACCAGCGATGCCACGTGTTGCGGCGCCAGGCTGCCCGCCAGCAACAAACTGCCTGCACCTACCACATTGATCAGTACCGCCACGCCCAGCAGGTAATCGGCGCCCAGGCGCGGCCCCAGGGCGCGAAACAGGCTCGATCCTGCCACGTAGCCGCTGACCGTCAGCGCGAACACCAGCGCATACGCGTGCGGCGACAGATGCATCCCCCTTTGCAACAACACGGACGATTCCGCGATGAACGGGAAATACGTGCAATACACACAGCCGATGGCCAGCGCATAGCGCAGGAAGTACGCGTCGCCCAGCAGGCGGCGGTACAGCGCCAGGGTATTGCCCTGTGGCACGGCGTCGGCTGGCTTGGTTTCCGGCACGTACGCGGCAATCAGCCCCAGCGACAGCGCGCCCAACAGGCACAGCACGCCAAACACGGCGCGCCAGCCGAAGGCGGCGTCGAGCACGCTGCCGGCCAGCGGCGCCACGATGGGCGACAGGCCCATCACCATCGAGATGCGTCCCAACATGCGCGCCTGCGTGACGGGGTCGAAGCGGTCGCGCACCATGACGCGGCCGATGATGGTACCGCTGCAGCCGCCGAACGCTTGCAGCACGCGCGCGGCGATCAGCACGTGCACATCGGAGGTCAGGGTGCAGACGATGCTGGCGAGCACATAAATGCCCGTGCCGGCCAGCAGCACGGGACGGCGTCCGTAACGGTCGGCCAGCGGCCCGCAGGCCAGCATCGACGCGGCCGAGCCGGCCATGAACAGGCTCAGGGTCAGTTGCAGCTGGGCATCGCTGGCATGCAGGGCATCGGCCATGGCCGGCAGTGAAGGTAAATAGATGTCGATGCTGATGCGCGACAGGCAGACCAGCAGCAGCACGATGCCGCCCCAGGCCCATAAAGCGAGTTGTTTCTGCATTGTTGTACACGGTCCATGCAAGCGTGCGCCCCGCTGGCGCACCGGAACGGTGAGAGTAGAATGTTTGTGGTGTAATGCGAAGTGCCAGTCATCAGAAAATTCATTGGACCACTTGGACGATTATTATGCCGCGAGGAAAATCACCGCACGCCCTGGACTTGCCTCGTCCCACCAGCTGGCTCGACAAGGCGGGCGTCAACAAGCAGGATGGCGCGTATGAAGCGCTGCGCTCGGCCATCCTGACAAAAATGCTGCCGGCGGGCAGCCGTTTGCCGTCCAGCCGCACCCTGGCGGAACGGTGGGAGCTGTCGCGCGGTACCATCGAAACCGTGTTCGACCGTCTGCACGCGGAAGCGTATGTGACGCGCGTGCCCGGTTCCGGCACGCGCGTGTGCGCCGTGGTGCCGGAACGCTTCCTGATGGCAGGCTTCGCCGATGCCACCCCGGCCGCAGCGGCTAGCGTGCCCGCGCCCGCCCCGGACACGGGCGTGCGCGACGGCTTGCCCTTCGTGGCGCGGCGCGCCGACGCCAGCCTGTTTCCCATGGCCGCCTGGTCGAAGTGCGCCACGCGGGCGCTGGCGGCCGCCACGCCGGAGCAGTTGTGCAGCGCCGATCCGGCCGGCCTGCCTCAGCTGCGCCAGCAGATCGCCGACTTCCTCGCCAAGTACCGCGGCATCTGCTGCGACCCGCAAGACATCGTTGTTACCACCGGCATCCGCCACGCGATCGACTTGCTGGCGCGCAGCATCGTGCGTGATGGCGACAAGGTCTGCCTGGAAGAGCCGGGCTACCCGGCCGCGCGCGCCCTGTTCACCCTGGCGGGTGCCGTGTGCGTGGACATTGCCGTCGATGCCGAGGGTATCGATTGCGCCGCCTTGGCTACGCACGCCGACGCCAGCCTCGCGTATGTGACGCCGGCGCACCAGTCGCCGCTGGGCGTGACCCTGTCCGTCACGCGCCGCCTCGCCTTGCTGGAGTGGGCGAACGACAGCGGCGCCTGGGTGCTGGAAGACGATTACGACAGCGAATTCAATTACCAGAGCGCGCCGCTGGCGGCCCTGAAGGCGCTGGACCAGTACCAGCGCGTGATTTATTGTGGCAGCTTTAACAAGACCCTGTTTGCCGGTCTGCGCGTGGGCTTCATGGTGCTGCCGCCCGCCTTGCGCCCGCAACTGCTGCGCACCCTGCAGTTAACGGGCCGTTCCGTGGGCGTGACGGAGCAGCTGGCGCTGGCCGCCTGGATGGAGGAAGGCGCCTTCGTGCGCCATCTGCGCCAGGCGCGCCTGGCCTACAAGGAGCGGCGCGACCTGCTGCTGGCCTGCCTTGAGCAAATCGCCCCCGGGCGCTACGCCATTTCCGGCCAGCAGGCGGGCTTCCATTGCGTGCTGTGGCTGCCGCCAGACAGCGACGAGCGGGCGTTTTGTGCGCGCGCCGCGCAGGAGGGGCTGGCGCTGCAGCCGCTCGGTGATTTTTGCCATAGCGCAAAGCTGGCGCCGGCCGTGTTGCTGGGCTACACAGCCCTGAATGCCGCCCAGATACGCCATGCTGCTCAAAAATTGGGCAGGCTGCTGTTGTTGCCAGGGCCCGCCCCGGAATGAAACGGCCGCCTGGCTTATAATCATGGCTTCGCCGCAGCGTCCGCAAGGCGCCGGCAGCTGATTACAGAATCTGTCATGACCACCACCCGAACCGAAACGGCGCTGATCCGCGAACTGGGCCGCGTCGATTACGAGCCGACCTTTGCCGCCATGCGCGCCTTTACCGACGCGCGCACGACGCAGACGCGCGACGAGCTGTGGATCGTCGAGCATCCGCCCGTGTTCACCCTGGGTCTGGCGGCCGACCGCGGTCATTTGCTGGCCGGTGCGGCGATTGCAGAAAATGCGATCCCCGTGGTGCAGACGGACCGTGGCGGCGAAGTCACGTTCCACGGCCCCGGCCAGGTGGTGATTTACTTGCTGATGGACTTGCGCCGCAACAAGCCGGGCGGCAAGCTGTATGCGCGCCAGTTCGTGCATAAAATCGAGCAAGCCATCATCAACGTGCTGGCGGCGTATAATCTTGCAGGCGAGCGCATCGATGGCGCGCCCGGCATTTATATTGCAGGCGGGCCAGACAAGGGTGCGAAGATTGCCGCGCTGGGCTTGAAAGTGCGCGGCAACGGCTGTACCTACCATGGCGTATCGCTCAACGTGGCGATGGATCTGGCGCCGTTTTCCTGGATTAACCCCTGCGGCTATTCCGGCCTGAAGACGGTGGACATGCGCAGCATGGGCGTGTTGGCGCCGCTAGCCGAGGTGCAGCGCGCCCTGGCCCATGCATTGACCGTATTACTCGATGTAAGCGAAGTAAACAGCGCCGCAGGCGCGCCTCAGGCAACGGATGCCTGAGCAAACAAACCAACATGCCCCTCAAGGGCTTGCAGCCATGACTTCTGAGACCATTTCCAGCACCGCCCCCGCCGCTCCCGCCTACAACCCGAGCGAAAAGCAAAAAGGCGCCAGCAAGACTTCGCGCATCCCGATCAAGATCATTCCGATCGAGCAAGTCGAGCGCCTGAAAAAGCCGGACTGGATCCGCGTCAAGGCCGCCTCGGCATCGACCCGTTTCTATGAAATCAAGGACATCCTGCGCGAAAACAAGCTCGTCACGGTGTGCGAGGAAGCCAGCTGCCCGAACATCGGCGAATGCTTCGGCAAGGGTACGGCCACCTTCATGATCATGGGTGACAAGTGCACGCGCCGTTGCCCGTTCTGCGACGTCGGCCATGGCCGTCCTGATCCGCTCGACAAGGAAGAGCCGGCCAATCTGTCGAAAACCATCGCCAAGCTGCGCTTGAACTACGTCGTCATCACTTCCGTCGACCGCGATGATTTGCGCGACGGCGGCGCCGGTCATTTCGTCGAGTGCATCCAGCAAACGCGCGCCCTGTCTCCAAACACCCGCATCGAAGTGCTGGTGCCCGATTTCCGTGGCCGTCTTGAAAAAGCCTTGCTGTTGTTCAAGGATGGCTTGCCTGACGTCATGAACCACAACCTGGAAACGGCGCCGCGCCTGTACAAGGAAGCGCGTCCCGGCTCCGACTACATGCACTCGCTGAAACTGCTGAAAGATTTCAAGGCCATGTACCCGGACGTGAAAACCAAGTCCGGCATCATGGTGGGCCTGGGCGAGACGGACGAGGAAATCCTGCAAGTCATGCGCGACATGCGCGAGCACGATATCGACATGCTGACCATCGGCCAGTACCTGGCGCCATCGAACAGCCACTTGCCCGTGCGCCGCTACGTGCACCCGGACGTCTTCAAGATGTTTGAAGCAGAAGCCTATAAAATGGGCTTTACCCACGCCGCCGTGGGCGCCATGGTGCGCAGCTCGTACCACGCGGATGAACAGGCGCACAGCGCCGGCGTGGAATCGGCGCTGAATTTCTAAGTAACCTTGCGCCACATCAAAGCCACCTGCTCATGCCGGTGGCTTTTTTTTGCTTCATCGCGGTTGGTGGGGGAAGACGGGCTTGACGTTTTTGCCGAAGAGTATGCGGCGGGGCCGTGTTTTCCGCCGGGCAAGGCCATCTTTCGCGTGTTCGACCTGACGCCGGTTGGGCAAGTCAACGTCGTGATCCTGGGGCACGACCCGTATCACACGCCCGGCGCGGCCATGGGCTTGTGCCTTTCCGTGCCGGACGGCCATCCGCCGCAACCGAGCCTGCAGAATATCTTCAAGGAGTTATCCACGGATGTGGGTGTGGCGCGCGCGGATTTGTCGGACTGGGCAGAGCAAGGGGTGTTTTTGCTCAACAGCGTGCTGACCGTGCGCGCCGGGGCGGCCGGTTCGCACGCGGCCAAGGGCAGGGAAAAGCTGACGGATAGCGCGATTCGCCACCTGTCCACCGAGCGTCAACATCTCGTCTTTATCTTGTGGGGCGGCTATGCGCAAGCCAAGCGCAGCCTGATCGACCCCGGCAAGCACCTGGTGCTGACAGCGCCCCACCCTTCGCCCTTGTCGGCGAGCAAAGGTTTCTTTGGCAGCAAGCCGTTCAGCTTGGCGAACGCCTACCTGCAAGCGCATGGCCAGGCGGCCATCGCCTGGGCACAAGTACGGCAACCGACAGCGGCAGGCGTTGCTCCCTGCCGCTGTCTTCGCGCGTAACGGTTAAAAGCTGGTCGACAGGCCGGCGTAGAAACTGCGGCGGGCGCCGTATTGCGGTGCCCCCACGCCCACGCCGGAACCGTCGCGCAGCAGATACGATTTATCGAACAGGTTGATCAGGGCCAGACGTCCTTCGACCTTGCCCATGGGCGTGTTTTTCCACGTGTGCGTGAGCGCCGTGTTGACGGTGAAGTAACTCGGCAGATGGCCTGAATTGGGCGCGCCGCCGTCCGGCGTCATGCGCAGGCCGCTGCCGTACAGGAAGTCAGCGCTCACTTGCGAATCGCCGAAGTGATAATGTCCGCCGCCCGACAGCGTGTATTTCTGGTCATGATCGAGGTAGACATAGTGCTGGCTGATGGTGCTCAACTCATCGGCACCAAACAGGGCCTGGCCCGAATTGATGTTGCGTCCCTGCGCCTTTTGCGTGCTGACGTTGAGGAACAGGCCCCAGTCCTTCTCGCTGTAGATGGCCGACATTTCCAGTCCCTTGGCGTAGCCATCCGCATAGTTGAATGGCGTCAAGATCAGCGCCTGGCCGAACTGGCCTTCGTCGAGCAGGTTGTTGATCTTTTTATAGTACACATCGGCCGTTACGGTCAGTTTCGAACTTACCTGGTGGCTGATGCCGATGTCATAGTAGTGCGTGCGCTCGGCCTTGACGTTGTCCGACTGGCCGATTTCCGGCGCATTCGTCGTGTTCGCATACAGGTCGATGCTGCCCTGAGCCGCCAATTCTTGCGGCGGCGGCGTGAAATAGCGCGAATAGCCGGCGTGCAGAGCCGTGCCAGGCGCCAGCTGATACGCCAGATTGACGCGCGGGCTCCATTGCTGCTCGCTCGTGTAGGCCGAGACTTTGTCGAAGCGGGCGCCATAGTTCAGGGTCAGGGGCTTGCTGATATGCCATTCATCCTGCAGGTAAAAGCTGGCCAGGGTGCCTGTCTTGCCGCTGTTGTCGAGAATGCTGATCGGCGTGGTGGAGGTTTGCGCCCCGTCAATGGCGGGGAAGACGGCCACCGTATTGTCGCTGGTCGTCTTTTGACGCGTGTAGGCCAGGCCCGCGCGCACGGTGTGGTCCGGCTGTAGCTTGTAGCTGATATCGAACTGGGCACCCGAAGCGCTGTTCGCGCGGCGCGCATCCGAAGCCACGCCGTTGTAGATCAGGTCGCCGATGGCATCGGGCGTGAAGTGCAGTTCCGAGTACTGGTGGAAGGCGGAGAACTGGTAATTGACGTCGCCCAGGCTTTTTTGCAGCGATAGCACGAGGAAGCGGTTCACTTCGCGCTGGTTTTCATTCAGTTGCGATGACGGCAAGGTAGACGTGCCCGCCTGCGCATCGCTGTGGCCATCGAGCGAGAAGGCGGGCGCCTGGTTCGGATTGTTGGGGATCTGGAAGCGGCCGTTATACGTGCCGAACATGGCGCCCAAGCGTGTGTTGTCATCGAGGAAATACGACAGGCTGCCGAACGATTTATTCTGGCGTGTCTTGTCGTGCAAGGCGCTGCGCGTGGCTTGCGGGTTTTCCACACCCAAGGAATTGCCCAGGTAGCTGCCGGACAGGTAGTAATTGAACTTGCCCACGCTGCCGAAAAATTCGGCACTCGGTTCCACATGATCGTGGCTGCCGACCATAATGCCGATGCGTCCGCCTGGCGTCATGCCGCCCTCCTTCGTTTCAATATCGACAATGCCCGCCGTGCGCAGGCCAAACTGGGCCGGCAAGGCGCCCGTCATGAAATCGGTCTTGTCGATCAGGCGCGTGTCGATCGACTGGCCGAAGCCGCTGATGCTTTCCGGCAACTGCACGCCGTTGATGCGGTATTGCACGTTGGCATGGTCGTCGCGCACGTGCAGGGCGCCCGAGCCCTTCGAATCCTGCGATACGCCCGGCAGGCGTAGCAGCACTTCGTTGAATGGCGTGTTGTCGCCCTGGCCCAGCATGTCGACCATGTGGCTGTCGATGCTGTAGATGGTGGTGCCGACTTTCGGCGACAGTTCGATGCGCGCGCTTTTCAAGTGGGCGGACGTAACTTCGACTTTTTGCATGTCTTGCGGCGCAGCGTCGGCGTTGCTGGCTGCCGGGCTGGCTTCGGCAGGCTCGGCGGCGTGGGCGGAAACGGTAAACAGGCTGGCAAGGGCGAGCGACAGCGCGCTCAGACGGGGAGTGTATTGCATGGTAAACCTCAAAAATAGTCAACGCCAGGCGGCACGGCACGCATGAAGATGCGGCACGCGGCAGTGCAGCCCGAAAAAGGATAAAACAGCGTGGGAACTACAGTGAGGCGGCAGGCGGACCGCGCACGGGCGGCAGGATGAGGGCGACGACGGGCGCCAAGGTGGCTGGCGCGGCGGTCAGCAAGCGGTAGGGCAGTAACTGGGCGGGCGGCGCGGTGATGGCCGGCGGCACGGCGATATCTGCCACCTTGTCGATGACCGTGGCGCACAGCGCGCACTCTTCCGTGTCGAGGCTGGTCTTGTGCAGGTGCGAGGCGGCCGTCGACAGCAGGAACACGAGGGCCAGCGCACTGAACAGGGCCACGCACAGCTGCCACGGCGTGCGCGCTAGGGCGGCGGCACCGTGATGAGCAAGCTTGCGGGTGGGCTGGCGGGAAGACATGGGCGCATAGTAGCAAGAAAATCGTCTCACTGTCAGCCTTGTTGCGTGATTTTCGCTGCCTGGGTACGACAGCATGTCATCTGATCATGATGTTCACTCGCGGCCTTTCATGCTATCGTTCCGCAGCCCAAAATTCCCCGAATCGCCTCCCCATGTCCAAACGTCCGAGCAAGTGGTTGATCAGCAAACTGCACCTGTATGCGGGCCTGTGGTTTGGCGCCCTGTTCGTCCTGCTGGGCTTGACGGGGTCCGCGATTGCCTGGATGCCGGAGCTCGATGCCTGGCTCAATCCCACTTTGTTGCAGGCGAGTACGCCCGCGCCTGGCCAGGTGTTCCATGTCACGCCGCGCACGCTGCAAGCGGTGGTCGATGGGCTCACTGCCGACCCCGCTTATGGCAAGCCTTCGCAGCTCAATCCGCCCGCCGATGCGCGCGACGTGTACGTGGCGTCATATCGCCAAGCTGGCAAGCCTTCCCCTTTCAGCCAGGCCATCGTGCGCCAAGTGATGGTCGACCCCTACACCTTGCAAGTCAAAGGCGAGCGCGACTGGGGGCGTTTTGGCCTCACGCGCCCACTGTTAATGTCGGGCATGTTTCATTTGCACCGCTATTTATTGTCTGGCGAGGTGGGCAAAACCATGACCGGCATTTCAGGCGTGATGCTGCTGCTGATGGCGTTCAGCGGCATCTATCTGTGGTGGCCGCGCTGGCAGTGGACGGCCATCCGGCGCGCGCTGACGGTGTCGCATGGCGGCTCCTGGCCCCGCTTCAATTACACGTTTCACAAGGCGGCCGGCTTCTTTGCCGCGCCCGTGCTTGCCATCCTCGCCTTCTCCGGCATCTATTTCAATTTGCCGCAGCTGGTCGTGCCATTGGTGGACCTGGTGTCGACGGTGCCGGACACGGCAAAGCTCAAGAATGTGCAGCAGGATGGCGCCCTGCTTGATGCGGGCCAGGCCATGGCCGCCGCGCAGTTGCTGTATCCGCAGGCACGCGTCTCGCGTGTCGTGCTGCCGGCCAAGAAGGAGCAGCCGTACGAGATCCGTGTGCGCCAGCCGGACGAAATCGCCCACGGTGACGGCGCCACGCGCATCACCCTGGATGCGCGCAGCGGCTTGCCCCTGCGCATACGCGATCCCTTGCGGGCGCCAAGCGGAGACGTTTTCCTGGGTTGGCAATTCCCCCTCCACTCGGGCCAGGCATTTGGCGTGGCCGGGCGCGCCTTCATTACCATCTTTGGCTTGATGCCGCTGCTGTTCCTGCTGACGGGGACTCTGGTGTGGTGGAAACGGCGGCGTAGCCGGAAATAAGCGCTTGCCAAACCGATGCGGGGAAAGTTGCTATCATCATAGTATTTTCCGGCGTATCGACTGTCCGGACTTACCCGCACAAGGACCAGCATGAGCAATCCCGACATCACCGTAGCAATGTTGAATGAACGCGGCGTGGGCCGCCTGCCCGGCCACCTGGGCATCGTCATCACGGCCGTGGGCGACGGCCAGCTGACGGCGGAACTACCCGTGCTGCCGCACCTGCTGGCGCCGAATGGCTATCTGCATGCCGGCAGCGTGGTCACGCTGGCCGACACGGCTTCCGGCTATGGCTGCATCGTCAACCTGCCCGAAGGTGCCAGCAACTTCACCACCATCGAGCTGAAATCGAACCACCTGGGCACGGCCCGCGAAGGCACGCTTACCTGCACGGCGAAAGTCGAGCACCAAGGCCGCAACACGCAAGTGTGGGACGCCGTGGTGAAAAGCAAGGAAACGGGCAAGACGATTGCCCTGTTCCGTTGCACGCAGATGATTTTATATCAGAAGCAAGCTTAGATTTTTATCCAGTTACCCTTGTATAAAACCGGCCCCGTCGGTCCGTTCGGATCGGGCGAACCGCCTTTTGGTTCCAGCGTGACGGCCAGCAGGGCCACGTCGTTGCCGATGGCGCGCTGGGACAGGGCCAGTTTGACGTTGCCCTTGTCGGCCAGCAAGCCCAGCGAGCGCGGATTGCCGCTCTTCGGCACGGCCCACAGTTCCAGGTCCTTATCGCTCGGCACGGGCGCGTTGCCCACCATGCGCACTTCGAGCGCGCTGTGGCGGCTGTCTGCCGTCAGCAGCAGGGCTGTTTGCGCTTTCTCGTCCGTCAGGCTAGCCACATAGCTGATCTGCGGCGCGTCCAGCAGGCGCGTGGCCACGACGATCACCAGCAAGGCGGCGATGGCGCTCGAAGCCATCCCCAGCGAACGCCAGAACGACAGCGAATCACGGAACAAAGACCAGCCACCCTGCGGCGCCAGGTGCAAGCGCTGCTCGATCCGTTGCCAGACGCGCTTGGGCGGCGCTACGCGAGGGGCGAATTCTGCCATCGGTTCCAAACGCTGGCGCCATTCGGCCGTGATATTACGTAAGTCGGCGTCGTTGTGCAGCCAGCCTTCGAAACGCCGCCGTGCTCCCCCTTTCAGGGTGCCCAGCACGTATTCGGACGCCAGTTTCTGGCGCAAGCTGTCATTACCGCGGCTATTCATGGTGCCTCCCGTTTCGCCAGACACGTGCGCAGCCGTTCCAGGCTGCGGCGTATCCAGGTCTTCACGGTGCCGATGGGCAGCGACATCTGCTGCGCCACTTCGCTGTGCGACAGGTCGTGATAGAACGCCAGGGCGACCACCTGCCGGTGCAGCCCTTCCAGGGCCGACATGCAAAACGCCAGTGCCTTGGCATCACCACTCATTTGCAGCGATTCAATCGGCGTGGCCTGGGGGTCTCGGAGTGCATTCATGACTTCGCTATCAAACTGTTCGGCATCGATTTCCACGGTATCGTCGCTGCGCCGCAGCACATCGAACGCCTTGTTGCGCACGATGGTGGCCATCCAGGTCATCGGCGCGGCCAGATGGCTCTGGTAAGTGGCGGCGTTGTTCCAGATGGCGACGAAACCCTCTTGCAAGGCTTCTTCAGCGAGCTCTTGCTTATGCAATATACGCAGCGCGAAGCCAAACAGTTTCGATGAGGTGGAGTTATATAGCTGACGGAACGCGGTGGCGTCCTTGTTGCCGGCGGCGAGCAGCCAGGTTTTGAGTTGTTGCGGGTCGGGCGATTGAGCGGCTAGGGACACGGCTGGCCTTCACAAGGTAAATAGGATTATGCCTGGGAAGGTTATAACAACTTGGCAACCTTTAGCAACAAGGTTTTGTGCGGTGTTTGTGCGGTGCCTTAGCCGGCGATGGCCGTTTCGAGCAGCTTATGCAGTTCGGCGAATGCCGGCTTGCCCACGTAGCGTTTCAGGATCTTGCCCTGCTTGTCGAGCACGAAGGTGGTGGGCGTGAGGGCCACGTCGCCGTAGGCCTTGGCCGCCTCGCCCGTCACGTCGAGCGCCACCTTGAACGGCAACCGGCGCGTTTCGGCAAAGTTCAGCACGTAGTTGGCCGGATCGTATTGCATGGCCACGGCCACGAATTCCAGGCCCTGCCCCTTGTACTTGTTGTAGGTGTCGATCATCTCCGGCATTTCCGCCACGCACGTAGTGCACGAGGTGGCCCAGAAATTGACCATCACCACCTTGCCGCGCAGGCTGGCCGAGGTGATTTTCTCGCCATGGATGCCGTGGAAAGTCACGTCCGGCGCGCTTTGCTTGTCATTCAGCGACAGATAGCCGGCCGCCGCCACGCCCGCCACGAAGATGGCGATGAGGGCTGGCTTGATCCAGGACTTGCTTGCGGATGGCGAAGTTGACATGGTTTTCATTTGAAAAGCGCGGCGCTGCGGCCACGATGTGACTATTATAGCCGCCGCATCGTCGCCGTGCCCTAGGTCGGATGGCGGAGGCGCTTACTGCTGTACCGTGTCGCTGGCTGTGCTCGTCGTGCGCTGCTGCGGCGGATCGGGTTGCAATTGCTTCAGTTCCGTTTCCGAAATGTAGTCGAACAGCTTGACCACTTTCTGCACGCCGCCCACGCCGCGCGCCACGTCGGCCGCCACCGTGCCTTCGCGCTGGGTAACTCTGCCCATCAGGAAGACGGTGGCGTTTTCGGTGACGACCTTGAACGAGGCGGCCGAGATGGTTTTCATGTCCACCAGGCTGGCCTTGACCTTGGTGGTGATCAGCGCGTCGTTCGAACGCGAGGTGTAGCTGGCCGGGCCGGCGATGATCAGTTCATTGGCCACCGATTCCACGCCCTCGATATTGCGTACTTCGCGTTCGACGGCATTTTTCATCGCCTCGTCGCGCACTTCGCCCGTCAGCAGGACGCGGCGGTTGAAGCTGGTGACGTTCACATGGCCGGCATCGCCGACGATGGAGGGGATGCGCGACTCGCCTTTGAGGGCGATCGACTTGTCTTCGGTCTGGGCACCCAGGGTGCGGCGGTCTGCCGCGGCAACGCCGCCCATCACTGCGCCGCCGACCATCAGTTCGATGCAGCCGGTGAGCGAGGTGAGCATGGCGCCGCACAAGAGTGCGGTGGCCAGCGGGCGTTGTACGCGTTTCCAGCCTGGGCCAGTACCGAATTTAGTCATTCACGTCTCCTCCGAATAGGGCGACGTCGATGCCGTCGCAGATGCAATGTATGGTGGTCAGGTGGACTTCCTGGATGCGCGCCGTGCGCTCGGCCGGCACGCAGATATGAACGTCGGCGTCCGTCAGCATCTTGCCGATGGCGCCGCCGTCCTTGCCCGTCAGCGCCACGACGCGCATTTCGCGCTCGAGCGCCGCTTCCACGGCGGCCATCACGTTGGCCGAATTGCCCGATGTGGAGATGGCCAGCAAGATGTCGCCGGCTTGGCCGAAGGCCTGCACCTGCTTCGAGAAAATCTCGCGGTAGCTGTAGTCGTTGGCCACGGCCGTCAGGATCGAGGTATCCGTTGTCAGCGCCAGGGCCGGTAGCGGAAAGCGCTCGCGTTCGAAGCGTCCCACCAGCTCGGCTGCAAAATGCTGGCAGTCGGCGGCGGAACCGCCGTTGCCGCAAGCCAGGATCTTGTTGCCGTTGGACAATGCATAAAACATCAGGTCGATCGCCTGCGCAATGGGTTGCGCCAGTACGGTAGCGGCCTGGATCTTGAGTTCGGCACTTTCGTGGAAGTGCGAGAGGATGCGTTGATTATTCATAGTCTGCCGATTATAGTGCAGGCGCGCGGCAAGGCGGACAAGCACTGTTAAAAATGCTTACATATCGAGGATGTTCTTCAGCCAGCTGATGCGCCCGCCATCGATGGCGAGTGCGTCGAAGCGGCATGGCGGCACGCTTTTTTGTGTCAGCAGCCAGGTTTGCGCCGCCACCACCATGCGCCGCTGCTTGGCTGGCGTGATACTGGCCAGGGCGCCGCCGAAGGTTGCACTGCTGCGTAGCCGCACTTCGACGAAAACGATGGCGGGGCCATCGCGCATGATCAGGTCCAGCTCGCCGCCCTTGCACAGATAGTTGCGCGCAAGCAGCACCAAGCCTTGCAGCAACAGATACGCAAGCGCATCGTCTTCCCCCTGCCGTCCCCGCGCCTGCTTATTCTGGAACGGCAGGGGTGGCATGGCGTACTCTTATTGCGCTGGCGGCAAGGCGACAGGCGTGGGCGCGGCCGGCGGCCAGGTGCCCAGCACGCCCTGCTGGTAGGTGGCGGCTTGCTCCGTGCGTTCGAACACGCTTTGATCGTTCTCGAAGCGCACGGCCAGGCGGCCCGTCACGCCATCAAGGGTAAATGGCGTGTTCGGCCGCAGCGCCACTTCGCGCGCCACGCGAAAGGCATCGATGCCCAGCGCGTACAGGCGTTCCATGTCGGCCGTCAGGCGGCGTTCGGCAGGCTGCGGCGGCTGCGGATAGACCATCACTTGCGGATGGTCGCGCTGCACTTGCCACGGCAAGTCCAGCAGGCGCGCACCGTCGAGCTCAGGGCCGCTGGCGCCACGCCCCGTGCCGGGATTCAATGACGACGTGCCATACAGGGGCAGATCGCTGCCGATGGCCACGCGCAGCTGGCGCGCCTGGTCGGCGTCGAGCGCGGCAAACAGCAGGCCCGGCGGCGTCGCGGCCAGGCGCGCGCGCAGTTGCACCAGCTCGGCATCGCTCAGGTAGCCATTCGTGGCCGTCAAGTCCATCGTCTCGATCTTGCCACCCTGGCGCAGCCATTCCTGCTTGAAGGCGGCGCTGGTGCGGCGCTGCGAGGGCGAACCGGCCGACAGGATCAGCGCGCTGGCGCCAGGCTGTTCACTGGCGGCCCAGGCGGCGACTTGGCGTGCTTCGGCCTCGATGGACAGTCCAATCACCAGCAGCTTGGCCGGCAGGCGCGCCTCGCCGCGGTTGTCCGGGTGGTTCAGGGCGATCGTCGGCTTGCGCACCAGGTCGCTATTCGCCACGGCTGTCACGCCCGAGCGCGACAAAGGCCCGACGACGATGTCCTGTTCTTCCTGTGCTTGCGCAAACTTGTTCAGGACGTCGCTGCTGCCATCGCCCGTGTCGATCACCGTCACTTCGAAGCCGCTGCGGTCGCGTTCATACGCGGCCATGAAGCCTGCGCGCAGCAGTTCGGCGGCCGGGCCCAGGGAGACCGAGCGCAGCGGCAGCAGCAGGCCGATGTGGTGGACCTTGCCGTCGGACGGCGCCGGCGCCGTGGCCGCTGGCATATCGAGCGGCGTGCCGGTCGCCGGTTTGTTCTTGATGGGCGCCAACGGCGCGCCATTGCTGTCATACGCGGTAATATCGGGCACGGCCACGGCAAACGTCACCGGTTCGGGCGCGGGCGGCTTGGGCGGCACGGGCGGTGGCAGCGGCTTCGGTGGCGGCAGCGCCCTTGTGTTAGATTCAATAGGCGCGCACAATTGTCCGGGCGCGTCGCAAGGCGTGCTGCAAGCGCTCAGCATGCCGGTCGCGGCACAAACAAGCAGTAACTTCACACTATTAGCAAGCATTTAACCTCCAAAATGACCGTACAAGAAATCAGTTCCATCGCCAGCCTGCCCATCATGACAGAGGCGGCGCACCAGGTCTATCCTATCGCAACATTGTATATAGTGGCCACGCCGATCGGCAATGTGACCGATATCAGCCTGCGCGCGCTGCATTTGCTGAGCCTTGCCGACGCCGTCGCCTGTGAAGATACGCGCAACACGGCGCACCTGCTGACGCGCTTTGGCCTGAACAAGCCATTGATTGCGGCGCATCAACATAACGAGCGCGAAGTGGCGCAAACCCTGATTGCCCGCCTGCACGCCGGCGAGCGTATCGCCCTCGTCTCGGATGCGGGAACGCCCGCCGTCTCCGACCCGGGCGCGCGCATCGTCGACGCCGTGCGCGCCGCCGGCTTGCGCGTGCTGCCTTTGCCTGGCCCCTCGGCGGCGATTACCGCTATTTCCGCCAGCGGGCTATTGAATGACCAGTTTTACTTTGTCGGCTTCTTGCCGGCCAAGGCCAAGCAGCGCGAAAACATGCTGCACAGCCTGCGCGGCGTGACGGCCACCATGGTGTTCTACGAGGCGCCGCACCGCATCCTCGATTGCGCCACGGCCTTGGTGGAAGCATTCGAGCCCACGCGCCAGGTGGTGTTCGCGCGCGAGCTGACGAAAATGTTCGAGGAAATCCACCGCTGCCCCCTGTCCGAAGCGGAAAGCTGGATACGCGCCGACGCGCACCGAGAAAAGGGAGAATTTGTCGTGCTGCTGGAAGGCGCCACCGAAGCGCAGGATGCGGAGGACGTCGAAGCGGAGCGCATCCTGAACATTTTATTGGCTGAATGCAGCGTCAAGCAGGCGGCGAACCTGACGGCGCAAATCACGGGCCGCAAGAAAAACGCCCTGTATGAACGGGCGTTGCAGTTGAAAGGGCAGGAATAAGGGGATTATAAGATACCCAATCTGGGCATGTTGTTAGACTCACCACTTGCAGCCGCTATCCTTCTTGTCGAGCAACATCAGCACGGGTGCCAGCAAGCCCGCGCCTGAATAGGCGCTGCGGCAATCGCCGCGCTTGCCTTGCGCGATATCGCGCGCCAGCTGGGTTTCCGTCTGCAGCGGCTTGTCGGGGATTTGCCCCACAGCCGTGCCCACCTTGGAGGGATCGCGCTCACCAGCCACCTTGCGCGCCGTCTTCCTGGCCGCTTCCATATCGAATTTCGGCGTTTCTTGCGTGAAGGTATCGGGACTGGCCGCCGGCGTGGCCGGTGATGCAGGTACGACCGTGATGGCTTGCGGGTTGGACACCGGCGCCGTGGCCTCTGCCGGCGTTTCCCGCGTCGTGGCGCGTTTCGGCTTGCTGATGGGTTTGGGTTCGCGCTTCGGCTTGATGACTTCGACGGGCGGCGGTGGCGGGGGAGGCTTGGCGGCCAGCGGACGTATCCAGACGGCGATCGATTCCACGCGCGGGGCCGTGTCTATCTGTGCAGCCGGCTGCACATGGCGCCACAGATAGATCAAGGCGCCATGCAGCAGCAAGGACACGGCTATGCCCAGCACGATGCTGCGGCGGTTCGGCATGGGCTGGCCGCCGTCGCTTCCGCCGTTTCTTTCGATACTGAAATCCATTGCCGTCGTCGCCTTCATGTCTGATCGGGAAAACTTGCGTAGTGAGTGTCGCATATTTCATGCATGTTGAAAAATACAGGGGTTCCAGTGCCGCGCGTAAATAATTTACACAGAGTTTCACCTGACCCTTGACCGAAGTCGATACGGCCTGTATTATCTTGGTCTTCGGAGTGTGGCGCAGCCCGGTAGCGCACCTGGTTTGGGACCAGGGGGTCCAAGGTTCGAATCCTTGTACTCCGACCAAATTTGTAGAAAAAAACCCAAGAGTTGAGGCTCTTGGGTTTTTTTTCGTCTGTACGGCGGAGCACTGCATTCACACTGCAGGGGAGGAGACGCCCCTGCCCTGCATATTCAGCCTGCGCGTTTCGCCGCGATGGCGTTGCCGGCGCGGCTAGATCCCTTGCGCCCCAGTTGCTGCGAAATGAACTGTCCCGCGTCCACCACCAGGTCCAGGTCGATGCCGGTGTGTATCCCCAGTCCCTGCATCATGTACAGCACGTCCTCGGTGGCGACGTTGCCGGTGGCGCCCTTGGCGTAGGGGCAGCCGCCCAGGCCGGAGACGGACGAATGATAAATCGCAATCCCCGTTTCCAGGCTGGCGTAGATATTTGCCAGCGCCTGGCCGTAGGTGTCGTGGAAGTGACCGGACAGGCCGTCTACGTGGAAGGCCGCGATGGCGCGCTCCATCACCGCCTGCGTTTTGCGCGGCGTGGCCACGCCGATGGTGTCGGCGATGTCGATTTCGTCGCAACCGAGGTCGCGCATGCGGCCCACCACGTCGGCCACGGCGTCGAGCGGCACGTCGCCCTGGTAGGGACAGCCGAAGGCGCAGCTGATGCTGCCGCGCAGGCGCAGGCGCTGTTCCTTGGCCGCCTTGGCCACGCCCTCGAAACGGGCGATCGATTCGGCGATCGAGCAGTTGATGTTCTTTTGCGAGAACGCTTCAGAGGCGGAGCCGAAAATCACCACTTCATCGGCCTTCGCCGCCAGCGCGGCATCGAAACCCTGCATATTCGGCGTCAGCGCCGAATAAATCGTGCCGGCACGGCGCGCGATCTTGTCCATCACTTCCGCGCTGGTGGCCATTTGCGGCACCCATTTCGGCGAGACGAACGACGCCGCCTCGATGTTGGCGAAGCCCGCCTGCGTCAAACGGTCGACCAGTTCGATCTTGACGGCGGCGCTGATGGTGTCCTTCTCGTTTTGCAGGCCGTCGCGTGGCCCCACTTCGACGATCTTGACCTGCTTGGGCAGACTGGTAGTAGGGTTCATTTCAATATCCTTGCGAACGGTTGACGACGCCGGCGACAGAGTCTCCGGCGTGCAGGCGGCGCATCTTGGCGGCGATTTGCGCCACGCTTTCGCGGCGCAGGGTGGCGGCCGAAATATGCGGCGTGATGGTGATGCGCGGTTCTTGCCAGAACGGGTGCTGCTGCGGCAGCGGCTCGTTGCGGAACACGTCCAAGGTCGCTCCGGCGATATGCCCGGAGCGGATCAGGGTCAGCAAATCCGGTTCAGCGAGATGCGCGCCGCGCGCCACGTTGATGACATAGGCGCCCGGCAGCAGCATCGACAGGCGCGTGCGGTCGAGCAGGTTGTGCGTCTCTGGGGTGAGCGGCAGCATGCACACCAGCACGCGCGTGTCGCGCAGGAAGGCTTCAAGCCCGTCCTCGCCGGCGTAGCACTCCACGCCATCGACGCGCTTTTGGCTGCGGCTCCAGCCCCGCAGGGGAAACTCGAACTGCGCCAGCGCATCCAGCACGCGCGTGCCCAGCACACCCATGCCCAGCACGCCGACCGGGAAATCCGCCTTGTCGAACGCGGGCAGCGGCTGCCAGATGCCTGCGCGGCCCTGCGCTTCATAGTCGTGGAAACGGCGGAAGTGGCGCAGCACGGCATGGCTCACATACTCGGCCATCTGCACGCCCATGCCCGCGTCGTCCAGGCGCACCAGCGGCACGCGCGCGGGTAGCGCCTCGCCAAATTGCAAGAGCGCGTCCACGCCGGCACCCGTGTTGAAGATGGCTTTGACTTCGCGCAATACGGGCAGCATGGCGGCGGGTGGCTTCCACACGACGGCGTAGTCGCATGGCGCGAACGTGTCGCCTTCGCGCCAGAAGATAATCTCGGCCTCGGGCAGCAAGTTGTTAAAGTCGGCGATCCACGCCGCTTCCTTGCCGTCCGCGCGTTGTAACAGGATGCGCATCGATGTTTTCACGAGCGTTCCTTACGCGGCGGCTTTGAAGGCCAGCAGCGGCGCGCCATCGGCCACCTGGTCACCGATGGCGTACAGCACGTCTTCCACCAAGCCGTCGTGCGGCGCGGCGATGGTGTGCTCCATCTTCATCGCTTCCATGATGACCAAAGGCTCGCCCTTTTTGACATCCTGCCCCTTGTTCACCAGCACGGCGACGACCTTGCCCGGCATGGGGGCCGTCAGGCGCCCGCCTTCCGCTTCCACTTCGCCCGCATGCGCCATCGGGTCACTGTAATGCAAGGTGGTGTGCAAGCCGTTGGTGAACACGTGGAACTGCTCCCCGTCGCGCAGCACCGTGCCGTGCACGGCACGCTCACCGAGCTTGATGTGCAGCTCGTTGCCTTTGCGCGCCGTCAAGGTCAGGGGCTGGCCGTTGAACAGCCAGCCATCTGTCTGGTAGGCGATGCGTGTTACGTAAGCCTTGCTGTCGCCGGCCAGCGCGAATTCATCGGCAAACGCCAGGCTGCGTACCAGGGTGCTGTTCAAACGCCAGCCCAGTGCATTGCCCCACGGGTCTGCGCGGTGCGTCGACTGCGTTTCCGCAGCCGCTTTTTCTTCCAGCAGCAGGGCGACGGACGCCAGCGCCAGGGCCGTGTCGGGCGCCGCCTGCAGGGCGGGGAACAGCGACTCTTGATTGCGCTCGATCAAACCCGTATCGAGGTCCGCGCTGGCAAATGCCTGACCTTCAACCAGGCGTTTCAAAAAGGCGATATTGCTGGCCAGGCCCACGATCTGGTATTCGGCCAGCGCCTGCGCCATGCGCGCCAGCGCCTCGCGGCGGTCCGCGCCCCAGACGATCAGCTTGGCGATCATCGGGTCGTAGAACGGCGAAATGGCGTCGCCCTCGCGCACGCCCGAATCGATGCGTACGGCGGCCGGAACCAGCGTGCCACCCAGCTCGAACGTCACGGCGCAAGGCGACTGCATGTGGCGCAGGGTGCCAATCGACGGCAAGAAGCCCTTCTCCGGGTTTTCCGCATAGATGCGCGCTTCGATGGCGTGGCCGTGTATCGTCAATTCGCTTTGTGTTTTCGGCAGCGGCTCGCCAAAGGCGACGCGCAACTGCCATTCCACCAGGTCGGTGCCGGTGATCATTTCCGTCACCGGATGCTCGACCTGCAAGCGTGTGTTCATCTCCATGAAGTAGAACGAACCATCCTGGTTGGCGATGAATTCCACCGTGCCGGCGCCCACATAGCCGACGGCCTTGGCGGCGGCGACTGCCGCTTTGCCCATGGCTGCACGGCGGTCAAACGGCATGCCCGGCGCCGGCGCTTCTTCCAGCACCTTCTGGTGACGGCGCTGCACCGAGCAATCGCGCTCGAACAGATAGATGCAGTTGCCGAGGGTGTCGGCAAACACCTGGATTTCGATATGCCGCGGGCGCGACAGGTATTTTTCGGCCAGCACCTTATCGTCGCCGAAAGAGCTGATCGCTTCGCGCTTGCACGAGGCCAGCGCGGCCTTGAAATCGTTTGAGTTTTCGATGACGCGCATGCCCTTGCCGCCGCCGCCGGCCGAGGCCTTCAGCAGGACGGGGTAGCCGATCTTGTCGGCTTGGCCGTGCAGGAAGTCGGCATCCTGTTCGTCGCCGTGGTAGCCGGGCACCAGCGGTACGTTGGCTTTTTCCATCAGCGACTTGGCGGCCGACTTGGAACCCATGGCGCGCATGGCAGATGCCGGCGGGCCGATGAAGACCAGGCCTGCAGCCTGGCAGGCGTCGGCGAAATCGGCGTTCTCGGACAGGAAGCCATAGCCGGGGTGGATCGCCTGCGCACCTGTCGCCAGCGCCACGGCGATGATCTTGTCGCCGCACAGATAGCTTTCCTTGGCCGGCGCTGGGCCGATCAAGACGGCTTCGTCGCACACGGCGACATGCTTGGCGTTGGCGTCCGCTTCCGAATACACGGCGACGGTCTGGATGCCCATGCGGCGCGCGGTAGCGGCGACACGGCAAGCGATTTCGCCGCGGTTGGCGATCAGGATTTTAGTGAACATGGTCTCTCTCTTTGCAGCTCGTGGCTGGAAGTTTTTTATCTGAGGTGTCGCTGGGAGTGGATGCGCCCTGGCGGGGCGCATCCCGGGGGCTGGATCAGCAGCCGCACTTCTCTTTCTGTACCGAGTCCAGCATGGCGCCGCGCGTCTGCAAGCCCAGTTTGTTCAACAGGGTGCGGTCGTCTTCCGCTTCCGGGTTGTCGGTGGTGAGCAGCTTGTCGCCGTAGAAGATGGAATTGGCACCAGCCAGGAAGCACATGGCTTGCACGGCTTCGCCCATCTGGCGCCGGCCCGCCGACAAACGCACGCGCGCTTTCGGCATGGTGATGCGGGCCACGGCAATCGTGCGCACAAATTCGAATGGGTCGAGCGCTTCCAGGCCATACAAAGGCGTGCCTTCCACTTGCACCAGGTGGTTGACGGGCACCGATTCCGGATACGGATTCAAATTGGCCAACTGGGCGATCAGGCCAGCGCGCTGCAGACGCGTTTCACCCATGCCGACGATGCCGCCGCAGCACACTTTCAAGCCTGCTTCGCGCACGCGGCCCAGGGTATCGAGGCGGTCCTGGTATTCGCGCGTGGAGATGACGTTGTCGTAGAATTCGGGCGCCGTGTCCAGATTATGGTTGTAGAAGTCGAGGCCCGCGTTTTTCAGGCGGTCTGCCTGGCCTTCTTCCAGCATGCCCAAAGTAGCGCAGGTTTCCAGGCCCAGCGCCTTGACTTTGGTCACCATCTCCTCGACTTTTTCCATGTCGCGCTCTTTCGGGCTGCGCCAGGCGGCGCCCATGCAAAAGCGTGTGGCGCCGTTGGCTTTCGCCTGGCGGGCCGCGTCGAGCACCGTCTCGATGTCGAGGATTTTTTTCGCTTCCACGCCCGTGTCATAGCGGGCCGCCTGCGGGCAGTAGCCGCAGTCTTCCTCGCAGCCGCCCGTCTTGATCGACAACAAGGTTGCCAGTTCCACGTCGCCATCGGGGAAATTGATGCGGTGCGTTTGCTGGGCTTTGAACATCAGGTCATTGAAAGGCAGGTCGAACAGGGCCAGCACATCGGCGACGGGCCAGGTGGCCGCTTCCGGCACGGTGATGCGCGCCGCAGGGCGGTGCAGTTCGACGGTTTTTGCTGCTTCTTGGACGTGAGACATGTGATTCCTTCGCTTCTATTTTTGGATACGTTCAGTTGTTCGGTTTAATTGTGCGGATGTTGCGCCGGCCAGTTGGGCAAACCGGTGAAATCGAGATACGCCGCCGCCGCTTCTGCGCTGGGCTGCGCCAGGCGCGGCACCTTGCCCAGCAGCGGCGCCGGGATGTGCTCGATCAGTGCATCGATATTTTCGTCGAGGAAGCGCATTTCCACTTCCAGGGTGTTGGCGACCCAGCCGATCACGGTCAGGCCGCGCGCTTCGATGGCTTCCACCGTCAGCAAGGCCTGGCTGATGCAACCGAGGCGCATGCCGACCACCAGGATCACCGGCAAGTCGAGCTGCTGCGCCAGGTCGGCCGAGTCGAAACCGGGCGACAGCGGCACGCGAAAACCACCCACGCCTTCGACCACGACGGCGTCCGAGGCGGCGGCGATTTCCAGGTAGGCGGCCAGGATGGGCACCGATTCGATACACACGCCGTCGAGAGCGGCGGCGATGTGTGGCGCGGCCGGCTCCTTCAGCATATAGGGCGTGGTCAGGTTGCGCAGCATGGTGACGTTGCCGGCGGCGATCAGGCTGTCGGCGTCTTCATTATGCAGTTCGCCGTCGCGCATCTCGGCGCCGGCGGCCACGGGCTTCATGCCGCAGGCGCGCACGCCGCGCCGGACCAGCGCGTGCAGCAGGGCCGACGACGTCAAAGTCTTGCCGATTTCCGTGTCGGTACCGGTGACGAAACAGGCAAAGCGCGATGGCAGGCCGGTGGTAGCGGGTGCCGGCCGCACGGCCGGTACTGCTGACACTTCTGCCAGGACAGGATCATCAAGGCTCATGGCGAGTCCTTTCCAAGGTGTTGACTGCGTTGATCAATTGCGCCACTTCCTGCGCCGTGTGGCCGGCCGACAGGGTCACGCGCAGGCGCGCCGTACCTGCCGGCACGGTAGGCGGGCGGATCGCCCCTACCCACAGCCCCTGCTGGTACAGTTGGGCGGCGATGCCCATCATTTCCGCGTTGTCGCCGATGATGACGGGCTGGATGGCGCTCAATGACGGCAAGGCTTGCCAGCGTTGCAGCTGCAAGCCTTGGTTCCATTGCGCCACCAGCGTCGCCAGGTGCACCCGACGTTGTTTTCCTTCGTCACCGGCGATGATGTCCAGGCTGGCCAAGAGCGCATGCGCCAGCGCCGGCGCTGCCGCCGTGGTGAAGATGTACGGGCGCGCCTTCTGGATCAGGGTTTCGATCACTGCCTCATGCGCGCAAACAAAGGCGCCGCCCACGCCGGCCGATTTGCCCAGCGTGCCCACATACACCAGGTGCGGCGACTGCAGGTCGAAGTGTTCGAGCGCGCCGCGGCCGTTCTCGCCCAGCGCGCCGAAGCCGTGTGCGTCGTCGACCACCAGCCAGGCGCCGTGTTGCTCGCACAGGGCCAGCAGCGCGGGCAGCGGCGCCAGGTCGCCATCCATGCTGAAGATGCTGTCGGTGACGACGATCTTGGTTGCTGCCGTGCTGGCCGCCAGCAGGACCGCAAGCGCGTCCAGGTCCGCATGCGGATACACGCGCGTCTTGACGCGGGCCAGGCGCGTGCCGTCGATCAGCGAGGCATGGTTCAGCGCTTCCGAAAAGATCTCGGCTTCGGCATCACCGGCGGCCAGGGCCGTCAGCACGGCTAAATTAGCCATGTAGCCGGTGCAGAAATACAGGGCGCGCGCCTGTTCCAGGTTGGCGCCCACGAAAGCGGCCAGGCGCCCTTCCAGCTGTGCGTGAGCGCGGCTATGACCACTGATCAGGTGCGAAGCGCCGCTGCCGGCGCCATACAGATCGGCGCCCTCTTTCAGCGCTGCCACGATGCGCGGATGCGACGCCAGGCCCAGGTAGTCATTGCTGCAAAAGGCCAGCATGTCGCGTCCGTCCACCGTCAGGCGCGGCGTGCAGGGCGTGTCGACGGTCCGGCGGCGGCGCATCAGGCTGCGCTCTTCCAGCCCCTGCAGCTGCTGTTGTAATCGCGCGATCAGCTCCATCTCAGGCTCCGATCACTTTGTTGAAGACGGCCAGGGTCTGCTGGCCCAGGCCCGCGATTTCTGCGTCGTCGAGGATGTACGGCGGCATCAGGTAGACGGTCGAACCGATGGGGCGCATCAACAGTTCGTGTTCCAGCGCCGTGCTGAAGAAGCGGCGCGAAAAATCGGGCGCCGCATCGATGGCGTCAAAGGCCCAGATCATGCCCTGCTGGCGGAAGTGTTTTACGCGCTCGTGCTGCGCCAGCGGTGCCAGGGCGTGCGTTATCTTGTCTGCGCGCTCCCGGTTGGCCACCAGCACATCGTCTTCCTTGAAAATCGACAGGGTCGCCAGCGCCGCGCGGCAGGCCAGCGGGTTGCCCGTGTACGAGTGCGAATGCAAAAAGCCGCGCCGCACGTCGGTGCTGTAGAAGGCCTGGTAGATGTCTTCGCGCGTCATCACCAGCGATAAAGGCAGGTAGCCGCCGCTGATGCCTTTCGACAGGCAGACGAAGTCGGGCCAGATGCCGGCCTGTTCGCAGGCAAAGAAGGTGCCCGTGCGCCCGCAGCCGACGGCGATTTCATCGAGGATCAGGTGGACTTGATAGCGGTCGCACAGGGCGCGCACCAGCGACAGGTACAAGGGGTCATGCATGGCCATGCCGGTGGCGCACTGCACCAGCGGCTCGATGATGATGGCGGCGATTTTGTCCGATTTTTCCTGGAACAAAAGTTCCACGTCGGCGGCGGCGCGGCGCGCCACATCCTCGGCGGACTCTCCCTCTGCCGCCTGGCGGAAGTCGGGCGACATCACGGTCGTTGATGCGCGCAGCAAGGGGCCGTAGGCATCCTTGAACAGGGCGACATCCGTGACGGCCAGCGCGCCTATGGTTTCGCCGTGGTAGCTGCCTTTTAAACAGACGAATTCCTGTTTCTCGCTCTTGCCGCTGTTGCGCCAGGCGTGAAAGCTCATTTTCAGGGCGATTTCCACGGCCGAGGCGCCGTCGGAGGCGTAAAAGCTGTGACCGAGCACGCCGTTGGTGAGTGCGGAGAGTTTTTCCGACAGTTCGATCACCGGTTCATGCGTGAATCCGGCCAGCATGGCGTGTTCCAGCCGGTCCAGTTGATCCTTCAGTTCCGCATTGATGCGCGGATTGGCATGGCCGAACAGGTTCACCCACCAGGAGCTGATGGCGTCCAGGTAGCGTCGGCCTTCGTGGTCATACAGCCAGGCGCCGCGGCCGTGGCTGACGGGGATGAGCGGTACAGTCTCGTGGTGCTGCATTTGCGTGCAAGGGTGCCACACGCTGCGCAGACTGCGTTCGACCCAGCCCGATTGTTTTTCTGCTTTCAAAACTGCTCCAGTGATATTGCTAGCCCATGAGCCAACTCGGCTTGCGCTTGTCGAGGAACGATTGCACGCCTTCGCGTCCCTGCTCCGAGGCGCGGATTTGCGCGATGCGCTCGGCCGTGTCCGCCAGCAGCACGTCGTCGACCGGCTGGCCGGCGATCTCGCGCACCAGCGTTTTCGCTTGCGCCACGGCGTGCGGGCTGTTACCCGTCAGCGCTTTCAGCACCTCCAAGGTTTTCGCGTCCAGCGCGTCGCCAGCGACTACCTCGTGGGCAAAGCCGATGCGTAGCGCTTCCTGTGCCGAGAATCGCTCGGCGGTCAGGAAATAGCGGCGTGCCGCGTTTTCGCCCATGGCCTTGATGACATACGGTGAAATAGTGGCCGGGATCAGTCCCAGCCGCACTTCGCTCAGGCAGAAATGCACGTCTTCCGCAACCAGAATGATATCGCATGCGGCGACCAGGCCCATGCCGCCCGCATAACAGTCGCCCTGGATCTTTGCCACCACGGGCTTGGGACACAGGTAAATCGTGCGCAGCATCTGCGCCAGCTGCAGCGCGTCGGCCTGGTTTTCGGCAAGCGTGTAGCCGGCCATCTTCTTCATCCAGTTCAAGTCCGCGCCGGCGCAAAAGGCTGCGCCCTTCGCCGACAGCACGATGGCGCGCACCATCTCGCTGCGTCCCAGGCCTTCAAAGGCCCGGGCCAGTTCGGCGATCGTCGTCTCGTTGAAGGCGTTGCGCACGTCGGGGCGGTTCAGGGTCACGGTGGCGACATTGCCCTCGATGACCAGTTTCAGTGTTTCGAATTCCATGCTCTTTAGTCCCTTTGCATCACATGCGGAAGATGCCGAATTTTGTGTCCGGGATTTCCGCGTTCAAGGAGGCCGACAGGCCCAGGCCCAGCACCATGCGGGTATCGGCCGGGTCGATCACGCCATCGTCCCACAGACGCGCGGTGGCATAGTATGGGTGGCCCTGGTGTTCGTATTGATCCTTGATCGGCTGCTTGAAGGCCGCTTCCTCATCCGCGCTCCATGCGCCGCCCTTGCCTTCGATGCCGTCGCGCTTGACGGTCGCCAGCACGGAGGCTGCCTGGTCGCCGCCCATGACGGAAATGCGCGCATTCGGCCACATCCACATGAAGCGGGGAGAAAACGCGCGGCCGCACATGCCGTAGTTGCCGGCGCCGAAGCTGCCGCCGATGATGACCGTGAATTTCGGCACGGCCGCCGTGGCGACGGCCGTGACCATCTTGGCGCCATTGCGGGCGATGCCCTCGTTTTCGTATTTGCGCCCCACCATGAAGCCCGTGATATTTTGCAGGAAGACCAGCGGGATCTTGCGCTGGCAGCACAATTCGATGAAATGCGTGCCTTTCAAGGCCGATTCGGAGAACAAGATGCCGTTATTGGCGATGATGCCCACTTTGACGCCATAGATATGCGCAAAGCCGCAGATCAGGGTGGTGCCGTAGCGGGCCTTGAATTCGTCGAAATCGCTGCCGTCGACGATGCGCGCGATCACTTCCCTGACATCGAAGGGCTTGCGCGTGTCGACAGGGATCACGCCATACAGTTCCTGCGTCGGGTATTTCGGCTCGACGGACTCGCGCAGCGCCATCTGCTGCGGCTTGGTGCGGTTCAGGTTCGAAACGATGGTGCGCGCCAGCGACAGCGCGTGCAAATCGTTCTGCGCCAGGTGGTCGACCACGCCGGACAAGCGCGTATGCACGTCGCCGCCACCGAGGTCTTCGGCCGTTACCACTTCGCCCGTCGCCGCTTTCACCAGCGGCGGGCCACCGAGGAAAATCGTGCCCTGCTCCTTGACGATGATCGATTCGTCGCTCATGGCCGGCACGTAAGCGCCGCCCGCCGTGCAAGAGCCCATCACCACGGCGATCTGCGGTATGCCCTTGGCCGACAAATTCGCCTGGTTATAAAAAATGCGGCCGAAATGGTCGCGGTCGGGGAAGACGTCGTCCTGGTTCGGCAGGTTGGCGCCGCCCGAGTCGACCAGGTAGATGCAGGGCAGCTTGTTCTGGTCGGCGATTTCCTGGGCGCGCAAATGCTTTTTCACCGTCATCGGGTAGTAGGTGCCGCCCTTGACGGTGGCGTCGTTGCAGACGATGACGCATTCCTGGCCCGAGACCCTGCCGATGCCGGTGATGATGCCGGCGGAAGGCGCCGCATCGACGCCCTTGGCGTCCTGGTACATGGCGTAGGCCGCCATCTGGGAAAACTCGAGGAAGGGCGTGCCGGGATCGAGCAGCATTTGCACGCGGTCGCGTGGCAGTAGTTTTCCGCGCGCCAGGTGCTTGGCGGCTGCCGCTTCGCCGCCGCCGGCCGCGATTTTCTCCACCTTGTCGCGCAAATCGTCGACGATGGCTTGCATGGCCGCGGCATTGGCCTTGAAATCTTCACTGCGCGGATTGAGTTTGCTTTCGATGTGCGGCATTGCGGTTCCTTTTTATGATCGCCCGGTCTCTCGGGTCGCGCTATTCGGGAAAACTGCCGTCGAGATAAAACCAGCGCAAGGCACCCTCGCCTGCCTCGCGCACGAAGCGGCTCACTTCATGCAGGCGGTGCGCGCGGCCGTTGACCTTGTAGCGGGCCACGAATTCCACGCTGTCGCGGTGTATCTCTTCGGCTTGATCTGCTGATTTTGCTTTACGTTGACGTAAACGTAAAGCAGATTTTACCTCAAGTCCCAGCCAGTGAACTTTTTCTTCTTCCGCAAATAAAGCGTCGTCGGGGCGGGTGCTGGCGTGCCAGGTAGCGCGCAGGTAGGCTTCATCGCGCAAGGTAAACGCCGTGTAGCGCGAGCGCATCAGGGCTTCGGCCGTGGGCGGCAAGGCATTGCCCGCGATGTATGGGCCGCAGCAGCTGGCGTAGGAGGCGCCGCCACAGGGGCAGGCGGCAGATGTCGAAGGTGTGGGCATGCGCTGGCAATAATGAACAGAGATGAGGGAACAGGAAAGTCCCGCAATTATCCGCCATAACGGCGGCATCGGTCGCCGCCGCCGCTGGTACGCTTATTGTCGAGGACTGAGGAAGTCCAGCGCGAACGGTGGCGCCTTGCCCGCCATCAGGTCGGCCAGGATGCGCGCCGTGCCGGCGGCGAAGGTAAAGCCCAGCGGGCCATGGCCCACGTTCAGCCACAGGTTCGCATATTTGCTGGCGCCCACCAGCGGCGCGCTGTTCGGCGTGGCGGGGCGCAAGCCGGCCCAGGCCGTGGCCTGGTCGTAATCGGCGCCGTGCGGCATGGCTTCGCGCGCCAGCCGCGTCAGGCCCGCGATGCGGTTCCAATCGATGCTGTTGTCGGCGCCCACCATGTCGACCATGGCCGCCACGCGCAAGTCGCCACCGATGCGCGCATACAGCACCTTGCGTTCGAAATCCGTGATGCTGATCTCGGGCGCCCGGTCTTGCGCGCGAATGGGCGCCGTCAGGCTGTAGCCTTTCAGCGGGTACAGCGGCAGGTAGATACCCGCCGTGGCGGCCAGGTCGCGGCTCTGGATGCCGGCTGCCAGCACGTAGTGGTCCGCTTCCAGCAAGCCCAGGCTGGTGTCGACGCCTGCGATCTTGCCACGGTGCGTGACGAGGCGGCGCGCCTCGCCTTTTAACAGGAGTGAACAATTCGGATGCTGCAGCAAGCGCGCTTCCAGCGCCAGGCAAAAGGCGTGGCAATCGGCCACCGCTTCGCCTTGCGTGAAGATGCCGCCCGCCAAGGAACCCTGCAAGGCGGCCAGCGCCGGTTCGCGCTGCACCGCTTCGGCCGGGGACAAGACGATGCGCGCCTCTTCCGACTCGGGCCGGGCCACGGCCCGCTGAAAGATGGCCGGCGAACGATAGACGATGAGCTTGCCCGCATCGCGCCAGGCATACGCTTCGGGCGGCACGCTCAGTTCCAGCTGCGCCATGCCGGCACGGCTCCATTCGCCCAGTTGCAGCAGCTTGGCCGTCGTGCGGGCATTGCTGGCGCTGTTGCAATTACGCAAGAAACTGGCCATCCAGCGCCATTGGCGCCAGTCCGCTTCGGGACGGAAGCGCAACGGACCATCTTTCTGCAGCAGCCATTGCAGGGCTTTGAAGGGTACGCCCGCGTCCGCCAGCGGCGCCACATAGCGATAGCTGAGCTGGCCGCCATTGCGGTAGCTGGCGGCGATCGCCACCTGTTCATTGCGTTCGAGTAAGGTGACCTTGTAGCCGGCCTCGGCCAGCCACCAGGCCGATGTCAAACCGACGACGCCGCCGCCGATGATGATGACTTGTTGCTGCATGTTGCCTCGCTGCGTTGCGCTCCCATGGTGCGGAAGCATTCGGGAAGAGCTTAGAGGCTGGCCGGTCGGGGAGCCAATGAAACATCATGGTGCAGCCATAACTTTCAGGAATGCACTATTTCAGTGCACATTTTTCATGCTTGTCAATTGCACCACGGTATAGAGTGGTGAGTATCAGTTCCTCGCTGCGTCCCATGGCGGAATACGTGCCCGGGTACTGTGCGGGATCGCTGCCCGTGCCACCCACCAGCATCACCATGCCATTCTTGTTCTTGAAATCGAGCACGAAGGCGGAGACCAGGCCATACGCGTCGCCCAGGTGGCCCACGGCCGTGAAGCTGGCGCCCTCGACCAGGCCATTGCCCTGCCCCGCCAGCGCATCGAATTGCTGGTTGCCCAGACCCCAGGCGCGGTACAGGCCCCGCTCGCTGTCGCCATTGCTGCCATTGCTGCCATTGTCGCCATCGGGCACCAGCTGCCATTGCCGGGCAAACATCAAGGCGATGCTGGCTGGCTGCAATAGTTGCTTGCCCTGGTGGCGGCCATCGTCAAGCAGCATCTGCATGACCGTGCCCAGGCCTGCGGCGGAGATGCGCAAGCCGCCCGTGGGACTGAAGACGGTGGCATTGCTGCCGATCACATAACGCGCAAGGCTGGCGGGCGCGGCAGGTGGATACGCCTGGAAATCATCGGCTTGCGCGATCCAGAGACCGGCTGGACGCCACTGTTCCGTATCGAGCGTGCGCTTGCGGTACAAGGTGGCCGTGTTCGCCGCCTCGTCCGTGGAAAATGCCGCCGGATGGTAGCCGCCGCGCACATCGAGGGGGTCGAGCAGCAAACGCCGCATCAGCAAGTCGAAGCGCTCGCCCGTGGCCTTTTCCATCACGGTGCCGATCACGCCCCAGTTGAGGTTGCTATATGTAAAGTAATTGCCGGGCGCCGCGGAGGCATCCCACATGAGGTCGCCACCGGCTGTAAACACGTCGCGCAAGCTGCGTTCAGGGCCCCAGGCATAGCCGCCCGCGTCGCGCAGCGAGGAAGTATGGCTGAGCAGGCTGCGCAGGGTCAGCGGTTGCTGGGGGAAATGCGGGTTGCGCAGGGAAAAGCCCAGATAGATACCCACGTCCTGATCCAGACTCAGCTTGCCCTGCTCGACCAGCCGCATCAGGCCCAGGGTGGTCATCATCTTCGATACGGAGGCGATGCGAAACAGGGTGGCCGACGTCACGGGCAAGCTGTCCGCTGGCGTAACGCCGATGTGCCGGTAGCCAAATTGTTGCTGATACGACACCTTGCCCTGACGGATGGCCAGCACGGACAGGCTGGCCAGCGGATGGAGCGGATCATCGACGATGGCCGACAGCGCCGCATCGAGCGTGCGCTGCTGGTCGTGTTGCGCGAGCTGCTCAGTGCCGCTGCCGGGCGGGGCGGCCAGCGCGGTCCAGGTCGTGCCCAGCAGCAGCAAACCCAGAAAACCCCTCATTTTGTTGATCATGCTTTCCCTGTGTCATGGTGGATGGAGGCCTTGCCAGCATAGGGTGCGATGGTTTACTACGCTAATGAAAATTGCTTATTTATCTATAATGCAAAGCTATACGTACGGTAAAACATTGTTTTTTTAAGTGTATAACCGTTATTTATGGTCATTTTCCATTTATTCATGGGTAGACGGGCTACGCGCAAGCGCCATCGCTATTACACTAGGAGGACAAGGAGAACTGTATGAGCCAGACCAGCGTAGAACTCAAGGTCGATTTAAATGACAATTCGCCTTTATATATGCAGATCGCCCGCAAGCTGAGCGATGACGTACGCAACGGCCGCTACCAGGTAGACCAGGCCCTGCCATCCGAACGTACCCTGTCCGAACTGCTCGACGTATCGCGCGTGACTGCCCGCAAGGCCATCGACCAGCTCGTCGAGCAAGGCCTCGTCGTGCGCCGCCGTGGTTCCGGCAACTATATTGCGCCACGCATCGAGCAGCCGCTGTCGAACCTGTCGAGTTTTTCCGAGCAGTTGCAGCAGCGCGGCTACCGCCCCGGCTCGCGCTGGCTCAAGCGTGAAGTCGTCATTGCCAGCAGCGATGAACAGCTGAGCCTGGGCCTGGCGCAGAATACGAAAGTGGCGCGCCTGGAGCGCTTGCGCCTGGCCGACGACGTGGTGATGGCGTATGAAGTGAGCGTGCTGCCCTTCAGCGTGGTGCCGGATCCGGCCGCCATGGGCGATTCGCTGTATGAATACTTGAGCAGCATCAAGAAGGCACCCGTGCGCGCCTTGCAGCACATCCGCGCCATGAATGCGACGGACGTGCTGGCCAAGCAGCTAGGCATCCCCGATGGCCAGGCCGTGCTGTTCATTACGCGCATCGCCTACCTGGAGTCGGGCGAAGCGGTGGAGCTCACGCATTCGTATTGCCGCAGCGATCATTATGATTTTGTGGCGGAAATGCGTCGCGCTCCATAAATCTACTGCTCGAACAGGCGGATCATGGATTCCGCCACGCCGACGGACGACTCCCAGCTCATGCCGGTCACTAACCGGCCATCGACCTCGACGTGACTCTTGCCGTTGGCGCCGTGCCTGAATATGCCGCCATGGCGCTTGATGCTGCCTTCTGCCGAAAAGGGATAGGCCTTGTATATCGCCGATTCCTTGTTGAGAAACGCATCGGGGAACGAGGTGAGCACCTTGCCCTGGATGAGGAAAGTGCCGTCACTGAGCTTCAGATTCTTGATGCCCTCGGTGCCATGGCAGATTGCCGCGATCACCCCACCTTGTTGTTCGTAGATACGCAAAGCGATGTCTTGGAGCGGCTTGTTTTCCGGGATGCCGACGATGGCCGCGCCGCCGCCGACGAAAGCGATGCCCGCATACTCGTCTGCCTTGACCTCGGAGACGGGCTTGGTATGGGCCAGTGCCCACATGAAATCACTGTCGTACAGATGCTTCTTGAGCAGCTCGTCCGACGTGACGATCATTTCCAAAGGAATGGCACCACCCTCGGGACTGACGAAGTCGACCGTGTACCCTGCTTTGCGAAATGCATCATAGGTATAGGCCAGCTCGGGGAAATTATTGCCCGCATTAATTTTTGTGCCGGGATATTGATGCACATTCGACACGACCAGCAGCACCTTGCGTGCATGGCGCGCGGCTGATGGCTCGCGATGGGCCGACTTGCTGACGATCTTCCAGTTGCCGGCGATCTTTTTCAACAGAAAGACATCCATATAGCGGACCCCTTGCTGGGGAATGTGGATCTCGGCCTTTGCGGTGGCCACCTTGCCGCTCACATCCACCTTGATCAGTCGCCCGTGACGCCCATTGAATTGCCCTATTTTCTCTTGGGAAAAGAGTTTTGCGTATTCCGGACCGCTCAACTCCCATTCCGCATCGTTTTTGCCATCGAGGTAAAGGCGGGCGGTGGCATGGAAGGCCTGGTTGATCTCGTCCTGTACGTTGAAGCTGGTGCCATGCAGATACAAGCGCACGGTCTCCCGGATGGCATTTTCGTCCTGGTCTGCGGTTGCGGCGGTGCCGACGGCGGCGCTGCTTAGCAAGCAACAGGCGAGTACCGTTCGCAATAAAAACTGAATCATGACTTTACCCTGAATGAAGAACTGCGTTTATCGGAGCAACGACTATTTCAGATCGTTGTTGGTCGACAAGTTATCGAAATACAGGGGAATTGATGTCGCCAAACATGATTTCAGACTCCGGAATGGCGATTCCGGAGCGGTTTTACGCGGAAACGGCCCTGGCCGCCTGGCTGGATTGGGCCCGGAAGCTGGCGGGCGTCTGCCCAGCAACTTTCTTGAAGGTAGAGTAGAAGGTGGAACTGGAATTGAATCCGCAGCGCTCGGCAACGATATCCATGTTCAGTTGCGGCTCGTCGGTCAATACCTGTTTCGCTTCGGCGATACGGTATTCGTTGACATAGGTATTGAAGCTCTTGCTCAGCTTGTCATTCAGCACCTGCGATACCTGCGCCTGCGTGCATCCCGCCCGCTTGGCCAGTTGGGCCAGGGTGAGGTTCGGATTCAGATAGGATTTCTGCCCGCTCATTTGTTGTTCCAGCGCAGCGAGCACGGCAAGCGCATCGTCGTGCGTCAGGCGGCTATTCTGGTACTTCTGCTTCGGGTCGGCAGGCGTCGAGGTTTCCTTTCTCAGCAGAAAGACCATGACCGCGACATGCAGCGAGAAGGTGAACGACAAGGCGCCGACAATATAGGACGTGAACGGCGTGCTCGCGTACGCGGCCAACATGACACAGCTGCCTGCAAAAACGCTCAGCGGGAGCACGCTGCTGGTGGCCATCCGCTGTCCGTCGTTCAGCCATGCATGGCGGCTTTGCCAGAGCAACTTGGCAGTTGCCAGCAGGTAGCATAGCCAGAATACATGAATGGCATGACTCGAATGGTCCCACGCAGAACGATATACGGAATACGGAAAGGCAACGCCAATGACTATCAGCAGGAAGGACAAGCCGAGATGCCAGCGCCATTGTTGGCCGGCAGGCAGTTGCGCGAGTCCGGCCAGGAAAGAGCGCACATAGAGATAGGTCAGGGGGCCGATCAGCAGGCAGGCCGACAAGCCCAGCTGGCGGAATTCGAGTGCGATTGCAGGGTTGAAGTAGAGAAAGGCAGATTTGGCGGTGCGCACCCCGACGGCAAGCAGCAATGCACCGAGCATGCAGTCGGCGAGGCAGCGAGGCCGACGGCTGAAAAAATAGACGGCCAGGAAAATGCCGTTGATGGCGCCAAGGGCGCTAAACAGGAACAGCAATTGGCGAGCGATCATGGGGCGTGTCGTTGATGTTGGCGTCGAACCCAAGTATAGACACAAACGGGTCTGGAACTTGGCTCTAGGCCCTTGAATTAACACATTCAGCAACTGCTTTACCGCCGTATCGAAGTAGTACAGCACGTTCCTTGAGGTACCCTGACTTTTTCGGACACTCTTGTTTGGCAAACTTCACCAACTGGAGAACATATGAAACGCTCAACAACATACACGCCAGAGCTTCGAGAAGAAGCAGTAAAGCTGGTCTT